>NZ_CM001240.1:3483778-4083778 GCF_000230835.1 Clostridium sp. DL-VIII
TTTCTGTTCAATTTTGAAAGACTAAGTCTTTCAAAATTGCGTAGCTTAGTAGCGACAAGTGCGAGGAAGCAAAAGTTTTATGAAATGAAGCGTACTTCACGTACGTGAATGAGTAAAATTTGCAGCTGACGAAACAATTGGCGGTAATAAGCAAGCAAATGTTCTTTGAAAATTGCACATAGATTAATGTATATAAAATACAACAAAGCCAAGAATAAATATTCTTTGTGAAATGATTAAAAACAAATTGTAAGCATTCATATAGTGTATATCGCTATATACTATAAATGCGAACCAATTTGCGCAGCTTATTGGAGCTTAGCACGAGGAAGCAAAAAAATTATGAAATGAGCAGTACTTAAGCGTACGCGAATGAATAATTTTTGCAGCTGACGAAGTGATAAGATTCAATAAGCAAGCAAAAGGTCAAGCTACAAAGGGCGCATGGTGAATGCCTTGGCATCAGGAGCCGATGAAGGACGCGATAAGCTGCGATAAGCTTCGGGTAGACGCACATAGTCAGAGATCCGAAGATTTCCGAATGAGGAAACTCACATGGGAAACCCCATGTATCATAAAGTGAATACATAGCTTTATGAAGGTAAACCCAGGGAACTGAAACATCTAAGTACCTGGAGGAAGAGAAAGAAAAATCGATTTTCTTAGTAGCGGCGAGCGAAAAGGAAAGAGCCCAAACCAGAGATTTATCTCTGGGGTTGCGGACAGAACATAACGTGAAATTATAGTTAATTGAACACAACTGGAAAGTTGGACCGTAGGAGGTAATAGTCCTGTAAATAAAAACTATAATGAGCAGTTCTGCACCAGAGTACCACGAGACACGTGAAACCTTGTGGGAAGCAGGGAGGACCACCTCCCAAGGCTAAATACTACCTGATGACCGATAGTGAAGCAGTACCGTGAGGGAAAGGTGAAAAGAACCCCGGGAGGGGAGTGAAATAGAACCTGAAACCATGTGCCTACAACCGATCAAAGCACCTTATGTGTGTGATGATGTGCTTTTTGTAGAACGAGCCAACGAGTTACGGTATGTAGCGAGGTTAAGTACTTAAGGTACGGAGCCGAAGGGAAACCGAGTCTTAATAGGGCGACTAGTTGCATGCTGTAGACCCGAAACCGGGTGACCTATCCATGGCCAGGTTGAAGCGAGGGTAAAACCTCGTGGAGGACCGAACCACGTTGCTGTTGAAAAAGCATGGGATGAGCTGTGGATAGCGGAGAAATTCCAATCGAACTCGGATATAGCTGGTTCTCCTCGAAATAGCTTTAGGGCTAGCGTCGGAAAATGTGAGTAATGGAGGTAGAGCACTGAATAGGCTAGGGGGCATAGCGCTTACCGAACCTTATCAAACTCCGAATGCCATATACTATCAGTCCGGCAGTCAGACTGTGAAAGATAAGTTCCATGGTCAAAAGGGAAACAGCCCAGATCGTCAGCTAAGGTCCCAAAGTGTAAGTTAAGTGGAAAAGGATGTGGGATTTCTAAGACAACTAGGATGTTGGCTTAGAAGCAGCCACTCATTAAAAGAGTGCGTAATAGCTCACTAGTCAAGAGATCCTGCGCCGAAAATGTCCGGGGCTCAAACTTACCACCGAAGCTACGGGTTCACGCTTTTGCGTGAGCGGTAGAGGAGCGTCGTAATCGGGCTGAAGTCGTACCGAAAGGAGCGGTGGACTGATTACGAGTGAGAATGTTGGCATTAGTAGCGAGATGTAAGTGAGAATCTTACAGGCCGAATATCTAAGGTTTCCTGAGTAAAGTTTGTCTTCTCAGGGTTAGTCGGGACCTAAGGCGAGGCCGAGAGGCGTAGCCGATGGACAATTGGTTGATATTCCAATACCACTATCATCGTTAATATCGAGGGTGTGACGGAGAAGGATAGGATGTGCTAGCTATTGGATGCTAGTCTAAGCGTTTAGGGAGTTGGGATTGGCAAATCCGTTCCAACAATTCTGAGGCGTGATGGGGAAGGTTCCACGGAACCGAAGTATCTGATTCCATGCTTCCAAGAAAAGCATCTAGAGAGAGAAGTAGTGCCCGTACCGCAAACCGACACAGGTAGATGAGGAGAGAATCCTAAGGCCGACGGAAGAATTGCAGTTAAGGAACTAGGCAAATTGACCCCGTAACTTCGGAATAAGGGGTGCCTACGGAAACGTAGGTCGCAGAGAATAGGCACAAGCAACTGTTTAACAAAAACACAGGTCTCTGCTAAAGCGAAAGCTGATGTATAGGGGCTGACGCCTGCCCGGTGCTGGAAGGTTAAGGGGAATACTTAGCGCAAGCGAAGGTATGAACTTAAGCCCCAGTAAACGGCGGCCGTAACTATAACGGTCCTAAGGTAGCGAAATTCCTTGTCAGGTAAGTTCTGACCCGCACGAATGGCGTAATGACTTGTGCACTGTCTCAACTGCAAATCCGGCGAAGTTGTAGTGCGAGTGAAGATGCTCGCTACCCGCGATTGGACGGAAAGACCCCGTAGAGCTTTACTGTAGCTTAGCATTGAATTTCGGTATTGTCTGTACAGGATAGGTGGGAGACTGGGATACCAGGGCGTCAGCTTTGGAGGAGTCGTTGTTGGGATACCACCCTGATAGTATTGAAGTTCTAACTGGATGCCATGAAACTGGTGACAGGACATTGTTAGGTGGGCAGTTTGACTGGGGCGGTCGCCTCCTAAAATGTAACGGAGGCGCCCAAAGGTTCCCTCAGAACGGTCGGAAATCGTTCGAAGAGTGCAAAGGCAGAAGGGAGCCTGACTGCGACACTTACAAGTGGAGCAGGGACGAAAGTCGGGCTTAGTGATCCGGTGGTACCTCGTGGGAGGGCCATCGCTCAACGGATAAAAGCTACCTCGGGGATAACAGGCTGATCTCCCCCAAGAGTTCACATCGACGGGGAGGTTTGGCACCTCGATGTCGGCTCGTCGCATCCTGGGGCTGAAGTAGGTCCCAAGGGTTGGGCTGTTCGCCCATTAAAGCGGCACGCGAGCTGGGTTCAGAACGTCGTGAGACAGTTCGGTCCCTATCCGTCGCGGGCGTAGGAAATTTGAGAGGAGCTGTCCTTAGTACGAGAGGACCGGGATGGACTGACCTATGGTGTACCAGTTGTTTCGCCAGAAGCATAGCTGGGTAGCTAAGTCGGGAAGGGATAAACGCTGAAAGCATCTAAGTGTGAAGCCCACCTCAAGATGAGATTTCCCATAGCATAAGCTAGTAAGACCCCTTGAAGACTACAAGGTTGATAGGTCAGAGGTGTAAGTATGGTAACATATTTAGCTGACTGATACTAATAGGTCGAGGGCTTGACCAATATAATCAAGTTGTAATATACATTAAGTAACTATGTGCAATTTTGAAAGAACAAAATGTTTTTTCAAGCAAGTATGTGAATACTGAAAACCAAATGAATAGTATGAATTAAAGTTTCTTTTTAAAGGAAACACTAACTCACATTCGTTCGTTGGTGTACAGTTCATTTAACCAAATCAGAGATTTGGAATGAACTAGCATCTCGTGATGATGGCATAGAGGTAACACTCCTTCCCATTTCGAACAGGAAAGTTAAGGTCTATAGCGCCGATGGTACTGCATGGGAGACTGTGTGGCAGAGTAGGACGTTGCGGGGTAATATAAAAGGTGGTTAATTAAACTACCTTTTTATTTTACGAAAAATTATAATGAGTAATAGTAATTAAAGATGATTTATGTATAAGCACTTACTTTGTTCTGAACTATCCGTAGAATATATGGTAAACTGTATATAAAGAAAGTATAAGACTAAAAAAATGATTTTATAAATTGAGAAGATAAATTGAGAAGCTAAATTAATATGCATATATTAATAAGTGATTTGGAGGTAGTTATCATGAAGATTAATGAAATTTTATTTGGTTCAAGGCCAAAATCTATTTTGAAAATAATAGAAAAAGGGAATTTAGATGAACTCAATAACTTCATAACAAATGGAGGAAATGTTAATGAAAAATATGACGACAAGAGCCTGCTTCATTTTGCTATAGATAATTGTGGAAAGAATTACTTTGAAATAATAGAGCTTTTAATTAAAAATGGTGCGGATATAAACAGCAATCAAAGTTATTATAAAGAGATACCATTACATAGAGTCTGCGCAAGAATAAGACCTAATATGAGTGTAATTAAATTAATATTAGAGAATGGATCTGAAGTAAACGCTGAAAATATAACAGGAAAAACTCCTATTTTTTATTGTAATTTTAGTTTTTCGGTAGAGCTTTTGAATCTTCTTCTTAATTATCATGCAGATATCAAGCATACCGATAAGTGTAACAATACTATTTTACATGATGATTATGTAATGTGTGGTGATTTTGATGATTTCGAAGAATATTTAAAAGTTATTCTCTCTTTAGGCCTAGATATAAATTCAAAGAATAATTCTGGACAAACACCATTAAATTTATGTAAAAATAAGAAGATTGAAAGTATATTAATTGAATATGGAGCAAAAAGAAGTGTTTAGTTATACCGTTAGATACCTATGTAAAAAGTGTCTAACGGTATTTTATTGATGATTTTATTAAGATATATAAGTAATTAATTTATTATTTTAACTTTCCATGATAATCATACACATTTGTTTTTTTATTTTTATTGGAATCAGAATATCCTGCAAATGTTGACAGTTCCGAAGTAGAATTTAAATTATTCTTATTATTTGAATTCTTAGTATATTTTGATGGAGAAAGATGACTATTAACTTGGCGAACTTTTTTAGAATTAAAACTCGGATCAAATTCTGATGAATGAATGTCAATTATCTTTTCAGTATCGTAAATTTTTGGAGATGGACCATCTGGCGTATTTTGTTTGCTCATAGAAATCACTCCTAACAATAATTTTAAGATTTTTTCATATATAATATGTAGAAAAATTATATAGATAACTTTAAATAAAACATAACTATAGTATTATTATTATAAAAAAGAAGAATATCAATACATGAAATATTAAGGAGCTTATTCCTTGGATATTTTACGATTATAAGTAAATAAATATAATTCTGTAGTATAATAATAATACACTACTAAAAATGAAGAGGTTAAGATGATTATTCAAATAAAAAATTAACAACAGAATATAAATATCTAAAAATATAGTTTGAGTGTGAAATGATCATCTTATATTAAGGAGGCGAAAAAATGAAAATTTATGAAGGTTTGCATGTACTTGAATTAGGTATACAAGAAAGAAGAATGAATCCTACACTTATCTTTGACGATGAAAATGTAATTTTGATAGATGCTGGGTTGCCTGGACAATTAGAAAACATTTATGAAGAAGTTAGAAAAGCAGGTGTGGATTTTGAAATGATAAATAAAATATTTATAACGCATCATGATTTAGATCATATTGGCAGTTTAGCTAGTGTAACTCAGAATTCAAAGAATAAGATAGAAGTATTAGCAAGTGCTGGTGAAAAACCTTATATTGAAGGGGAAAAGACACCAATAAAATTTACAGCAGAACGTCTTAATTCTATGCCGGAAGATAAACGCAATGAAATGCTAGAACAGATTCGTAATCTTAAAACTAAAGTTGATAAGATTATTGAGGATAATGAAGAATTTAATTATTGTGGGGGAATAAAGGTAATTCATACACCAGGACATACGCCCGGTCATACTTGTTTCTATTTAAAAAAATATAAAACATTAGTAACAGGAGATGCGTTAAATGTAGTAAATGGTGAGTTAGTTGGACCAAACCCTGAATATACATTCGATATAGATGAAGCAAAGAAATCATTAAAGAAGCTTACTCAATATGATATTGAAACAGTTATATGTTATCATGGAGGTGTATTTACTAAAAATCCAAACAAGAAAATTGCAGAACTTGTAAAAGGTTAAAGAATTTATATATTTAATTATTCTGGAAAAAGGAGTGCTCTAAATTGTATGTAAGCGAAACAAAAATTGTAGTAAGATATGCTGAAACAGATAAAATGGGTATAGTTCATCACTCTAATTATTTGATTTGGTTTGAAGCAGGCAGAACAGATTTTATTAAGGGGAGTAATATTAGCTATAGTGAAATGGAAGAAAAGGGGATATTAATTCCTTTAGCTGAAAGTAGCTGTAAGTATATTGTTGGTGCAAAATATGAAGATGAGTTAATTATTAAAACTTGGATTAAAGAATTGACACCAGTTAAAGTAGAATTTAGCTATTCAGTAATTAGAGAAAAGGATAAAAAGGAAATTGCTAAAGGAAGTACATTACATGTTTTTGTAAACAATGATTTTAAAATAATTAACATTAAAAAAAGTCATTCCGAGATATTTGAAAAACTACGATCTTTAGCATAACTTATGAATATACTAAAGTAATAAAAAAGCCTGCTTAAAGACATTTTTAGGCAAGCTTTTTTATTAGAAAGTTATTCCTTAACCAACACTTTTAATATTTCAGCAATATAAATTGTGTGATAATCTTTATCAGGATACATTGTTTCATTAAATTTTGGTTCATCAAAATTTGCAAGTTCTATATCGGTGTGATACATTTTTTTACATATCATAGTCATTTTTGCTTCTTTAAAATAAGGACTAATTTCATCGAATACAGGAGTTAGATTTGCTTTTTCTACTTTGTTTACATCTCTTCCTGAAAGACTTCCACAAATACCGAGGGCCTTCTTATAATCTTCACTAAAGAAAGATAAAGTAAAAGTATCATTTGAATCTATAAATTCTTTTGTATATCTACTTTGTCTAACATAAATTGTAGCTGAATTTTTTCCCCAGAATACACCAAGGCTTCCCCAGCTTGCAGTCATAGTATTAAATTTGTTTTCATTTCCAGCAGTGATTAGCAGCCATTCATTGCCAATTAGTGTAAAAGGATTCATGTTTAAGTCCTTAATTTCAATTTCTTTAAAAGCCATTTGTTTGCCTCCTTGATAAGTAAGTTATATTTATTTTAAATCTATTATAATTAAAGTGCCAATATAGGTTTAATCATAATAACTAAAATTATAACATACAAATAATATTTGGCTCAACACTAAAAACTGTGCTTGACATAAAATAATTATAAAATTAAATGAAAAATGCATTCAAATTCCTGTATTCTATAAGTGACTAATCCAATAGAATTGAAGGAGTTTAAATGCAATTACAGGATATCACTAATATATTAAATTTACAAGGAATAAATGTTATCAATTTTATCTATGGTTTTGAAGATAGAATTTGTATTGAAATCCAACCTACAGAATATACTCAACCTTGTCCGTGCTGTAAGAGTTTTAAAATAATAAGACGAGGCTCATCTGGAATTAGAAGAGTAAGGCATCTTCCTATATTTCAAAACGAGGTAATATTAAAGGTTCCTAAAATAAGAATGTCCTGTAAGGATTGTAATGCCTCTTTTTCATGGCAATATTCATTCCTGACTGGAAAGAGTCGTTATACTAATGAATTTCAAGAGTTTATTGCAACTAAAGTACCAGGAGCAACGGTTATTCACTGTGCTAGAACATTGAAAATACCATATTCTACAGTTGAAAGAATATATAAAAATTATATTGACTATGTTGTTCCACAATTGCAAGCAAAAGTTATATTAGAAAGTTCTAACACTAACAAGCTTATACTTGGAATGGATGATTTTGCTATAAGGAAAGGACATAGTTATAATACTGGAATTCATGACCTTCGTAACGGAACATTACTTGAAATAATTCCAGGAAGAAAACTTGAAGAGCTTAGAAGTCATAAGACTGTAAATCCAGAACTTTTTGAGCTCCGACCTTTTGCTATAGTAATGGATTTGGCTCCATATTATCACACATTTGCAAAAGAAGTATACCCAGATGCTATACGTATTGCGGATAGGTTTCATGTTAATAGCTATGCTATGGAAGCTCTTAGAGGCGTAAGAAAACGCATAAGTTGTGATTTAACTCCTGCGGCACGGACAGTATTGAAAAGAAATAAATCAGTACTTGAAAAACGGAATGAATATCTTACATCAAAAGAGGTTGAGATGCTCCAGCAGTTGTTGTCATTATCACCTGACCTAAAAGCAGTATATGAGTGGAAAGAGGAACTTATTGAGTGGTATGACTGTTGTTCAAGTGTTATACAGGCAACAAATGTATTTGATAAATGGTGTAAAAAAGGACATTCACTAAATATACCTGAGGTAGAACGTGCTTTGGTTACTTTTGAAAACTGGAGACAAGAAATAATTAACTATCATCATTGTAGATATACCAATGCCGCTGTTGAAGGTAGAAACGGTAAAATTAAAGCAATTCAACGCAGACACTATTTTACAAGGAATAAAGACTACTACAAAGGAAGAATTTTATTAGAATGTAATAACCATTTCTTGACAGCTTAAGCTGTCAAGAACATATTTTGATGTTGAGCCTAATATTTTATTTAAAAAACTTTCCTTTATATAAATTTATTTCTTTAAGAAATCGATAAGCGTTTTTGCTGCAATAGATAAATTAGATGAATTTTTATAAATTACACCAATGTATCTAGGTGGAATCTGATGTTTAAGTGGAATTTCTATAAGTGTTTTATTTTCTAGTTCACTATCTAAAAACTCTTTTATTACAGAGGTAATTCCAAGTCCGATTTTTGCAGATTCGATTAAAAAATCCATATTACTGGCTTCAATGTCTGGAGTGATGGATAAATTTTGCGAAGCAAAGTAGTTATCTATATGCTCGCGGGTGGCATTAGGATTTTCTAGCAACATAAATGAACCCCTATTAAAAATATCTTTTGTATTTTTAAAATTTGATTTTTCCAGATAACTATTACTTGCAACTAAGATATCATGCATTTCTTTAAGTTTAACAAATTTAACATCAACTTTATTTGAAGTTGTTCCAATAATGCCTAAATCTAACTTTTCTTCTTGTATTAGTTTAATGGTGTCAAGAGTAGGCCGATTTATGATTTTTATTTTAAAATCTGAATATTCTTTTGTAAACTTTTCGAATTCGGGTAAAAAATAGCTTTTACCTATAGTAGTGCTTACACCTAAATTAATATTTCCTATTTCTTTATTTTTAAGTTTTTCTAAAATATGTTCTCCTAAGCTAAGCTCGCTTAAAGCATTATTAATATGTTTGAATAATATTTCTCCTTCTGGTGTTAAAGCTACTCCTTTTGAACTTCTGGAAAATAACTTTAGATTTAGATGGTTTTCTAAAGTTTTTATTGATTTGCTTACTGCAGGCTGAGAGACAAAAAGTACTTCGGCAGCATGGGATATATTTTTATACTTTGCCACTGTAAAAAAAGTTTTATATAAATTTAAATCAATAATCATAATATAACTCCTAATTATAGTATTCATAACTAATATATATTTTCATTATACATCAAGATAATGTAGAATATAAATAAGTTAAGAGAAATAAGTCAAAATTGATAAGAAAGGGAGAGCACATTATGAAAATTGGAATAATAGGAATTGGTGCTATTGGAGGATATATTAGTGCAATGCTTTGTAAGAGTAAAGAAAATGTTTATATTATAGCAAAGGGTGAGACTTTAAACAGCATTAGAAATAATGGTATAACTTTAAAAAATGAACTAAATGAAAGTTTTAATGTATATCCAAGCCTTGCAACTGATAATGCAAGTGAAATTGGAATTATGGATATTATTTTTGTTTGTGTTAAAGGATATTCTTTAAAAGCGGCAGCAAGGACTATTTTACCAATGTTAGATGAGCATACGCTGATTATTCCAATTATTAATGGAGTAGACGGAGGAAGTAAATTATACTCGTATTTAGGAAAGGGAAAAATAGTAGATGCTGTAATGTATATTAGCTCAAAGATTGAAGCGGATTGCATAATAAAACAAACAAGTAAGAATGCTAAAATTGTAGTATCTTCAAATAGAAATCGACCTATTCATAAAAGACACTTAGAAAAAATTTATAATATTTTATCCAAAGCAAATATAATATGTGAAGTAAGAAGAGATGCTGAAGTTGCGGCTTGGAATAAATATGTTTTTAACTGTGCATTTAATGTAACAGATTCATATTATGATGTTAAAGTAAAAGGAATACTTGAAGATAAAATGAAATTTGAAACCTTTTGCAATGTGGCTAAAGAATGTGAAGAAGTTGGAAGAATTAAAGGTATTAAATTGCCACATAATATCTATGAAACTACAATTAATACTTTAAAAAGTCTATCTAAGAAAAGCATAAGTTCTATGCATAGAGATGTTGCACGTGGCAAAAAATTTGAACTTGAGTTATTCTGTGGAGATTTATGCCGTATGGGGAGAGATGTTGGAGTGCCAACGCCATACGCTCAAAAGGCATATGAGAAACTTAAAGTTTTGCAGCCAATGTAAAATTCAATATAGAATTGAGGAGTTATATTATATAATAGAGCTGCTGAAAAAGGTGGCATGGCAAAATTGATGATTTACAATAACGATAATGGATGGAAGTACAATATTTGAATCAAAAAATAATATATAAAGTTGATAATAATCTTATGTGCATCATTAAAATTATTTTTAATGAACATAAGGTTATTTTATTTTAAATAAATATTTAATTATCTACAAAAAAAATTCTATAGGTTGTCAATAAAAAAAATTGATAAAGTTAAAAAATAACCTGATTTCATAAGAAAACATTCAATTTAAAGTTAAAATTTAGATAAAATTATTTTTGTTATTTTACATATTTATCATTAAGTGTGGGAATAAATTTGAAACATTAAACATAGTATAAAGTAGAGTAACTAAAGGAGGAATAAGAGATGAATTATTTAATTAGTAAACTAAATTCTACGTTTAGAGATAAGAAGACTTATTTTTTCATTGTATTAATCATGTTTTGTTTAGGGATATCTTTTGGACTTTATACTGTTAGATGCATGGGAGCATCAGATAAAAAGGATCTAGCCAATTATTTTTTTAGTTTTACGAATTCAATAGGAAGTCAACCAGTTAATTATGGAAATTTATTTTATGAGGTTATTAAGAAAAATATATTAATCATTGTACCTATATTTATATTAGGTTTAACTTTTTTTGGAGCTCCTATAATATTAATTTTAGATTTATTAAAAGGTTTTACGCTCGGGTATACTTTTTCTTTTATCATAACCACCTTTGATGGAAAAGGAATTGGACTAGCTTTAGCATCTGTTATTCCTCAAAATTTAATATATATTCCATGCTTTATAGCGTTAAGTGTCATCAGTTTGTCTATCTCTACAGAAAAATTTAAGGGAAAGTTCTTTAAACGCATGAATAATAAGGATCCTTTTCTAGATGGTGTATTAAATAAGTTAATTGTGGTTGGGGTACTATTTATATTTGGGATGTTAATTGAAACTTATATATCACCATCTCTAATAAGATTTGTGGCTAGAAAATTCTATTTATAAAGAAGAATATAAACATATGAAAAATTAAAAAAAGGAAAATTGACAATTTTGTCGAATACTAATCTTAATCAATGGTATAGGAGATAATAATGATAAATAGTATAAATAATTATAAAGATTATTTGTTAGAAAGTGGTAAGAGTGAAAACACTATATATGCATATGTGACTGATGTTAGTTTATACCTTAAATTTTTAAATAGAAAAAAAATTGATTTATATAAGAGTGATAAATTAACAATTATGTCTTATATACAAAACCTCATTAACCAAGGAAAATCAGAAAGATCTATAAATAGAATAGTAATTAGCCTCAGAAATTTTTATTCATATTTAAAAAGTGAAGCATTAATAAATGAAATCCCTAAAATAGAATATAAGAGTTCTAAAAATAATAGAAAATTGCCACAGATATTAACCATTGAAGAAGTAGATAAAATAATCAGGGTAGTAGAAAAAGATTGTTCTAAAGGCATACGAGATAATGCACTATTAGAATTAATGTATGCTACTGGAATGAAAGTGTCTGAACTTATTGGATTAAATGTAGATGATGTTAATCTTGATTTGAATTTTGTTAGATGTACAGATAACAAACATCTTGAAAGACTTATCCCTATAGGAAGAAGTGCATGCAAGGCATTAGTAGAGTATTTGAGTATACGATATAAAATAGCACAGTGCGGAGTAAATAATCTTTTTGTGAATTTAAATGGGAATAAACTTACAAGACAAGGAATCTGGAGAATTGTTAAGGAATATTCTAGAAAAGCAGGTATTGATAAAGATGTGAATCTAAATACTTTTAGGCACTCATTTGCAGTTCATTTACTTCAAAACGGAGCCAATGTTAGAGCGGTGCAGAAATTACTTGGTAACCAAGTTCTAACATACATGGACACATATTATGAAATTATAAACAACGATAAAATTAACTATATATACATGCATACCCATCCAAGAGCTTGATATTTAGTTGCTGACGTAAATAACATATTGAAAAAGTTGAGAAATTGCCACCAACATTTTAAGTCGGTGGCAATTTTATAATTAAATATATTTTTTAGATCAATAAGAAAAAATTGATAGTCATTTATAAATAATTATGAAAATAATATTACATAAATATGAAAAAAAATAAATAATTTCATAAAATTCTAATAAATATATTTGAATGTTCTAATACATAATATATAATAAAGATAATTTAAATCATAGGAAGAGATAATAATGAAATTAAGTGCAAGAAATCAGTTCAAAGGAAAAGTTTTGGAGATAAATGAAGGAGCAGTCAATGCAACAGTGAAGATAGAAATTACAAAGGATGTAGTTATTTCAGCTACTATTTCTATGGAAGCAGTAAAAGATTTGGAATTAAAGGTTGGATCAGATGCTACCGCAGTTATTAAAGCTACATCAGTTATGATTATGGCTTAGTATTATATTTGTTAATACTTAGAAAACAACGAAGAATCCTTAATATAGTGATTCTTCGTTACTTTTTTGTAATACTATTTTATAAATATTGCTTTTTAAGAAAGATTCAAAAGCAAAATATATTGTCCTTTGAAAAGGTTAAAGAAATGGTATCATTTAAAGAGAACGTCATATTTTTTTTCTCGAGCTTATATTCAATTAAAGTTGAAATAGGATTATCTCTATTTTTCATGTATAAAGTATATTCAAAGGGATTCTCTATAATATTATCCACCTGATATGAAAATGTGTTACTATTAGTGTTACTGTTGCAAATTTCTATATCATGGGCTCGTATGCATATATATTGAACATTTTCAGGAACTTCATTATTCACTATAAATTCATGGCCCCAATTCTCAGCGTAAATAGTATATTTTCCAGCTTTTCTTGCTTTGGAAATATTTTTGCATCCTGTCAAAGTTGCTTCACAAAGATTTTTGGGATGTTTGAATAATTCTTTTTTCTCTCTTTTTTTTAGAGATTTACCGTTCTCATAAACAATAATATCATCACAGACTCTATATGCTTCTGCTATATCATGAGTTACAAAAATAACATTGCCATTATAATTTTTTAACATGGACATTAATTCTTTTTCTAAATTGTTTCTTAAGTGCTGATCCAATGCGGAAAAAGGCTCATCTAACAGTAGTATGTCAGGAGAAATTATCAGTGCTCTAGCCAAGGCAACTCTCTGCTGTTGACCTCCGGATAATTGCCATGGATAACGCTTTTCCAATCCAGAAAGACCTAGTCTTTTAATATAATCTTTACTTAGAGCTTTTTTTTCTGTATCTTTTAGGTTAGAAACACCAATCTCAATATTATCAATGATATTCATATTCGGAAATAAAGCATAATTTTGAAATAAGTATCCAACCCTTCTATCTTGAGGAGTTAGATTAATTTTAGCATCAGAATTATAAAATATTTTGTTATTAACTACTATTTTGCCTTGAGAAGGAGCTACTAACCCAGCTATTGATTTTAAGGTCATACTTTTTCCTGAACCAGATGCACCTAAAAATCCTAAAATTCCATTTTCATGCTCAAAATGAACATCTAAATTAAAAGAGGAAAGATGCTTTTCTATATCAATATATAATGACATTGTTATGACCTCCTTCCCATAAGTTTTAGTTGAATCTCTGCCCAATAATTCATTAGTAATATTAAGACTAAGGATAAAACAACAATTATAATTACCCAAAGAAGCGCTTTTTCCATATCTCCACCTTCAGCAGCAAAGAATATAGCGAGAGGCATAGTCTGAGTTTTGCCAGGAATATTTCCAGCTAACATTAAGGTTGCACCAAATTCACCTATAGCTCTAGCGAAGGATAGAACTAATCCTCCTATAATACCGGGCATAGCAAGTGGAATAGAAATTTTATAAAATATTTTAAACTCACTAAGGCCAAGAGTCCGAGCAGCAGAAAGAATGTTTATATCTATTTGTTCAAAGGCTGCACGAGTAGTTCTATACATCATTGGAAAAGATACTACGATAGCAGCTATTACTGTAGCACTCCAGCTGAAAATTATAGAAGTATTAAAAAGTTCTAATATTTTACCAATAGGGCCATTTTTACCGCAAATCAGTAATAGAAAAAAACCTACGACAGTTGGTGGGAGAATTAATGGCAAGGTAAACAGTCCATCAATTATTCCTTTAGATTTTCCATTAAAATTTGCCATCCAATAAGAGATTATAATACCTAAAAAAAATGTTACTACGGTTGAAAGAACAGCTGTTTCAACAGAAATCCTTAGGGGGGCAAAATCCATATTAATTCCTCCTTACATAAATATACAATAAAGGCACATTAAAAATATAACCATCTTCGGTTTATAAATTTTATATGTGCCTAAATGTACAAAATAAATTAAATTATCATTTTAAGCTAAGCCATAACCATATTTCTCGAAAATCTTTTTACAGGTATCAGTATATAAGAAATCTTCAAAGGCTTTTGCAGCATCTTGATTCTTACTAGCTTTAATTATTCCAACCGGATATGTTATAGGTGAATGCTTGTCTTCCGGAACTGTGTCAATAATCTTTGCATCGTTGCTGCTTAAAGCATCGCTTTTGTATACAAACCCAATATCAGCATTACCAGAAGTTGCCCAAGCAAGGACCTCTTTTACATCTTTAGCAAAAACGAGTTTTGGAGTTATAGCATCTTTGATACCGAGATTTTGAAAAACTTCATCTGCATATTGTCCGGCAGGAACACTTTTTGGTTCTCCAACAGCAATTTTTTTAACTTTATCAGTAGTTAAATCTGAAAGTCCTGTTAAAGTGGTATCCTTTGGACCAACCATAACTAAATCATTTTTAACTAAGTCTTTTTTAGTATTCTCAAGTAATAAGGATTTGTCATCTAAAGCTTTCATTTGGCTTTGACCTGCTGAAATAAAAATGTCACAAGGAGCACCTTGCTCTATCTGTTGTTGCAAAGAACCAGAAGCACCAAAGTTAACAGTTAAAGTAACATTAGGTTTAACTTTTTGATATTCAGCTTGGATATCAGCCATTGCTTCTTGTAAACTGGCAGCAGCTGAAATATTTAGTTCAACTGCAGGTTCGCTAGAGGAAGTGTCTTTAGATGATGTAGTTGAAGCTTTTTGTGCACTGCATGAAATAATTGATACGGATAAAATCAAGGTCATTAATGTAGACAAAATAATTCTTTTTTTCATAAATAAAACCTCACATTCATATATTAAATTCGATGTTGTGTTTTATAATGTTTTGCTAAGTTTTATTGTGATTTATTAATTATACTAGCATTAATTATATTAAAAATCAATATAATTAAAATATTTTAATTGTATTATCTAGTTAATAATCATATGTAAAAAATATATTTAATATATCAATTAAAATAAGAAAAGTGTTTTTAAATGTATATTTATAAAATACTATTGACAAACTAATTTATGGTGTTATTATAATAAATAAAGTTATGTTTAATCATGTTTAGCTATGTTTTAATATGGTATTATATTTAAGCTCTCAAAGAGGAGAATACATATGTATTAGATTCTTTGGGAGCTTTTTTTGTGAAATTTAAAAGTAAAGGAGTGAGATGAACAGATTATAATACAAGAAAAAAGTATTTATGGTATGAGGATGGTATTGATAAGTGAGGGGAGTTCATATAAATATGATATAGGTTGGGAGTTAAAAATAAAAAAACAAATTTATGAAAAGTTAAATAAAGGAAATATATTTAATTATCACAAATAATGGGGGGATAAGTGTGAAATTTGTTACATTTTCAGGACCCCCATCATCTGGAAAAACTTCTGTTATATTGAAAGCTATTGAATGTTTAAAAAGTGATGGGAAAAAAATTGGTGTAATCAAATTTGATTGTCTGACAACTTATGATGATTTACTTTATAAGAAAGCAGGAATTGATATTATGGTAGGGTTGGCTGGAAACCTTTGTCCTGATCATTTCTATATAAGTAATATCGATGATGGTGTTAAGCATGGTATAGAAAAAGGTTTTGATTTATTAATAAGTGAAAGTGCAGGATTGTGCAATAGGTGTTCACCTCATATAAAAGATATTTTAGCAGTATGTGTGATAGATAATTTATCTGGAGTAAATACTCCAAAAAAAATTGGACCAATGTTAAAATTTGCAGATATTATAGTGATAACTAAAGGTGATATAGTATCTCAGGCTGAAAGAGAAGTATTTGCTTTTATGATTAGAGAAATAAATACAAAAGCAAAAATAGTATATGTTAATGGTCTTACTGGACAAGGCGCCTATGAATTAAGCTTATATCTAAAAGAAGCTAAGTCAATAGAAAGCCTTGAGGGAGAGAAATTGAGGTTTACAATGCCATCAGCATTGTGTTCATATTGTCTAGGAGAAACAATAATAGGAGAAGATTATCAAACTGGTAATACAAAAAAAATTAATTTTCAAGAATCTAAAGGTAAAACTCAAATTAAGGAGAATTACTTGAGAGATGAAGATGAAATAAAAAAAGCAGGTAATGCAATTATTAAATCTATTACTATAATAGGTGGATATGATAAAAATAGAAAAAAGGAAGAAATAGAATTAACAATAAGCTGTGGGGAAGTAATCTGCATAGTCGGGCCAACTGGTTCAGGAAAGAGTAGGTTACTTGAAGACATCGAGTGTATTGCAAAGGGGGATACACCAACAGGAAGGATTATAAGGATAAATGGCGAAAATATAAATGACGGGAAGCTGATTGCGGAGCTATCTCAAAATATGAATTTTGTAATGGATGTGTCAGTGGAAGAATTTATACAATTGCATGCTAAGAGTAGGGAAATTAACGGAATTACAGTAATTACTGATAAAATAATAAAATATGCAAATGAGCTTGCAGGAGAACAGTTCGATTATGATGCGCCTATAACATCATTAAGTGGTGGACAGTCTAGAGCATTAATGATTGCGGATACAGCGTTTTTAAGTATTTCTCCAATTGTTCTTATTGATGAGATTGAAAATGCAGGAGTAGATAGAAGCAGAGCGCTGGAGTTATTAGTTAAAGAGGGAAAAATAGTTTTTGTATCTACTCACGATCCCATATTGGCATTGCTTGGAGATAAAAGAATAATAATAAAAAATGGAGCTATAAGTAAAATAATAACGACTCAAAAGAAAGAGAAAGATAATTTAAAGATTATGAAACAAATTGATAATAAGATGTTAGAGCTTAGAAATGCTTTAAGAAATGGAAAAATAATAGACTGGAATATGAAAGAATATTTTGAGGAAGATGAATAAAGAGTGAAAAGGTTTCGGAAAGCAATGTTAGAGTAATGCTTTAAAGTTTTAACTGCTAATTGTATAAATGACTGGAGGCATAAGTATGGGGAAGATAAAAAATATTATTGATAAATCAGAATATGATGTACTTGGACTATTACCATGTCCTATTAAAGTACCAATAGAAGCTGAATTTAATCAAATGGTAAATAATTTGGAAAACGAGTGTGATTTTAAATATCTTGTGGAAGGTAATGCTAATTATGATGTTATGTGGATGGATG
Source organism: Clostridium sp. DL-VIII (assembly GCF_000230835.1). Taxonomy (NCBI): domain Bacteria; kingdom Bacillati; phylum Bacillota; class Clostridia; order Eubacteriales; family Clostridiaceae; genus Clostridium; species Clostridium sp. DL-VIII. The sequence goes on from NZ_CM001240.1 coordinate 3,501,773, forward strand.
AGTCGTCGCATATACCATCTAAAGAAGAATTACCTAAAATTATTATAAGTGCTGGAGTAAATAGCTTTTATAGAGAAGATTTTAGAACAAAAGCTATACACGACCATTACTTTGAAAAAATTAGGTTAATTGAAGAAAATAAAGATGAATTTAGTGATTTAGAAGGCAATTATTATATTATGGCATTAAACTATTTAGTTATGGTAGTGGATCTAACTAAATTAAATAACAGAGATATTCCTAAATCATGGGAAGAACTTTTAAATAGTGAGTTCAAAAAAGAAGTTGCTATAAGAGGAAAGCAAGGAAAGTATTGTGAAACAACTCTTTTAGCTATATATAAAGATTATGGTATGGATGGAATAAAAAAGTTAATGGAGCTTGTTGGTTTTGGTGGACATCCAGCAGAAATGGTAAAAAACATAGGGAAAGGACTTGAGAATTCACCAACAATAAGTGTCATTCCATATTTCTATGCAAAATTATTAAAACATAATAAAAATGCTGAAATTATATGGCCCAAAGAAGGTGCAATAGTTAGTCCGATAACTTTGCTGGTTCAAAGCGATATTACAAAAAGCTTAGAAAAAGTTGTGGAATTTTTTCTTAGTGAAGAGGTAAGAAATATATGTAAAAATGCATCATTACCACATCCAACAGATTATATAGAATATCTAAAGGAAAATAATTACAAATTAAATTGGTTAGGATGGGATTTTATAAAGAATAATAAAGTAAATAAATTATTATTAGAATTAAATTCATATTTTTAATTTTGATTGGTCTAGATTAAATTAGGTAAATTATGAATTACTAGAAATTCTTACTCCTAAATGCTAAAATAAGATATTATAGAGAAGGAGGGAAGTTCTATGGATAAGGAAGAATCCCTAACAGCATTAGAAGTTGCTGAAATGTTAAAAATAACCAAAAATACTGTTTATGAATTAGTAAAAAGAGGAGAATTACCTGGCTATAAAGTAGGCAAGAAATTAAGAATAGATAGAGAAGATGTTGAGACCTATATTAATAGTCAAAAAATAAATAAGATAAATAAAAGTCAAATGACAGGATTAAAAAATGAATATTATAATGACAATGAGCAATTTAAAGATGAAGAATTAAATAAATCAGAAAATAATAAGGATATTATAATATCAGGGCAAGATATAATTTTAGATATTTTAGCAGAAAATATAAGAGAAAAAGTTAATGATATAAGAATTTTAAGATCAAATATAGGAAGCTATGCAAGTCTTTATGATTTATACAATGATAAAATAGCTATTTCATCAGCACATTTATGGGATGGAGATACTAATGAATATAATACTGCTTTTGTTAGGAAAATGCTCCCGGGAATACCCTGTTTGCTTATTAATTTAGCTTATAGAACCGTGGGGTTTTATGTAGCTAAAGGGAATCCCTATAAGATTACTACGTGGAAGGATCTACTGAAGAGGAATGTTTCTATTGTGAATAGGGAAAAAGGATCAGGAATAAGAATTTTGTTAGATGAAAAATTGAGAGTTAATAATATAAAGAGTGAGGAAATTAATGGATATAATACAGTTAGACAATCCCATTTCGCTGTAGCTAGAAGTATTGCTAGAGGCGAGGGTGATGTTGGAATTGGAAATGAAAAAGCAGCAAGCCAGGTTACTAATATTGATTTTATACCAATTCAGGAAGAAAGATATGATCTGGTTATTAGAGAAGCTGATTTAAAATATCCAATATATAAATTAGTAATAAATACAATTCAAAGTAAAGAATTTAAAAGAGAAATAGAAAGTTTAGGCGGCTATAATTTAAAGGACATTGGTAAAATACTTGCTAAAACATAAATTATAATATAAAATGAATACACATAGGTGCAAGGGCGCAGTAATTTTACTGCGTCTTTTTGTGTTATTTAAAAATATGAAAAGGAGTGATGTTATGAATGAAATAGGTGTATTTCTTAATGAAGAAAACAATATAAGTTCCTTTGAAGATGCTAAGTATGTAAAAATATTTGAGCAAGAAGGAAAGTGGAAGATTAAGAAGGAGATATCAATTAATAGGACAAGCAATATAAAAGGATTAAATGAAATAAGGGAAGAGTATAAGAACTTAGTAAAGCAGATGGGAGAGTGTAAAATTATAGTAGTAACTAAAGCTTTCGGAATTCCATATAGTGTTTTTTATACGGAGGATTTTAGTGTTTGGGAGCTAGAAGGAAATCCTATTGAACATTTAGATGAAATTATAAAAAAAGAAAATGATCAGGAAGAGGAAGATTCAAAGGAAGCAGAAGTAGGAAAAAAACTTACAGATGGATATTATTTGATAGATCTACAGGAATTAGAATTAATAAATCCAGAGCTATCATCTAAAAAAGCAATAATACCATATCTTCAAAAAGAGGAAGTTGAAAGAATTGAGGTGCGCTGCTGTCATGTGCCGCCGTGGTTAGTTAATAAGAAAGATAATGGAGAAATAAAACTAGAAGTTAGTGAAATCGGAAGAAATGATTACAAAGTAATAATTGAAAAAAATTAATTTTATAAGAATGGAGGAGAAGTATCATGGAACAAATAAAAACTAAATATGGTGTTTTAAATGATGCAATTGTTGCAAGCTATTATTATACTGGAGAGCCGGAAGCGTATAAAGTTGAGGAAGAAAGTAAATTGGATATTTCAGGTTATAGATTAATACCCTTATATGGTTTTTCTGATGAGAGAAGAAAAGAATTTCCACCTGTAAAAGTATTTAGGAGTGGAAATATAAAAAGCATATCGCTAAATGAATCAAATAAAATTAATACAGTGTTAGGTGAATTTGACGTAGAAAAAATAACATTTTATGAAGAAGGGCAGATTAATAGATTATTCTTATTAGATGGAAAATTGTCTGGGTATTGGTCAGAAGATGATGAATATAATTTAGCAAAGCCATATAAATTTGATTTTAAATTTTCATCCTTTGAAGCTAAGATAATATCACTGCATTTTTATAGAACTAAGGAGTTAAAAAGTATCACTTTATGGCCCAAAGAAAGAATTAAATTAAATATTGATAATTATAGTTTTATAGGAAGAATAGGATTTTCATTGTATAAAAATGGAGAAATTCAATCTTGTGAACCTTTTAGACCTATTAATATAAATACGCCTATAGGAGAAATTGAGGCTTATGATATAAATGCGTTAGGAATTCATGGTGATAGTAATTCCTTGAATTTTTATGAAGATGGATCTATTAAGTCTCTTATTACATCTACAAGTACTATAACGATTTTAACTAAAGAAGGTGATAAGATTTTTCATTCTCCTAAGAAAATTAGATTATATTCTAATAGTGAAGTTATGGATACAATAACATTAAAACTTGAATTTAAAAATAATAAAGTAATAATAGATGACGAGTATGAGTATAAAATTGCTGAGAATAAATTTGAAATAAAGCGGTTTGGAGAAAAAAAATTCACACTTAGTGGTGATATAAATAAGTAAGACTCATTTAAGCTTTAAAAATACGAATATTTTTGATATATTATCAATAATATATCGTTATCATTAAAAAAGTAATAGAAATTTCAAAAAAAGCTTGCAAAACTAATTATTTATGATATTATAGTTTTAATAACTAAATGAGAAACAATTTACCTATCATTAAGGCAATGAAGTCTAAGAATTAACTCAATGAGGAAGTTAAATCTTAGATTTTTTTTATTATAATGAAGGACGACGGAGTCTATTCTATTGTAACTGTAACAAGTTAAGGAATAGATTCTTTTTTTACAATAATTTAGTTATATTACATCAAAGAAGTTATAATGTCCCAAATGGGCTTATATAAAACTTATTTTAATTTAGAGGAGGAAACTTATATGAGACAAGTAGCTATTTATGGAAAGGGTGGTATAGGAAAGTCTACAACCACACAAAACTTAACTTCAGCTTTAGCTGAAATGGGAAAGAAGATAATGATAGTAGGGTGTGATCCTAAGGCGGATTCTACAAGACTAGTTCTCGGAGGTTTAGCACAAAAAACAGTTCTAGATACTTTAAGAGAAGAAGGAGACGAAATCGAATTAGATGCAATCTTGAAAACAGGATATGGAAATATTAGATGCGTTGAATCAGGCGGTCCAGAACCAGGAGTTGGATGTGCAGGTAGAGGAATAATTACTTCAATAGGAATGCTTGAACAATTAGGAGCATATACACCAGATTTAGATTATGTATTTTATGATGTATTAGGAGACGTTGTATGTGGTGGATTTGCAATGCCAATCAGAGAAGGTAAAGCTCAAGAAATATACATCGTTGCATCTGGAGAAATGATGGCATTATATGCAGCTAACAATATTTCAAAAGGTATTCAAAAATATGCTAAAACTGGTGGAGTAAGATTAGGCGGTATCATTTGTAACAGCAGAAAAGTTGATAAAGAATTAGACTTATTAGAAGCTTTTGCAAAAGAACTTGGAAGCCAACTTATTCACTTTGTACCAAGAGATAATATGGTTCAAAGAGCTGAAATACACAAACAAACAGTTATAGAATTTGATCCAAAAGCAGATCAAGCAGATGAATATAGAACATTAGCTAAGAATATAAATGAGAACAAAATGTTTGTTATTCCAAAACCAATGAAACAAGAGAGATTAGAAGAAATCTTAATGGAATATGGCTTAATGGATATCTAGGATAAAAAATTTGAAATGTATATGTTCAAAATAAATAACATCTAAAAGCAAAATATATAATAAAAGGAGATAGAGAGATATGTATATGATTCGTGCAATAATAAGACCAGAAAAGGTTAGCACTGTACTTTCAGAATTATTGGATGCGGGGTTTCCAGAGGTAACTAAAATGAACGTATATGGAAGAGGTAAACAAAAAGGAATTAAAGTAGGTGAAATTCATTATGATGAATTACCTAAAGAAATGCTTTTAATTGTAGTTAAAGATGAAGATAAAGATGATGTTATAAAAGTTATAATGAGAAATTCTAGAACAGGAGAAAAAGGTGCTTTTGGTGATGGTAAAATCTTTGTTTCACCAGTTGAAGAAGCATACACTGTAAGTAGCGGGAAAGCATTATTATAAAATTAGGAGGAGTAGCTTTATGAAAGAAGTTATGTGTATTATTCGTTTGAATAAAGTTAATAAAACTAAAGAAGCACTTGCTGAAGCTGGTTTCCCATCAATTACTTGCAGAAAAGTACTTGGAAGAGGTAAAAAATCCATAGATAAGGCTTTAGTTGAAGCTTATATGGAAGCTGGGGAAATACCACCAACACCATATGGAGAAAACTTATCAGAAAGAGGAAGATTAATTCCTAAGAGATTTATTACATTAGTAGTAAAAGATGAAGAAGTAAAAACAGTAATAGATACAGTAATTGATATTAATTCGACTGGGACTCCAGGAGATGGAAAGATATTTGTAATACCAGTTGAAGAAGTATACAGAGTAAGAGACGGACAAGCGGGCGATGAAGCCATCTAATATATGGAGGTGAAAAAATGAGTAAAGTAGATAGCGTTTTAGACAAATATAGTGCAAAAGTCTACAAAAATAGAAAAAAACATATGCTTGAACTTGAACAAGAAACACAAGAGATAGATGCAAATAGAAGAACTATACCAGGAATTATGACACATAGAGGATGTTGTTATGCAGGATGTAAAGGAGTTGTTCTTGGACCATTAAAGGATATTGTACTTTTAACTCATGGACCAATAGGATGTGGATATTATTCATGGGGAACAAGAAGAAATAAGGCTTTACCACAAAAAGGTGATGGAAACTTCATTCAATATTGTTTTAGTACAAATTTAGGTGAAAGTGATATAGTATTCGGCGGAGAAAAGAAATTAAAACAAGCAATTAAGGAAATTGTAGATATATTTAATCCAAAAGCAATATTTATATGTGCAACATGTCCAGTTGGATTAATTGGAGATGACCTTCCAGCTGTTGCAGAAGAAACAAAAAAATTATATGGAATTGATTGTATATCATTCCCTTGTGAAGGATATAAAGGTGTGTCACAATCAGCTGGTCACCATATTGCAAATAACAAACTTATTAAATCAGTAATAGGTACTCAAGAATACAAAACAAGCAAACATAGTGTCAATATTCTTGGAGAATATAACATAGGTGGTGACGCTTGGGAAATAGAAAGAATTCTTGATAAAATAGGCTATGAAGTAATATCTGTCATGACTGGTGATTGTAGTATTGACGATTTACGTAAAGCTCATTGTGCAGAATTAAATCTAGTTCAGTGTCACCGTTCAATTAATTATATAGCAGAAATGATGAAAATTCAATATGGAACTGCATGGATAAAAGTTGATTTTATAGGTGTTGATTGTACAGTAAGAACTTTAAGAGATATGGCTAAATTCTTCAATGATCCAGAAATAACAGCTAAAACTGAACAAGTAATAGCAGAAGAACTTGAAGAACTTAAAGAACCTATGGAGTATTATAGAAGCAAGCTTACTGGAAAAACTGCAGGTTTATATGTTGGTGGATCAAGGTCTCACCATTATCAAATGTTATTAAATGATTTAGGCGTAGAAACATTAATTGCAGGTTTTGAATTTGCTCATAGAGATGACTATGAAGGTAGAGAAGTTATACCAACTATAGTTGAAGATGCAGATTTAAAGAACATTGAAGTATTAGAAGTAGAAAAGATTGCTGATAAATACAGACCAGTAAAAACTGACGAGGAATTAGAAGAATTAAAGAAAGAAATAATTAACTTAGAATATTATCCAGGTATGATGAAAGATATGAAGAAAGGTACAATTGTAGTTGATGATTTAAATGAATTTGAAACTGAAGAATTCATTAAACAATTAAAAGTTGATATGTTCTTTTCTGGTATCAAGGATAAATATATCATTCAAAAAGGTGGCGTATTATCAAGACAATTGCACTCTTATGATTATAGCGGACCTTATGCAGGATTTAGAGGTGCTGTAAACTTTGGTAGAGATTTAACTATGAGTTTATATACACCAGCATGGGGATACACTGTAGCTCCATGGAAAACAGAATCAATTTTAGAAGGAACATTTGGAGGTGAGGTATAATGTTAGATTTAACTCCTAAAGAAATTAAGAAAAGAGAAGCTATTACTATTAATCCTAGTAAAACATGTCAACCTGTTGGTGCTATGTATGCAGCTCTTGGAGTTCATGGATGTATGCCACACAGTCATGGATCACAAGGATGTTGTTCATACCACAGAACAGTCTTATCTAGACATTTTAAGGAGCCAGCTATAGCAACGAGTTCATCATTTAGTGAAGGTGCCTGCGTATTTGGTGGTGGTAGTAATATTAAAACTGCTGTAAAAAATATCTTTGATATGTATGATCCAGAAATAATTGCTGTTCACACTACATGTTTATCGGAAACTATAGGTGATGACTTAAAAGGCTTTATTGAGGATATAGATATTCCAGAAGGAAAATACGTGTTACATGCAAATACCCCAAGTTATGTTGGATCACATATTACTGGATTTTCTAATATGGTTTCAGGTTTCATTAAAGGTTTATCTAAAACAACTGGAGTGAAAAATGGAAAAATGTGCGTAATACCTGGATTTGTCAATCCTGGTGATATGCGTGAAGTAAAGAGATTGTTAAAACTTATGGGTGTAGATTTTACAATGTTACCAGATACAAGTGGAGTTTTAGATGCTCCAATGACTGGAAAATATGATATGTATCCAAAGGGCGGTACAAAGATTCAAGATATTATTGAATTAGGTGACTGTGAAAAAACATTAGCCCTTGGAAGCTTTGCTTCTGAAGCAGGTGCATCTACACTTGAAAAATTATATAAAGTTCCTTATACAACTTTAAAAATGCCAATAGGTGTTGGTGCTACAGATGATTTAATTATGGAATTAAGCAAGTTTAGCAAGCAAGAAGTTCCATATGAAATTGAAGAAGAAAGAGGACAATTAGTTGATATAATGATTGACGCTCATGCATATTATGATAAGAAAAAAGTGGCTTTATATGGAGATCCAGATGTACTAATTTCTTTATCTAAATTCTTGCTAGAACTTGGAATGATTCCTAAGTATGTAATTACAGGAACTCCATCCAATGTATTTGAAAAGCAAATGAAAGAATTATTTGATGAATTTGGTGTTGAAGGCTGTATTGCAAAACAAGATACTGATCTTTTTGAATTACATCAATTAATAAAGAATGAATCAGTAGATTTATTAATGGGTGGAACTCATGGTAAATATATAGCAAAAGCTGAAGACATTCCATTAGTTAGAATTGGTTTCCCTGTATTAGACAGATACGTTCATTCTTATATGCCAACATTTGGATACAGAGGTGCTATGAGATTACTAGAATTAATGCTTGGTGCATTAATGGACAGACAGGATAGAGATTCTAAGGATGAAGATTTTGAATTAGTAATGTAAATTAAAATCTAAAGGTGTGCAAAATAATATAAGTATTAACCAAAATAATACCCCTCAAATACAAGATATGTGTTGTTATAAATAAACTCAATGATGAGCAATTGTATATGTTAAAGCATAGCAATTGCTCATTTTTCTTATAAAAAATGTAATTTTCTTAAAGACAATAAAAAATCATTATTTAAAGAAATAAGGTAAAGCAAGTTAATAGTTAAGAGTTAACAATTAACGAAAAATGCCTGAATATATAATATTTTTAATGTTAGCTGTTCGTTGTTAACTGTTAATTTTCAGGTTTTATTAAACTCTAAGCTTTTTAAATAGCATAAAATTTCAAGAGTTTAATTTTACATTTATGAAAGGTGGTGCAAACTTTATGGAAAAGAGAATAAGTAATTCGCTTCTTGAAGAAAGAGAAGATTTCGTTTGCTTTAAGGAAGGCAATAATAAAAATTCTATGAAGTGTGATGGAAATAGTGTTTCAGGTTCAGTCAGCCAAAGAGCTTGTGTTTATTGTGGTGCAAGAGTAGTTTTGAATCCAATAACTGATGCATATCACATAGTTCATGGACCAATAGGGTGTGCAAGCTATACTTGGGATATAAGAGGAAGTCTTTCAAGTGGTGAAGATTTATATAGAAATAGTTTTTCAACAGATTTAAGTGAGCAGGATGTTATTTTTGGTGGAGAAAAGAAACTAACTGCTGCAATTGAAGGGATAATGGAAAAGCATAATCCGAAATTAATCTTTGTTTATGCTACCTGTATCGTTGGAGTAATAGGTGATGATATTAAAGCTGTTTGCAAAATAGCTGAGCAAAAGTATAAAGTACCTGTTATACCAGTAATGGCACCAGGCTTTTCAGGAAACAAATCTAAAGGTTATAAAATGGCATGCAATGCACTAATGAATTTGTTTTCAAGAAATATATTACCTAAAGAAAAAGGAATAAATATGCTTGGGGATTTTAATTTGGCAGGAGAAATTTGGATTGTCAAAGAGTATCTGCGCAAGATGGGCGTTAAAGTAATATCAACTATTACTGGAGATGCAAGCTATGATAAATTAATTAAATCTAGCAGTGCAAGTTTTAATGTAGTCCAATGTGCAGGCTCCATGACATATTTAGCAAAAAGAATGGAAATGGAAATGGAAATTCCATTCGTTAAGATTAGTTTTGTTGGTTTAGAAGATACTAAAAATTCTCTGATCAGAATAGCAAGTCTTTTTGATGATGAAGAAATGATGGCAAGGACTAAAGCTTTAGTTAAAGAGGAAGAAGAAAAGATAATGCCTATTTTAAATAAATATAAAGAAAATTTAAAAGGCAAAAAGGCTGCTATATATGTAGGTGGCGGTTTTAAAGCTATATCTTTGATAAAACAATTTAATGAACTTGGAATAGACACAGTAATGGTTGGAACACAAACTGGAAAGGAAGAAGATTATGAGATTATAAATTCCTTAGTTAATGAAGGAACTGTAATTTTAGATGATGCAAATCCTTATGAATTAGAAAAATTTATGATTGAACAGGATGTTGATATTTTAGTAGGAGGAGTAAAGGAAAGGCCTCTTGCTTATAAATTAGGAGTAGCATTTTGCGATCATAACCATGAAAGAAAGCATCCTCTTGGTGGCTTTATCGGAGCAGTAAATTTTGCTAAAGAGATAAATCTTTCAATAAACAGTCCTGTATGGAAATATGTAAAGGAGAGTGAAGATAATGAAGACAGCTAAAGAAAGTTTTGTAAATCTAACTGTTAACCCATGTAAAATGTGTATGCCTATGGGAGTTGCTACAGCACTTTATGGAATTAAAAACTGTATGACGATTTTACATGGTTCACAAGGCTGCAGCACATATATTAGAAGACATATGGCAACTCATTTTAATGAACCTGTAGATATTGCCTCATCTTCACTGACAGAAGAAGGTACTGTGTATGGAGGGGAAAATAACTTAATTAAGGGTGTAGAAAACTTAATTAAATTATATAATCCAGAGGTAATAGGAATAGGGACAACTTGTCTTGCTGAAACCATTGGAGAAGATGTAAAAAGATTATCTAAGATATTTTATGAAAAACATCCTGAAAGTAAGATTAAATTAATACCAATACAATCTCCAGGATATGGAGGAACTCAATATGGTGGATATTTTACAGCATTAAGAGCGGTAGTTGAAAATACAGAAATGGATAGTACTAAGAATCAAAAAGTGAACGTGGTTACTGGACCAATAAGTAGTGCAGATACTAGATATTTAAAGACAATGCTAGAGGATTTTAATATAGATTATATATTACTTCCAGATATATCTGAAAACTTAGATGGCGTTCATAGTAAAAAGTATAATAGACTGCCAAGTAATGGAACCAGTATAGACGAAATCAAACATATGGGAGGTGCCAAAGCTACAATAGAACTTTCTACATTTATAAAGGAAGAATATTCTGTTGGCAGCTACTTAGAAAAAGCTTTTGGAGTAACAAATCATAGAATCAACATGCCTAGAGGTCTTAGAGATACTGATAATTTCTTAAAAGTATTAGCTGAAATTTCTGGAAAAGAAATTCCAGAAAAGTATATAAAAGAACGAGGACGATATTTGGATGCTATGATTGATTCTCATAAATATAATGCAGAAGCGAGAATAGCTATATTTGGAGAACCAGATTTTGTTTATTCTTGTGCAAGATTAGCAGTGGAAAATGGATCAGTTCCAGCTTTAATTGCAACAGCAGATGTATGCCCAGGACTTGAAAAAAGTTTGAGAAAAGAAGTTGATGAACTTTCTGATAACCTATTTGCAGAAAAATGTACAATTTTAGATAAAGCAGACTTTAAAGATATAGAAAATTATGTACTAAATAACGATGTAAATGTCATGCTCGGAAGCTCTGATGGAAGGAGAATAGAAGAGAAACATAAGGTGCCGTTAGTAAGGGCATCATTCCCAATACATGACAGAGTTGGCGGACAGAGAATATTATCCATTGGATATGAAGGTTCTCTTGATTTAAGCGATAAAATTGCAAATGTTATGCTAGCTAAAACAGAATCAACGTTTAGAGAAGATTTGTATAATGAATATTATAAAGAAGAAAAAAACATAGAACTAACTGGAAAAAGTGAAGAGTTAGAACTTAAGGGGGAGAAAAAAGTGGAATTTAAAGTTGTAGATAGAAATGTAGTAGAAGAGAAGACTAAGACCCATCCTTGTTTTAGCTGTTCATCAGCTCATAAGTATGCAAGAATGCATCTTCCAATAGCTCCAAAATGTAATATAAGTTGTAATTACTGTTTAAGAAAATTTGATTGTGTCAATGAAAGCAGACCAGGAGTTACAACAGAAGTACTATCGCCAGAAGAGGCATTTGCAAAATATAAGTTAGTAAAATCTAAAATGGATAATCTAAAGGTTGTCGGAATAGCAGGTCCAGGTGATGCACTTGCAAATTTTGATAATGTTAAAAAGACTCTTGAACTTATAAGAGAACATGATCCAGAAGTTACTTTCTGCTTATCAACAAATGGTTTAATGCTTCCATTCTATGCTCAAGAGTTAATTGATTTAGGAGTAAGCCATGTAACAATAACTATGAATGCTATTGATCCTAAAATAACTGCTAAGGTATATAAATTCGTAGATTATTTAGGGGTTACATATACAGGGGAAGAAGGAGCACAAATTCTTTTAAACAATCAATTGTCTGGGCTTAAATATTTAGCTGACAGAGGTATAATGTGTAAGGTTAATATAGTGATGCTTAAAGGAATTAATGATAAGCACATAGAAGAAGTTGTTAAGAAAGTTAAAACATTAGGTGCTAGAATTACAAATATAATGCAAATGATACCTGTAAAGGGAAGTGTGTTTGAAAACATGCCTCTTACAAGCAATAAAGAAATAATGGACTTAAGAAATAAATGCGGTGAACATTTAGAACAGATGTATCATTGTAAGCAATGCAGAGCTGATGCTATTGGATTACTTGGTGATGATCAATCTCAAAAATTTAATAAGCCTCAAATTAAGGATATAGAGGAAAAAACTCTTAGATTTGCAATAGCTTCAAAGAGTGGGGTTGGAGTAGATATGCATTTTGGACATGCAACAGAATTCCTTATTTATGAATATAAAAACGGAGATGCGAAATATATTGAAAAAAGGGATGTAGATAAATTCTGCAATGGTAAGGAAGTATGTGAAGAAGAAGAAGATAAATTTACTAAACTCTCCAAAGTAGTTAATGATTGTGCAGGAGTTATATGCCTTAGAATTGGGGATGAACCTAAAAATAAATTCAAAAATATGGGCGTAGAAGTGTTTATGACCTGTGAAACTATCGAAACTGCAGTTGTAAAAGCTGCTGAAGCCATTTTAAAGGGGACTGAGGTTAAGGAAATGCTTAGAGCATAGACAGGAAGAAATTAATTTTTTCATAAAGATTATGGGAGTGAGATTATGGTAGAGATTATAGATAAGACTATAGTTGTCTTAAAGGAAATTTACGGTAGCAAATTAAAAGAAAAAATTCCCGAAATTAAAAAGTTAATTGAACTTCTGCATACAATAGGGAGTGATTATATAGAAATCACTCCAGAACTCCATGCTGAATTATCACCATTACCTGAAGAAATTAAATTTACCATATGCGGTAATAACATTATTGAAATAAAGGATACCAGGGATATTCATAAGGTTATTGAAGATGCAAAGAAGAACAATAGAAAATTCCGTAGAATTATTGGTCTAGATGATTTGATTTTTGATGAATATGAGAAAATATTTGTAACAATAAAAAATGTCTTTGGAGAAAATGTTGAATTGTGTATTAGAAATAAATATGATTCAGCAATAGCAATGACCTTAGAATGGATTAAATCAGGAGGGAAACAGGTTGTTACAACCTTTGCAGGAATTGGTGGATATGCGCCTTTAGAAGAAGTTTTAGGTTCACTTATGTTTTTAGAAAAAATGAAAATGCATGGAAATCCTAAAGTACTTCCAAAAGCACTTAGTATTTTTGAAGAAATAATAGAAACTAAACTCCACTCAAATATGCCTTTTATAGGGGAAGATATTTTTAATGTAGAATCCGGAATTCACGTAAATGGAATTGCTAAAAATCCAAGTACGTATGAACCTTATGATCCTAGTGAAATTGGAAGGAAGAGAAATATTATAATTGGAAAACATTCTGGAATTAGTTCACTAGAAATAAAGCTTAAAGAATTAAATATACATTACAATTCTGAAAATCTGCAGATTATGCTAGATGATGTAAGAAAGGTCAGTATGCAGAAACGCAGAGGATTAAATAATGAAGAAATTAAAGAAATTTATAAGAAATGCTGTGGATAGATTTACCATAAGGATGGTGAGAGGCTATGATTTTTGAAAAAAAATACAATAATTATATACGTATTGTAGATACTACATTAAGGGATGGGGAGCAATGTGCTGGACGTGCTTTTTCAATTGATGAAAAGGTAGAAATAGCAAAATATATGGATGAAAATAATATTTATCAAATAGAAGCAGGAATACCAATTATGGGAGATATAGAAAAAGAGTGTATTAAGAGAATCTTAAATATAAGACAAAATTCATTAATATCAACCTGGAATAGAATGAATAAAAATGATATTTTAAACTCAATAGATTGTAAACCTGATATTATTCATATTAGTGTTCCAACATCTGATATACAGATTTATTCAAATTTAAATAAAGATAAAGAATGGGTTAGGCAGAATTTAAAAGAATGTGTATTTTTGGCTAGAGATAAAAATTATGAAGTTACGATTGGATTTGAAGATGCTTCAAGGGCAGATACAAGTTATCTTATAAGCTTATGTAAAATAGTTCGAGAAATGGGGGTAAAAAGAGTAAGATATGCAGATACAGTAGGAATATTAATGCCCTCTTTAGTTAAAAAACCGATTAAAACAATCATTGAAGAGACTGGTATGGAGATTGAAATACATGCTCATAATGATTTTGGGATGGCAATTCCTATTTCATTAGAAGCTGTAAAAAGTGGAGCTAAATATGTAGATTGCACTCTAGATGGTATTGGAGAAAGGTCTGGAAATTGTAATATGCAGGAATTTATTAGAGTATCTCAGGATTATCTATATAGAAATAATAACTTATCAAAAACTGGAACAAAATAAGTATTTTGTTCCAGTTTTTGTATATACTAAATACATACAAATTAATTTATAAATTAGTGTAAAAAATAATAAGAACAGATGTTCAATTATTCTATTTATGTTATAATGGATTAAATAAAAATATAAGGGAATAGGAATTGGAAGGTGTTTAATTAGGAGAAATTATGCTAAACAAATTAAGTAGTATTTTAGATAATGTTATATATTTGGATATTGAAACAACTGGGCTCGATGAAAGTTGTTCAGAAATTATAGAAATTGGTGCCGTTAAGGTTAAGGATGGAATTATTACTACGTATGAAACCTTAATTAGACCAAGAGGAAGAGTGCCTGTAAGTACTTATAGTTTATGTAAGGGATTAAATGAAAAAGAGTTGTTAAGTGCTCCAAGTTTAAATTCAATAAGACAAGAAATCCTAGAATTTTTAGAAGATTTCCCTTTAGTATGTCATAATGCAGCCTTTGAAAAGAAATTCTTAGGTTTTCATATCCCTGAAATTAAGAATGCTATAATGGATTCAATGGAGCTTGCAGCAATTTTGGAACCATGGCGAAAAGAGTTTAATTTGGATTCATTAATAAAGGAAGTTACTAACTTAGGAAAAGATGAAAACCATAGAGGATTATCAGATTCAATTGATACGTTAAAGGTAGTAAATGCCCTTCTATTAAGGCAATGGGCAAGAGAAGAGAAGTATATAAAGAGAAATAAATCGTTATATGAAATTATAATAAAAGAATATAAATATCTAAATAATTGGTCATGGACTAAGTACTTATTAAAACCTCCATTTTTTACATACGAAAAACATGAATATGTAAATTATGAGGATAGTAAGAAGGAAGAGACTAACTTAAAGAAAATTCCTATAGATTATACATTATATGAGAATTTACTTGAGAATGAAGATATTTGGAATAATGGAGGAGATTTTGGTTACCAATACAGAAAGGATCAGAAGGAATTTTCAAGAAAAATAAGAGAGAATTTTGAAAAAGGCGAGAGAATATTTATCGAAGCTCCAACAGGTAGTGGTAAGACTTTTGCATATGTAATAATAGCAGCAATAGAAACTTATTTAAATAAACAGAAGAATAGAAAAGATGATTCTAGCTTTATTATATCTACGAACACAAAAGAACTTCAAAATCAGCTCATAGAAAGAGATATCCCAACTATACTTAAAAAGTTAAGATTAGAAGACAAATTAAAGTATGGTGCCATAAAAGGGAAAGGAAATTATCTCTGCATAGAGCGATTGAGCAAATGTGAAGATTTTGAGTTCAGTGAAAAAGGCAATTTGACAAAGCTTTTTCTTGGAAGACTTTGTGAAAATGGAAATTATGGAGACATGGAAAATATAAATTATTCTATGCAGAAATATTTTGAATTGGATAAATACATTAATGAAATAAATTGTGATAGTGAGCAATGCAAGCTAGATAAATGTACAAGAGCATGTTTTTTGAGGAAGAGGTATAATGAGCTTCCAGAAGAAAATATAACTGTGATAAATCATTCATTATTATCCTGCTGGCCTTATGGTGAAAAAAAGAAAATAAATCATATTATAATTGATGAAGGTCATAATTTAATGGAAAAATGTTATGACTTTTTTGCAGAAGAGTTTTCATATCTGCAATTTTTAGAGCTTCTAGATATGATAGAAAAAGGGCATCCAAGTATCATAGGAATGCTTCTAAATTTAAATGCAAGTTATGGATACAGAGAAACTATAGAAAAAGATAAACTTACATATTTAGTTAGTGAAATAATAGTTAATATGAATATATTACTAAATGATTTTAGGAGCATGAGGCTTGTTAGTGGCGAATACAATTTTACGACTGAATTTTTTCTTCCAAGGGAAGAACTAAAAGGACTAACAAAAGCTATTGGAACTGAAATTTCAGTTCTAAAAGAAAGTATATATCCGCTATATAAAATTTTAAATGACTATGTTTCTAATATTACACTGGATGATGAAGTGAGTGGAGACACGGATAATAAAAATTTATCTGATTATATAGCAAAGCTCAAAGCTAATTTCGACATGCTTGATAGATTTTTAGAAAGTTCAGTTTTTTATGCTAAAATTTTAGAAGTAGATTCTGAATATAGGGAATTTAAATTTAGGAGTGTTCCTCTGAATGTTGGGGAATTAGTCAATGAGCATATGCTTAAAGATGTGAAAAGTACAACTTTTTTATCAGCTACATTTAGAATAGAAAATTCATTTAATAAGATAAAAAAACATTTAGGTCAGGAAAAAGCCAAAGAATTTGTCATTCCACCAACCTTCGATTTGAAAAGAAGAACAAAAATTTTTGCAATAAATGATGTAGGAAGATATGATGATTTTTCTTATATAAAAAATGTTTCAAAATTCATATATAATGTTGCACAAAAAATAAATGGCCATATACTTGTATTATTTAATAATAATGCTAGGAGAAATGCTGTAAGTGAGGAATTAGATTTAATTACAAGGGGATCTAAAATAGAAGTTCATAATAGCAAAAAATCTGTAGCAGCTCTTAACGATAAAAATAGACAAGTGATAATACTTGGAAGTAAGGGTTTTTTTGAAGGAATAGATATACCTGGGGATGCATTAAGCTGTGTTATGTTAGATAAAATTCCGAATTATAGTCCTGAATATCCTATTTTAAGAGCTGTAACTACATATCAGAAAAAGGGGTATCAGGATGTAAATTATCCTCAAGTATGCGTAAAAACTAAGCAGATATATGGAAGATTAATCCGAAGCACTTTTGATTATGGATACTTTATAATTTTAGATCCAGGTCAAAATTCATATACCCTTAGGAATCTAGAGAGGGACCTTGGAGGCCCAAGTATTGAAATATCATCAACATTTAAAGTACTTTCTGAAATGGAATTTGATTATAATAATTGGAGAAGAAGTAATATTAATAAAATTATAAATTCTATTAAAAATAGCAACAAAAATATTCAAGAGGAATTCAATAACGAATCAAAGAAGCATAAGATGTTTTGGGAATTATCAAAGGTTGAGAATGGTGAATATTTTTTTGAAAATATCAATTTTAAGTTAAATGGAAAAGTTTAAGCTGCAAATTTACACGTCTTAAAGTAAGCATGTAAATTTGCAGCTTCTTTTTTAGAAAATTAATATTATTATGTATTTCAAATATAAGTTCACTTACCCAATATAATTTTACCTACAATGTAAGTTATTACCAAAATAAAATAGAATATAATTCAATATCTAAAAGTGGAATTGGAGGAACATGTGATAAATACGAAAAAAATGAGGATAAAAAGTGAAAATAAGTACATAATTGTGATAGAAAAGGATTATGTAATGGTATAAAATGTAAATAAGAAATGAGAGAGAATTATATTTAAAGGAGTTGGATGTCATGTTCTATTTATATTCGTTATCAATAGGATTTAGCTTTATAGTATTAATATTATTTCTAATTAGAATACTTTTAAATAAGAAAAATATTAATTTAAAAAATAGTAAATATAATAGGAAGATGTTACTTAGTTTAATTGTTATTGCTATTGTGCCAATAATAAATATATTTTTTACTTTATCAGGAGCATATTTATCATTATTAATGAAGAAGGAAAAATTCATTGAATTTATGAATGAATAATATGGTATAAATGTTCAATAAGTAGTAAGTATTAGGTAGCGTGAACTAAGGTATAATATTAACTTAAGGATATGGCCTGAGTATAACATGGAATCAAAGAGTTCACTACTGTTTAATGTAGGTTATATATTAAACTATAGTTTCTTAGAAATCGATTTATTTGATAATTTAAAAGTATTATATTGGAATATATGGCACAGAAAATTTATATAAATGTAGAGAATAGCATAAATTTTATTAAAAGAGGAAATAATAAAAATAAGATATCAAAGAAAATAAAATGATTTTAGATTGCTTCAGAGAGGAATGTGTTTAAAAGAATGGCAGAAAATATAGATCAGTTATTAGCTGAGTATAGAAATACAAGGGAATGTTTAGAAAGTGGATTGAAATGGTTGCCACAAAACGAATATGCTAAATCAAAGATAGAGGTAATAAATATGATTATACGAGATTTAGAACAATTGGAAGAAAAGCTAAGTTAATATTTTAATGTATGATAAACGTAGGAAATTTATATTATAAATTGAAAACACTAATTATAAAATAGTTTATAAGTTATTAATGTAAGAACTGCCTTAGAATGAGTTATATCATTTTAAGGCAGTCTTCTATTTATATAATACTTTATATAAATACAAATTATTTTTTCATGCACATAGCATCTTGAACATGGTCTAAACACTCTCCAAATCTTTGGAAGTGAACGACTTCTCTCTCTCTTAGAAAAGTTAATATTTCTTTAATTTGAGGTTCATCAGTTAGGTGTATTAAATTTTCATAAGTAGCTCTAGCTTTTTGTTCGGCAGCTAAATCTTCATGCAAATCTGCAATAGCATCGCCTTTTGCTTGTATATACGTTGCTGTCCATGGATTACCAGTTGCATCGGTATAAAATAGCGCCTTTCTATGATCAGCATAATGTCCAGCAAGTCCAGCTTTTTTTATTTCTTCTATAGTTGCATTTTCCATAAGTTGATATACCATAGTGGCAATAATCTCAACATGAGCCATTTCTTCTGCTACTATTGCTTAAAGGTAAAAGAACTTGTCGTGGACGTTCTTTACTTGAACCAATTAATATAATATCTAAAGTTCTTGTTTTACTATCCCAAACAACATATTTAACAAGACTCTTGATTAATCTTTTTTTATCCTCAAATTCTTCAACAAAATCATAGAACTTTTTAAAATTATCTAAAATACTCAAAATTTCATCTAAAGATTCATCAGTATTTTCAATTTGTCTATTGGCTGATGATAAGTGATAAATTAATGAATTAAGTTCTTTATTTCTGTCTGTAAGCTTTTTTAGTTCTATTTTAAATGGTTCAAGTAATTCTGGATCATTATCAAGATAAATCATTTTTGATACTAAATTATTAATACATTTCTTATTGCCTTCAATTTCTTTTGTAAAGTAAGTAAGCTCAGATTGATCATTAATTTGGATTATATTTTTTTTCTTGAGTTCCTCATAATTTTTTATTATATCTTCATGAGTTAATGATTTTAAGGTGGTCACCACGTAATCTTCAGCATCATAGGCATTCAGTGAATCATTACTGCAATTATTAGCGTTAGAATTCCGTAAATTACATGAATAATACCTATATGTATATTTGCCATTTAAATTTTGCCTAGGAGCCATAGCTGAGTTACATTCTTTACATATAACTAATCCTGATAATAAAGCTTGTTGACTTGTTCCTTTCCTATTGGATGTATTAGATTCTTTTATTTCATCAGCAATCATTTGGCATTTAAGCCACGTATCACTAGAAATTATTCCTGGATGTTCGCCAACAGAGATAATCCACTTTTTAATTGGAGCAAAGCCTCCTTTTTCAGTTCGTCTATTATAAGCCATAACGCCATTAATACCATTTATGTTTTCATATCCAAATACTTCGGCACCACACATTTTAAAATAATTTAATATTTTTTTATCTGCAATTGAATAAGTAGGATTATTAATAGTCTGCTTAACTAGATTTCTTGAAAAAAGAGAGCCTTTTCTGCTAAGTATCCCTTTGCTTTCTAATAATCTACTTACTTTTTGATAACTTTTGTATTTCATGAATAATTCAAAAACAAGTTTGGGAATATGACTTTCAGCAGGATTAACTTCAAGAATATGTTTTTTTCTATTTCTACCATTTAAGTTGTTATTAAGGATTTCAATAGATTTATAACCAAGTGGAGGAGGACCACCAAGCCATCTTCCAGTCTTTGATAATTCTCGTAAGTTATCTTGTATGCGTTCAGCAATTGTTTCCCTTTCAAGCTGAGCGAAAGTAGCAGAAATGTTCAACATAGCTCTACCCATAGCAGAAGAGGTGTCAAATTGCTCCCTAATTGATATAAATGCTATATCATATTCATTTAATACTTCTATAGTGCTTGCAAAATCACCAACATTTCTAGATATCCTATCAAGTCGATAGCATATAAGATGAGTGAATTCTTTAGACTTTATATCTTTCATAAGTTTCTGAAATTTAGGCCTGTTCGTATTACCACCAGAAAAACCTTCATCTTCATAAATTTCATATTCATCTATGCCAATACTTTTAGCATATTGTATACACATATTAATTTGATTATCTATAGATTCACCCTTTTCAGTGAACTTACTTTTACGAGAATATATTGCTGCTTTCAATCTGAATCAATCCTTTCTAGAGCTTATAGTAATTAAATTTAAATACTTATTTATAGTTATCTTATTAGGATGGGAGGGGATAAATGACCTAATATAGATATTTATAAAGGTGTAATTTTTTAGAATACAATTATAAGTTCTAGAAAATATTTTTGTTATTATATGCTAATGCATACTTAAGGAAATTTAAAGATGGATCGTTGAACTATTTAAGAATAAAATATTAATTTAATATGTATGTTATAGTAATTACAATATTTTACTGAAAATAAATAGAGATTGTATATGGCACTGTTTTTTGAAAGGAGTAAAGATAAATGCATAAAAATAAACGCAAGGTTATGAAAATGGTTGTTATATTTCTTACAATATTAGTAGTCTTTCTAATTGGATTTAACTATTTAAGAAAACCAAATACAACTAAAGAGATTAGCTACAATCAGTTCATGAGTCTACTAGATGAGAATCAAGTTTCAAAAGTTGTTATAATGGATGAGGAAATAAAAATAACACCAAGAGATAATTCAGAATACAAAGCTAAAACACTATATACACTTAATATAGATGATGGAAACTTGATAGCTAAGCTTCAAAAATTAAAGGTAAATTACGATATCATAACACAAGTAAGATCCACAATTGTAAGCAAATTAATTGCATTAGTTATTATTTTGTTGTTTGTATATTTTATTTTGAGAAATAAATCATTAAAAAGTGATAAGAAAAGACTGTTAATTAAAATAAGAAATTTAGAAGATAAGGATAATATTTAAGTTAATTTCTACCTACTTCAAAGCACTGCAAGTCAAAATAGTAAACTATTATAAATAATATAGGTGAAAATAAAAAAATAAGATAATTTATCGAAAAGTCATGTATATACTTACTAATTTTAAATATTAATGCTATTTGACTTCTTGGAGCATTTGTAGAAATGCAGATGCTCCTTAATATTAATAAAATATTATATTAAATAGTTAAATGTAAATGATTAACAATTCGATTTTATTATGATATAGTAGATTTAATGAGTAATAAATTATACGAGGAGAGTTATAATGATTACAGCTGATCAATTAATGATTTTAAAAGAGAATGATATACAGAATATATCTAAAGTTATTAACAAAAATGACATATCACAATTTGTTGAATGGCTATCTGAAAAAAATGATAAAGTAAGATATAATTCATTGTTACTGCTAGAGAATTACTCAGCATATTTTAAGGACGTATACTTCTTTTGGGATGTATTTATAGAAAAACTTAGGAACAAAAATTCATATCAAAGAATTATCGGATTAAAGCTTATTGCAGATAATGTAAAGTGGGATGAAGATAATAAGTTTGAAAAAATATTTGATGAATATTTTAATTTTCTAAATGATGATAAATTAATAATAATACGGCAAGGATTACAATCAATACAAAATATAATTCCATATAAGGAGCATTTAAATAATAGAATCGCAAATAAGATTATGTCTTTAAACATTTGGAATCTTAGAGAAACAATGAGAAAACCTATATTGATGGACATATTGAATGCTCTAATATTGATTAAAAAGAATCAAGCAAATGATGAGATAGACAACTATATTATTAATGCTGTTTCAGGTGGTGTTTTGGACAAAAAGACTAAAAAACAAATTGCATCAGATTTACAATTACCGCTCATATTCTGAAGATATAATGAGTTTTATAATACCTCAATATTCAAAATTGAATTTGAGGTATTTTTTAGGCTTACAGCCGCAGAGCAAGCCACCCGTTTGACAGGTGGTCCTGACTTAATAGAATAATAGTTAAAAATACTATAAGCAAAAGCAAATTTGTAAAAAGAATTGTTAGGAACTATTTTTTTATATTTGCATATTATAAAAGCAAATATAATGGAGGAATAAGATGAAATCTAAGCAAGCTATAACAGTGAGAGTTCATTACCCAGAAACAGTAGAAGGAATAGAGCTACTAAAGAAGTCTCAAGCAGAAGCTATGATTGATATTTTAGAAAAACAGCTAGGAGAAAAAAAAGTAGACGAATTATTTGAATATATGAAAAAGAAAATTAAAAAAACTTAGTAAAAAAGCTGATTAGACTCATGAATTTAAACAATATTAAATATTAAGTATATTATATTAAATTGTATTATGGAACTTATCTTTTATTATAAATTTTCTTAAATTCGACTTTTTAGGACGGAAAATGAAATTTTTGAATGTATATTATATTGAAAGGATAAATTCCAATAACAGTACCCCTTATTATGTCATTGGAATTACTCCTATTATATACCTATATTTATTAAATGAGGCTGTCGCACAATGAATAAAAACCACAATATGTTGTATTAGATTTTTAAATTTCAAAACAACATATTGCGGCTGCATTTCTTAATGCGACAGCCCCATTTGTTATTATTGTAGTAAAATATATAGTACTTCATATGGTTAATTTAAATATATGCTTGATAGGCATGTGAAATGATTTATATAAATAAACATATATACATCTTGAAAGCACAAAATAGTGATTATAATTATATATTGTGGTATAGAATAAAAACTTTATATAAACTCATTGATAGAACTATTCTGAATTTTGTATAAGAAAAATTTTACAGATATTAATATTACAATGGAAACATATATCGTATTAAAAATTATACTAAGATATATGTATATATAAAATTACGAATTATTCAAATGATTATCTTATATTAAATTTAGAAGTACAAAGGAGTTGTATTGAATGAGGAAATATTTTAATTCTACTAGATGTACCAAAGATTCATGTGAATTATGTAGAACAATTAATGCAGATCCAATAGATATGGAAAGACATGGTGCGAAATTAGTTACAGCAAAAGTAAAAATAAATAATGTATGCCTTGGAAAAAAAGTTGCTGTTGCATGTGTTGTATATGATGAAAATAATAAAATACTTGCATTTAAAGGGTTTATTACAACGGTTTCTAGAGATGCTAGTAGTACAAAGTCATGTGGAACTATTGAACGTGATATAGTATTTGTGATTCCAGAAAATTATAGTTGTGATCTTGATAAATTAAATGTCCGCACCAAAGCAAACTATATATATCCATGTGAATAAGGATAGGTAACAATAAAACACTTGTAAGATAGAATTTTATTCATCCATCTTACAAGTGTTTTATTGTTAATTTAATATTCTATTTACCTAATTAATATTATATTTTTGGTTAAATAAACAAACTTCTATATTATGTTATAATTTATACATTGATATGATAATATAAAAATATGATATTAGTTTAAATTTGAGTAAATGGGAATATAAAAAATACAATTAATAGAAGGAAGGATACAATAGTGGAATTAGAAAAAAAAATTAGAAACAAAATTGCTATTATTATAGTATTAGCGTTTGTACTTTATATAGTATTTAATTATTGGAGCAATATTACAGGCATATTAACAGAAATATATGATTTGGTTTTTCCATTTATTTTAGGAGGATGTATTGCATTTATTCTAAATATTCCAGTTACATTTTTTTCTCAAAAGCTATTACATTTACCTAATAATAGTATAGGAAAGATAATTAAGAAACATATCACAGCTATAAGTATAATAATTTCATGCATCATTATAATAGTAATTTTTACATTAATTTCAGCAATAATTATTCCCAATATTATTGAAACCGCTAAAATATTGCCAATTGCTTTTGATGGATCAGTAACAATGTTCCAAAAATGGTTGGATGGCAATAGCTGGCTATCTAATAATTTTATGGATTTAATTAATAATGCAGGAATTGATTGGAACAACATTTTAAATAATGTGAAGTCAACTATTTTTAATGGCATGAGTTCAGCATTAATATCAACAATAGAAGCAGCAACTGCTTTTGCAAGTACTACTTTAGAACTTATATTGGGATTTATATTTGCTATATATTTATTAGCAGAAAAGAATAAGTTGGGAAGCCAATTTAAGAAAGCATTGTATGCTTTTATGAAAAAAGAAAAAGTAGATTCTATTTTGTCTGTATTAAAATTTACAAGTTTGACATTTTCAAATTTTTTTATAGGCCAATGTACTGTATCTGCAATTTTAGGAATAATGTTTTTGATTGCAACTATGGTACTAAGAGTACCATATGCTTTAGTAATTAGTATCTTAATTGCTATTTTATCTATTATCCCTGTATTAGGTTCAGCAATTGGATGTATCTTAAGTGTATTATTAATTGTAATGGTTAATCCCGTGAAGGCAGTAATTTTTTTACTTGTTTTTTTAGTAATCAAACAAATAGAGGATAATTTAATTTATCCCAAAATCGTAGGAAGCTCAGTAGGGTTACCAGCTATTTGGGTATTAGTAGCAATTACTTTAGGAGGCAAATTATTAGGTGTAGCTGGCATGATTATATTTATTCCTATTTCCTCAGTTGCTTATGTCTTGTTTCGTAAAGAAGTATATATAAGATTAAAAAGAAAAGGTATAGAAATGGAGTAAATTAATTGCTGCCTCTTACTTTATTGAGAATAGTTTATTGGTATAAAAAGAAAAGTTATAGCAGTAAAAGTGAAAGAATTAAATATGTATCTTTTAAGCATGATAATAGGTGTTTTAAGAAAAATGTAATTATTTATTAAATTATTATGCTATTATTAGGTTGTAATAAGTATAATTCCCTAGAAGATAAAAAAGACACAAATCTAGTACCAAAAAATAATGATAGTTAACAGTAGAAATATTGTTTGCTATCATTATTTTTCTAAATGATATAAGTATGCTTTAATTTTTATTTAAATAATTTTTCACTTTTGAATATATTTATAATAAGAAATCCTAACGATAATTTTTAATGAATTTTTTATAACATAATTAATTATAAATATTTATTTTAAATTAATTAAATCAGGAGGGAGAATTTTTAATGTTAAAAAGTATAAAGAAATCAGTCAGCCAATCTGGTAGGAATGCAAAGGAAGCAGCTAAAGCTGCTAGAAAGAGATCGATAGAAGAAGCTAAGGCTAATATAGAAATGGGGGCAAAAGCAACTAACAGATCGAAGGAAGAAGCAAGAAGAATGGCAGAAGAAGCACAGAAAAATGCTCAAGAGAAAGGAAAAAGACAAGCAAAAGCAATGACAGAAGCATCACGAATTGCAGAAAAAAAAGCAAAGGAAATAGCTAAAAAAGTAGAAGATAGAAAAAAAGTATGAAAGACTGTATGAAAAGTTTTTCGTAAGCATCTTTTCATGATAATAGTCTAATAGAGTATGCGAAAGTTTTTCTGTAAATAGCTTTCTATAAATAAGAATTTAGTAGGATATATGGCTCAATTACAAGCCATATATCTTATTTTTAGTTGTATGTTAATAAATCATGTATGTTTTTTATGAATATTTTAGAAAAGTGTTTCTACTTTTACGTCATTGTTGCTTCTGTGCCTATATCAGTTAGTAATCCTTTTGATTTGCCTGTTGGCATTGTATAGCGTTGATCGAGATATCTTAAAGCAGCACTTAACTCTCCATCCGGACCACCATATTGTGTTATTAAATATTTGGCCATATTAAGATCTTTACATTTAAGATTTACAGGATATTCCAAGGTTTTTACATAGTACCACATAAACTCATATTCCTCCTATTTATAATTTTCCCATGGCCAAGGCTGATCAACCCATGCTTTTGGATTTTCTACAAAAGCTGAACCGAAATTTGTTAAAGGGCCACAATTTTTTTCATATTCATTAATTAAGCTAGTCAATTTACAAGATACTTTGGAATAATCTTCTCTAGCATTCTTATCTTCTGGAAAATTATCAAGGAATAAATTTAGCTCTACGGCACAAAACTGATATATCATTATACTATTTAACATATCTCTCGGACTCATATACTATCACCTCTCATATTTAATTTTTTTATATTCATAGTTGGGCATATAGCCTTTTTCACAGCCGTATTCACAGTCGTGATCATGGTGATGGTGATCGTGGTATGGTCTATATAGATCTTTAAATATTGTTCCTTTAGAAAATCCTTCTTTGCAAGAAAAGAGATTTTCATATTTTTGAGGTAATATATATGCACGAGCATATTCTTTTTGTTTACACATACAGTCATCATGTCTGTACATAAGGGGTTCACTCCTTCATTAGTGGCTTACTTACTTAATAATTAATTTATGCATGATGTGAAATTATTGTGATAAATAAAAAGGAGAATTTTGGATTTTTTTGCAGATGATTGTTATATAAAGTTATATAAGATAACTAGTTTAATTATATAGGACCTTATCCAAGTATTTTACTTAAAACTTGACAAATAACATTTATAGATATAAGGTCAACACATGAGTAAGATTTTAGAATTTCCTGTTCAGAGATTATATACAATGGTATTAGAAAATAAATTATTATGAGAGTAGGAGAATATTATGAAAAAATTACTGGTTGTGATTGATTATCAAAAAGATTTTGTTGATGGTGCATTGGGATTTAAGAAGGCTGAGACTTTAGAAGAAGGAATATATATAAAAGTGAAAAAGTACTTAGACAATGACAATAAGGTATTATTTACTTATGACACTCATTTTGAGAATTACTTGGAAACAAGGGAAGGAAAAAGCTTGCCAGTTCCACATTGTTATATTCATACTGATGGGCATGAATTATATGGGAAATTGAAGGAATTTGTGGGATCTGAAAATACTATGCATTATAATAAGAGTGCTTTTGGAATAGCTCCAAAAGATATGCTTAAAATAGCGTCAGAACTTGGAGAAGATTTGGATGAAATAGAATTTGTAGGTGTTGTAACTAATATGTGTGTTATAAGCAATGTTATAATATTTCAAGCTCAATATATAAATGCTAATTTGACTGTCGATGGAACACTTTGCGCAAGCTTTGACGAAAGTTTGCATAATAAGGCTCTAGACGTTATAGAAGCACTTAGTGTAAAGGTAATAAGATAATATCATTAATAAATATAAAACTCTAACTATATATCTTAACCTTATGCAGTCCGGCTATTTATTTTAATAAAACATTAAAATAAATAGCCTTTTTAATTTGTGACAATAAGTATATTATAATAGGTGAATACAGAAAAAATAGGTGATTAATTAGAGTTGTGTAAGGAGATTAGTATGGACGATAAAATAGTTGAAAAATATTATGATTGGTTTAATTCATATGTTAAGAAATTTTACGGAGAAGATAGTGTAGTAAATCAAAATATAGAGCTTAAAGCGAAACATACTTTGAACGTTGCAAAACATTGTGTGAATATAGCTAAGTCTCTAAATTTATCAGAAGATGAAATTAACACAGCAGAAATAATAGGTTTATTTCATGATGTAGGGCGATTTGAACAATTTAAAACATATAAAACATTTAAGGATTTTATATCTGTAAATCACGCATCTCTTGGAATTAAGGTTTTAAAAGAAAACAAGGTATTAGATGAGTTAAAAGAATGGAGGAAAAAAACTATTATGAAGGCTATAGGTCTTCATAATACGAAGGAACTACCAGAAGCATTAAATGAAGAAGATAAGGTGTTTTGTAAACTGATTAGAGATGCTGATAAGCTGGATATCTTTAGAATAATTGCTGAATATGAGCAAGAGCGAAAAGAGAATCCCAATCCTGCTTTGGATAATTTACCTTTTACATCAGGTTATAATAGTGAATTTTTAGAAGATATTCTCTCTGGAAAAAGAATTAGCAATTCTTCATTAAAAAATTATAATGATAGGAAATTATATGAATTAAGTTGGATAAAAGATTTGAATTATTTTGCTTCTTTTAATTATATAAGAGAGAAAAAAGTTTTAAAAATATTAATTAACTGTTTGCCAGAAAATGAAGAGATTAATCACATTTATGAGCATCTTAAGCAATATATAGAAAAATTTAGTGTGAAAAAAGAAAAAATCTAAAGTTATCTAGTAGAAGGTATTAATACTACTTTTGTTAACATTTTAATAGATTATAATTTGTGGTATTGGTTAATATATTACTGCCAAGCAAAATTTATTAAATTTAAGGGAGGTAGATATATATGTCTAATAATAGTGGAAGAAACAGAACATTAATACCAGAAGCAAAACAAGGTTTAAATTCTTTAAAAACTGAGGTGGCTTCAGAAATAGGATTAAGTAACTATGAGAGCACAGATAAAGGAAACCTTTCTTCAAGACAAAATGGAAGCGTTGGCGGTTTCATGGTTAAACACATGATTGAAAGCTATGAACAAGGCTTAAAATAATAAGTAAGCTAAAAACATAGCGAATAACTATTTCTCCAAAGGCTGTGATTCCTTTCCTCACAGTTAATAAAGGCTAGTAGGATATATATATTATAATAGTATATTTGTTCTACTGGCTTTTTATATTTAAAATAAGTATTTTACAGAACGGCATCTATTAAAATTAAGAAGTTATTTTAATGATAATTTATAATGTTAGATACTCTCTATTTTAATTGTTTGACAAAATATATTTAAGAGTATATAATTTATTTCGAAAGCGAAATATTCGATAGTGAAATATTCTAAATCGAAATAAATTCTAGGGAGTGGGGAATATGGAAAGTATTAATGAAAGCATAGAAGTCGCAAGGTTATTTCAAGAAGTAATGGGTTTATTCAGAAATAATATGAAGAAAATAATTAAAGGAACTGGTATGTCAATGCCTCAAGGTATGATTATGGGGCTTTTAGCTCACAATAAAAAAATGAAGGTCACAGAATTAAGTAATCATCTTCATTTATCAAACAGTACAGTATCCGGACTTATAGATAAGCTTGAAGCACAAGAAATGGTTATTAGAGAACGAAGTGAAGAAGACAAAAGAGTTGTGTATGTGAGTATATCCCCTAAATCTGAAGAGCTATATAAAAATTTTCATAAAAAGATAGAAAAGAATATTGAAAATATATTAAGCAAGGGAAACACAGAAGAACTTAATAAAATTTTTGAAGGATTATATATTTTAAAAAAGCTTTTAAACGAGCAGGAAAAAGAATAATAATTAAAGGAGAAAGCGCTAATGATAAAATTGTTCAAATTTTTAAAACAATATGCAATTCATATAACAATAATAGTTTTATTAACTTTTACACAAGTACTTGCAAACTTGTATTTGCCTACACTGATGGCGGATATAGTTGATAAAGGAATTGTTCAAAAGGACGTAGTTCAAACTATCTCATTTTGGGGCTATACTGGAGAATATAAGGGAGTAGATTATATTTTAAGGATAGGAGCAATTATGCTGCTTGTTTCTTTAGGCGGTGCAATTTGTTCAATTGTCTCTTCATTTCTATCATCAAGAACAGCTATAGGATTTGCAAGAATAATTCGTAATAAGTTATTTGCAAAGGTTGAAAGTTTTTCACTACATGAATTTGATAAACTTGGAACAGCAACTTTAATAACAAGAACAACAAATGATGTTACGCAAGTTCAATCAGTGATGGTTATGATGTTTTCAATTATGCTTTTTGCACCATTAACAGCTTTAGGCGGAGTTTTTATGGCCTTAAGAGAAGATAAAACTTTGACATGGATATTTGCGGTAGTAATTCCACTACTTGCAATTATCATTTTACTTACTCTAAAATTTGCAATGCCTCTATTTAAATTGATGCAGGTTAAAATAGATAAGTTAAATTTAGTATTACGTGAGCATCTTACAGGAATTAGAGTAGTTCGTGCTTTTAATCGTATTAATACTGAAAAAGTTAGATTTGATGATGCAAATAGAGATTTAATGGATAATGCTATAAAGGTAAATAAAATAATGGCAATTTTAATGCCAATAATGATGCTTATAATGAATGTTACAACAGTTTCAGTAATTTGGTTTGGAAGCATAAGAATAGATTCAGGAAGCATGGAAGTTGGTTCGTTAATAGCATTTATGCAATATGGAATGCAGATTTTATTTGGATTTTTAATGCTTGGTATGGTATTTATAATGATTCCAAGAGCACAAGCTTCAGCAGTTAGAATAAATGAAGTATTAGACATGAAATCGGAAATTTTAGATCCAGAAAAGCCAGTGATAAATGAAAATGAAGGTGGTTATGTTGAATTTAAAGATGTAAGCTTTAGATATCCAGGTGCGGAACAAGATGCTATTAGTAATATATCATTTAGTGCTAAGCCTGGAGAAGTAACAGCTATAATAGGCGGTACTGGTTCTGGAAAATCAACATTAATAAATATGATACCGCGTTTTTATGATGTAACTAATGGAGAAGTTCTTGTAGATGGTATTGATGTTAGACAGATGAGTCAAGAAAGTATAAGAGCTAAAATAGGATTTGTTCCTCAAAAAACTGTTCTTTTTTCTGGAACTATTGCTGAAAATATCAAATATGGTAAGGATGATGCTTCCGTAGAAGAAATTAGACATGCAGCAGCTGTAGCTCAAGCAGCAGATTTCATAAATGGAATGGAAGATGGATATGATCATATAATAGCACAAGGAGGAACTAATGTATCAGGAGGACAGAAACAGCGTTTATCAATAGCGCGTGCTCTTGTTAGGAAGCCGGAAATATATGTTTTTGACGATAGTTTCTCAGCACTTGATTTTAAAACTGATGCAAAACTTCGTGCAGCACTAAAAAATGAGACTTCTAAATCTACAGTAATCATTGTTGCTCAAAGAGTAGCAACTGTTATGGATGCGGATAGAATTATGGTTTTAGATGAAGGCAAAATTGCTGGTATTGGAACTCATAAGGAACTATTAAATAGCTGCAAAGTATATTCTGAGATTGTTTCATCACAACTATCAGAGGAGGAATTATCATGAGTGAAAATCGTAATAAAGGAAACAGAAGACAAGGCGGTTTTGGCGGGGGACCAATGGGCTCTTTTGCACGTGGACCAGTAGTTAAAGCAAAAGATTTCAAAGGAACGTTAAAAAGACTTTTAAATTATCTGAAACCGCAAAGAATGAATTTTATATTAGTTTTTATATTTGCCATAATGAGCACTATATTCAATATAGTAGGACCTAAAATATCAGGTAAAGCTATAACTAAATTAGTCGAAGGTATAGTAGGTAAATACACTGCAATAGCTCAAAATACTCAATTGCTTAAAGCGGGAAGGCCAGCGAATATTGAAGTACCAGGGATAGACTTTAGTTATATAGGAAATATTCTCTTATTACTTTTAGGATTATATCTAATCAGTACAATTTTTGGTTTTCTTCAACAATATATTATGGCAGGTGTGGCTCAAAAGACTGTTTATAATTTAAGAAAAGAAGTTGAAGATAAAATTTCACGTTTACCTCTCAAATTTTTTGATTCAAGAACTCATGGTGAAATTTTAAGCCGTGTAACAAATGATGTTGATAATATTGCAACAACATTGCAACAAAGTCTTACACAACTTATTACTTCTTTAGTTACAATAGTTGGAATTATTATAATGATGTTAACTATAAGTCCATTGCTTACATTAGTAGTAGTTTTGACATTACCTCTTTATATTGGTATAACTACCTTAATTGCAAAGTATTCTCAAAAATATTTTGCAGCTCAGCAAAAAGAAATTGGAGCTCTTAATGGTCACGTAGAAGAAATGTATACAGGTCATAAAATTGTTAAGGTTTTTGGTCATGAAAGAGATTCAATTAAAGAGTTTCAAAATATTAATGATAGACTTTATAAAGCTGGATGGAAAGCACAGTTTATATCCGGCGTAATAATGCCAATGATGAGATTTGTAAGTAATATAGGTTATGTGATAGTTTGTGTTGTCGGTGGATATTTGGCTACATTAGGTAAAATTAGTATTGGTGATATACAAGCGTTTATTCAATATTCTAATCAATTTACGCAGCCTATAGTTCAAACAGCTAATATTGCTAATGTAATTCAATCTACAATAGCATCTGCAGAACGTGTATTTGAACTTTTAGATGAAGATGAAGAAGTGCCTGATTCAGTAGATGCGAAGGTTATAGAATTTCCTAAAGGTGATGTTAAATTCAATAATGTTGATTTTAGTTACAAGAAGGAAGAACCACTTATTGAAGATATGAACGTGGATGTAAAACAGGGTCATACAATTGCAATTGTTGGACCAACTGGAGCAGGCAAAACTACTCTTGTTAATCTGCTAATGCGTTTTTATGAGATAAATTCTGGCAGCATAACAATAGATGGGATTGATATAAAAGATATAAAACGAGGAGCGCTTCACAATATGTTTGGAATGGTTCTTCAGGATACATGGTTATTTAATGGTACTATAATGGATAATATTGCTTATGGAAGAGAAGGAGCTACAGAAGAAGAAATAATTCAGGCAGCAAAAGCAGCTCATGCTCATCATTTTATAAAAACTCTTCCAAATGGATATAACACAATATTAAATGAAGAAGCTTCAAATATATCTCAAGGTCAAAAGCAGCTTCTAACTATTGCCAGAGCAATACTTGCGAATCCTACAATAATGATACTTGATGAGGCTACAAGCAGTGTTGATTCAAGAACAGAAGTATATATTCAAAAAGCTATGAATAATCTTATGAAAAATAGAACAAGTTTTGTAATTGCTCATAGACTTTCTACAATCAGAGATGCTGAGTTAATACTTGTTATGAATAAAGGAAGTATAATTGAAATGGGTAATCATCAAGAGTTGTTAGATAAAAATGGCTTTTATGCTGATCTTTATAATAGCCAGTTTAGCGGAGGCAATTTAGATAGCGATGTAATATAAAATTTAAAACCTATGTTTAGCAAAATCTAAACATAGGTTTTGTTTTTTCATAATCGTTAATAAAAAATGCTGTATATGATTATTTTATAATGCTAAAATATATATAATAAAGAAAATTTGGAGGTATTATAGATAATATAAATAAGAATTTAACAATAAGGTTGGACAAATTATGTATACATATGAATGGAGTGATTGGAGAAATGGAATGTTTCTCTGGGTTCAAAGTGTATATGTTGATGAGGAGTATAGAAGAAACTGTATATTTAAAGAGTTATATGCTTATGTTAAAAATACATGTGATAAGAATAAAGAATTAGCAGGAATCAGGTTATATGTTGAAAAAGAAAATCACAATGCTAAAGCTACATATGAGCCCTTGGGAATGAGTGAATGCAATTATCACATGTATGAATATGAAAAATAGAATGAAATTAGTACAATAAATTTGAATAGAAGGGATGTGAGTATTTAAAGAGAGATGAAGAAAATTAATCTTTCTTTAAAAGAGTATTATGGAAAAGAAAAAAATAGTAAGAGATGGACATATTCATTCACCATATTGTCCTCATGGAACTAAAGATGATTTTGAATTATACATAGAAAAGGCATTAAGAGAAGGAATAGAAGAAATGACTTTTACTGAACATATGCCTTTTCCAGGGTATTTTATAGAAGATAAAGAATTTTTAGATGAATGTGCTCCAAATGATGAAGCTATAACCATGTATTTTGGAGATGTTGAAAGGCTAAAAGAAAAATATTCAGCAAAGATAAAAATAAATTTAGGTTTAGAAGTAGATTTTATTGAAGGATATGAAGAGAAGACAAAGAATCTTTTAAATACTTATGGTCCAAAGCTTGATGATGGATTGCTTTCTGTACATTTCATAAAAATAGGAGATGAATATATAGCGATTGATGGAAAAGATGGATTTGAGGCAGCTTTAAAAGCCTTGGGGACTACAGAAAAAGTTTATAATGCATATTATGAGACTTTACTTAAAGCAGTAAAAGCAGATTTAGGAAAATATAAGCCGCACCGCATTGGACATCCAAACTTAATAAGAATATTTAATAATTTATATCCGATAGAATATAAAAACAAAGAGCTTTTAGAAGAAATAGTAAAGGAAATTAAAAATAGAGATTATGAAGTGGATGTAAATACAGCTGGCCTTAGAAAACCATATTGTGGTGAAATATATGTATCTGGCATTTTTAAAGAATTGGTAGATCAATATGATGTAAAAAAAGTTTATGGGTCAGATTCTCATACAGCCAGTGATGTTGGAAGAGATTTTGATAAGGAATAGTTAGAGAATTGAGTAGTTCGCAATAAATATTTTTCAATGAGGCAAAAAATGGATACAATAAGTTGAAATTTTAAGTATTAAAATTGATAGAAAAGCAAATATTTATTTAATGGATAGAGAAAACTTCTCAAGATATTTAAATGCTCTATAAGTTTTTATATTGACAATGGCAGGAAATATAGATATTATTATCAATAAAATATCTATAAATTGTGAAGAAGGAGTAAGATAAAATGGCATATTATTTTAATGAACCGTCACATACTTTTGGAGAATATTTATTAGTTCCTGGATATTCCTCAAAGGACTGTATTCCACAAAATGTAAACTTAAAAACACCACTTGTTAAATTTAAAAAAGGGGAAGAACCATCTCTAAGCATTAATATTCCTTTAGTTTCAGCAATCATGCAATCAGTATCAGATGATAAAATGGCAGTTGCTTTAGCAAAAGAAGGAGGAATTTCTTTTATATATGGCTCTCAATCAATTGAAGATGAAGCGGCTATGGTTGCAAGAGTTAAAAATTATAAATCTGGATTTGTTACAAGTGATGCAAACCTTAAACCAGATACTACACTTGCGGAAGTCATTGACTTAAAGGAAAAAACCGGTCACTCTACTATGGCGGTAACTGAAGATGGAACTCCTAATGGAAAGCTCCTTGGTATAGTTACAAGCAGAGATTATAGAATAACTCGAATGGACTTAAACACCAAAGTTTCAGAATTTATGACACCTTTTGATGAACTGATTTATGCTGATGCTAATATAAGCTTAAAGGAAGCAAATAATATTATTTGGGATAATAAGTTGAATATGCTGCCATTAGTTGATAAAGATCAAAAACTAAAGTATATGGTGTTTAGAAAAGATTACTCAGCTAATAAGGAAAACTCAAAGGAGCTTATTGATTCACAAAAAAGATATATGGTAGGAGCAGGGATTAATACTAGAGATTATGCAGAAAGAGTACCAGCTTTAATTGAAGCAGGAGCTGATGCATTATGTATTGATTCATCTGAAGGTTTTTCCGAGTGGCAGAAAATAACAATAGATTATATACATAAAAACTTTGGTGAAAATATTAAAGTTGGTGCTGGAAATGTTGTTGATAGAGAGGGTTTCTTATTCTTAGCTGAAGCAGGAGCTGATTTTATTAAAGTTGGCATAGGTGGAGGTTCAATTTGTATAACACGTGAGCAAAAAGGAATTGGTCGTGGTCAGGCAACATCACTTATAGATGTAGTAAAGGCTAGAGATGAATACTTCGAAAAGACAGGAGTTTATATACCTGTATGCTCAGATGGTGGTATTGTTCATGATTATCATATGACTTTAGCCTTAGCTATGGGAGCAGATTTTATTATGCTTGGAAGATATTTTTCTAGATTTGATGAAAGTCCAACTAATAAAGTTAATATTAATGGAAACTATATGAAGGAGTATTGGGGAGAAGGATCTAATAGAGCAAGAAATTGGCAAAGGTATGACCTCGGTGGAGATAAAAAGCTATCTTTTGAAGAAGGCGTAGATTCCTATGTGCCATATGCAGGAAGTCTAAAGGATAATGTTACAATATCCTTAAATAAAGTAAAATCTACAATGTGTAATTGTGGAGCGCTTACTATCCCTGAATTACAGGAAAAGGCAAAGATAACATTAGTTTCTGCAACCAGTATTGTAGAAGGAAGTTCACATGATGTAGTATTAAAAGATAATCATTATAATGCTCAACAATAATTAACATGACATGATAATTTTGAAATAAGCATTTAATTTATTGTTAAATTTTTAAGCTGTGGAGTAATATCCGCAGCTTTTTTGCATGTAAGTCTAGGTAAACAAACCAAGATATTTTCTATTTTAGTAAACATGATTAATAAAAGCTTTTTTATGGTAAAGTATGATGCTATAATGAAAAAAAGGCCTATATTGGAATGAATAGATGAATTTAGCGGCAACATACGGAGGGGACAGATGAAAGAGAATTTAAAAGTTACATTAAGACAAATGATAACAATCATACATAGGGCTATTAATTCAACAGAGACAAAACTTTTGAACCATGGAGAAAAAGTTGCATATATAATGTTGAATTTATTAAGAGCAGAAGGAAATTATAGTGATGAAGAAATCATTAATATTTGTGCTATATCTATATTTCATGATATAGGTGCATATAAGGTAGGAGAAAGTGATAAATTAGCAGAAATTGATCAATCAACAACGCCATTTGAACATGCTATTTATGGCTCATTATTTATAAAATATTTTTCACCTCTTAGTGACTTATATGAAATAGTATTAACTCATCATTTTTCACATAAATTCTTCAAAAGAAAGAATATGAAAGTAATATCTAAAGAAGGATTATTGCTAAACTTTGCAGATGATATAGATTTTGTATATCAAAATGAGAAGACTTCAGTTAAAAGTTACATATTAGGAAGGCAAAATGATTATTTAAAAGAGCATATTTCGTTATTTGTAGAAGCAGATAAAAGATTTGATTTTTTAAATAAGATTTTTAATGGTTCATATGTTGAGGAATTATACGGATTTTTTGATAGCAAAGTCCTTAGTAGAGAAGAAGTAATAGCATATAGTAAAATGCTAGCATATTGTATCGATTTTAGAAGTGAAGCAACTGTTAAACATACAATAATTGTTGAAGCTATAAGTTATCAAATAGCTAAATTGTTTGACATAAACAAAGAAAGTCTACTAAAAATAAAACTTGCTGCAGCACTTCACGATATAGGTAAGATAGGAATTTCAGTAGATATATTGGAAAAACCAGGAAAACTTACAGATGAAGAATTTGAAATTATGAAAAGCCATGCAATTATAGGATATAATATACTAAGTGATTTAAATATAGATGATATAAGAGATATTGGTACCCTTCATCATGAAAAATTAGATGGAACAGGATATCCTTTTGGTCTAAGAGAAAAAGAGATTACTAAGGAAATGAGGATTGTAGCAATAAGTGATATTGTTAGTGCACTAATTGGAATTAGAAGCTATAAAAACGAATTTGATAAAGATAACGTAATTAAAATACTTAAAAATATGATAAATCTTAATAAAATAGATTCTAGTATAACAAATTTATTTATAAAAAATTATGACTATATTATTGAAAAGGCATTGGAGGATTCTAAAGACTTGATGGACAAGTATTTAAATTTAAATGATGAATATAGAGAGCTATTAAATTATTATGCCTAAGTAGTTATTAAAACTTAATAAAAAATCAAAGGATTGTTTTGTTATTTAAAAAGAATTTTTTATTGCAAGATAATCTTTTTTATTATTGATTTAAGAAAACTTTAGAAATTCTTTAGAAAGTTCTCATAGTTATTTTTATATTAGTTGTATATAATTTTAATATATTCAAAAGTATTAGGTAAGTATAGACAAATTAAATATACATAATAGAAGTGAAAGTTTTCATTTATGAATTAAATATGTAAGGATGTAAAATAATGATGAATTTATATAATGTTTTAATTGTGGAAGACGAAAAGGAAATATGTGATGGTATTGAAATCTATTTGAAGAATCAAGGATATAATGTATTTAAGGCTGGTAATGGTGAAGAAGGACTTGAAATTATTAAGAAGGTAGATCTGCATTTGTCCATTGTAGACATTATGATGCCTAAAATGGATGGAATAACTATGGTCATGAAACTTCGTGAAAATTATGATTTTCCTGTAATAATGCTCACAGCTAAATCAGAAGAAATGGATAAAATAATGGGGCTCAATATTGGGGCTGATGATTATGTGACTAAGCCATTTAATCCAATGGAGCTATTAGCTAGGGTGAATTCGCAGCTTAGGAGGTATTCTAAGTACTTAAGTGTATTAAATAATTTCGAAGAAAAAAATAATAACTTCACAATTGGGGGATTAGAATTAAATACAGATACTAAAGAAGTATTTTTGGATGGTGAGTTAGTGAAATTTACTCCTATTGAATTTAAAATATTGCATCTATTAATGAAAAATGCAGGAAAGGTTTTTTCAGCAGAGGAAATTTATGAAAGAGTATGGAATGAAGCCGCTATTAATACAGATACCGTAATGGTTCACATCAGAAATATCAGAGAAAAGATAGAGATTGATTCCAAAAATCCTAAATATTTAAAAGTAGTCTGGGGAATTGGATACAAAGTTGAAAAACAATAATAATAACGAATTAAAAGGTAACATTAACTAATTTTTGTTACCTTTATTTAATTTGGAAAATTTATTTTTGGTATAATAATTTTAAATTATCATTTATGATTTCTTTAGAATTTCTTTATTTTTATAGTCCGAAATTCTTAAAGATATTGAATTATAATAAGATTAATACTCGAGTAAAAAATAAAAATTATTAGATTTTACAATGCTTTAAATTATAGTGCAACATGTAAGTTTGAAATGGAAATTAATAGAGTTTAAAGGAGTTATATAATGAGTGATATAAATAATAAAATACAATTAAAAAAGGGTATAAGAACTTATAGTAAGAATATAATATCGTTTTTAATATTTATAATAATGTCTATTGGAATTTTTAGTATGTATCCTAAAATAGAAGAATTGACAAGGGAGGAGCCTTCAGTTCCTTATGAGAATCATGAATTGTTAGAAGATATTTATAAGAGTAATTATGTATTATATAAAGATATAATAAATCAAAAAAATGGCGAAGAACAAACTGGAGATGAAATATATATAGGAGCTACAGACAAAGCATATACTAATGATATAAATGTAATTCGTAATTTTAATTATGAATTAAGCTCTTGGAAAGACGATTTAAACAATGGTCTAAGGAATCTTGATTATTTAGTTTATCTAAATGATACCTCTCAAAATAAGACTAATACTAATAATAATTTAAATATGTTAGTTAATGGTGCTAGCGATAGTAACCTAAAAGATAAATATGCATGGTACATGATTATAAAATATGATCAAAATGGCGCAATTTCAATTAATAATGTTTATGGCGCTGATGAAAATACAATAAAAAATACATTCTCATCATTTAATTTGAGAAATATATGGGGTTACAATATTGATGGAGATAAGAATATTAAAATAAATCCTATTAAAAATGTAACTTTTGTTTATGCTATTTCTAAAGATTTAAAGTATTCAGATAATATAAGTGTAATAGTAGATAATTCCTTAAATAAAGTGAATACTAGTGTTTTTCATAAAATAATAACAATAATATTATTTTGTGCATTAGTATTAGGATTATTGATCCCATATAAAAGAGGTAACAATATTCTTGGAATTAATGTTTTCTTTAAAATACCACTTGAAATTAATTGTATTATATTTGGATTTGGAGCTTTATTTTCGTTGTTTATTTCTCAAGAGGTTATTTTAGAAACCTTAAAAGGCAGGCTTGCAAAAGATCTGATGGGGCAATATATTACAGCTAATATTGCAAATCCAACAGCAATTGTGGTAAACATCATTATTTGGACATTAATCTTGTATTTCATTTTTGCAGGGGATATGCTATTAAAGTATATATTTAATACTGGAATAGTTAAATATTTCAAGGAAAAATCATTAGTGATTAAAATATTCAAATTATTAAAAAAGCTTACTGAGAGCCTAATTGATTATGTAGAACATGTAGATTTAACTGATAAGTCTAACAAAGTCATTATAAAAGTTCTTTTAATAAATTTTGTGATATTATCAATAATATCTATAATATGGTTCTTCGGAATAGCAGCATCAATATTGTATTCAATGGTATTATTTATTATGCTTAGAAAATATGTAGATAACGTAAGGATGAAATTCAAAATACTTTTAAAGGCTACGAATCAAATTGCGGATGGAAATCTTGATGTAGAAATAAATGAAGATTTGGGGTTATTTAATCCATTTAAAGAACAAATAAAAATTATACAAAAAGGTTTTAAACGTGCAGTAGATGAGGAAGTTAAAAGTCAAAAGATGAAGACAGAACTGATATCGAATGTATCACATGATTTGAAAACACCTCTAACTTCAATAATAACTTATGTAGATTTATTAAAAAATGAAAATATATCTGAAGAAGAACGCCGGTTATATATAGATACTATTGATAAAAAATCTCAGAGATTAAAATTTTTAATAGAAGATTTATTTGAAGTAAGTAAAGCTACTAGCGGTGATATTAAACTTAATTTAGTGAATGTGGATATAGTAGAGCTAATGAAACAGACTCAAATAGAATTAGAGGATAAAATAAGAAATTCTGATTTAAGAATAAAAAATAATTTTCCAAGTTCTAAAATCATACTAAAACTTGATGGTCAAAAGACTTTTAGAATTTTTGAAAATCTATTAAATAATATTACCAAATATGCAATGAAAGGTTCTAGAGTATATGTAGACATAGTTGAAAATGATGAAAATGTAGAAATTGTTATGAGAAATATGTCTGCTGAAGAAATAACATTCAATGCTTTTGATATTGCAGAAAGATTTCAAAGGGGAGATAAATCTAGAAATACGGATGGTTCGGGGCTTGGCCTTGCAATTGCAAAGAGTTTTATAGAAGTTCAAGGAGGTAGATTTGATATAGAAATAGATGGAGATTTATTTAAAGTTATAATTCAATTTAGGAAATAAGCTAATAAACATTTTTGAATATTTTTCATTAAGTTGTAAATAAAATACTTTATGGTTAAAATAAATTCTTTCTATTTTTGTCTTTTATATATGTTGCAATAATAAAATTATATTTAGGATGTCTATCTGCTAAGTAAATATCTAAATGTTAAATGTAGAAAATCAATTGCAACATATATATATACTTTATGTTATAATATTATGAGCAAATTTTAGTTTATGGAGGAGATATAATATGTTTACTAAAGAGGAACTTCTTGTAATTGAAGATGCC
This sequence comes from Clostridium sp. DL-VIII, assembly GCF_000230835.1. Classification (NCBI taxonomy): domain Bacteria; kingdom Bacillati; phylum Bacillota; class Clostridia; order Eubacteriales; family Clostridiaceae; genus Clostridium; species Clostridium sp. DL-VIII. Next base: position 3,543,749 of record NZ_CM001240.1, read on the forward strand.
TTAAAAATAGCAGATGCTGAGTATATAAAACTCATAGATGAAAATAAAAATAATAAAAATAGAATGGTTGCTTTTAATAGAAAGCAGAAAAAATTATGGTTAGTTCAAAATAAATTGAAAAAGCTTATAGAGGAGCAGAACATATGAAAGAGTTATTTAAAGTTAAAGATTTAGTATTTTATGAAGATGAGTTTGTTGATAATATAGATGATTATGAAGATATACTAGAAATTATTCAAGAGTTAAGTCCTGATTTAGATTATGAATTAATTGAAGTTGCAGGGGCAAATGGATGTTGTGATAAAACCAAAAAGAATTACTTAGTTGAGATAATTGGATATATTGATGAAAATGATGAATTTATAACTAAAGAAGAAAGAGATGCCATGGGAGTCATGGCTCTTAATAAGAAATTCGACTTATTTGTTATAACAGTTCATAAATGCACAGCTTGTAATAAGTGGGTAATTTCGTTGTTAGAATAAAACTACATATATTTATTATTTTATAGTAAATTTATAATTAAAAAATCGAGTAGCAAATCGAATATAAAATTAATTTGAGTTATGGGAATAAATTGAGCTTTAACATGAAAGCCATCCTATTAAAAAATAATTTTATAATTTCGATTTGTTATTTTTTTTGTATACAAAAGATTAGCGTACATAGTATGGCTACTCTTGGGACAGTATATATTTATATGGTTTAAGGTGGTGAATATAGATGAAGAAATGTAATGCTTTTATAATATGTTTATTGATAATTTGCAACATACCAATTGTAGCAGCTGCCTCTGATGATAAAAATTATAATGTTGAGATGAAACAGGATATTTTAATACTTATGTTAGCATATCCAGAATACGTTGTTGGCGTAGAAAAAAAGAGTGATGATGAAGTTTATTTAATTATGAAATCTGGTAAAAAAATTATTTATGATGACAAAAAGCAGAAGAATTATGAAGAGAAATTTGGAAATCCAGATATTCAAGATATGTTAGAACAAGATTATCCTTTAGGAACTATAACTGATATTATGGATAAAGATTTTAATCCTGGAAGAACTAGGCATTATGGTCTTTTGGGTGAGGTTTATGGAAATTCTAAAGGTGCTGTAGAAAAAAATTTAGCCAGCTTGAAATATGGATATACAAATTATCAATTTAATAGCAAAAATAGTGCAAATACATCATTAGAAGCTGCTCTAAAAGAATTAATGCCTCTTGCAAAAACTCGCGGCGATATTGGAAGTATTCTTTATCCAGCCAGTGGAACTTTCAACTATAGAGTTATATCAGGTACTGGAATGTTAAGTCCACATTCTTATGGTATTGCAATTGATTTAAAAAGTGATAAAAGAGATTATTGGAAGTGGAGTTCGAGAGAAGGCGGGAAGAAGAGACTATCAGAATACCCAAAAGAATTAATAGACGCTTTTGAGAAAAATAATTTTGTATGGGGTGGAAAATGGGGTCACTTTGATATTTTACATTTTGAATATAGACCAGAAATAATATTAAAAGCTAAATATTTTCCTAATTGTGATAGCAATAATGAATGGTATGAAGGCGTCCCTTTGGATGAGAATACAAAAAGATGTATTGAAATAATAAGTAATTCACTACAGTAGAAAGAGATTATTTTGAAAGGGGTATTTAAATATGCAACTCTCTAAAAATAAAAGAGCCTTGTTTATAATAAATAATATTATTATTGCTACTTTGCTTTTTTCATTGTTTAACTTTAGAAATAAAGTAGCATTAGCAGATACTATATCAAAAGAGGATGCTCAAAATATAATAGAAAATATTTTTCAGATTAAGAATAAAGCAATATTAAGTAAAGACTTAGATTCCATACAATCTTTATATGCTACTGACACTAGATATGGCCAATGGGCATTTGAATATGAAGAAAAAAGAGTGAAATATATAAATAACTGGGCAGAAAAACAAGGTATTAAATTTGTTGATATAGTACCTAAAGTTGTAGTTAGAAAATCTACGATTAAAGAAGATAAATGTTCTTTTAACATAACTTGTAATACTGAGTATAAATACATATACCCAAGTGAACCTTGGAAAATTAATAGCTCAAGGCTTGGAACATATCATTCCTTTCAATTAGCCAAGAGAGGTGATGCGTGGATAATCACTAAAGAATGGTATACGGATCCTTTTGCAGACTCATTAAGCCTAGAATCAATTAAGGCTGATGCAATTAAGGAATATATAAAAGCTCAACCATCAAGAGATATATCTGATATCAGTGAAAGAAGAAAAGGCGCTAAAGAATATGCAGAAAAATATTGTGGAGCTGCATCAATTGAAGAATATGGATTTAAGTATAACAATAAATATAGAAATTTTAATTCTCAAGGAGGTGATTGCGCGAATTTTGCTTCACAAGTATTACATGAAGGAGCTAAGTTTAAGGAAACTTCTGTATGGAATTATGATAAGGGAGATGCCACAGGACCATGGGTTAATGCGGATAAATTTACTTATTATATGATAAATAGCGGAAGAGCTTCAGTTATAGCTAAAGGAAGTTATGAAAAGGTATATAAAGCCTCTTATAAATTGCTTCCGGGAGATTTTGTGGCATATGAGAAAAAAGGAGATATAACGCATGTTTCAGTAGTTACAGGTGTTGATTCAAAAGGTTATACGTTAGTGACATGTCATAATTCTGATAGAAATAATGTTCCATGGGACTTGGGGTGGAGTGACAAAAAAATAAAATTTTGGTTAATTAAAGTAAATTGTTAATTATAATAAGCTTTAGGAAAGATATATTCCTAAAGCTTTACTAATATTAGCATAATCATCTTTACCTATTTTATAATAATATAGTATAATACAATTCAAAGATTAATTTACAATAGGGGGAGGCAGGAATAAATCCTAAATATTCTTGCTATGATACATATGGAAAAGATGATTTTAAAGCGAAAAGATGGAAAGAATATAGAGGCTGAATTAAAAGAATTAGACTTAAGTCACGTAAATAAGATAATGAAGCTTCAAGATGAAATTTACGAAGGATTGGTTAATAAAGATTTTTATTCTTGTTCTAAACAAGAAGAATTTGAAGATATCATAAATGAAAAGGGAAAGATTATAGGATTATTTACTCATGATAATAATGAGTTGATAGCTATAGGTGTTTATGTTGAATATGGTTTAGAGGAAGAAAACTATGGGTATGATATTCAAATTAAAGGTGAGGAACTCTTAAAAGTTGGGCAAATTGAATCAACATTAGTTGCTGAAAATTATAGAGGAAATAAGCTTCAAAAGAAAATATGTGAACATCTTGAAAAAATAAGTAAAGCTAAAGATATTAAGTATATTTGTGCAACTGTTGCACCTGATAATAAGTATAGTTTAAATACATTTATTGAACTCGGATATAAAATCTTAATTGAAAAACTAAAATATGGTGGATTAAAAAGATATGTTTTAATGAAAAAATATTTATAACATAATTTATAATTTTATTAATATACCATAATAAGAATAAATTTATATTTGAGGAAATATATAAGCCGAAATGAATTATTTGAAAATAAATAATATATTTTTAAAAAAAGTATTGATTTATGGATAATTTTGAAATATAATAAAGCACATAAGATAGTTAGTAACAAATTAATAGGAATTTAATATTTTATATATAGATTTATAAATGCAATGATGAAGAAAAGTAAATTCAAATAGGTGATTTTTAGAGAGCAGATGATGGTGGAATATCTGTATGAGTCTTGAATTGAAAGAACACTTCGGAGTAATTAACTGAAATTTTAAGTGACTAATCTAAGTGATTGTAGTGCATAATAAAGAGTAGGCTTAATCGGGTCCACACCGTTAAAAGTGGAGGGTATAAAATTATGTGTTATATATTTTTGTACTTGTTTGAGGTGAGTTTTTATATAAACTAACTAGGGTGGTACCGCGAAGTATTCTCGTCCCTATGCATAAGCATAGAGACGAGTTTTTTTTATAAATTTATATTTAAAGTAGCTAAAATAGGAAATTATTATAAATATGTCCTGTAAAAATAAGCAATAAATGTAAAAAGGAGTAATAATAATGAAAAGAATATTTATTAAAGATTTAGCAGTTAATGATGAAGAAAAAGTATTACTTAAAGGATGGGTTCATAAAATTCGTGATCTTTCACATGTCTCATTTATCCTACTTAGAGATAAATCAGGAATAATTCAATTGGTATGTAATAAAGAGCAAATAAAAGGTTTAAGACTTGAAAATGCAATAGAAGTAACTGGAATAGTTCGTATAAATGAAAAAGCACCACAAGGAATGGAAATAGAAGTATCGGATATTAAAATAGCAGGTACTGTTTATTATGATAAATTACCATTTGAGATTCAAAGTTATAAAGAAAAAGCATCTCTTGAAACACAATTAGATTACAGAACAATTAGCCTAAGAATTCCTAAGAAAAAGGCAATATTTAAAATTCAAAATGAAATTGAAGAAGCATTTAGAACATTTTTTAAGGGTAATGATTTTGAAGAAATTCATACTCCAAAGATAACACACTCCGGAACAGAAGGCGGTTCTGAAATGTTCACCGTTAACTACTTTAACAGAAGAGCCTTCCTTGCACAAAGTCCACAATTTTGGAAACAAATGATGGTAGGAGCAGGTTTTGAAAGAGTTTTTGAAGTTGGATATGCATATAGAGCAGAGCTTCATAATACATGGAGGCATTTAAATGAATATGTCAGCTTAGATGTTGAAATGGGATTTATTAAAGATGAAACTGATCTTATGGATATGGAAGAAAGCTTTATGAGATATTTATATAAGCATTTAAAAGAGAAATGCAGCGAAGAGTTAAAAATGTTTGATGTAGAGCTTCCAGAAGAAATAAATATTCCAAGAATTCCACTAGCAAAGGCTCAAGAAATTTTACTTCAAGAATTCGGCAAGAAATCTCCAGTTGGAAATATTGATAATGAAGGTGAAGCATTATTCCACAAGTATGTAAAAGAAAAATACAACAGTGATTTTGTGTTTTTAACAGAATATCCAACAGCAAAAAGACCAATGTACGCAATGGAATGTGAAGAGAATCCAGAAATGACAAAGAGCTTTGACTTAATATTTAAAGGTGTTGAAATTACAACAGGAGGTCAAAGAATTCATGATTATGAGATGTTAAAAGCTAAAATGCTCAGACTAGGATTGAAGCTTGAAGATTTTGCTTTCTACTTAGATACATTTAAATATGGAATGCCACCACATGGAGGATTTGCTATTGGACTTGAAAGAATAACAATGCAGATTTTAAATCTTGGAAATATCAGAGAAGCATCACTATTCCCAAGAGATATGAAGAGACTAACACCTTAAGTATAAGTGATAAGTGAGAATCTAAAAGTGATGCTCCAAATTTTATATTTGGCTAGCAGAACTTTCTCTATGCGCATTTTATATTTAGTTATTCGAACTTAGCTAACAACCAGAGGGAGTTAGCTACATTAATAAAAAGCATTTGGCAAGTCGAACTTACCCAGCGAACGAATGTGAGTGGGGTTTCCTTAAGAGTTAAGAGTTTTGAATTAAATCTCTTGAAGAGTCTAAAAATAATTTACGTAATAGAAACTTATATAAATTTTCGATTACGTAAAATTACTTAACTATAAGTGAAAATTATGAATTTCACTTATAGTAAGTTTAGAAAACAGTATTAAATGACAAAAATTTAATGAGGTGAAAGTAATGAAAGTTAGTATTGATGAAGTAAAATATATAGCAAAGCTTTCTAAATTAAAATTTTCTGATGAAGAAGCGGCTAAGTTTGCAAAAGAATTTGAAGGCATTTTAGAGAATTTTCAATATTTAAATGAATTAGATTTAAATATTAAAGAAGATGTAGATAATAAAGCTGGATTAAAGCCAGTAGTTAGAAAAGATGAAGTTAAGTCATTTGAATGTAATGACCTTTTTAGAAATGTTAAAGATATGCAAGGAACATATATTAGAGTACCAAAGATTATTGAATAGGGTGGTGAGAGCAAGATGAAAATGAATATAAAAGAAATGGTAGAAAAAATTAAAACTGGGGACTTAACTAGTGAAGCTCTAGTTCAATCATATATAGACGAAATTACTAAGACTGAAGGAACAGTTAATGCATTTTTATCATTACAATGTGATGAAGCTTTAGCTAAAGCAAAAGAAATAGACGCAAAAGTTAAGGCTGGAGAGACTTTAGGAAAACTTGCAGGTATTCCAATAGCAATAAAGGATAATATTTGTACAGAAGGTGTAAAAACTACCTGTGCTTCAAAAATGCTTGAAGATTTTGTACCTCCATACGATGCAACTGTAGTAAAAAAATTATTAGCTGAAGATGCAATAATTATTGGTAAAACAAATATGGATGAATTTGCAATGGGATCATCTACTGAAAATTCAGCATTTAAAAAGACATTAAACCCAAGAGATACATCAAGAGTTCCAGGTGGATCATCTGGTGGATCTGCTGCGGCAGTAGCAGGAAAAATGTCTCCAGTATCCCTTGGATCTGATACAGGTGGATCAATTAGACAGCCAGCAGCTTTTTGTGGAGTTGTAGGGCTTAAGCCAACTTATGGTTTGGTTTCAAGATTTGGACTTATTGCTTTCGGATCATCTTTAGACCAAATAGGACCATTTTCTAATTCAGTGGAAGATAGTGCATATATATTAAACATTATATCAGGAACTGATGAATATGATTCTACAAGCATAAGAGACTTAAAAGAAATAGATTATACATCAAATCTTAAAGATGGGATTAAGGGAATGAAGATTGGTGTTCCAGAAGAATTCTTTGGCGAAGGTTTAGATGAAGAAATCAAAGCTTCAGTTAATAATAGCTTAGAAAAATTAAAAGAATTAGGAGCAGAAGTAGAAATATTCTCTTTCCCTATAATAAAGGATGGATTAGCAGCTTATTATATAATGTCATCTGCTGAAGCAAGTACTAATTTAGACAGATATGATGGAATAAGATATGGTCATAGAACTTCAAATTATACAAATGTAGATGAATTAATGGAAAACAGCAGAACTGAAGGCTTTGGACCAGAAGTTAAAAGAAGAATTATGATGGGAACATATGCATTGGCATCAGGATATTACGATGCTTATTACAAGAAAGCAGATGCATTTAGATTAAAGTTAAGACATGATCTTAAAAAGACTTTTGAGAAATATGATTTAATCGTAGGACCAGTTTCTCCAATATTACCATTTAAAATTGGTGAGAAAAATGCTGACCCATTAGCAATGTATTTAGCTGATATTTACACTATTAATGTTAATTTAGCTGGAAATCCTGCAATATCAATTCCATCAGGGGTTAGTAAAGAAGGCTTACCAATTGGAATTCAATTAATGGGTGATATGCTATGTGAAGAAAAAATATTCAAAGCAGCATATAGTTTAGAGCAAGCTTTAGCTATTGAATTATAGGAGGGGAATTACGATGAATTTTGAAACAGTAATAGGACTTGAAATACATGCAGAGCTAAAATCAAAAACTAAGATTTTCTGCTCTTGTTCAACTAAATTTGGGGCAGAACCTAATGCCAATACATGCCCAATATGCACAGGAGTACCTGGAACACTCCCAGTGCTTAATGAAGAAGTTGTAAATTTAGCAATAAAAGCAGGTACTGCACTAGGATGTACAATAAATAAATATAATAAAATGGATAGAAAAAATTATTTTTATCCTGATCTTCCTAAGAATTATCAAACTTCACAATTTGATTTACCAATATGTTCAGGTGGACTTGTAGAATTTGAACATGAAGGAAAGCAAGTAAAGGTTAGATTAAATAGAATTCATATAGAAGAAGATGCCGGTAAATTAGTTCACGTAGAAGGAGAACCGGTTTCTTTAATTGACTATAACAGAGTTGGTGTTCCGCTTGCAGAAATAGTTACAGAACCTGATATGAGAAGCGTTGGAGAAGCTGTAACATTTATGAAAAAACTTAAGTCAATTTTAGAATATGGCGAAATTTCAGATTGCCGTATGGAGCAGGGGTCACTTAGATGTGATGCCAATATTTCATTAAGACCAGTAGGACAACAAGAATTTGGTACTAAGGTTGAGCTTAAAAACATAAACTCTTTTAGAGAACTTCAAAAAGCCTTAGAAAAAGAAGAAAGAAGACAAAGAGAACTGTACACCTATGGAGAAGGTCATAAAGTAGTTCAAGAAACAAGAAGATGGGATGCTGCAAAAGGTAAGACAATTTCAATGAGATCTAAAGAAGAAGCGGATGATTATAGATACGTTGTGGAACCAGATTTACCACCAATTATCATATATGATGAGCAAATTGAAGCTATGAAAAAATCTTTACCTGAAATGCCAGACGAAAAGAAAGAAAGATTCCTAACTTCATACAAGTTAGTAGAAAAGGATGTAGAAATCTTAATAGGTGATAAAGGACTTGCAACTTTCTTTGAAAAAGTTGTAGCTTTAGGAGTTACACCTAAAATAGCGTCAAACTGGATACTAAGTGATATTTTAAGGATATTAAATGATAGAAAAATTGAATCAGAAGATATGACTCTAGAAGCTGAAAATTTTGCAAAACTTCTTAAAGTAGTTGAAGAAGGGAAGATAAGCAATAATATTGGTAGAGAAGTGCTTGAAGATATCTTTAACGAAAATAAAGATCCAATGAAAGTAATTGAAGAAAGGGGACTTATGCAAATAAGTTCATCTGATGAAATAGAAAAAATAGTTGATGAAGTAATTGCAAATAATCCTCAATCTGTTGAAGATTATAAAGCAGGTAAAACTCAAAGTGCAGGCTTCCTAATGGGGCAAGTAATGAAAATATCAAAGGGAAAAGCAAATCCAAAGGTAGCAAAAGAGCTAGTAGACAAGAAGCTTAGTGAATTATAAAAATTCGGATAAAGTTTATATAGAGATCATGCATTAAATTTTAAGAGCATGATCTCTTACTTAATTATTTTAGAAAAATTTCTCTAACTTTTTCATAATTAGGTTATATAAATAATATTTCTAGATGAAAATAATAATTGTACATGCTATAATTAAATTATTAAAACGCAAGATTTAGAAAGACAGAGGATTAAGTTTATGGAAATAAAAATTGAAATTCCAATATTTAAAATATTAGCTATATTATGTTCAGGAGTATTAGGTTATTTAGTTGGATTATTTGTATATAGTTAAGATCAAGAATAAGATTTAACATTAAATGCAGTTGTATAAAACTATAAGTAATAATTAAATATGAATGAATATGATTGTTGATAGACTAAGTAGTTGTACGGCTGCTTAGTCTTATTTTTGATGTGGATTTATTTGCTTAAATAATTAGTAAGAATTATATAAATAGAGTTTTTTCTTATTTACATAATCATGTCAGTTTTGTATAATTTATTATATGAAAGGGGTAGATATTAATGGAAGAGATAAACATAAGGAATATACTAAACACTTATAAGAAGTTTAGTAAAAGGCAGAGTGAGATATTAGGGAATCTTGCTAAGAAAAAAGAATATTATACATTTGATGACCTTCAGAAACAACTTCAAGAAGATGAGGAAGCGAAAAAGTTATTAGAAAAGATATTATTAATTGTAAATGGAGAGTATGAAAAAGCAGGTGTATACAAACCTAAACCTGCGTCAAATGATAATAATATAGAAGAAGTAGAACTGTATATGTAAAAAGCTGATTGAACTCTATTAATTTAGGGTTCTTTTATTATCTATATAATTATGCTTTTTTTTGAATAATTAGTTATGCACATGAATGCCTAATGGAAATAAGAGAGCGTTGAGTGGTGGTATTCAGAAGGTAACGCATATGATACAGGATGGCAATACAGAAATAGAAATTGGTACGTGGATATCAGCCAGATAGTAGACCTTGGGGTATAAAGGATAACTAGTATAAAAAAGAATATATAATGAGATAGGCAATAAATACAGGTTCTTTAGTTATTTGTTAGAGAACCTGTATTTTTTATAATCTAATCTTTAATACAATACTAATGGGCATTCTTAAGTCTATTAAAAAAATATATATAGGATATTGATAGAGTTTTTTACACACCATTAGATTACGTTTTATATCATAATTTTATATTAAAATAGAGAGGTATTTTCAGACATTTCCTAATTATCTTCGTCCTTAAGTTTTAATACCTTATCTAAGTTTTCAAAGACAGATTGATCATAGTCTTGATGTATAGAAACTTCAAGAACATCATATAATTTTTCCAATTGTTTAATTATTTGATCTAAAACAGAATCATTTTTTACGAGTAGAAACATCTTACTTGTTGAACCATCACCGATTTGTGCACATAAAATTCCTTCAAGATTAAAAGCACGACGTGCAAAAAGTCCTGTAATATGGCTCATCACTCCAGCATGATTTCTAACATGCAGTTCAATAAGGTAGAAATTAGTATTAATCATTTTAATTTTCACTTCCTATCATCTCTATATTTGATTTACCTGGAGGAACCATTGGAAGAATATTTTCTGTTTCTTCTATGGGAATGTTGATTAAGCATGGACCTTCAATTGATAATAGTTCTTCTAATTTCTCTAATGGACTTTCTTCAATGCCTAAATCACATGATTTTATTCCAAAACCATCACCAATAATTTTAAAATTTGGATTTGAAATAAAATTTGAAGCTATATAATGCTCATTGTAAAATAATTGCTGCTGTTGACGAACTAATCCTAAGTGATGATTATTTAATATTATTACTTTTACATTGAGATTAAAATCTGAAAGTGTAGCGAGTTCTTGAATATTCATTAGAATCGAACCGTCTCCAGAAAAACATACTATTGTTTTGTTTCTATTAATTAATGCGGCACCTATGGCTACAGGAAGTCCAAAGCCCATAGTTCCAAGTCCGCTAGATGTTAAATAGGTTTTGGGATGAGTAAAAGGATATCTTTGAGCAACCCACATTTGATGCTCACCAACATCTGTTGTGATAATAGTATCTTTTGAAACTACAGTACTTATAAAAGGAATTATATTAGCAGGATGCAAGTCATTCGTATACGATGGAAGCGGATATTTTTCCTTAAAACATTTAATTCTATCAATCCACGAATTTCTATTTTTTGCCTCAATGTGAGATAATATATCCTCTAGAAAATCATTAACGTCTGCAGCCATAGATAAGCTAGCGGTTTTAACTTTATTTAACTCTGAAGGATCAATATCGATGTGGATTATAGATGCATTAGGACAGAATTTCTCTATATTACCTGTAGCTCTATCATCAAATCTAACACCTAATGCTAGAATTAGGTCAGATTCGTTTAATAGGTAATTAGTAAATGGAGCCCCATGCATTCCTAGCATTCCAAGGTTTAATTCATCATCGTATGGAAAAGCACCAAGTCCCATAAGACTCAAACACACAGGAATATTACTTCTTTTAGCAAATTTATATAAATTCTGCGAAGCATTGGAGTTTATTATACCTCCACCTGCGTAAATTATAGGCCTTTTTGAATTATTAATTAATTCTGCCATGCAGTATAAAGTAGAGCCCTTCAGAGTTTTTCGGATAGGATGAATATTATCTTCAGCTTCAGAAGGAAAAACGTCTAATTCTATAACTTCTGTCTGAATATTTTTTGGAATGTCAATTAAAACTGGACCTGGCCTACCTTCTGAGGCAATTTTGAAAGCCTCTGATATTACTGTGAAGAGTTCCTTTATATTTCTAACAAGAAAATTATGTTTTGTAATAGGTATAGTTAATCCATATGCATCCACTTCTTGAAATGCATCTGTTCCAATTGCTGATAAAGGAACTTGACCTGTTATTGCAACAAGTGGAATGGAATCAAGTTTAGCATCTGCGATAGCAGTCAATAAATTTGTTGCACCAGGACCTGAAGTTGCAAAGCATACACCAACTTTATTCGTACTTCTGGAGATTCCTTGTGCTATGAAACCTGCACCCTGTTCATGACGCGCTAATATATGTTTTATTTTACTTTTATATAACGCGTCATAAAGTGGAAGATTAAAGCCACCTGGAATGCCAGATATATATTCTACACCCTGATTTTCTAATAATTTAATAACAATTTCAGCACCATTATATTTCAAAATAATCACTCCTTATAAATACAAAATAATTCAAACAATAATAACTTATGAAATAGATTTAATAATTAGTTGCTAAATTCAGTATGATGAATAAAAAAACTCTTCATCCTAATATTAATAGGACGAAGAGATAATCACCGCGGTACCACCTAATTTTGTAAATTAAATACACACTTATTTATAATACAGGCTAAGGGATAGCCGATATTATTGCTTTTGTAACGGTAAGCATCCGTTTAAGTCTACTCTCAAATAGATTTCGATTAAAAACTCCAAGGCTACATTCCATATATAAATCATGAGAATTTACAGCAAACATTCTCTCTCTTTGTTTCAATAATATATGTACTCTTCCTTTTCACAGTTTTTAGCTATTGCGTTTGTATTTATTATATTCAAAAAAACATCTCTTTGTCAATAAAATTTTAAAAATTCTGATAAATCAAACAATAATCAAATGTGGAAAAAGAAAAGGGGGAATTAATGAAATATATATGTTGCAATTGATTTTTTACATTTAACATTTAGATATTTACTTAGCAGATAAACATCCTAAATGTAATTTTATTATTGCAACATATATAAGGATTTAACATATAGCATATGTATAAAATAGTTTAAATAATAATTATTATGTAAAGTAAAGTTATATAATAATGTAAATTTAAGTGTAGATATTAAATTTAAAAAACTAAAAAAATTATAGTTTCCTTTAAAAGCTGATTAAAAACATATTATTAGATTATAAAGTATCTATAGATATCTGTATCCTTTTGGAAAATATTTCCTGAGAAATATATATCAAGAAAAATAAGCGCCTCGGTAAGCTGGTTATGTATATTTTATTTTTAATTTTGGATTGTAAGCTTACTATGTTAAAATATAGAGTATACAATTGCAAGAAGGAGTTTAAAATAAATGAATATAATTACTTTAGAAAAAATTAGCAAAAGCTATAGCGATAAGGTATTACTAAAAGATGTATCTTTAGGAATCAATGATGGCGATAAAATAGGATTAATAGGAATAAATGGTGCTGGAAAATCCACATTTTTGAAAATAGTTTCTGGTAAAGAGGAATTTTACGATGGAACAATAACAAAAGGTAAAAATGTAAGAATTGAATACTTAGATCAGAATCCTTATTTTGATAAAGATGCAACTATTTTAGAACAAGTATTTAAAGGCGATACAAAAGAAATGAAGCTCCTTAGAAATTATGAGGAGCTATTAGATAGAATTAATTTATGTGCAAGCGAAGAGTTTGATTCATTAAATAACGAGTTGATTAAACTTCAAAGTGAAATTGATTTGTTAAATCTATGGGATATGGAAAGTGAAGCAAAAACTATTCTTACAAAGCTTGGAATAAAAAATTATTCTGAGAAGATAGGCAACTTATCTGGAGGGCAGAAGAAGAGAATTGCTCTTGCATGTGCTCTTATTACTTCATGTGATCTTCTTATATTAGATGAACCTACTAACCATTTAGATTCTGATTCTATTGAGTGGCTTGAAGAATATCTTAATGGGCGAAAAGGTGCTCTTTTAATGATTACTCACGATAGATATTTTTTAGATAGAGTTACAAATAGGATTATTGAACTAGATAGAGGATTATTATATTCATATCCTGGAAATTATACTGCATTTCTTGAAAAGAAAATTGAGAGACTTGAAACTGAGCAAGTACAAGAAGAAAAGAAAAATGCATTAATAAGAAATGAATTGAAATGGGTTAGACGTGGTGCAAAGGCAAGAAGTACTAAGCAAAAGGCCAGACTTCAGAGATTTGATGAACTTGTGAACAGCGAGAGCATAAAGATGCAAGAAGATGTCGATATTTCTTTTGTTGGATCAAGACTTGGTAAAAAAGTTGTTGAACTATATGATGTATGCAAGGGCTTTGGTGATAAAGTGTTAATCAAAGATTTTAGTTATACATTTCTTAGAAGTGATAGAGTTGGAGTTATTGGAAAAAATGGAGTTGGTAAGACAACTTTAGTCAATTTACTTAGGGGAAACATAGAATTAGATAGTGGAACAATAGAAATTGGTGACACTGTTAAAATAAGCTGCTTTGCTCAAGATAATAGTAATATGGATCCAAAACTCAGAGTGATTGATTATGTTAAGGAAGGTGGAGAATACATTCCAGTAGAGGATGGCACAAAAATAACTGCCTCCACCATGTGTGAAAGGTTTTTATTTGATAGCACAATGCAGTATACACCAATTGAAAAATTATCTGGTGGTGAAAGAAGAAGACTGCATTTGCTTAGAGTGCTTATGGAATCACCTAACTTTTTAATACTTGATGAGCCAACAAATGATTTAGATATAGAGACCCTTAAAATATTAGAGGATTTCTTAGATAAATTTATGGGAGTTATTATTGTTGTATCTCATGATAGATATTTTTTAGACAGGATATGTAATAAAATATTTTCCTATGAAGGCGATGGCTGCATAAGAGAATATAATGGTAATTATAGTGATTTTCTAATTTCAAAAGAAATTGAGAAAGCTAAAGATATAATCGATAATAATAATAGTGCTAATGCAAAGAACGACGATAAAAATAAAAACTATAAAGAGAAAACTAGGGACAATAAACCTAAGTTTACTTTTAAGGAAAAAAAGGAATATGAAACAATAGATGAGGATATTTCAAAATTAGAGGAGAATATAAAAGAATTAGATAAAGAAATGAGCAAAAATTCTTCGAGTTATGGTAAGCTTAATGAACTTATGAAGGAAAAAGAAGAAGTACAAAAGGAATTAGATAGTAAATATGAGAGATGGGAATATTTAAGCGGAATAGCCGAAGCAATTGAAGCATATGAAGGAAAATAAGATATTTTACATATTTTGAGTAAAAAGGAGGAATAAGAGAATATTTTTATATTATTCTCTTTTATGCAAGGTGGAAATACATGTTTTTTTAAAAGGAAAATTGGAACCTACTATTTTTAAAGGTGAGCGTATAGATATTTTAGATATTGAGCTTCAAGGAAAAAAGTATAAACAAATAAGATATTTTAGAAAGGGAGTTTCTAAGTCGCAATATATTAGTATAGATTTGATAAAACACATTAAAGAAGTTACAAAATAAAAATGCAGGTGGTAAAATTGATAAAACAAATATTGCTAGAAGGTTTTAATAAAAATATATCAAATTCAGCTCTTATTAAAGGTCAAAGAGTATTAAAAAATGATCTGGTAAGAGAGATAAATGTTAATGTGGATAAGGACTACATTAAGATTAGCTCTGATGTAGTATCAGAAAGCCTTCTAAGTGAATATTCATGTAAACTTGAAATTGATAATATAACAAAAGAAGTTATAGGTACTCATTGTAGTTGTTTGGAATTTGAAAAAAATGAATTCTTAAAAGATAATTATTGCTGCAAACATCTAATAGCTGCTTTTTATACATTCTTACAAAATATTGATGAGGATGCAGAGTTAAGAAATAGAATTACAAATAATCTTAAAGAAAATAAAGTTAAAAGTAGTAAGGATAATGGAGAAGATTTATTATCTGTACTTATAGGAGATACTGGAAAGGATAAACTTAAATTTGAGATTACTATTAATAAAAATAATTGGTCTTCAAAACTTCAAGTAGAATTTAAAATCGGATTGAAAAGCAGAAGTAATAAGATGTATATCATTAAAGACATAAATCAATTTTTAATAGCTCTATATAATAGAGTCCCAATAAAATATGGGAAGGAATTTAGTTTTGATATAAAAACACAATGCTTTTCTTATGAGGATAAGAGATTAATAAAATTTATTAATAACATAAAAAACTTAGAGCAGCATGATAGAAATTTTAGGCGTTCTCAAGATAAATTAATAGATGGCAAGTTTTTAACACTTCCAGACATGATGGTCAAAGAATTTTTATATATTGTGAAGAAGAATAGGATATTTTTAGGTGATGGTTTCTTCTATAGGATATTAGAGTCAGAAGTAATAGAAGAGGATATCCCTATTCCTCTTAGCTTAAAAAGTCAAAAGGATGCTATAGTTTTAGAGGCGGCAAGTGGTATGCCAGAGACTTTAACCCAAAATGAGGATGTATTTTTATATGGAACTTCTATTTATATTCCATCAGTAGAACAATGTGAAAGATTAGCACCTTATTTAAAAATTTTTAAGGCTACAAATAAAATAAGTTTCAATAAAAATAAAGAAAGTAAAGTATTAAACGAATTAATACCATCAATTCAAAAAGTTACAAGCAATTTTTCATTGTCTAAAGAAATTCGAAACAAAGTAGTTATTGCTCCAGTCAATTTCAAATTCTATTTTGATAGAGATAAGGATATTGCTTTAATATTTAAAGTATCTTATGAAGGTCATGAATTTAATTATTTTGAAGAATATAAAGGAAAGATTATTTATAGAGATACTAATAAAGAGCATGAAGTATTTGGCCTATTAAAAAGTCTCGGATTTGAAGAAGTTAATGGAAAATTGTATTTTCTAAGGGATGATGAGGATGCTTTTAAATTCTTTAAGTATGAAGTAGAAAAACTTCAAAGATATGGAGAAGTTTTCTATTCTGAAAGATTTAAAGGAATAAAAGATATAAGTAAATCTGACTTTAAAGGTGAAGTTAGAAAAGGAAAATTTAATTATTTTGAGTTTGAATTTAATATTTCGGATATATCTGAAGAAGAAACTGCAAAAATACTTAGAAGTTTTAGAGATAATTTAAGATATTATAAGCTTGAAAATGGAGAATTTTTAGATTTAGAAGAAGCCTCTATAAAAGAGGCCTTAACATTAATGGACAATCTGCTTTTAGAAGAAGAATTAGTTAATAATAGAATTAATGTACCTATGAATAAAGGAGCTTATCTTGAAGATTATTTAGATGAAAAAGGCTTAAGATTTATACAAAGCTGCGATGAAATTAAGGAACTTAAAAACAGGCTTGGAAACTTAGAAGGAAAAACATTTCAACTGCCACATGGACTTCAAGCTAAGCTTAGAGAATATCAAAAGGAAGGATATAATTGGCTTAGAACGCTGGATTACTTGAACTTTGGAGGAATACTAAGTGATGAAATGGGGCTTGGAAAAACTCTTCAGACAATAACACTTTTACTTTCAAAATCAAATTCTAAAACACTAATAGTAGCACCTACTTCTTTAATTTATAATTGGAAGAGTGAATTTAAAAAATTTGCACCATCAATGAAAATAGGAATATCAAATGGCAATAAAGAAGACCGAGAAGTACTAATTAAAAATTATGAGAACTATGATGTGATTTTAACAACTTATAATTTATTAAGGCGTGATATTGAGTTATATGATATGGAATTTGATTATTGTATTTTAGATGAAGCTCAAAATATAAAAAATCAGACATCATTAAGTGCCAAATCTGTTAAAGATATTAAAGCGAAGAATAGGTTTGCCCTTACAGGTACTCCAATAGAAAATTCTCTGATGGAGCTTTGGTCAATATTTGATTTTATAATGCCTGGATATTTATATAATGAAAAGAAGTTTACAACACGATATTATAGAAGACTTGAAGAAGGCCCTGAAATATTAGAGGAATTAAATAGACTTGTGAAGCCATTCATATTAAGAAGATATAAGAAAAATGTTATTAAGGAATTGCCAGATAAAATAGAAAAGAGATTATTAGTACCGTTAAGTGATGAGCAAAAAGTAATTTATGAGACTTATGCAAATTATGTTAAAGATTTAATTCAGAAAAAAGTAGAAGATTTTGAATTCACTAAGAGTAAAATTGAAATTTTATCTTATATAACAAAGTTAAGACAAATCTGCCTAGATCCTTCAGTTACAATGGATAATTATTTAGGAACAAGTGGAAAAATAGATGCTCTTATTGAATTATTGGAACAAAGTGCAGGAGAGGGACATAAAATACTAGTATTCTCTCAATTTACATCTGTTCTTAAAAATATAGGTAGAATATTAAGAGAAAAGAACTTCATGTTCTCTTATTTAGATGGAGCAGTTCCATCGATTAATAGAATGAAAATGGTAGAAGAATTTAATAATGGAGAAAATACAGTATTTTTAGTATCGTTAAAAGCTGGAGGTACAGGGCTCAATTTAACAAGTGCTGATGTTGTAATACACTTTGATCCATGGTGGAATCCAGCTGTTGAAGATCAAGCTACAGATAGAGCTCATAGAATTGGACAAAAGCATGTGGTAGAAGTTATTAAATTAATAGCAAGTGGTACAATAGAAGAAAAAATAGTTGAATTACAAGATTCTAAAAGAGAATTGATAAGCAAAATTTTAGGAGATGATTTAGGTGTAGGAGCTTTTATAAATTCATTGGATGAAGATGAAATTTTGAATTTATTTAGCTATAGCAACTAATAGGAGATTTTATAAAAATTACAATCAGGTGATTATATGATAAGTTTTATGAATGATTTAAGCATTTATTTAAGGGAAGTAAATACAGCATCTATTATTTTACGATTAACTTTAGCTACCATCTGCGGAGGAATTCTCGGAGCTGAAAGAGGAAGAAAGAAGAGACCAGCAGGTTTTAGAACTCATATACTAGTGTGTATTGGTGCAGCTATGGTCATGATAACAAGCCAATATATGACTGATATTCTTCATATGGCTGGGGATGCCAGCAGAATGGGCGCACAAGTTATAAGTGGGATTGGATTCTTAGGTGCTGGAACAATTATTGTAGTTGGAAGAAATGAAATTAAAGGACTTACTACGGCAGCAGGTCTATGGTCATGTGCATGTATGGGGCTTGCTATAGGCATAGGCTTTTATGAAGGTGCTATTATATCCTGTGTATTTTTATTTGGTGTGTTAACAGTACTTCATAAATTAGATCTATACTCAAGAACTCATTCTAAAATATTAGATGTATATGCTGAACTCAAGGATATATCTGGTGTTACGAACTTTCTTGATGTTGTAAAATCTGATGGAACTAAAATTTCAAATATAGAAGTTAGGAAATCAAATGAAATGGACAGACACATTATTGGTCTATCAATGACTTTAACATTGGATAAGAAAATTGACCATTCAGAATATATTTTGAAGCTTCATACCATTGAAAATGTATCTTCTATTGAAGAAATAATGTAGCTTTTTATGGGGAAAAATACAAGAGGAAATTTAGTCTTTTTTAAATTTTCCCTTGTATTTTCCCTTGTTAATAGTAAAAAAAATAATAAGCTCATAATCTAATGTATATAAATGTTAATGTGATATTCAGATCCAAATAATAATTTGTTTTCCGACTGGGGCTGTTGCGAGAATAGAGAGGAAGTGACTTAGGTTAAAGGCTTGCGGTATGAGTAAATTGAAATATTACTATTTCAAACGTGACATGGTACCTTCCAATGTCACATATCATTGCTAGGCTAATAGTTTAAATTTGGTGTTTATGACATACACCTATTCTACCTGATCCGTTCTCATTTTATGGATAACGGAGCTATATCCACGTATAAACAGGAATAGTGTCAAAGCGCTGCCAATGATATCCGTTATAGGCCGCGAGTACCAAAGTCCGTCCATACCAAGGATTAGTGGCAGTGAATAAATCATAACTGCGAATAAACCTATTTGATAAAAAATGCTTAGAAATATGGAGCTTTTCTCATTGCCTGTCATCATCATGAAACCCAGACTAGTCGGAACAACGGTAGCCAAGGGTAATAGAATAGTGAATTTACGCAAGCCATCCAAAGTAAGTGGGACCAAAGATGGGTCGTTGATAAAAAGGGAAGCCCAAAAATGTGGAAATATTTGAATCAGAATAAGTCCGACCAATAAGATTACCGCATTCCATGCTAATGCTATCTTAAATACGGTAAATGTTCTACTATAATTTTTTTTTGCAAAGTTAAATCCTGCAATTGGTTGTAAACCTTGCCCGACACCGTGTATAGGCATTAAAAATATCACTAGAATAGAATTTATCGCAGTCATCGCACCTACGGACAATTCTCCCCCATGTAGTGCCAGTGAGTAATTTTCCACCAGTTGCGCAATGCTTATTGAAAGCTGGTTAGTAAAAGGAACAATCCCTATTTTTATAATTGATTTGAGTATTGATAGAACTGGGCGAAACATGGCTCTTGACAGTCTTAAATATGCCTTCCTGCTTATAAAATATCCAAAACCAATTGAGGTAACAACACCCTAAGATATGACGCTAGCAATTGCTGTACCGGCAATTCCAATGTGCAAGCCTAATATCAAAATTGTATCTAAAATGAATTTACAATACACCCGGTCAATGTAATTACGGCAGATAAAGTTGGTCGTCCATCGGCCCTTATGAGGGTCGGTAATGCGAAGCTGAACATATTAAAAATGGTTCCTAAGACTATGATTGAAATAAAGCTGTCAGCATAAGGACGGGATTCGCCTGTGATACCAAGCAATCCAAAAATTTGTTGCTTAAAGATAAAAAACATAACGGTGATTATCAAACTAATAATGGTAACATAAGTGAAGGCATTTCCTGCCGTTTTCTCTGCCGCCTCTTTTTGCCTTTCTCCAAGTCGAATAGATATGCTTGAACTGGCACCAACGGCAATTAAGGCCGTTATTGCCAGAATGATTGTCGATATTGGCATCGTATACCCTATACCGGTTAAAGCTAACGCTCCAATCCCTTCTATATGGCCGATATAAATTCGATCAACTATCTGATATAGTGAATTCACAATCAATCTAAGTATAGTAGGAATAGAATACTGTGCCAGCAGTATTCCAATTGGTTTTTGTTCCAGTTCATCGATTTTTCCTGTTTTTTTTGTTTCCATAATTCATTTCTCCTTTTTACTTAGCTTTATGTCCTACAATGCTGAGAAGGTATAAGATTTTATAAAATACAATGTAGACTGTAATTATCCATAATTGTTTTAAAAAATCAGCAGCTAAAACTATCTACTTTTTAACTGCGAGTACAGTATATACAGCATCATTAATTTTAGTCTTTTTCACAATTTTAAAGCCAATTGATGACAATGCTTTCTCAAGTTCCTTTGATCCAATACGAATGGACATTGGAGGTCCTTCCACTATTTGGTCGTCCTTTTGATACTCCAGACATAACGGGTGTCCTCCTGATTTTAGTACATTAAATATATTTGACAGTGCTTTTGTCAGTGAACTTACTTCGTGGAGTATTAAGGATGCCATAACAAAATCAATACTGTGATCTTCAATACTTAAGTTTTCAATAAAACCTTGCATTAATTCAATATTAGTAAGTCCTTTTTCCTTTGCCTACTATCTAAAAAGGCAATTTTGCTTAAAAATTTTTGATCCATGTGGTTGTGATTCATAATAAAACCTCCTATAAAATACAATACAGACTGTAATTATCTATAATTATGTTAAAATCGGTATCCTAAAGCGAAAACTGATTTTCTTGGATCAGCGTTTTGAACTATTAAATAGTAAGCATATTTCTAGATTTGTTTCAGCATCAAATGTATTTTCAAACTAAATGAAAATTTTTGGAGCAAATATTGCACTTTCTGTTCTAATAATACGCAACGCCAATCTATTATCATACCTGAAGGAATTACCTTTATCTTCCGAAATGAAATGCTTGTGAACATGCAGCAACAAATATGCCCTTCTGCATAAACTTTTAGTTTTAGCGGTTATAACAGATATGTACTTCAATGCTAGGGGATGGAACTGTATAATAATTTTAGTGAGGAAGGAGGCGCTGAATAATAAAAAAGGTCTATCCGCAAATCCAGGTCTTTTTTCTGGCGATATACTCTGTAATATGTAATCTATGGTGTGTTAGCCTTTGAAGAGCCAGATACTGTGAAACTCGCCAGGGTTGAATGTTGATACGCCCAACGCGTGCAAAGTCAGCAATGACAACTGAGTCAATACCATGATTTTTATCTAAAGAATTAAAGGAATTCTTATAATTAGCTAATTCCTTCGGATTTAAACAGTACACATGAATAGAAAAAGGTGCAAGATTGCTAAAGAAGACAGATGGTTTGTGATATATGTCCCATAAAAGATAGTAGATTCCAGACCTGGGAACCGGCTTCATCTTAATGAAAAGCTCTTTATTGATGATGATTGTGGTTCTAATTGATAAACCATTTGAAAATATTAATGAAACTAAAACAGTAAGAAAATTAGTAAAGAAATTAAAATGAGAACAAAGAAAGCTTTCAAGGAAATATGAAAGTTTAAAATTAAGAAATAAAAAGAAAGGAGAAGCTACTAGACAAAATATCCGCAAACAAGTAATTAAGGAAAAATCTCGATATGGGTATATTTGTCCATATTTTAAGTAGCAGTATATTATATGACTACTAAACAACAGCCTATTGGAACTGGATTTACTGCCTCATCAACCGCAAGCGAGGTTCTTGCAGGTATTGATCTTTCTGGCAAAAACATTATCATCACAGGAGGGCATAGTGGCCTCGGTCTGGAGGCGACTCGAGTGTTAAGCGAGGCAGGGGCCTCCGTCACCGTGGGTAGTCGGTATCCAGAGCGTGCTGCCGCATCGCTGAAAGGGATTGAGAGAGTCGAGATTAGCCAGCTCGACCTCATGGATCCTTTGTCGATTAAATCATTCGCCGCACGGTGGATTGATTCGAACAGGCCACTCCACATCCTAATTAATTGTGCCGGCCTTCCTGGGCCTGCCGAACGGGTAGTTGATGCTCGTGGCTACGAAAGTCAGTTCTCGACAAACTATTTGGGACATTTTCAGCTCTCATTGGAATTGTTTCCTGCACTCAGGGATGCGCATGGCGCTCGTATTGTCAATGTTTCGTCTGGCGCTCAGCGGTTTGCGGAAATACGCTGGGACGATCCAAACTTCACCACTGGCTATAACCGAGATGTAGCTTACGCTCAGTCGAAAAGGGCGGTAGTTTTGTTAGCAGTGGAGCTTGACCGCCGCTGGGCAGAATTTGGTATCCGCGCCTATGCGGTTCATCCAGGTGTCATAGTTGGTACGCCACTAAACAGCGCCGTAGGCGAAGAAGCACTTAGGGCAATGGGACTTGTCGGCGAGGACGGAAAACCCATTATTGATCCCGAACACGGCAAAAAAAATATCCAACAGGGTGCCAGCACGATTGTATTTGCAGCATCCAGCCCTCTACTTGCGGAAATTGGTGGAGTATACCTTAAGGACAACGATATCTCGGCGTTGAACGACGAACCGATTCCCGTGACTGCACAGAATGTTCCTTCGGACATCACATCGGCATCAATTGACCCTGATTCGGCACGACGCCTTTGGGACTTGGGCGAGAAGATGCTACAAAAGTAGGGGATTGGCAACATATTCATTAGAACCATTTTGTCGGATTATCGGAAATTAAAAAATGAGCCATGTGGTTGATCATATGGCTCATTTTTACAATAATTTGTTATTGTTGAGTACCTGAAGGACTTCTGCATTATATGATGTCCAGATTTCCAGCTATTCACAACCGGGAGACTTCCATAGCAACTTATTAATTCGTGAACCATTCGCTGCATTGAAGAAAGAAACATATTAGTATCCCCTTGTGGGCTGGTCTTATAAAAATGCTCATAACACTTATTTAAGGGCTTCAAACTTAGCGGTTTTAAGGATATTTATAAATTCAAGAACTGCGGATGTTGGTTCTGCAGGATAAAGAAGCCCGTATGGACAGACGAAATTCAAATCGCTGGGGATGGTTAACAAAGACGGATGAACGGAATCCCAGGCATCTAACGTGAGTAGAATCTCATTTCCCTGCTCGCATCTGTTAAATACATCGATGGAATAGTGGGGCGGTCCTTCTATAATTTGAATTTCCGGGTGATGTGTCATTATGAAATCACGAATGCTGTCGATCAACCCACTGGTGCCGCGTCTTGTGATAATCAATTTCTCGCCATGTAAATCTGTCAAAGAAAGTACCTTCTTCTGCGATAAATGATGCCTGATTGACACCGCAAAACAAAAACGATACTCACCGAGCTTCAGTGCCTGAACGGTCCCTATCCAGTTCCCTATAACTTTAGGAACGACGAAAACGTCAAAATTTTTTCCCAAATAGCGGGTTGCTTCGTTTTGAGCATCTGGCTCGTCCTCAAACGGGACGATTTTTATTTTAAATTGCGGATATTGTTCGCGTATCTCATTCCAAATATCCAGTAATACCTTACACGGGCTCAGCAAAGAAGTTCCCAAATGGATGACGTGTGTATTTTCTTGTACGGTTTTCTGTGCATGTAAGATAGCAGCTGCGGTGTAATTCAAAATTTTCTTTGAGTCTTGATAAAATGACTTCCCAGCTTCTGATAAATGTATACCATGGTTTGTGCGATACAAAAGAGGCACACCAACGATTGACTCCAATATATTTATTTGCTTTATCACTGCTGTCGGCGAAATAAACAGCTTTTCGGCAGCCTTGGAAAAGCTGCCATTATCCGCAACTTGAATAAATGTTTTCATTTGATTTATCATATTGTGACACTCCTATTAGTATAAACTTTTTGTTTATGCAATCATAACTGATATGCATTTCATTGTCAAGATACGAGGAAATATCCGCTTTATTTATAGAATTAGATAATTTATAGTATATGAAAGTACCAAAAAGGAAGTTTTAAACAGGCTCTATTGATAAAGAGAATTTTAATAAGTTAGATATAGTAGAATAAATAGGTGCTTTGTTTTTAGATTGTAATGATAGAGCTTTTTTAAAATAATGTTTTTTGGGAGAGCAATTATACCAATATAAAATAAATATTGTAAAGGGGAAATTCGCACGCTCTGAACTGCCCCCTGTACAACATTTGTTTTCAATAGTAAATAATTGTGTAATAGACAAATTATAATTTCTAGGTGCATACCCATTTTTGAAAGCCGCCTTGACAAAAAAATAAGAATGAGATAATATAGTTGATAATATCAATAAATTTGGAGGCGCGGTATGAATAAAGAGGAAATGATTAGAAAAGAGATAAGATTAATTGTGAGGGAATTGGGTTTATTAAATTACAATTGCTTTAATTCAGGCTTGACACTTGCACAAGCACACATATTAAACTACCTAAGGCAAAACGGAAAGACTCCTTTTAATGAATTGTTGATAAACCTTGGTATTGATAAGGCTTCACTTAGTAGAATAGTTAGTAATATGGAAGCAAAAAATTACTTAGAATTGAAAAAGTCTGAAAATGATAAGAGAATGAAAGATATTTGTCTTTTACCATTGGGTTTGACAACTATTAATGATGGGGATTATAACGCAAATACATTTATGAATGAAATTTTAGATTTAGGAGATAGCGAGGATATAGACAATATTGTTAGGGCATTTAAAGTATTTCGTATTCTTGCATTAAAAAACAATCTTAGAAAGAATGATTCTAGAATTTTGATTGAAAAAATTCCAGAAAATTATATGGATGATGCAATAAAATTAGCAACAGAAGTATTTACTAATGAGCAGGGTATCCCAGCAGAATCAATTGCAATTGATGCTAATTTAAAACCAATCTGGTGGTGTGCAAGAGTAGGTGAAGATGTTATTGGGGTTGTTGCAACATGGAAAGAAAAAGATAAATGGAAATGGGGAAGATTTGCTATTGATAAGAGACTGCGAGGTTTAGGTCTTGGTCAAAAAATGGCTATCCATTCATTAAAAGAGATTTTTAGACAATATACGGACGAGTTATATATTGAGGCAAGAGAAGTAACTGTAAATATGCTAATAAAATTTGGATGTAAAGTTATTGGAGAAACAGAAGATTTTTATGGCGAGCCCATAACACCAATATTATTAAATAAAGAATTGTTTGATGAACATTTGAAAAGTTATATCTAACGTATAAAATTATTGGAAATAGAATCAAAATAAGAATAGAGGTGTTTTATATGAAAACAGAAAAAATTATACTTACTCTTGTTTTAGTTGTTATTTGTATTTTGATAACACAGATTTTTCTTGCTATGGCAGTTCTCATGCTTTGTGAAAATACTAATAGCAGAATAGAAATTATTGCATACGTGTCAAGTTTGGCTCCTGGAATTATATTAGGTTTATTTTTAGGTAACTTATTTGAATTGCTCACCGGAAGAAGTTTTAGAGAAATGTATTATAGATTCTATTCTTTTGATAAATCTAATAATTTTGATAATGATAATAAAAATGTAGATTAAAATTCAATTAAATTTAAGATATATAAATGTGCTTTATTAATGTAGTGAAATAGATATTAATTAGTTAGATAAATTCAAATTTATCGTTGAGGTAATTCGTAATGTTCTTATATCATGAATCAATAAAAATAAATAGCAAATTGTAAAATCGTATTATTCAAGAGATTGAATTTACGATTTTTTTAATACGTCATTCTAAGACAGGGTGAGGATAAAGAGAATTATATATTGCCATATTACTGACATAATGATTTAGTAATATATAAGTATAAAGTAGTTAAACATTATTTATCCCTTATTATATATAAATATCTAGTATTCAGAATGGTCTATTCACCCTAGTAGATCATTCTTTTTTGTTTGAGTTATGATGAATGAATACTATAGATGTTAATTAAATTGTCTTAGATTAGCTGAAAATAAAAATAGGCAATATAGCAACCCAAACAATATGGAAAATGTTTATTAATATATATAATATAACAGCACCGGTAATAAAAATATTAGATAACATAAGCTGTTTATCTGTTGCTTTTTTCATTCTAAAAAATAAAATTATAAAAAGAATTGCTGGCAATAGAATTTTTAAGAAAAAGCTAGCTATATAGCTTTTTACAGTGTTAGACATTAAAGCATTTGCTTCCATATAGAAACCAGTGTTTAAAAGAAAAAGAGTAAATATTATATCTGTAACATTAAGTATATATAGAATTAAAAGTTTATTTCTTAAATTCGTAAGTGCATGGCTTTTTATAAAGTATATCAATTTAAACACCTCTAATATAAATTTTTGCCATAAACTAAAAGAGCTAATCTAAAAAGTGCGATTATGAGTTTGAATAATGTAGAATATTATTGTATAAGTGCAATGCTGTTTTGGGGGAGAACAATTATACCAATAGGAAATAAATATTGTAAAAGGAAATTTGATATGCGCTCACCCATTGACAACATTTATTTTCTATGGAGCTTAGTATTTACCCCAAAAACAATGGAGGCTCTTCCTACAATTTTAGTAGTTGATTCCACATTTTGTGGATATTTTAATTTTGCTTTTGTTCTAGATTTCTTCTGAAGTTTTGCCATACAATTGATAAATAGGATTTGATTATACTTAATTAATATTCTTACGAAAATAAAGTAATTCTGGAGATGACCTCTTCAGGATTATTTTATTTCAATTTCAAGTTGTATATGCCTTGTATCAAGGAAATGATTATACTCTATTTTATAGTATAGAACTAATTTTCTTCGACTTTCGTAAGGCAATTTATTTACAAGTGAATTGTATTGTTCCAGTGAAGAAAAGCCTTTTTCTTTTATAAGCCATGTTGTAAATGTCATTAGATTCATCCTTTCATATATGGATTTGTAAACAGGAGCAAGCAGGCAATATGCTGCTAATCCCATTCAGTTTGCAGGTAATCTAAAAAATACTGGTATTTCTCGTGATAATATCAAGTGAAACTTGATTCTGGTGGGGTATCCAAATCGGAATCTTAGTTGAACTTATCTAGGGTCGTGCCGCTGTTAGCTCCAACTTAAAGAAGTTGGAGTGTTACAGAGGCTAGACCTCAGATAAATCAGTTTTTCTAGCCTCTTCTTTTGATAAAATAGAAAGCCATGATTTATAGTGGCCATATGAATTAAATACTTCTTTAGTAGTAAGCTATTTAGTAAAAGAAAAGTATCTCATATATGTAAAATCCTTTCTTAAGTTGATATTATAATTATTGCCTAAATTACGAACAAATATTCGCGAGAGCTTGTACTTATTTGTATATTTTTTAAGTAATTTAAGTATAAGAATTTAAATTATTGGCTAGAATATTTTACAGAGAAGGAGTGGAATAATAATGGAAAATATGAAGAGGATTAAAAAATTAAAATCACAAACAAAGCAGCTACATGTGGAATGTGAAATTAAGTTATATGAAGACTTTGAGGCATATTGTCATAGGAATGGAAAAGACGTTAGTAAGGCAATAAGAGGTTACATGAAATTATGTATTGGAGAATAAATTATAAAAAATAGAAGTGCCTAAAAGGCACTTTTTTTATACATAAATAATGTCTAATATTTCTATAAGTGGGCATAATAAAATATGGGAGAAGAGGAACTAAAAAGAAAAGGTGGTCATAAAAGTGGAAAAGAGAAGATATGAATCAAAAACGCTAATTGCAGAGTACAGATATTTAAGTGAACATGAAGAATTTAGATTTTCAGAAATAGCTTATAGGTTAAAGGATGGCTCAGTAATTATTGAGTATGATGGTGCTTCTTTAAGTCTTTATGGGTTGAAATTAAGCTATAAAAAGGAATAAACAAATGAATGAAAAGTTGGATACCATTTTAGATGAACTAGAAAAAACAAGAGGTGAGTTAGTAATTTAATGCGAACTAAAAAGCACTTTACTAGTGCTTTTTATGATATGTCATATTGAATATTTAGTCTATTATCATCTGCTTAAAATACCGTTTTAATTCATTACTTATTATTTTCAGAATAAAATTTTAGAGATTCTCCAATAAATTTAGCTGCACCCTTACTATATTTCATATCTACAACATTCATATCTTTATTGGCACTTGATAAATAAATATCAGCCATATTGGATAATAAAGCCTTATAGTTTATTCCTGCATCCATTCTATAATGTTCATAATTCCTTTTAGTTGTATCCTCTATTTCTTCAACAATTTGTTGAATCTCTTCTGAAGTAGGATCTTTACTTAAGTCTGATGCAAGCTTTTCATATAATTTATCTAATTTAGGCTTCTTATCCCTCAAATAAATTTTAAAAACTTCTTTAATAAACTTAGCTGCACCTTTTCCGTAGTTATTATCTGCTGCTTCTATCCACTTAGGATCTGTCATGGACATCATATGGTACCAATGATTATCCCCTCTATCCATTTTAAAAACTTCATAGTCTTTTTTAACAATATCTGTTATTTCCTTAGCAATTTGCTGTATTTCATTTGAAGAAGGTTCTTTACTTAAATCTGCTGTAAGCTTTTTATACAATTCATTTAATTTAGGATTCTTATGGTAAAGAAAATCATTTTCAAACTTATCATATTTTTCTCCCATAGTTATTAACCTTTCATTAGTAAAATCTTTCCTCATGGCTTCAGCACATTTTTCTATACTGCCATAAAGTTTTATAGCGTTTTTAGCAATTTTAGTTTCATTAGCTTTCATGTGTTCAATCATCTTATCAAATTTATCTATACTTCCCCAAGTTTTAATTACTCTATCTTTATTTTCTTTCTTAAATTCTTCCCATACATTATAATATTCGGTCATATCAAATTCTTTAAAACTCATAGTATTCGCTCCTTTTAAGGTTTTATTTATAAGCTCTATCAAATCATTCAATCTATCTCGTTTTAAAATCAGCAGCTTTTTTTGATTTTCCAGAGCCTGCATTTTATCAAAATAAGGACTAACCATGATTTCTTTAACTTCTTTTAATGGTATATCAAGTTCTTTAAAAAATAAAATTTGCTGTAAGGTTTCAAGCGCTTCATTGTCATAAAGCCTGTAACCTGATTCTGTAATTGCACTTGGCTTTAACAATCCTATTTCATCATAGTAATGCAGCATGCGCACACTTATTCCTGTCAGATCCGAAACTTGTTTTACTGTTCTCATGGCTATTCCCTCCAAATATGAATTTAGAGCTATCAATACTCCTAATACTCTGCCGGCTATGAGTTTTAATTTATATCTTCAAACTCTATTTTTATATTACACTATGACATGATGTTAGGGTCAACATTTTTTTAAAACTATTATTGGTATTTGGGACGTATAGTTCTTAACTTATGTATCACTTTATAATCAAAATTCAAATTGAATTACTTAATTTTGGCGTTCGTATATAAGCAAATTTAAAGGCAATAAACACCCACTTCAAAATGTTTATTGCCTTTATTCAAGCTACTTTATGAGAATCATCACTAGAATCTACATCTAGAGGAACCCCAAGTTTTGCTGATATTATGGTATTTAATTTGTTAATGGAACTTGATAAGCTAATAATTTGTTTCTCTAAGCGTATTAGCAAATATGCAGATACTGCTACTGGAAACCCATTATTAATAATAAGATTCATTAATTCATTTACCTCCATAAATTTATCACCTCCTATAAAGGATATATGATGGAAAATTGATGATTCTATTTTTAGAAAAAATAATCAGTTGAAAGTAATTGGATTAGGATAATTATTGAGTGCCGCCTTCATTTACAATGTAGTTGTGATAATGGTCTATAGCAATATCAACTATGGTGCTGACACATACACTTATATCAGGATGCAGATGTTTTAATTCATTTATTTTTCTTATTGTAGAGTTTCTAAGAGTATAGCTTCGCTTAATAGTTGGAGTTTCCCCATCAATAGCAGGAGCAGCACCATTAGGAAGAGGAGTTCTTCTATTATCAAATATATCTTTTGTAGAGCTTAGCGTATTTTTTGTTTCTGCACGATCTGTTGTATTATCTTTAGTATTGTCACTATTACCAAAAGTAATAGTTGATTTTGTATTAGTTTTAGGAGATTCGTGAATAGCAGTTTTATTATTTGATTCAAATTTAGAATCAGCTTGAATCTTATCAGCATCAGAATCATCAAAAGAAAAGGAAGATATACAGTCACCAGCTATAGGAGCTTCGTTAGTAAATCCATATACTTCACCTTCATCATATTCAAAATCATTTTTAGGAACTTTTGATGTTTTTTTTCTAGCCATAAATTATATGCCCTCCTTTTTGGCAGTAATAACAGCATTTTTATGTATTCTCTTAAAGGATATATGGCTATTTATTAGAGATTCTAAAATTCTAAAGAATTTAGGAATATGAATTTTTTAGAATATAAGAATAAAAGAATATTAGAACTTAAGAATATAAGAATTTGCTTGTGAAATGCGGGTTAAGAAACTAAGTATACAAATTTAATGATGAATTTAATGTTATGGTACAGTATAAAACATATATCCATAATAGCAGCTGTTAAATTTTTAGATCTGCAGATAAATTATTGGAGGTGCTTAAATATGATTAGAGATGAAATTAGACTTAACTCAGAAGTAGGAGAAGTTTTTGATAAAAAGCAAATAGCATTGGCAATTAGAAATTCTACTTTTGATGATGCTTTGAAATGTTCTTTGTTAGAGGATGGTATATTAGATAAATGCCTAGGATGCAGCTTAAAATATATTTGTGATGGAATAGATCAGGTGGTTGATAATTATGAGGAAAAAACTACAGAGGTTTTGAATAATTTTAATTTTGAGTAGGCAAATGAAATATTGATATTATTATGAGAAATAGTAACAGCTCCAAGGATAAAATTAACCTTGGAGCTGTTATACTTTATGTTTAATAATACAATGAAATATTATTAAGGATTTTTATTAAAATAGTTTTCTTTTTGAGAAT
Source organism: Clostridium sp. DL-VIII (assembly GCF_000230835.1). Lineage (NCBI taxonomy): Bacteria > Bacillati > Bacillota > Clostridia > Eubacteriales > Clostridiaceae > Clostridium > Clostridium sp. DL-VIII. Next base: position 3,575,572 of record NZ_CM001240.1, read on the forward strand.
AGCAGTAGAGTAACACATATTTTTTATATAAGCATATTCTTTAACAGTGCTGGACAGTCAAAAGTTTTATAAAAAAAGTTAACCCTTTTGGGTAAATTTATAGTATCCTTTTAATTGCTTAAGAAAAAAAGGAGATAACCTCTATCAAAAGAATTAACTAAAATTAGTTTATCACAATATTGGTAGAGTAACTATAGATTTATGTGAAATTTATTAAATAAAATTTTAGCTAACTTTAAAGAATGTTTTTCAAGGCAAGCTTCATTTAACTGGTTTGTCATTATTATAATTGGCCTTATGCTACGTTCAGATTCATTTGGATTAACATCAATAATTCGCGATTTGAATCTTTCGCATAGTAGATATGCTACGATGATACATTTTTTTCATGCTTCTTCATGGACACTCGAAACTATTGCAAACAAGTGGTGTGAAATTGTTAAAAGCTTCGCTCCGATTTATACAGAAGATGGAATGATAATTCTTGTGGGGGATGGTGTTAAAGCTTCAAAAGAGGCTCGTAAGATGTCTGGCGTAAAAAAACTACACCTCAAACATATTGTCAGGCTGGTGCAGTTAAATTCATAACTAAAGGATTAATATCTAAGTTAAAGTTACATTCTTAGAACACAACCCAGCAATTCAAATGAGGATTTACTATAAAATAAAAAGGATGGGAGTGTTGAAATATGAATTTAGATAATCCGATTTTCAAGAAGCCAATTATAGAGGTTATAAAAGCAAGAACATCTATGAGGTCATATAATGGAGTGCCTTTAGACAAAACAATAGGCGATAGCATAATAGATGTCATAAATCATGTTAAAGCGCCTTTTGGCACAAATATACGAGTTAAGCTGATAAACTCTAAAGATTCAGATACAAAGCTTGGAACCTATGGTGTTATAAAAGGAACTTCTACCTTTATAGTCTCATCAATTTCAAAATCAGATAATGCATTAGTTGATTTAGGATGTTCATTGGAAAGAGCAGTATTGTATGCAACTGATTTGAATTTGGGTACATGTTGGTTAGGTGGTACCTTTAATAAAGGTCAATTTGCAGAGGTTATGGAGGTTATGGAGCTTAAAGATAATGAAATCCTTCTAATAGTTATACCTGTAGGGTATCCTAGTGAATCAAGAAGATGCATGGATACTTTCGTTAGGTTTATGGCAGGTTCTAAAAATAGAAAAGCCTGGTCTAAACTATTCTTTGATGTAGATTTTAATACTCCTTTAAAGGAGATGGAAAGCTTAGAGTATTTTATTCCCCTTCAAATGGTAAGGCTTGCACCTTCAGCAGCAAACAAGCAACCTTGGAGAATAATTAAAAGTTCTAATTCGTACGATTTCTATTTAGAACAAAGTAAAGACTCAAAAAGTGATAGTTATAATGATATGCATAAAATAGATATTGGCATAGCTATGTGCCATTTTGAGTTAACTTCAGCAGAATTAGGGTTAGAGGGACATTGGGAGAAACTTAAGCTTTCCTCTCAAGATAATAAAAAATATATTATTTCTTGGGTTAGAAAATAGGAAAGATAAAGATACAAAAAGAATTGGAAAGCAATATTTAATAAATAATAAATAAGGAGAATCCTCAGATGAAGGGGCTTCTTTTTTTTCTATTTTACTATATAGATATAGTTTTGCTTTAGAAATATATTAAGATATTCGTCTCGAATTACTTTCTCAATGTTGATAATGAAATTACATCTTGCTATGATGGATTAAAAGATTAAACCATTATATAAAAATTAATTAAGTTTGTGAAAAGAGCTAATAAATTAGTATTAAATATCTTTAGTTAAAGGAGTTTTACAATGAATGAAGTAGTGGATTTAAAACAATTAGAAAATGAGTTTAAAGAATGCAAAGCAGTACTATCTGCTATTGGAGATGAGACAAGACAATTAATTATATTATGTTTAATGAAGGGCACATTTCCTGGAATGAGAGTAGGAGAAATAACTAAAGGAGTAAATTTGTCCCCTCCAGCCGTTTCACATCATTTAAAAGTACTAAAAGAAGCAAAAGTTGTGAATATGGTAAAGCAAGGTACAATGAATTTTTATCATATTAATCCAGCTACAAGCGATTTAAATCTACTAAAGAAGCTATTTTCACATATAGAGGAATCTATGTTTGAGTGCTGGAAGAGGGAATGAAATAAATTAAGAATCAAGAGAGAGTTTAAATAATCCATTTTGAAGGGAGAAAGTAAATGAATTTGATTAATAATGAAATGGAAGCAGCAAATGGTGTGAAAATTCCACAAATAGGTTTCGGAGTATACAAACTAACAAAAGGCGAAGATTTCGAAAGTGCAGTGGGAGAGGCTATAAGGGTTGGTTATCGACATTTTGATACTGCTAAAATTTATGGGAATGAGGAAAGCTTAGGGAAGGAAATTCAAAAAAGCCAGATAGCGCGAGAAGAATTTTTTATCACTTCAAAGGTATGGAATACGGATCTTGGTTATAAATCTACTAAAAGGGCTTTTGAACAAACCTGCAAAAACCTGAAAGTAGAATACCTTGATATGTACCTCATCCATTTTGCAGCACCACATTATGTAGAGGCGTGGAGGGCCATGGAGGAATTGTATGTAGAAGGTAAAGTTAAGGTGATTGGAGTTGCAAATTTTGAAATACAGCATTTGGAAAAGCTGATGAAATATTCGAAGATTATGCCAATGGTTAATCAAATAGAGACTCATCCAGAGTTTCAGCAAAATGAACTGCATGATTATCTTATTGAACATCAAATTCTGCATGAGGCATGGGCTCCATTAGGTCAAGGGAATATAGAATTGCTTAAAAATCCTGAGCTTAAGAAGATTGCAATGAATCATAATAAAACAGTAGCTCAAGTGATTTTACGCTGGCATATACAACGGAATATTATTATCATTCCTAAATCATCAAACCCAAAAAGAATTAAAGAAAACTTTCAGTTATTCGATTTTGAATTAACTAGTGAAGAAATGGATAGAATTAACCAACTAAATACAGGAAAAAGATATTCACATAGTCCTACAGGTTATATGATTAATCCAATTTATAACAAACTAATGAAAGTTTTTATTAAATAAAATATATAGTAATATGATATGCAGCAGTTAGCACTATATTCCAATAACTGCACCAAATACTAACTGCTGTGGGAGATTAAACAAAACAGGTATTCACTTTTACCTTGCTCTGGATAGTAGTGAGATTGATGATTTAAAATCACTACTTAAAATTGTTAAGCAATTGGTTCAGACTTTTACGGACAGAAGTATTAAATCGATAGAGGGGTGGATAAGAGTTATCAGTCTTTGTAAACAAACAGGATTAAAATATAGAGGCGTTATCGTGCAAACCATATCAGAAATAGGAGGTATCGGAATGATTTTTTATTTTTCAGCAACTGGAAACAGTAAGTATGTTGCAGAGAGTGTGGCAAAGGAATTAAGCACTTGTACTGTAGATATTGTGAAGTGTATTGATGATAACAGTTTTGAGTATAATTTTGAGGAAAATGAGGCCGTAGGCATTGTTGCTCCCACATATTTTTGGGGCATTCCTAAAAATGTGAAAGAATTTTTGACAAAAGTTGCGATGCAGGGGCATATTTATCTGTTTTACATTTCAACTTATGGGACAACAACAGGACAATCAGGAAATATGGCAGATAAGTTTCTTAAAGAAAGTGGGCAGCACATTGATGCAATGTTCAGTATTAGAATGCCGGATGTATGGACACCTCATTTTGATTTGTCTGATAAAGAGAAAGTAAAAGCTAGAAATAACAGTGCAGAAGATGAGATTGTGGAAGTAATTAATAAGGTAAAAAGGCGCGTGACAGGTAATCATATGCGCCATAAAATGCCTATGCTTGCTGCAAGAATATCTTATAGTATGTATGGAAATCAAAGCAAGACATCACATTTTGTGTTGGAGGACAGTTGTGTAGGCTGTGGCTATTGTGCAAAAAAATGCCCTGCCAATGCCATTGAAATGAAGGAGAATAAACCTGTGTGGGTAAAGAAGCAGTGTATCATGTGCCTTGGATGTCTGCACAGATGTCCGAAATTTGCTATTCAGTATGGAAAGAATACAAAGAAACATGGTCAATACTTAAACCCTAATACAAAAGTTTAAAAAGCAATTAAATAAGTTATCAGTGCGTCCAGTCTGCTTTTTAGTATATAAATTCATATCTTGACATTTAGCAAATAGTGTATTACTATAAATATAGTTAAATGTTTAACTATTAAATATTTAACTATATATGATGAGGAGCAAGTATAATATTATTAATGTATATAAGTTCTAATTAATAAAATTCATAACATGAAAAATCAACCTATCTTCACTAATTAAAATACAGATTGATTTGAATGAATAGAATTTATTAGAATATATATATTTAAAAATCTAAGGGAGTGATAAGTTGCAAAATGATGAAATGTTGTTAATGATTAGGGAATTTTCAAATGTTCTTAATGAATTTAACAGTAAAGCATTTAAATTTATTGATGAGCAATTAAATAAGACAGGACTGGGCAGAACACATTTTGGGATTTTACATGCACTGGTGGACGGAAAAGAACTTCCAATGAGTGATTTGAGTGAAATTCTCCATGTTACAAAACCAAACATAACAGTGTTAATTGATAAGCTTACTAAGATGAACTATGTTGAACGGATAAGTAGCAGCAGCGACAGGAGAGTATTCTTGATCCGACTTACTGATGAAGGAAAAAATTTTTTAGATGAGTCAGCAGCAGAACTAATTAAGTCATCTATCAGTATATTAAATAACCTTACTAACGAGGATGTAGGACTCATAAAACAAACAACACAAACTCTGAAAAATCTCATGATCAAATTTAATAAGTAAATATAAATAATGATTAATAATATATATACTTAAAAGAAATAAATTGGATTTAATTAGTGACATGTGGTATGAGGAATATCTTGATTTTTATGTGAACCCAGCAAGATAATAGTTCAGCCAAATTAGAAAAACCAGAAAAAGAGGAGGAAGCAGTATGAACATATCGGAAAATAGCAAAAACTATAACAGCGTAACAATATTCATTGAAATTCATGCAAAAGATGGTCAAGAAGAGGTTGCACGAAAGGTGTTCATGACAACGATAGCAACAACGGAAAAGCCTGGACTTTTGAGCTATGAAATTTTTGAAGACAGTAGTGATAAAGGTACATTATACTCAATTCAAGAATGGGAAAATGTAGAAGCCTTTCAAGCTCACATGAGTGCTGCGAAATCAGGTCTTAAAGAGGCAACTGAGATGTTGCGGGATATGCCTAGGATCAGTATCCTTAATCAAATCGGAAGATCAGCCCTGTAGATATGGGGACACTATACATAAAATAGCTGGAATTCATTGATTGTTGACTTATTAGAAGTTTTAATTATAAAATTATAAATTACGTTTGCTACTGATACGGAGAACCGTACCACAAATGACGCAGACTATTTTTAGAATAAGCATTTAAGAACTTGATGTTTAGTATAATCAAAATACAGCGAATATTATTGAAAAAAGTTTAATAAAATTGGCATAATAAATAATGAAAAGAACACTATTTGATATAGTGCTCTTTTCATCCTTTTAAAGTATTCATACCGGTAAAAACAAATCCAATAATCTCAGAAATTAGAAGTTCTTGAGGTATTGGTCTCTTCTGAACTTCCCATTTGTAAATTACATTATAAATAGAAGTGCTCATCATTGTTGCAACTAATTGGGCTCGTATTTTTTCATTTTCAGCTAAGTCATTGTCTTTTATTAGCAATGCATAAATCGTAGAATATAGCTCACAAACTATTTTATCTCCTATTAAAGGTAAAATAGAGTCAAAACCGCATTTGCAGATGTTTTTTACCATTTCAAAGTACTCACAAACGCAAAGAATGAGGATTCGTATAGTATTCTCATTTAGACGCATCTCGCTCTGTAGCTTATTAGAAAAGATCTCAGAGAATTTCTCTACTATGACGGTGTCCAGTAGTGCATATTTATCTGTAAAATGTGCATAGAAGGTTGCACGGTTTATGGTGGCTGCTGTAGTAATATCCTTGACTGTAATGGAGTCAAAGCCTTTTTTAGTAACTAGTGAAATAAAAGCATTGATAATAAGATCACGGGTTCTTTTTACTCTAGGATTATTTATATTTACTGACATATCATTACCTCATTTAAAATAATTTTAGTTAAACTCATATTGTAAATAAAGTGTTTTATAAGCAACACTTTATGAATTTTGTTGGTTGAAAAATATATAAGCTAATTTTATAATCATTATAAGCAACACGAGTTGTTTTTGCAATATAGGTTGCTAGAATAATTGGTTTAAATAAATATTTATTACTAGGAGGTAAATATGTCAACTATAAATCCGAACTGTAAATGTATTAATAAAAGCTGTAAAAATCACGGGAATTGTAAAGCATGTCGAGAGGCTCACAAATCACAATCATATCTTAATCAAACATATTGTCAGGCTGGTGCAGTTAAATTCATAACTAAAGGATTAATATCTAAGTTAAAGTTACATTCTTAGCACGCAAATTAGCAATTCAAATGCGGACTTACTATAAAATAAAAAGGGTGGGAGTTTTGAAATATGAATTTAGATAATCCGATTTTCAAGAAGCCAATTACAGAAGTTATTAAAGCAAGAACATCTATGAGGTCATATAATGGAGTGGCTTTGGACAAAACAACAGGAGATAGCATAATAGATGTTATAAATCAGGTTAAAGCACCTTTTGGCACAAATATACGAGTTAAGCTGATAAACTCTAAAGATTCAGATTTAAAGCTTGGAACCTATGGTGTTATAAAAGGAACTTCTACTTTCATAGTCTCATCAATTTCAAAATCAGATAATGCATTAGTTGATTTAGGATATTCATTGGAAAGAGCAGTATTGTATGCAACTGATTTAAATTTGGGTACATGTTGGCTAGGTGGTACCTTTAATAAAGGTCAATTTGCAGAGGTTATGGAGCTTAAAGATAATGAAATCCTTCCAATAGTTATACCTGTAGGGTATCCTAGTGAAGCAAGAAGAGGCATGGATACTTTCGTTAGGTTTATGGTAGGTTCTAAAAATAGAAAAGCCTGGTCTAAACTATTCTTTGATGTAGATTTCAATACACCGTTAAAGGAGCTGGAAAGCTTAGAGTATTTTATTCCTCTTCAAATGGTAAGGCTTGCACCTTCAGCAGCAAACAAGCAACCTTGGAGAATAATTAAAAGTTCTAATTCATACGATTTTTATTTAGAACAAAGTAAAGACTCAAAAAGTGATAGTTATAATGATATGCACAAAATAGATATGGGCATAGCTATGTGTCATTTTGAGTTAACTTCAGCAGAATTAGGGTTAGAGGGGCATTGGGAGAAACTTAAGCTTTCCTCTCAAGATAATAAAAAATATATTATTTCTTGGGTTAGAAAATAGGGAAGGAAATTGACTTGACGGAGCTCAAGTCCCTAAGTTTATCTAATTATATTATTCCAAATTCAAATTATTAACTTTATTAAGTCTACGTTAAACACGTTATGGTAAACCGTATTATAAATAAATGGGGTTTTTGTGTATTTCCACATACAACTCACGTGGAGACGGTAATTTTGATGCCGAATAGTGGCTATAAGGTCAAGCGAGACAGGTCAATCACAATATGTAGTGGTTTTAAAGTGAAAAATGAGAAAAAATCGGGACTGAAAAATGCGTTTTTCAGCCCGATTTTTTTTGCCCTGTTTATAGATGACATCCGAGATTTTCATTGGTTTCTAATTAATGCCTCAATGGAATAAGACGGTATAAAATTCTATTGTGCGAATATTTATCTAACTTGTTGGGGCACTTCATTTCTTGAGAATAACTTTTTTACTCAAAATATGAATTCCAATCCAGCATAGCAATAATAACACCTGTGCCAGAACAACAAGCCATAGTACCTGCATGTATCCACCTATAATGCAAAATATGGTATTAACCAGTGGAAAACCCAGGAATGTAAACATGATAGGAAAATCTTTTTTGTAATCCATAGAACTAATGACCTTACGATCCCAGAACTTGACGAAGGCTAACACTAAAACTCCCGCTGAAATTACAGAAAGAGATATCAACATTACCCATTGCATATTAGAAGCTCTGGAGAAAAATGGTCCCATATAATTAAAAAAGTTGGATAAAGGTGAAACTAAACAGGCTAGAGAAAGAATTGCAGCCAAAAACGGATATATGTATCCAATTAGATTACTATAGTTTTTCTTTTTATGCCACCATTCACCTAGTAATATGAATACAGTCCAGTACCCACCTATGTAAATCCATCCTGTAAAATTCATGACAGGTTCACCATATATTAAAGGTTCACCAGGAAGAGGAATAAAGCTCCACCTTCCGATAACTCCTTCCGCTGTATGAAAAATCTGTTTAATAGCCACTGGATCCATGGAAAAGTCAAAAATCATAGCCATGAGTCCAACAATAAATGGTTTACTCCATGACGGTATATTGACCATCTTTAAAACACGCAACGTTGAGTAAACTATAAGAAACTCGATAATTGGAACAGTTATTGGTATATTGAATATCATTAGGATACTGTGCCCATATGAGTAAAACCCCTCTTTCCCCATAACTCCCATAGTTGCCGAAACATTTTCAAAGGCTGAGGCGTAGAAAAAGACAAAACATATGAATTGCATTAATACAACATTTGGACGTTCTTCGTTTTTAAGTATATAGAAGACCATTAATGTGGCGATGATTAGAACTAAAATATCTTGAATAATCCATACAGGTACTATAGTTATATTTCCCATTGTGTTACCTCCATTTAAAATTATAATTTATTTGAACGTTCAAATATGTTAGCTGTTAAATATATTATAAGTACACAGTGCTACTTAATCAACAGGCAGTTCGATAACATTACGTTCGATATCTTACAAATCAGATAAGTGTTGTTCGTTCACTGAATTATTTAGGCAGGGTAAATAAGAACAACTCAATCATTTTTTTAGTTTAAGGCAAGAAAATATTTTGGGATTTGAAATTATAGAAAATCTATGTAGTAAATGTGGAATTATTACTGAGATTATAGTTAATACTTAAAATGAAGAAGATTAAGAATTATAGGGATTCTAATATAAATAAAACACGATTAGTTAAGAAATTAGAAAAAAGATTACGTAGGTTGCAGTGCAAAATATCAAGAAAATATGAGTTAAATAAAGAAGGGAGGAAGGTTGTCAAAACTAGCAAAATTATAAAACTTGAAAAGCAGATTAGATTACTTCAATAAAAGTAGTATATTCTTTTAGAATTACAAAATCGGACACATTGAACAGGGAATTAAACAAGTTTTATAAAGTTTTATAAGGTTTTGGCAACGGTATTATGGCATACGAAAAAGCAGACCGCCGGGTGAGATATACAAAGAGGGTTATAAAAAACAGTTTACTGGAACTTATGAAAGAGCGTCCTATCAGCAAAGTTACAGTGACAGATATATGCAAAAAAGCGGATATCAATCGCAATACTTTTTATTCACATTATGCGAATCAGTTTGAACTTCTTTCAAATATTGAAGGTGAGTTATATGAAGAAATCAGACAGGTTGCGGAACGTACTTTGAACCTTGAAACTTATGAAAAACTATCATATGAAATTTGCAAGTATATAAAAGCAAATAGCAATATATGTGGAGTATTATTTTCAGAGAACGGGGATAAAGAATTATTAGAACGTATTCTTTATATCAGCCACGAATTAAATATTGAGAAATGGAAGAAGGAAGAAAAATATATTGATCAAAAACTATTTGATAATTGGTACACATTTACCGCATATGGCACTATAGCCGTAATAGAGAAGTGGGTAAATAGTGGTATGAAGGAAAGTCCAAGTAAAATTGCTGATTTTATTAATAAAGCGACAGAAGCAGTATCGAAAGATTTTTATTGATACTCCCTTTCATTATGATAACCGATAAATTGTACAATAACGAAAGAACAAAAGGGCGTTTGCTTGGATCTATAAACACAGTGAAGATAAGCATGGGACTATTGTTAAAAAGGGAGCATTAACATAAATTAGTATTTATTGAAATACCGTATTATTCAGATGAATTTGCGGTATTTTTTTGTACAAGTAATGCGTAACTATAATATAATATCAAATGCTGAGCAATTAATTATTAAATGTCTGAAAAATAGAAGAGTATAGCATATTCATGAACTGATTTATGAACAAAGTAGTACTAATTGAAAGGCTTACTATATTTCTAAGAATATAGTAAAGGGGCAAGGTCGGTTAAAAAACTGACCTTGCCCCTTTTTTTATGTAGACATATCCACTGGTAGGAAGTGTGGATGATTTATAGTTCAGTAGTTAGTGGAAACATATGAGCAGTAAAATTTATGCATTTTGGTGGCTTGCAGGAATATGCCCATTATTTTTTAGAATAAGGCGTTATCCCATTTTTATATAGGGTATCTACTAACTTGAAAAATTCTTCTGAGGATAAATCCTTTTCTTGCTTGATCCAAAGGCGAAATAAGGAAAGGGATGTTGATATGTAAAATTCAATCAAGTATGGCTTTAAGAAATCATATTCTTGAAAGTTCAAGTCCAATCCATCAAAGGGGATTTCTCTTTTCAAGCGCTCTAAAAAATGAACACTCCCATAGTCACCCAAGAGAGCCTTGAGAACTGAGATATGCTTGCTATTTTCTATACAATTAAGTGCATTTTGGATAGAAGCCGTAGATTTTTTCATATTTGTCAATTCCTCTTTCATGTAGGTCAATAAATCGCTTTCAACAGAGTCTAATAATTCGTAAATATCAGGAAAGTGTTGATAAAATGTGCTACGGTTATATCCCGCTTTGTTGGCAATATCTTGAACAGATATTTTTTCAATGGGCTTTTGACTATATAACTCACAAAAAACATCTATAAACGCTTGCCTTGTTTTTTCTGTAATTTCAGTTGCACTGTTGGGTAGTTTATATTTTAAAAATAAGATAATTGATGAAGAAACAGTTAGAATCAGAAAAACGGCACACAAAATAACAATCACTTTAAAAGCATATTTAAGGGCAATACAAAAGGCTGGAGTTGCTATTAACCCATCTGCATTTAAAATTGTGCTTAAATGTCCAAATTTCATTCTAGATTTTTTCTTTATGATGTGACTTCGGACTAAAATGGTAAAGGATATGATGTTGCCGGATTATGCCAGTAGTGCAAACAACGAAATTGTGCAGCTGAATAATGATTTATTAAAATTTTTAAATCAAAATGATGTCACAATGTAAGAATGGGAAAATGGTAAAGAAGTGTAATTGAGAGTTTATATTTCTCTGCCCATTCGAAAAAATAGCTGAAGAGCATCATAATGTTGTACTATTTCATATGAATCCAGAAAATTACATAAGCATTGAAAGACTCTAGTTTTATAGAAAAGATACTATACTTGATTATCTAATCCTAACATTATTACTGTATTTTCAAGATTTTTTGCATCTTTTAAATTGGATATAGGTGATTCTATATTATCAACAACTATTCCATCTTTTCTTATCTCCATTGAATTACCAATGGTATTATCATCATATATGTATTCGTATTCATTATGTTTATAAATAAGCATATAAAAAACTCCTTTTATATTTAAAATTACCACTATTAATAAATTTTATACATCAAGATTGAAAAAAACAAGGTCATAAAATGATCTTTACACCATGAAATTATTAGGAATATGCAAAATCAATCACGTAAAGAATCATAAAGCTACAGCATATTCACTTTCACAGAGTGTTGGATGAAATTAATAACGTTAATTAAGAAACGGTGCTAATCTTGGTTAGATGGAGCACTTTTTTTGCTTTTAACTTCTATGTCAAAATCAAGAAAGAGAATATTTTTAATTATTCAGTGCGATAACTCTATATAATACTATGAGTTATTTATGCAAAATGTAATATTGTATTTCGGCATTTATAAAGAAAACTCATATTTCAACTGAAATATAGTATAATGTTTGTTAGAACAAAAGAATAACAATATATTTTATAATTATAAATTCGCAATTATTTTTACAATATATATGAAGAAAGACAGAGAGGGAAAAATGAAGATTGCAGTTACTACTACAAGAGATGCAGATGAGAGTTTAAATTATAAAGCAAAAGATGTATCTAAAGATTTAAACATATCATATATAAAAAGAGGTACTTTTAGTATCAAGGAAACAATCTTGAAAGATGGCTTTGACTATTTATTAGTAGTTGAAAGAGATAAGATTGTTATAAAGGGAGAAGATAGTGCACTGTTTTGGCATCCTAATATGTCAGAACTTAAGGTTAAATCAATAAGACAAGGAAATAAGGAAGCTATAATAAAGGCAACAAAATTAGAAGAAGGAAATAGTATATTGGATTGTACATTAGGTCTTGCAGGTGATTCTCTTGTCTTTTCAGCAGTTGTTGGAGAAAAGGGATATGTAGTAGGGACGGAAATTAATAAGTATATAGCTTATTTAAGTAAATGTGGATTAGAAAACTATAATGGTGTTAATGGTAAAGCTATAGATAATATAAAGGTTGTTAATGAATCATATGAAGATTATATTTTAAAGCAAAGAGATAATAGTTTTGATGTAGTATATTTTGATCCTATGTTTAAAGAACCAAATAGAAAGTCAACATCAATAAACTCCTTTAGAGATTTTGCAGATCACAAAGGGTTAACAAAAAATATTTTAATGGAAGCACTTAGAGTATGTGCAAAAAGAGTTGTTATTAAAGAAAGACAAGGCTCTAATGAGTTTGAAAAGCTAGGAATAGAAAAATATTATGGCGGCAAAAAAAGCGGTTCAATTATTTATGGAGTAATTGAAAAAACTATATAAAAAATTTAGATGTGCTAAGGTAAGAAGTTTTATATGAAAGGTTTAAATAATAATTAGTTTAGTGTACAATGGGATAAATATTAATCATAGATGAGAGGAAATTGAAATGAACGGAACAAAGAGAAGTAATATTAAAATAGGAGCAACTGTTTTAGTTGTTCAAAAGCAGGATCAACGTACAGGAAAATTGACAGAAGGAATAGTGGGAAAGATACTTACTAATTCACCAGAGCATCATCGTGGCATAAAAGTGATGCTTGAAAGCGGCATTGTGGGCAGGGTGAAAGAGATAAAGTAACAATTATTATAAATTGGCTTACTTAGATTTCATTTGCTCGCCAGCGAGTCTGATAAAAGCTTACCACCAAGTGCAAGATTATCTAGGCTATTTTCTTTAATTATAGTAGCAATAGGACTTTGGTTTATTTCCAAAATATCACTTGCTTTTTTGTAAGAACCTCAGCAAGTTTAGTCTTATCCCATTTTGGGTCTTTACTGCATTCAACTGTAATAAATGGCATAATATTACCTCCTCATATTGTTTTTTATTATAAATTATTCTGTGTTTTTAGTTGTAGTAATGAACGAGACAAGTATATCCTAATGGTTTAATTAGAGCAATTTTTACAATCTCTCCACAAATATATTAAAATCAGCAAATTCTTTAATCTAGTAGCTGAATTTCTTCCTTAATTAAATTAGCAAAATCCTGATTTTGTTCTGAAACTTTAATAATATATGTTAGTATATTACCTGGATAATGAATTATTTCCTTTAAAATTATACTTTCAATAGACCTCCTAACTAATGAAACGGTGCAATTTTCATTATGGCCTTTCATACACTGCTTACATGATTTACATATGGATGCTATACATCGTGCCACCATTCTATTATCATAATGTTTCATATCTTCTTTGGGAATAAGTTGCAAACCATCATTGATGAATGTTATTCCATTTTTTTGTATTGAATTTGCAACACTTAAAGCAAACCCAATATTACATTTGGATATAATGCACTGGTCTGTTCCATAATTTTTACATTCCACACATATTTTTTGTAAATCTTTTATTGTATTATCAATATAATTCATTATATTCTCATCTTTCCGCTCAAGGACTCAACTGATCTCTGCAAGTATTCACTCTATCTTGGAACAATGTGTATTGCTTTCTTTACTTGGCATAGTCTAGCTGAACCCTTAGCAATATATTTAGATCAAGGATTTTACAATATTTTTTGCAAATACTTTAGCTGCTTCAATATCATTTTTGTTGGGATAGTTTTTGTTAATAAAAACCCATGCTTTCCCCCTGGATGAAAAACTTTCAGTTTTTGTATTTATTTCTCTTTCTCTCAGTAGATTTATCATATCTTTTATTGCTTTATCAAGTCCGCCCATTGTTCCGAAAACCACAGCATTCTTAACAATTGATCTGTCTAATGTTTCAATAAATCTTTTAGTTGTTTTATCCATGTTCCACCAATATATTCCGCCGCCAATAAATAAAAGGTCAACTGGTTCTAACAATGTGGTTTTATTATCTATGGCCTCCGCTTTAACGTTAACTGAAGATGCTATGGCTTCTGCAATTTTTTTAGTGTTACCTGTCCTTTAATGATACATAACTTTGATATTTATTTTAAGTCACCCCACTTTCTTTATAGTCATTAATTATAATATATAACTAACATTTGTATCATCAAATTCTCTAGTTTTAACAGATGTGTCGTCAGTATTTCCAACTGCTATTGAAATATAAGGTGTATAACCTTCAGGAATATTTAACTTACTTTTTAACTCTTCACTAGCATTAAATGCATATACAGGACCTGCCATGATTACAGAATTTAATCCCATACCTGTTGCTGCTATTGATACATTTTGTGCGGATAAAGCTACATCTAATTGTTCAGCTTTAAATTGATTGCTTGGAGCAGAAAAAACAATTAAAGTTTTAGTACCATATAAAGGATTTGGATTAGGTATAGGTACAAGTTTTGCAACTACATCTGATAAATCTTTTAAAACTTCAACCTTTTGAACAACTGCTATGTGTCTAGCTGAATCTGCATGTCCACCACCACTTATAGGTGCTGCATTTGCAGCCTGGATAAGTTTTTCTAATTGTTCCTTTGATATTTGCTCATTATTAAAACTACGAACGCTTTTTCTTTTGATAATTGAATCTAATGTATTCATAATATACACTCCTTTATTAATTAGCTTGGGTATGCTATAATTCTAATCAATTAATATTCTTATGACAAGAATGCAGTTTTTTCTTAGTTACTAAGTTTTTTCTTAGCATAGATTATAATGAAATTAATAAAATAGTATTTATAGTATTTTATATAGATAATACACAAAATATTAGTATGGGGTGAGGAAATGGATGATTCAAACAAAGAATGTAATTCAAAAAATGGAATGGGGTGTCCTGTAAAAAATACCTTAGATATTATAGGTGGTAAATGGAAACCTTATATAATTAGAATATTAATGATAAATGAAGTTGTTAGGTATAATGAGTTAAAGCGTCAAGTTGATGGAATTACGGATATGATGCTTTCGCAATCATTAAAGGAATTAGAGCAAGATAATATAATAAAGCGTACACAATACAATGTAATTCCCCCAAGAGTTGAATATTCATTAACTGAGAGAGGAAAGGAACTTTCGTCAGTGATGTCTGAATTATCTAAATGGGGAAGAACTCAAGAGTAATATATAATTTATTGACACAAGGTCATCATGATGTTAGTAGATATATAGACTTCGACATTAAGATTTTTTTCATTCAATTTTCTTATAAATTGAATGAATGATAGTTTAACATATTTTAAATTTTTAGTCGTTTCAACATAAGTAAATTGAAGCAAAACATAAGCTATCAATGATATGAAGAGTTGATTATAGACCGCATTTTTAGTTGTTCCAAATATTCTTTTTATATTCAAGTTTTGTTTGATAAATTTAAAGAAGGTTTCAATTTTCCAACGTTCCTTATATATTTCTGCTATTTTTTCTGGAGTAATATCCATTAGGTCAGTGCACACTTTTACTGATTTACCATAATAATCAGTAAATTCAACTACTCTAAATCTATTTTGAGTTTTTTTAGTCTCTTTTCCTAAATAACATGTAACATCTCGAATTACAGAAGAATTTTCTACTACTCCTAAACTTCTCAATTTCTTTGTTTTTGAAAGTATTGTATTATTTTTTATTCTTATAACAAAAGATTGTTTTATTTCTTTAAACATATCAAATCTCTCATGATTTTCATAAGCCCTATCTTCAACTAAAATAGAATGTACATCTATTAAACCTTCACCTATCGGTCCATCATGCTTTTTAGCAATAGTTTCAATAACTTTTTTTGGTGTAAAGTCATTAATATTTAAAGATACATGAAGTTTTATCCCAGATTTCTTGCCATTAAATTTTGCCCATTTAAGACGGTTTTCACCTACGGTCACAGTAGTTGAGTCAACTGCTATCAATTGTTTTGGTAAATTTAGAATCCTTCGCATTTGGCGATTGCACTTAGATATAATAATTTCAAATAAAACTTTAGAAATTTCATAATTTACATCAGTTGCTTTTTTAGAAATTAGAGCCAATGCCTAAGGCAGCACATAATCTTCTTAGAAGAATATATTCAGAGTGGATGCCTTCAATGGGATATGAGCATGATTGTGCACCAGACATGGATGTTTTACCTATAGGTGATACTTCTGCTAATGATTATAGGTGTGAAATCTGGATACCTATTAAGAGAACTAAGTAATTTAAATGATAATTAGATTTTACATTATTATATATATAACTAGTGTATGATAGTAATATTTTAAGAAGGGAAAAATAATATGTTAAGTTTTGAAGAAATTTTAAAAAAAGAGATAGTTTATAAAATTGATGATATTGAAAATGTTAATATACAAAAAAGTATAGTTTATAAATCTACAAATAAAGAAGAACTGATGCAAGTAGAAGTCCACCATTATTTATTGTAAGAGCAGGACTTGATAATCAAATAATTAATGAATCAATAGATGGGTTTATTACAAAAGGATTGAAAAATAATTTAACTATTGATATCTTTAATCATTCTACAGGTGGACATGCATTTGATTTATTTAATGATAATGATAGAACACATGAAATAATAGCAGAATCATTAGAATTTTTAAGAAAGCATTTGAAATAATAAATGAAATATTATTAATAAGAACATAATTTATGGTGGATTTCAAAGGTTACGCTTCGCCGACACCAAATAAGAACTAGAATTTTGATACAATGCAAAGCCACTTATTTCATTGGCTTTCAGTGTCTTGTAGGACAAACTGTGGTAAAAAATTTTAAGTTTTTAGCTTAGATTTATAGAATTTTATGTTGGACATGCATACCACCGATTCTTCTTGAGTTAGGGGGTGTGCATTTTTTGTTGGGGGGAGATCTTTTGGAAGAAATGATATTTACAAAAAATATTGTTTTAAAATGCCATTAGTATTGATCCAAAGTGAAATTTTTATTTTAAGAAGTTATATGGCAAGTTATAATTAAAATAAAAGATGATAAGTACGGATTGTATAAAATAGAGATGCAAATCGAGAATAAGATTCTAGTATTTGATATAAAGGAGTTGATTCAAATGAAATGGCAAGAAGTTATAGAAATGTATCCAAATCAATTTGTTAAATTTGAAATTGTGGAATATCATGAAGATGAGAAAACTACATATGTTGATGAAGTTGCAATTATAAAAGCAATAAAAGACGGCAGAGAAGCTATGAAGGAATTTACAAAATGTAAAAATGGTCAACTAGTGTATAGTACAGAAAATGAAAGCATTATTATAGAGAAAATTAAACATATTGGAATTAGAAGGAGTATATAATGAAAACAAAAATACAAATAAAAAATGGATTACTATATACTTCTATAAAATTAATACATGAAGGAAATTATGTTATTTATAATATTAGTTAATAGTGAATTTCAAAGCTCATACTTCGCCTGCACCATAAAATCCACAACCGCCTGTAGGTGGCTTAAATAGTATTTACAGGCGGTTGTGTTTTTTATTAGGGTAGCATTGCAATCAAAACCACAAAAATATAACTGGCAATCAAATTTCTAGTTATATTTTTGATAGTGCCTTACATTGTTAATGGAGATATTTTTCCTATAAGATTATTTGTATAGGCTAGTTTTCCGTCCACAGTTATTACAACAGCACCCATGCCCTTAATTTTATTAACTTTATGAATAATTGAAGCAGCATCTAATCCAAACAATTTTGTAGTATATATATCGCAGTCTAGAGATTTATCAGCAATAATAGTTAAAGAAGCTATATTACTTTCTATTGGGTAGCCTGTTTTGCTGTCAAATATATGGTGGTATTTACGTCCTTCCTTTTCAAATACTCTTTCATATATTCCGGAAGTTACAACTGATTGATCTTTTATTTTGACAAGTGCCACAGCATTTCCTCTTGGTAGAAACGGATTTTGTATTCCAACATTCCAGTTACCACCGTTTGATGGTGAGTCTCCAAAAACGAGAACATTACCTCCCATATCTACCATAGCTGAAACAGCTCCATTTTCCTTAAATAATTCCATAACTTTATCAGCAAAATAGCCCTTAGCTATGGCTCCAAGGTCTATTTCAATGCCTTTTTTTAAGAAATACACGGTCTTTTTTTCATCATTTAGTTGTATATTTTCAGGATTTAAAAGTTCCAGTACCTTTGCTATAGTTTCTTTCTCTGGTACATGTGCCTCCTTAAAACCTATTCTCCATAATTTTATTAATGGCCCTATTGCAATATTTAAATATGTATTCTCACACAGACTATGTTTTTTCCCTATTTTTATCAGCTCATATAGCTCATCATCCACTTCTTGCGGAGCTAGTGTAGCTGTTTTTTTTAGCATGGCAAGCTGTGAGTTATCACTGTTAGCACTAAAGACTTCTTCATAATTAATCAGCATATCACAAGCTTTTTCTGCAAGCTTTTCAGCAGATTCTCCCTTTATATATAGTGAGATTTTTGTTCCCATAAGATATATTATCTTCGTATACTCATTCATTTTGTTCTCCTATAGTGTAATTATTTTGTCCATGAATTAGAAATGCATCTATAAGGTCTTTATCAATATCAGTTAGTTTTTTTTCACTGTGATATGATATAAAATAATCTAAATTCAGCTCATCAATTGGAATTTGATATATATTGTATTCAGATGGACACTCCTTTACATAGACGCTTTCTGGTATAAAGGTCAGTCCTAAATTACTCGCTGCAAGGTTACGTGCAGTATTGATTTCGGTGCTTTCCATTATGATTTTTGGTTCCACCTTATAAATGCTTAATAACTGATCTATCTGCTTTCTTATAGCAGATCCTTTGGAAGTTAGTATCAGCTTTTGAGATAATATCTTGGTTATGTCGATAGTTCCTTCTGGAATAATGGCGATGTCTTTCCGATATAAATCACAGCAGCGAGGAATAATAGCACGGTATCCGTGTCTGCCCCAAGTAATCGAGTTTAAGCTCGGAGAAATATTTCTTGAATTTTGTCCAAGCCAAAAATCCAATTCACCATTCAGAATGAGTTTCTCGTTTTTTTCTGGTAAAGCCTCTGAAAGCTCTATTCTACAGTTTGGATGTATATCCAAAAACTTTGGTAAAAAAAGAGGTAAAAGGTAGGTTCCAAGGCTAGGAAGCACTCCTATCTTTATAACCTTGCTATCTATATCAGACACAGCTGATATTTCCCTAATGAGCCTCGCATAATTATTTTCTATTGAAGTTAAATACTGATAATATATCTTCCCCTGCTCGGTTAATCTATATGGCAGCTTGTTACGACTTATAAGCTCACAGTTTAACTGACTTTCTATCCTTTTAATACTCTGTGTCAAGTGAGGTTGAGAAATATAAAGTGATTTGGCAGCCTTGCTATAATTACTGTACTTTAAAATGGCATCAATATAATACAAAATATCCTGAGAATAGTATTTTGACATTTAATTCATCCTTTTGTGAAATATTTAGGCATATGAAAATAAATAACGAGTCCAAAATAGCCTTGCAAGTGGACTTGTTATTTATGTGATAGTGCCTTAACTCATTTATCTGATGTCTAGCCACTGTAATACCCCCACTTCTTTAAACGGGGATAACAGTGGCACGACCCTAGACGAGGTACCCCTTGAGGGTATAAGTTCAACTAAGATTCAGATGGAGATCAAACTCCACCTGAATCAAGTTTCACTTGATTCTTGTGTTCGATTATAACAAATATGTTATCAAACTTCAATAAATAACTATTAGATATAATATACTTAACATGTTAAAATTATATCAAACAATTACTAATATTATGAAATTTTGAAATACAGAAAGGGGATTACTATGAAGTATTTAGCAATTGTAGGCACTAACTCAGACGTGTCAACTAATCGTATGCTGCTTCAATTTATGCAAAAGCATTTTTCGAGTGAGGCAGAGATAGAACTATATGAAATTAAGGATTTACCTGCCTTTAATGAACCAGAGGATTCTGATGTTCCTGAAAAGGTAGCAGAATTATCAGATAAAATTTTAAAAGCAAATGGAGTAATAATAGCAACTCCAGAGTATGATCATGCCATACCTGCGGTTTTAAAGAGTGCTCTTGAATGGATTAGTTACACTAGTCAGGCACTTACTGACAAGCCTGTTTTAATAGTGGGGGCTTCTCTTGGTACACTTGGTTCTTCTCGTGCACAGGCACATCTTAGACAAATACTTGATTCACCTGAGCTTGCTGCTAGAATCATGCCAAGCAGTGAATTCCTTTTAGGAAAATCACAAGGGGCATTTGATAGCGAAGGAAATCTTATCTATTCAGATAAGCTATCAGAACTTGATGAAATTTTTAGAGAGTTTCTTTTATTTACAGATATTACATCAAAACTTTTAGCAGAAAAAGTTTTACATAAAAAAGTTAAAAAATTCACATGGCAAGAGTAGGAGGATTAATATCAATGAAATTTATAGCAATTGTTGGAACTAGTGCAAAAAGATCATATAATCGTAAACTACTTCAGTTTATGAAAAAATACTTTGAGTCGAAGGCAGAAATAGAAATACTTGAGATTACAGATGTTCCTATGTTTAATCAATCTGATAATCAGTCCTCAAGTGAAGTTATACAGATGTTCAATAATAAGATTACAGCAAGTGATGGTGTTATTATAGCTACTCCTGAGTATAATCACTCAATCCCATCTAGTCTTAAAAGCTTAATTGAATGGCTAAGCTTTGATCTTCATCCACTTGCTGGCAAACCAGTAATGATCCTTGGTGCTTCTCTTGATAGTCAAGGTTCTTCTCGTGCACAACTACATCTTCGTCAAATCCTAGATGCACCAGGTGTTGATGCAAATGTAATGCCAGGATATGAGTTTTTACTTGGAAGTGCAAATAAAGCATTTGATGAGGAAGGTAATCTAAACAATGAAAGAACTATAGACTTCTTAGAAATATGCTTCCTACGTTTTATGCGTTTTGCAAATATTTCAAATCAACTTAACGAAGAAGAAGAGTTTACCTTTAACCCAGGAGTATATGAGGTAGATGCAATAGGTCACAGCGGAAGCCTTCCAATGAAAGTATCCTTTAGTGAAGACAGAATAGAAAGTATAGATATAAATACAGATGGCGAGACAGAAGGACTTGCAGATGTAGTTTTTGTAAGAATACCAGATAAAATAATTGAAGGACAGACATTAAATGTTGATGCTCTTTCTGGTGCTTCCGAAACTAGTAATGCTGTATTAGACGGTGTAGCTAAAGCAGTTAAGCTTGCAGGAGTTAACCCTGACATACTTAAGAGACGTCCAAAGCCTGCTAGCAGTCTTATAAAAGAAGACGAAGAATATACTTGTGATGTAGTAGTTGTAGGCGGAGGCGGCGCTGGATTAAGTGCAGCTGCAACAGCGCTGCAAAATGGCAAAAGTGCTATTGTTCTTGAAAAATACCCAGCAGTAGGTGGAAATACCATACGTTCAGGTGGTCCTGTCAATGCTGCAGATCCAGAGTGGCAGATGCAGTTTGAAGAAAATAAAGGAGAAAGACATACAATTGAAGAACTACTAGATACAGATGAGAGCTTAATTCATCCAGAATACATAGATGATTTCCGTGCACTTAGAAAAGAGTTTTCAGAGTACAAGAAAAAGTTTGAAACACAAAAAGGACATCTGTTTGATTCGCCATTACTTCACAGAATGCAAACATATTTTGGTGGTAAAAGAACTGACCTTAATGGTAACACAATATACGGCCAATATGACCTAGTAAAGATACTTACAGACAGAGCTTTAGAAAGTGTTAAATGGCTAGAAGATATAGGGGTTGAGTATGATAAGAGCATAGTATTTGCTCCAGTTGGTGCACTTTGGCGTCGTGGTCATAAGCCTACAAAAAGCCATGGTTCATCATTTATACTTGCACTAACAAAATATGTACAAGATAACTCAGGAAAAATCATTACTGATAGTCCGGTAAAAGAATTTATCATAGAAGATGGTGAAATAAAAGGAGTTATAGCAACTGGTGTCAATGGCCAAAAGATAACTGTTCATGCAAAAGCAGTAGTCCTTGCAAGTGGTGGTTTTGGTGCAAACACAAAGATGCTGAAAGAATATAACACTTACTGGAATGAAATAGCTGATGATATAAAAACTACAAATTCATATGCTATGACTGGTGATGGAATAGTACTTGGTAAAACTGTAGGTGCAGCACTTACAGGAATGGGCTTTACTCAAATGATGCCTGTAGCTGATCCTGAAACTGGTGAATTATTCAGTGGAGTTCAAGTACCTCCTGAAAACTTTGTAATGGTAAATAAAGAAGGAAAAAGATTTATTAATGAATTCTCTGGAAGAGATGTATTAACAAAAGCTGCAATTGAACAGGGTGGTTTATTCTACCTTATTGCTGATGATGAAATAAAGAAAACTGCAGCTAATACAAGTCAAGAAAAGCTAGACCGTCAAGTAGAAGCTGGTACTTTATTTAGAGCAGATACCCTAGAAGAGCTAGCAGTAAAAGTTGGAATGGATCCTGCAGTTCTTGTAGACACTATTAATAAATATAATTCATATGTGGATGCTGGTTTTGATCCTGAATTCCATAAGGATACATTTAGCTTAAAAGTAGAGAAAGCACCGTTTTATGCTACTCCAAGAAAGCCAGCAGTTCATCATACAATGGGTGGGCTTAAGATAGACACTAAAGCTCATGTATTAGATGAAAATGATAAACCAATTAAAAATCTTTATGCTGCTGGAGAAGTTGCTGGAGGTATCCATGCAGGTAACCGTCTTGGCGGTAATGCATTAACTGATATATTTACCTTCGGAAGAATTGCTGGTAAAACTGCAATTGATGAAATGAAATAGTTAATCTTAACCCAATAATAAATCATCTATTGATAAAATGAATTTTATCAATAGATGATTTTTTGGCTTTCAAACATATCCACTGGTGAAAATTTAAACCTTCGGGATCAGTGAAAGAATAAAGTTAACTAATCTTTAGAAAATCCTTTGAAATATAACAAGGTATTCTTTAAAAGTTATGTTTATTATTAGAATATAGCCGGTAAAAATAAGATTTTTAGAAGAAAAGATGGCATGGTATTTATATGATTGTAGAATATCTATGATTTATTAAGAAACTAATACATAATTCTTTAAAACTGATCATATTTTTATCACAATATTTTAATAAAGGAGGATATCATGAAATTAAATTCTTATCAAAAATCTTTTGTATGCATTATACTTTTTGGATTAATTACATTATTATCATGTTACACAGTTATAAAAGAAAATAATAAAACAACATCAATAACTAGGCGTATGAGTACAAATAGAGAATGGACAGATTCTTCAAAAATTCCTTATACAACTACTTTTAATCAAGGAGATATTATACGATTTAATTATAAATCAACTATTAAAGATGGAAAATTATCGCTAAGATTTGTTGATTCTCAAGGAAACTTAATTTATGAGTTTGATCCAGGGGAAAAGGGAGAAAAGGATATAAAAATAGAGAAAACCGACATATATGAGCTTTTTATAGAAGGAGATAAATTTGAAGGAAATTACGAGATAATATGTAAAAAATCTTGAATAATAAAGTAGCAGCTTAGAATCTGTTGCGGCAGCACCTGTTGACTTAAATTTAATTTATATATAAAATCAAATTTGTACTTAAGAATTAGCTTTATTTTATATACAGGGGAGATAGAATTATTTGAAGAAAAAGAATGATTATAATAAACAAATAAAAAATGGAAAAGAAAATACAGGTAAATGCATTGAGATGAAAAAGTGCAATGAAGAGGAAAAAGAAAATAATAAATGCAAAAACTGTGGAGAACAAGCAAGTTATTTTAGTGATGAAAATAATGGTTGGCTATGTGAGGATTGCAGGAGCATAGAAGATGGGTTAGATAAACTTGCTGATAAAATAGAGAAAAAGCTAAGCAAAAGAGTTTATTCTTTTGATTTAAATGAATTAATAAATTGTTTATCTAAAGATGAAATATATAATATAGCAAGAAATCTTGGAGTAAATAAGATATCAGGTTTAAATAAAGAAAAATTGATTGAAACATTACTTAAAGAATATAAGAATTTGGTTGAAAAAAGAGCTTTACTCTTTGAAGAAGAAAGATATAAGATTTTAAGAAGTTATGTGGATAGCAAAGGTGTAAAACTTTTTGATGATATTGATGAAGAGGAAGCAGATAAGAGCGTATATTTTATACAGCAAGGAATGCTCTTTCCAATTGTAAAAGATGGGATATCGATATTTTTAATGCCTGAAATAGTACAAGGATTAATCAAAGAAAGAAATAATATTGAATATAGACGTTTAATAAAATTCAATAGTGAAATTGTAAATATCTTTAGGGCAATGAATAAAGTATATGGTATTTTAAAACTAAAAGATGCTAAAGAGATAATAGAAAGATATTTGAATATAGAAAATTGTGAATTAGAAGAGTTAATTAGAGAGGCAACATATTACTACAATGAATATAGAGAAGAAGGAATGTTTATTGTTAATAATGAAATAGATAATTTTGGTGAACTATTAAAGGATATAGATACAGAAAAAGATTTAAGTTATGCCATGATTTCAAAAGAAGAATTATTAAATATGTTAGAAGAAAATTGGGTTTATAATAGTAAAGCAGGAAAAACTTTTTATAAAGAGTTTACTAATATGTTTAGGGTAGATAGAGACATGTTAATAGCTATGATGGAAGACTTGATTTTTGATGTTCAAGAAAATGAACCTAAAGATGCAGTAGATAAAATGATAGAATTAATTAATATTGAAAATGAAGAAGCCAGATACGTTGCATCTAGTATGATGAATAAATTTGTTAAGAAAATTAGGTTATGGAGATATAAGGGTTCAACCACTAATGATATTAAATCAAATGTAGTTAGCTTAAAGGCAAATAAGGATATAAAAAGAAATGATCCTTGTCCATGTGGTAGTGGGAAAAAATATAAAAAGTGTTGCGGTGAAGATGAGAAGGTTATTTATTTATTAGAATAATTATTAGATTACTTTAATTAAGGAACCAGAAATAAAATAACAAGTTAAGTATACAAAATGTACAAGTATATTAGTTATTTTTTTGACGGTTCCTTATTAATTTTATTTTGCCTTGAAACATATCCACTGGTGAAAATTTAAATCTTCGGGATATCTAGCTTAATAGTGGAAGAATAAAGTTAAGTTAAATAATCTTTAGATTAATCATGGAATTAGCATGTAAAGGTAGAATTACCTCTCTACACAGTAATTTAAAGAAATGGATGAATAGGTTTAATGGTGTTGCAACAAAATATATCAACAACTATATTAAGTGGTTCAAATGGCTTCAAATATTTGATACAGATAAAGAAATAATAAAGGCTAAAAACTTTATAGTTCAAAGCAATGTGGTATATTCATATACCAAAGTAAAAGATTTAAAAAATAGAGAACCAATGTATGTGTGATATTTTGTAAATTATGTTATAATAAGTATTATACAGGACTATAATCTAATGAACAATAGTTAGAAAAGACGAATAACTAAAATAGAAATGTTATAGAGCAAAAAACTAAAAGGGAGGGTAAAATGAATGCATTTTTGACAGTAATACCACTAATACTTATTAGGTATGGGATTTTAAGTATAATAGACAAAGAATCACTTAAACGTGCAGGTTTCTTTGCTCCATTAATCGGAAGAGAAAAAGTAGCATTCTGGGTTTATCAAATTACAACCGTCCTTATTTTACTATACCTATTATTACTCAAAATCAAAACTGACTCTGATTGGTTTTACATAGGTTTAGGAGTATATAGTTTAGGAATTATTTTATATGCTGTATCTATAGTAAATTATGCTAAGCCTAAAATGAATGGAATAAATTTAAATGGATTATACCGAGTATCCCGCAATCCTATGTACATTGCATATTTTATTTATTTTTTAGGGTGTGCATTGCTAACACATTCCTTGATATTACTTGCGTTATTAATCTGTTTTCAAGTAGCCGCACACTGGATTATTCTTTCAGAAGAAAGATGGTGTATTAAGAAATTCGGAGAAGAATATATAAAATATATGAATAAAGTGAGACGTTATATTTAGACAGTTATGCTATAACTCTATTATTCAAGTTATGGTTTGTGATTATTCACCAAGGAGAATAATTGCAATGTAATAAGTTCCAACATTGAGCATTATAGGTGGACAATCCACCTATAATTTTTTAAGGCTATATTTCAACATTATATTAAAACATATCCTAACAGAAAAGGAAAAAGATTTCGACAATGTTTTATATGCAATGAGAATATGGGGAGAGAAGTGACTCTTGCCATATGCTTAAATGGGCTTGTAGCTAGTTTAGAATGCAATATTCTTAAATTCAATCCCTAAAAACACATTATTCTAAATGAATGATGTGTTTTTTTATACCATAAATGAAATTTTACAATAAGAATATCATTTTGACATAAAGTAAAATAACTCAATTATATATATACTAATGCTTTAGAATGAGGGATGATATTAATGAAATTAAAACTAGTAACGATGATAATAAACAAACTTATATTTATTGCTGGCATAATTGGGTTTATAACTATACTTTTTAATGTGAGATTATCTGTAAAAATGGAGACAATACTTTCAATATTTTTAATTATTGGTAGTATGTCAGAGTTTATAGAGACTCGAAAATTTAGAAAGTTAATTTATCCATTAATTATAATTTACTTTCTAATATTACTACCTATTATAGAAAATTTTATTTACAATAGGTTTTTATATATTGGAGTAGTTGTACTAAGTATTATTAGTGCTTTGATGATCCTATGTAATGAAGTGATAAATACTATCAAAGAAAAAAATACTAGGCTAAATAATAAATGATAAATTCTAAACGAATTTTCAAGAAAGGATGGCGGATAATTTGGCACGACCATCAAAAAGTGTTGAAGTTATGAGTAGGAATCTTATAAAAGTAATTTCTAAAATTTCATTTTACAGATTTTTTGCATGTAGGATTTAATAACGTCAATCTTAATGAAGAGCCACTAATATTTAATTTTAAAAGTTAAGTGATTCTTAAAGAAAAAATAAAATTTCAAGATATTATTCATTATAATTGCTCCTTTTATTTTATTGTGATAAAATTATCGCGTACCTGAATAATAATTTATTACAAATATTTTTACGAGTACAATTATTTTAATACATAGTATCTTAAAAGATACCAAGGAGTGTAAGCATGGAAGAAAACTTAAGCTTAGAAAATTTAAATGCAGAAGAAATATGGGAAAAGTTATATAAGAAAGAATTAAATTGTAAGAAGAACATTTTAGAATATATTGATATTGCTAAGATACTAAAAAAGGGTGAGGCTGACCCAGAAAAGATTCAAGATACTTATAATTTTATCTATGATAATATTGAGAAGATGTCAGATAAAGTTAAACCGAATACTGTTATGTATCTTCAAAATGAATTAAAAAATCAGTTTGGCAAATATGTAGTTGAAAAGGAGCCTAAAGAAGAAGATGCCTTTATAAAATTCTTTAAGGAGGCATACCCTGTAAAAGATAGAAGAAAAGATTTCACTTGGGTTATGATGAATATTAACAACATAGTAGAAGAACAAATTTGGACTACATTAATTCACATTAACAGAGAATATATATGTCAAAGAATTAAATTAGAAGCTGAAGAAAAAGAAGCTATAATTAAAATGATAAAAAAGGTAATTGAAAAAAATAATAAAAAATATATTAATCAAATAAAAAGTTTGGATAAATTATTAAATAATTTAAATATTAAAATAATAAATGACAAGGATAAATTCAAGGTTAAAAAATTATAATTATGAACCATCAAATAGATAATAATAAAATTATTACAGAAGTCCATTGAAAATTAATTGCTGATGGATTTCTTATTTTTTCATAAGAAGATTTAATAAATTCAATTCCAACTAGTAAAACTAAAAAGGAAACTATTAGGCCAGAAATGTATTCAATGTTTTATAGATTGCTGGAGGATTTAAGCATCATTATGATAATAAAATAATCATTTGTATTTTTAAATGTAAAAAATATTGACAAAATTCCGTGAAAATAATATACTATGAAATAAGAACGACGATGTTCGACAAACATACTTAAAAAAGTATATTTTTCGGACGTCGTTTTTTTATACAAAAAAATAGGACATTATAATTAGTTGAGAAAAAGAATTCAAAAATTAAAAAAACTTATACATAAATAGCTGAAATTTTGTTTTGAGATTTAATATACTAAGGAGGATTTTATATGGAAATTAATTTAGGCGATAGCAGTTTTATGTTGATTTGTTCAGCACTTGTACTTTTAATGACACCAGGACTTGCATTTTTTTATGGTGGAATGGTTCGTAGGAAAAATGTTTTAAATACATTGATGTCTTCCTTCTTTATTTGTGGATTAGCATCAATAATGTGGGTTTTAGTAGGTTATTCATTGTCTTTTGGTAATGATTTTCATGGGATAATAGGTGGACTTAATTTCTTAGGTTTTAATGGGGTAGGAGCAGAGCCTTCAGCATATGCACCTACAATACCTCAAGAACTTTTTGCTGCATTTCAAATGATGTTTGCAATAATTACTCCAGCGCTTATAACTGGAGCTTTAGTAGAAAGAATGAAGTTTTCAGCATTGTTCATATTTGTAGCTATATGGTCACTTTTAGTATATTATCCAATGGCACATATGGTATGGGGAGCTGGTGGATTAATAAGTTCTTTAGGTGCCGTTGATTTTGCTGGAGGAAATGTAGTTCATATAAGCTCAGGTATTTCAGGCCTTGTAGCTTGTATTATGTTAGGTAAGAGACGTGGACATGGAATGATGTCATATAGACCACATAATATTCCATTTGTAGTTCTTGGAGTAGCATTACTTTGGTTTGGATGGTTTGGATTTAATGCAGGTAGTGCGCTCGGAGCTGGTCCACTTGCTGTACATGCATTCATGACAACAAATACTGCAGCATCAGCAGCTATGCTTTCATGGATGTTAATTGAAAAAGTTAAACATGGTAAGCCAACATTACTTGGAGCAGCAACAGGAGCAGTATTAGGGTTAGTTGCAATTACACCAGGAGCAGGGTTTGTTCCACTTTGGTCATCAATTATAATTGGTATAGCAGTATCTCCAATTTATTTCTTCTTTGTGGAAAAAGTAAAAGTTAAGTTTGGATATGATGATGCACTTGATGCTTTTGGATGTCATGGAATCGGAGGAATTTGGGGTGGTATTGCAACTGGAATTTTTGGACAAACTGCAATTAATCCTGTAGCACAATGGAATGGTCTTTTCTATGGAGATGTTAAACTTTTCATTGCACAAATAATGAGTATTGTAATAACAATAATATTTGCAGGTGGCATGACTTTCTTAATTATAAAAGTTATGAAAATGTTTATGGATATTAGAGTTGATAGCTCAGAAGAAGCTGATGGACTTGATGTAGCTGAACATGGGGAATCTGCTTATCCAGCATTTAACGGATTAGACTAGGAATATAATGCATGAATGCATAAAATGGAGAAAGTATAATATTAAAAAATAGAATTAAAAAATTCTATGGTGGATTTCAAAGGTCGTGCTTTGCCGCCACCATGAAACCCACGACCATTTGTATGTGGCTTAAATAGTTTGCTTACAGGTGGTCGTGGGTTTTTATTACTACTTTTATATTTTTTTCACAGTATTCTAATCTTTGCTCAACTTCTTTGGCTATTTTTATTAAGATAAACCTTATTATTCACTTTTAAATGATAAGATTTATCTTGATTTTGATATATTATATTAACAAAAAATATAATCATTTAGGAAAAAATGATTATATTTATGATAAAATGATAATAATAAAATATAATATGATTGAGGGAGACTAGATAATGATTTCTTTTGAAAATAATAAATTGAATAACTTAACATTACCTATGAGCATAGTTAGAATGTTAACTACTATAAATGAATATAAAGGGAAGCAAGATTTGTATAAAAAGCAATCACCTCAAATATTAAATACACTTAAAGATGTGGCAATTATACAAAGTGCGGAATCATCTAATAGAATAGAAGGTATTTATACTTCAAATAAAAGATTACGTGAAATAATGGATAATAAAATAGAACCAAGAGATAGAAGTGAAAGTGAGATAGCTGGGTATAGAGATGTATTAAATACTATTCATAGTGCTTTTGATGCTATACCTATAAAATCATCTGTGTTATTACAACTACATAGAGATTTGTACAAATTTTCATCAGCAAAGGGAGGAAACTATAAAAATACTGATAATGTAATTGAAGAAATATTACCTAATGGAACCAAATACATAAGATTTAAGCCTGTAGATTCCTTTAGTACTCCAAACTATATGGAGAGACTTTGCGAAGAATATAGAAAGGAAATTGCAAAAGAAGAAGTAGAGCCATTAGTTTTAATAGGGGCATTTATATTAGATTTTCTTTGTATCCATCCTTTTAATGATGGAAATGGAAGAATGTCTAGATTATTAACACTTTTACTTTTGTACCAAAGTGGCTTTGAAGTTGGAAGATTTATTAGTTTAGAAAAAATTATTGAGGATAGTAAAGAAACTTATTATGAGGCACTGAATAAAGCATCTATGCTATGGCATGATGGAAAAAATAATTTGCAAATATGGCTTGAGTACTTTCTTGGAGTTACCATAAAAGCATATAAGGAATTAGAGGACAGAGTAGGTTGTATTGAAAATACTAAGGGTAGTAAGAGTGACAGAATAGAAATGGCTATAGAAGGAAAGTTAGGGTATTTTACGAAGGATGAAATAAGAACTATATGCCCTGATGTAGGAGAAGCTACTATAAATAGAGTGTTTGAGAGGATGAAAGTTGGAGGAAAGATAGAAGTTATAGGCAAAGGAAGAAATGCTAAATGGAAAAAATCATAATAAAAAATCTTGACTAGCTAGTTAAATTGTATCAAAATTTAGCCTAATCATCTCATGAAACCCGCAAAATCTAAAGTTTGGATTTTTGCGGGTTGTTGTTAATTATCAAATCAAGTTATTCAATCTCAAATTCAAAAATTCTCCCAGTTATTTAAATTTGAATTTTAGTCTCAATAATTCTATTGGTACATGGAGATGTGCGGCTATTTGCTCAACAGTCATACTTTCGAAATTATCACTTCTAAAATCGTTTTCATCAATAGCTAAATTAGCTGAAAAATAGTCAGCTTCATTTTCCAGTTTGTTTTTAATGACAAAAGTATTTTTCTCTAAAAACAATATGTTAAGTTTGCTATGAAAGAGAGCGTGTCCTAATTCATGTGAACATGTGAAGTATCTTGAAGATTCATCTAAATTGATATTAATGTGAATTATTTTATTACGAGGAGCAGCTTGAAAAAATCCATTTATATTTTTACCAAGATTCTCATATAAAATTTTTATTCCAAGACATTCACAAAGTTCAAATGGGTTTTTCGTATGATATTTCTTCTTTAGCTGGGTGACTTTTTTATCTATAATTTTATTCAAATAAATACCCCCAATTATTGACCATTACCATCATCATAATTTTATTTTTTTGATTGTGCCTTATATTTATTAGGCGTGAATTTCTTTTTATTTACCTTTTTAGCATACTCAAGCCCATTTTGAATAGCTGCTTTAATTAATTCAAAGTCATCTTCGTCTATAAGTTCTCCTGAGAGCATTAGACCGTCTTGCTTTTCTAACATTTCAAGAGTTTTATTTAAAGTTTTTTCTATATCTTTCTCATCTTTTTTAGTTAATTCTAAATCTAATCCATCAACAGTAGGAGGTGTTACTATATCTGTTTTTCCTAAAAGATAATCAACGGATGCTGAAAATA
The DNA here is from genome assembly GCF_000230835.1 of Clostridium sp. DL-VIII. Classification (NCBI taxonomy): domain Bacteria; kingdom Bacillati; phylum Bacillota; class Clostridia; order Eubacteriales; family Clostridiaceae; genus Clostridium; species Clostridium sp. DL-VIII. Next base: position 3,608,093 of record NZ_CM001240.1, read on the forward strand.
AATCACTTAGCTTAGAGAGTGTTTCAGCATCAGGGGTTCTATTTCCGTTTTCCCAGTTAGAAACAGTTTGCTTGCTGACATTCATTATTTTAGCTAGTTCTGGTTGATTATATCCTAATAACAATCTTCTTTCTTTAATTCGTTCATTAAGAGTACTACTCATATTATTCACTCCAATATTTAACTTATATATATATTGTAATTTACAATGCACATTTGAAAATCCGAAAGGATTTCCTTCATTATTCAAAAAGACAGATATAAGGAAACTGTTTATAGGGAAGAAAAATCTATGCTGTCATTAAAAGAAAATAAAGCTTATACACTGGGGAAAATTAAGGCTTCAGAAAGTTGTATTCAATCTGTATACAAAACGGATACTCAGATGAGATTAGATGAGATTAGTATAGATAAGAGTAATTTAGAGAGAGATAAGAGCAGTTTAGTTAGGGATAATATAAAAAGCCTGCCAGTAGTTGTCCATTCTAACAATGAAGTATTTAAACATTTTGAGAAATGTGGATTTATCATGTCGCCTAAGCTTATGGAATTTATAGCAGCAGATATTAAAGTATATTCAGCTAAATGGCTGATAGATGCAGCCACAGAATCAATGAAAAGAGGAAAGATAAATTATAAATATTTATTGGCTATATTACAAAATTGGAAAGCAGATGGAAGAGATAAGAAAGCAGCACTGCAAAGAGCAAATGCTGGTGCCTATAAAGATTTTGGAGACAGCGTCCTAGATAATTAAGGAGGGGTAGCATGAACCTAGACCATATACAAACACTTCCAAATGATATTAGGTGTGAACAGGAGATATTAAGTGGGATATTCTATAATAATAAAATATTGACTGAAGTGATTAATGAAGTTAAAGTAGAAGATTTTTATAAAACAACACATCAAATTATTTATGCTGCTATATGCAAGCTATTTGCTGAAGGAAAAGATATTGATATAACACTTTTAGTAAATGAGATAGGCATAGATAATCTTAAAAATGCTGGAGGAATAACCTATATAACTGATATAGCTATAGGTGGGCTGCCAATAAAAGCAAAAGAGTATATAAAAATTTTAAAGGACAAGTCCTATAGAAGAAAAGCTATTAAAGAATTATCAAGAGTTATGCAATGTATGTATGATGAGAATTCAGCGCCTACAGATGTTATAAGTAAAATGTCAGAAAATCTTGCAAATGATATGAAAAATAAAAGTTCAATATTCAGTGATAGTGACCTTATGGTTAAGACATTGACAGAAATAGAAAAAAGGTATCAAAAGGGTGGGGAAATACCTGGAATGCAAACCGGATTTACTGCTTTTGATAAGAGAACTGGAGGACTTAAAAAAGGAGAATTAGTCATAATAGCTGGCAGGCCATCTATGGGTAAAACATTAACTGCATTAAATATAATGGATGGACTAGGCAAAAATGGTTACACTGTGTATTTATCAGAATTAGAAATGACAGAGGAATCCCTTGGAATAAGAAGATTGTCTTACAATGCAAATATTGAAGCCGAAAAACTAAGATTTGGGAAATTAAGCGATGATGATTTTTTAAAAATTACATTAATATCTAATGAATTAGCTAAGAGAAATAAAGTATTTACAGATTGCAGTTCAAACCAAGGATTACTTCAAATAAAGGCAAAAGCAAAAGCCATAAAGCAAGCTCATGGATTAGATGTAATAATAATAGATCATTTAACTTTAATGAATATTCCAGAAAGAGGAACTAGAGATTTGGCAATAGGTGAAGTTACAAAGGGCTTGAAAGGTTTAGCAAAAGAGCTAGATGTAAATGTAATCCTCCTATGTCAATTATCAAGAGCAGTTGAACAAAGAGCAAATAAAAGACCTATGCTTTCAGACTTGAGGGAATCCGGAAATATTGAACAGGATGCAGATTTAGTAATGTTTATGTACAGAGATGATTATTATAATCTAGAGTCAGAAGATAAAGGAATAATTGAATGGATCATAAGCAAGCAGCGTAATGGAAGAACTGGAACTTTAAAATTTGCATATGTAGATAGATATCAGAAGATAGGGGATTTGGTTTATTACTAAAATCACATTAGGCACATGAAAATAAATAACAAGTCCAAAGTTGACATGGATATTTTTCATCAGGCAAGAAAGCAAATTGCCATCATAGTGGGCTTATTAGGTCAATTTGCTGCCGTAGTATGATGGGAAATAGGCTGGCAAATGGACTTGTTATTTATTTGATTGTGCCTTACTATTGATAATTGATGAGGAAAGTATAAGATGAGTGCTGTTTAATATTGTAAAGAATTAGATGATATCTGTATAGTGTAAAAATAAAAGCATGTCCAGAACTATTAGGACATGCTTATTTTTTGCGAGAGTTTAAGTTGTTCTTTGTTTAAGAATCTGTTAGATATTGGTATCAATATATATTTGTGTAATTTAATCATGGTATAATATGTATGTTAAATTATACTTAATAGTAAATCATTACCACTCAAGCAATAGTAAGAGTTGGTTATGATGTTAACTAAAAGGTAATAGTAAATAATCATGAATTAGGTTAACATACCACAAATTATATTTAGGATGTGATTATATGAGTATTTATTCGTTTATAGCAACTGATTATGAAATACCAGAAGTGAAAAATTCAAAGGAAAGAATTATTACTGTGCAAGAAGCTATTGAATTGGGAATAGAAGCACATAAATGTATGCCTTGGGAGAAAATGAACCCAGATGATAAGATATTGTTCTTTGAAAAAGAAAGTGATTTAGATGAACTGGTTATTACAAAAGGTACTGACTTTGAGAAAAATGTAAGATGGTATACTCATAAACCATTCATTTATACATTAGATTTTGAGTATTCGGAATTAAGAGCAAAACAATTATTAAAATATCTAAAAGAAAATATTAGTGAAGGACATCAATTAGAACTTTGGTTAATATGGCTTGATGATAAGCAAAGTATTCAACCTAATATATGTAATTATGAAGAAGTTTCTATACACCATTTGAAACAAATGTACGATTCTCGGAATGAAAAATATGTACATCATAATTGTATAATAATAGAAAGATAAAATTACATTTAATATTAGGTAAGTTCACATCTTCTTATATGACGAAGTAGAAGTAAAAGTTATTAACAACTTTATCTTTTTCAAACTATATTGATTAAAATTGGAAAATATAGTATTATTGTATACAATTACATGTTTAATAGTAGTAATTTGAGCTTTATGAAAATTAATGAAATTTAGCATCAGGATGAATCGAATAATAAAATTTAATCAACTAGAAAAACACAGATAAGACATCAGAAATCTTAGCAAAATATGATAAGTACAAATATGATTTATTGGATGATGCGTATATAAAAGCAAATTCATGCAAATAAAGCAAATTAATTGATTTTATTTAGGAGATTACATTTTATGGAGAGATCATTTGTAGATAGTATAATTAAGAAATATTTAGCGGAACAGTTTTTTGCCAGTTTATCAGTATTGGAAGAAGACAATACTGCTTTTACTATAAATAGTTTAAGTAAATCACCATATATTAAAATTATGGCATTTAATAAATGTGTAATTGTAAATACTTCTAAATCTATTCATTCAAAGGTTAAATCAGCATTAAGTAATAAAAGCAGGGATGAGATATTTGAGTTTCCATTTATATATGGACAAACAATACATTATATTCCAGATGTTAAAAAGATTCAGAAAGTAGCACTTCTTGAGGAGTATACATATGAATTATTGCAAGGTAATGATATTTATAAGTTGAGGGGTATTGAAGGTTTTGATAATTCAATAGCTTTTGATTGTAATGGCAATACCTCAACAAAGATTGTATTTTTAGCTAAAAAAGATGATGAAATTGTTGGGTTGGCAGGGGCAGGGGAAGAAACACAAAAATTATGGGAAATAGGAGTAGATGTGAAATCTGAACATCGCAAAGGTGGTCTCGGAACAAAGTTAGTAGCTGACTTAACATTAGATATTATTAAACAAGGGATAGTTCCTTTTTACTCTGCTTCAATAACTAATATTGGTTCTCAGATGGTGGCTAATCGCAGTGGTTACGTACCATATTGGATTGATACATATGGTAATATACTTGATGGTAGTTCGCCTTATAATATTTATGTTAAGAATTTGGAATTATAAAATAGCAAAATCAACGGGTTTAGGCATTCTACATATGCCTGATAAATTTGCCGCATTAAAGGAGAGAAAAAATGAATAAACAAGGCTTTAATCCTTATCTTCCATCGTGGGAATATATCCCTGACGGAGAACCTTATGTTTTTGGCGACAGAGTCTATATATATGGATCTCATGATCGTTTTAACGGATATGCATATTGTTTAAATGACTATGTGTGTTGGTCTGCACCGGTGGACAACCTTGCGGATTGGCGTTATGAAGGTGTTATTTTAAAAGCTACCGATGTTGAAAATAATGAAGACCGTGATAGTTGTCTATACGCTCCGGATGTTGCAGTAGGACAAGACGGCAGATATTATTTATACTATGTTGACAGTAAGCGTTCTATCGTTTCTGTTGCTGTATGTAATACACCAGCAGGCAAATATGAATTTTATGGATATGTTCATTATTCTGACGGAACATATCTTGGAAATAGGGAGTGGGATGAGCCTCAATTTGACCCTGGAGTACTTAGAGAGGGAGACAGAACCTATCTGTATACAGGTTTTTGTGCAGGAGGGGATAAATCTAGAAGTGGAGCTATGGCTACAGTACTTGGCCCAGATATGTTGACAATTATTGAAGAACCTGTAATTATCGTGCCAAGTGAACCTTATAGTAAAGGCTCAGGCTTTGAAGGTTTCGAATTTTTTGAAGCTCCATCAATTAGAAAGAATGGAGATACGTACTATTTTGTATATTCCTCTATATCAATGCACGAATTATGCTATGCTACCAGTAAACATCCAACGAAGGACTTTAAATACGGAGGAGTAATTATAAGTAATAATGATCTTCATATCAGCTCTTATAAGCCGGCTGAAAAACCAATGTTTTATGGTGGCAACAATCATGGAAGTATAATTGAAATTAATGGACAATGGTATATTTTCTATCATAGACACACTAACGGAACCAATTTCAGCAGACAGGGGTGCATGGAGAAAATTGAAATTTTACCGAGTGGAATAATTCCGCAGGTGGAAATGACTTCATGCGGTTCGAATGATGGGCCGCTAAAGGGACATGGAGAATATCCAGCTTATCTTGCATGCAATTTGTTCTGCATGGAAGAATCTGTTTATACTGATTTTACAGCATCATGGATGAATAATCAGTTTCCAAAGATAACTCAGGATGGAAAAGACGGCGATGAAGAAATTGGATATATTGCTAATATGAAGGAGTCTGCGACTGCCGGTTTTAAATATTTTGATTGCAAGGACATAAGGAAAGTTAAAATTAAAGCCCGTGGATATGCAAAAGGTGACTTTGAAGTAAAAACATCATGGAACGGTCCATCTCTTGGAAAAATATCAATTGGATTTTCAAATGTGTGGAAAGAATATTCATCTGATATTGTAATCCCTGATGGAATTGAAGCAATATATATTACCTTTACAGGTGATGGAAGCGCAAGTCTTGCATCCTTTGCTTTAGAATAATAAGTATAAGTGGAGGAATGTCATCTCCTAATTTCAGCTGTACTTAAGATATAGCGGAAGATATTATATTAATATAAATTGGTCTTAATTGCTTTTTAAGAATTCATTAAAAACACAAAAAATAGAAGCTCATCTTAAGATAAGCTTCTATTTTTTTACTGTAAATTGCATTGCCGGTCTTATCTATCCCGCATTGAACTTCAACGCTCATAGTATACCCCCTTAAGATATAAGTAAAACAACAAATGTGAATAATATCATTATGTGAAATTTAAAATCAGATATTCAAATTTTAGGTTGGTACCATAAAATTTTAAAAAAGTGTGACCCGAAGATTATTTATAAACTGAACCTCAAAGGATAAGCAGGGATGAAATTCCGAATGTCTTTATTTAATATACAAAAAAATACTATACATGTAGTAAAATTAAATTATTTTTTTAAAATATGTTATAATTAACATATAATGTTAGAAAATTTTTTTATTTATTTAAGGAGAATCTTTTTATGAAAGGTTATTTTTATTTTGTGGCAAATGTAACGTTTATAGTATCTTTTTTAATATGTTTCAATGTTGGCTTAAAATTGGATATAGAAAAATTCATAAGTGGTAAAATAAGCAGAAGAATTGGACTTGTTCTAATTGCTTTTTTATTTAATATTGTTGGTTCTTTAATTATAGATAATTTAAATATTACAAAAGAATACCGATTTTTGATTGAGAGCTTTTTTGTTATTGGACCAGCAACAGCTATTTTTGTTTGGGCATTGCCAGTAAAATTAAATCGTAATGGTCATGATTAACAATTAATAGAAGCATTGAAGGAATGGCTAAATAGTCTAGAAGTAATTTTTGTTTTATTATAATTATTTGTGTTATTAGGGGTGAGAATTTGGAAAAGCTATTTAAAATGAAAAAGGGAATACTTAGTTGCTTGGGAATAATAATACTATTTATATTAATGGGAAACAGTAATAATGTGCCAGAATCTTTTGTTGAAAGGATATTTGCTCCAATAAGAGGTGATAGTTGGAGGTTTTCTTATGCTGGATTTATAATTATAGTAGGATTATACTATTGTTTAAAAAGTTTTAATGAAATTAGAGAAAACTTCTTAATTAGCACCTCATTTAGAAGAATTATTATAACAATTGTTCTAATGAATATTTTTTCTGCAGTATGGGTGCATTGTATTCAAATATATAAAGGATTTTCTAATGATTTAAATTCCATATATCTTGATAGAGAGAATACTTCTGTAGAATTTTATGGTGATAAAGATAAGCTTATTGTAAAAGGATTAATGCATATAGTAAATTGTAGTAACAATGCACAAAAATTTCAGATAAAAGTTAAGGCACCGTTTTTAGTAAAAGAGGATATAAGTAAAGAGTATATTACATTAACAAATGAGTTTACAGTACCTCAAAATAAAGAAAAAACTTTAAATGTAAATGAAGTAATAAAATTTGATAAAGAAAGCCAATATTCAGGTTATAGCTCAAAAGCATTTGAATATATATTGTTTAATGAAAAAGGGGAATCCCTTTTTAAAGGCAAGTTAGATGAATATCAAATGGGTGAATTAAATTAAAAAATTTATATGCAATAAAGGAAGGAATTATTATGAAAAGATCAATGATGCAAGCATATGTTACAAGAAGTGATGAGGCGGTTGCTCTTTACCAAAAGGCTTTTGATGCTGTTCTCATTAGCAGTTATCCAAATGAAGATGGAACATTTTTTCATTCAGAACTTGATATTCAAGGGGAAATTTTAGCTGTGGCAGAACGAAATTCAGAATATGCCATAATTGGTGAGGAAACGGTTACTGGTAACGTAATGCAGTTTTGTTTACATTATGGAGAAGGTAACGAAGAAAAGGTGCGGAAAGCATATGAAATTTTAAAAACTGATGCTAAAATTTTAGTGCCTCTTGCACCATGTGAATTCAGTGCACTTATGGCAGATTTTATTGATAAATATGGCATTAGATGGTGCTTATTTGTTTAGTGCGACTTTTGGAGTAATATGATCCCAAATTTCAATTTAATATTGAGTACTATAAATTATAAAGTTATAGAAGGTAAAAGGTGATGGAATGAAGGACAGATTTTCAAATGAATTCATAGATGCACTTGAAAAAGAAGATATAAAAGCTTTAAGGGGGATTCCAAAGGCTGATTTACATAATCATTTTGCACTTGGTGGAAATCGAGAATACATTAGAGAAGTTACAGAAATAGAAATACCATATTATAAAGGTATATTGAAATCTATGGATGATATGCATAAATGGAATAGCATATATTTAGGTGAGAGATTCAATAATAGGGAGATGAGAAAGCTACAAATTGATGCTACGTTTGTACAAGCTAATTTAGATGGAATTAAAATACTTGAAATCGGAGAAGATGTCTGGGGATTAGGAGAGTTTTTTAATAATGATATTGAAGAGCTTATTAATACTTTTTCGGAATCAAATAAGAGATTTGCACCAGAAACAGAGTTAAGACTACAAATAGGTCTTTCTAGACATTGTTCCATTGATTATTTATTAGATTGTTTAGAAAATTTTTGGGGAAGAAAAGAATTTTATTCAATTGATTTATATGGAGATGAATTAGCACAACCAATAGAAAATTTTGAACCTATATATATAAAGGCTAAGGATAATGGACTAAGATTAAAGGCACATATTGGTGAGTGGGGAAATGCTGATGATATAAAAAAAGGTGTTGAAATATTAGGGCTTGATGAAATTCAACATGGAATTTCGGCTGTGGAATCAGGTAAAGTTATACAGTATTTAATAGATAATAAAATAAGATTAAATATAACGCCTACAAGTAATGAGAAACTAGGTCGTGTAATATCTATATGTGAGCATCCAATTAAAGAATTATATAGAGCAGGAGTAGATGTAACTATTAATTCTGATGATATATTAATTTTTGATAGTGATGTTTCAAAGGAATATCTAAGATTATATAAAAACCATGTATTGTTAGCAGAAGAGCTTGACAGCATACGGGTAAATGGGTTAAGTAAGTGAGAACTAAGGAACAGTCTTAAATTTCCATATGTACCTGAATGATAAATTCCAATTGAGTGGAGATTAAATTGATAATTATTGATATATGAGAGGAATAAAATTATGCCGTATAAATAAGGAGGAGTAGCTATGAGTATTAGTGGAATTATGATAAGTATCTCTTTGTTAGCGGTCACAGTTCTTATTGTAGAATTCATAAAGAAAAAGTTCACAATAAAGAAAGTATGTAAAAGTATCATTATTATCTTGCTATTAATAGGTTGTACTGTATTGGGTGCTTATAAATATTTACAGAGGTCAAGTAGTTTTATGTTTACCAAAACAACATCCCTTAGCCACGAGAACATAGATGGTATTTCAATGTATGAGAGTATTGATAGTAAGGAATTTGTACAAAAGTATGGTACAAACCTTAAAAGAATTGATAATGCTTTATTTGACTACTATAAACTAAGTGATGGTTTAGAAATTGCTACAAATAAGCAGAGACAAATTATTAGAGTTGTTATTAATAGTGATGTCAAAAGTAATATAAAGACAATTAAAGGTATCGGGTTAGGCAGTTCAGTTGATGATGTAATTAATGCTTATGGGACTAACTATTATAAAAGAACTGAGGAACAAATGCCTTGGTCGCCAGTAATTGGATATGTAGACTATGAAAGAAATGTAACAATTGAATTTTGGAATGTGGAAAATAGAGTAGTAGAAATAAGATATGATATTACTTCCATGGAATAATGGAAACCATTTCTATAAAGATAAAATTTGAAGCTGCTACGTCACTATAATTAACTACGAAGTAAAATCATTTATATAATCTGGAGGTTAATAATGAATAGTAAAATAGAATTTGATTCAGAATTTTGTAATGTAAAATACATTGAGAAGGAGAATATAGTATTTCTAACTTGGAAGAAATTCTGCTGCTTAGATGATTATAGAAAACCAACACTGTTTGCGTTAGATCTAATGAAACAATATCCTAATAGCAATTTTGTGGTTGATGCAAGAAGTGGATTTGAAGATGATAAAGCAGATGTTGAATGGGGATTTTCTTTTTTACTTCCAGGAATTGCAAAAACGGATTGTAAATATGTTGTGTTTATAATGAATGAAGTTAAAGAAATAGAAGAAGAAATGGATATGTGGACGAAAGAATTTGAGAAGTATTTTGTTGTGAAAAAAGTAGAAAATTATTCAGAAGCAGTTGAATTTATACTAAGGTAATGTATATACAAAGGTTAGTCATATTTTTTAATTAACGTAATAGTAAATTATGCGAAGAAATTATTAACGGAAATAAGTATTGTGAGGAATAGTATATGAAAAAAACATTAGGGGCTTTTATATTTGGATTTGGATATACACTTACTGAACCATGGGGGGAACAAAAAACAAAAAGTGTTAGTTGGATTTCATATCCTCACTTCTATAAAAAGGGAAATATAATTGTTCAGTATATTGGAAAGAATGAGCAAATCATTTCTAATTTAAAGACTATTTTGGGAGAACAGTTTGCAGGAATTAAAGAATGTAGTGATATAAATTCATCAGAGCAAGATATTAGAGAAATTGCATTTAATCAATTAGATTCAGAAACCCAAAAGAAAGTAAATAGGCTACGGGCTTGTAGATTAGATAAAAATAGTTAATGCATAACATTCTTAAAGTAAGCATTATAGGTGGACAATTCTATCTATAATTTTTTAGACTATATTTCAATATTATATTAAAACACAGCCAAAAAATAAAGTCTTATCCAATTTTGATTTTGGATAAGACTTTATTTTTCTAACTCAATATTAAGCTACTTCATATTTAGTAACTTCTCTTTGAGTCAATTGAGCACCTGATTTTTTAACTAAATCTCCAGAATTAGTTAGAAAGATATTCTTACTTATGATTGTGTCCATAAGTGTATTTACTTCGTCTTTAGTAAGAGTGGATTTAACACCAGAAATACTTAACGTACTCTTTTCACCAGCTTCAGTTAAAAAAGTCATAGATAAAGTATATTCCATTTAATTTACCTCCTTTCATTCAGTTTAGAGTTAAGGAAACTCCTATTCCTACCGTTGTAGGAGTACTCACAGAGTAAGCGATCATTATCAAATCATAGATTTGGACTCTCACTTATCTCACTTATCTGCTTAAGCATTAATTAAAGTAGAAGATTCAGTTATGAAGAAATCTCTAGTGTTAGCATCCAAAACTAATTTGATAGCTTCAGCAACTTCATAGACATTTTGAGCATCAGCATCAATTCTTACACTTGAAAAAGTCTTTTTGGCATAAATTGGATCGCCGGCCTTATCAACATCTTTTTGCACTTCAATACTAAGTGAAGCAGAGTTAAGAACTTTAGTTACAGGCATGGTTTTTACCTCCTTTATTTTGTTTTCATAGAGGATATATGTACAGAATTGAAAGATTGCCTATTTTCATAAAAAATATAATAAAAAAGAAAGTAAGTAGTATATAATCTATTTAGCATGTAGAAAGAGAGTATTCAATTATCTAAAATAATGTTAATATTTAGATGTATTTTCTAACGGAAGACTTTGTAAAACGCGTAGAAGCTGAAAAATGTTCTATAAACTATTTAAATAAAATAAATAGTTAGTAGATTTTAAAGAAAGAAGGTACTTAAAATGGAAGCAATAACAATGATAAAGGAAAGAAGAAGCGTAAGAAAATTAAAAATGAAAAGTAGATAGAGAAACTATGAAAGAAATAGTTGATATAGCCAAATGGGCTCCATCATGGGTAAACTATCAAATAGCTAGATATACATTAGTTGATGATGAAGCAATAATTAAAGAGCTTGCAAATGAGGGCGTTAATGGATTTGTTTATAATATAGATACTTTAAAAAATGCAAAAGGTGTTGCAGTGTTAAGTTTTGTTCAAGGGAAAAGCGGTAAGATAAATGAGGCATATGTAACATCAAAAGCTAATGTTTGGGAAGTATTTGATGCAGGTATTGCATGTCAAACATTCTGTTTAGCAGCACATGCAAAAGGTGTTGGTACATGTATAATGGGAGTTATAGATGAAAAATCAATATCAAAAATAGTAAATTTACCAGAAGAAGAAACAGTAGCTGCACTTATAGTTTATGGTTATGAAGATGGAGAACATGCATCGCAAACTCTAAGAAAAGATACTGAAGAAATAATGCGTTTTGTAGATAGATAAAATTAAATTATAACAAAGAATGGCCTTTGGTATATAAACTGGCCTGGAACAGCTGCAGGCTAAAAACTACTATAGATTAATATAGTGTTATTGAAGAACAATATTCCCATTATATATGAAACTATTATAAATGTTGTTATAATATAAATAACAAAAATTATTTGTATAACATACTAATAAATAGTAATTTCTCGAGATGTAGAGAGGGGATAAAAATGAGTACATACAATGTAAATTTGAAAAAGATTGTAGATGATTCTTATGAAATTGAAATCGGCTTTTACTTGATGGATAAGTTAGTAGAAGATTTAAAAAATGATTTACTAAAAGGAATTTCAAAGTTTGCAGTAATAACAGATAGTAATGTAAAGAATCTATATGCAGAAACAATTGTTAAAAAATTAATTGAAGCTGGCTATCAGACAGATATTTTTGTATTTCCAGCTGGCGAAATAAACAAAACAAGAAAAACGAAAGAATACATAGAAGATGCTATGCTTGAAAAAGGATATAGAAGAGATTGTTGCATAATAGCTGTAGGTGGTGGAGTTGTGACAGATTTAGCTGGTTTTGTAGCGGGTACATTTGGTAGAGGTATTCCATTCATTAACTATGCTACAACATTGCTGGCAGCTGCAGATGCTTCTGTAGGAGGAAAAACTGCAGTGGATACACCTCTTGCAACTAATTTAATAGGTATTTTTAATCAGCCTAAAAAAGTGTACTTAGATATTGCAACCTGGGAGACTCTTCCCAAAAGGCAAATATCCAGCGGTCTTGCTGAAACAATAAAGCATGCATGCATGGCTAGTAGAAGTTTCTTTGATTTTTTAAATGAGAACATGGATGAGATATTAAATATTGAGAAAAAATCATGTGAATATATAGCAGAGGAAAACTGTAAAATTAAAGATGGAATTGTGGTGAGAGATGAAAAAGAAGCTGGTCTTAGAGAAGTGCTTAATTTAGGGCATACTGTTGGAAGAGCCATAGAAACTGTTAGCGGGTATAGATTGCTACATGGAGAAGCATTATCTATTGGATTAGTAGCTGAAGTGAAAATGTCAAATGAATTAGGTTATATGACAGAACGAGAAACAAAAGAAGTAATAGATCTTCTCAAAAAGGCAAAATTACCAATCGATATACCTGATTATATTGATAGGGAGGAATTGGTTAAGAAATTATATACAGATAAAAAAGTTAAGAATGGAAAACTACGATTTGTTATACAAAATGGAATTGGTAACGTTGTGGAATTTAGTGAAGGTGTCTTTTCTACAACAATTGAAGAAAGTATTGCAAGGGAGATCATTATAGACATGTAAATTTCAATTTGTAGAGTTGGTTATAAGCATTAATATACGTAAAAATTTAATAGTAAATTAGAATATCGCACTATTCAGAAAAAGAATAGATTTGCTTTGATAAAAAGAAATAAGGCATTATAATGAATACAAGTGTTACAATACGTATGGCAGCTAAAGAAGATGCAAAAGAAATATTGGAAGTTTATGCACCCTATGTAAAGGATACTGCAATAACTTTTGAATATGATGTTCCAACTGTTGAAGAATTTGGTGATAGGATTAATAATACACTAAAAAAATATCCATATATTGTAGCAATAGATAGCAATCAGATTATTGGCTATGCATATGTTTCACCATTTAAGGGGAGAGCTGCATATGATTGGGCTGTTGAAACTACTGTATATGTAAGACAGAATTGTCAAGGTAAAGGTGTAGGCAAAAAATTGTATTTAGCCTTGGAAGAAATATTAAAGAAGCAAAATATTCTTAATATGAATGCGTGTATAGCTTATACATCTATTGAGGATATAAATCTCACCAATGACAGTAAATATTTTCATGAGCATTTAGGATATAATAAAGTTGCACATTTTTCAAAATGTGGATATAAGTTTCAAAAATGGTATGATATGATTTGGATGAAGAAAATAATCGGAGAGCATTCTGCAAATCCAAAGCCAGTTATTTCAATATCAGAATTGCACGAATTACAATTATAAATTTCGGATTGGCATATGTATCTTGGTTTTAGCATTGAAACATCGGGATACAGCCCAAATGCCAAAGCTAAAATATTTAAAGTTTATCATATTATTTTGTTTCTTATGTTACTTAAGAAATTGGAAAATCATATTATAATATTGGCTTAAATGCATTAATGTTAATTAAAGTGAAATTATTAAGCCAACTATATAATGTGAGTTATGACTATCTTATTAGTGAAAGTAATTTTAGCGGTGATATCGCAAGCATCGAAATGATAGTTGACGAAATTGACTGGACTAGTGCCTGGAGTAAAAAATACCCGATTTTAGCATCCTATCAAGGTGTGCAAGGAATGAATACTTATTGTGAAAAGTTATCGAAGTTATATGATGACTGCAAAAATGAATTTAATTTTAATGACGAGGACACTGTTTGGGTTTTAAAAGATATTCTTTATAAAAAATTAAATCAGAAAAAAATAAAACCAAGTAAAATTTTGCTGTTACAATTGATTTATTTAACAAAGAGCCGCTAACCACATGATACATTCTCATAGGTTATCGGCTCTTTGTCTTTTTACTGTTATCTTATGCTAATCTTCATAATTCCCATTGAGCACAAGTAAAATATAAATTTGTTTTTATCTCTTCCTAACAGGAATCCAAACTTCACTATAAGCGTAATCTTTTTTGTCTTTATCCATTTTAGTAAAAGAAAAAGTAGGGACATTGATTATCTCATAATTGGAAGAGGGAAGCCATTCCGAATATATTCTTGCCATTGTTCCTTGTAATGTAGAAGGAAATGGCCCCTCGTTTGGGAATATTGCCCAAGTACAAGATTCAACTGGTACTTTTTCTAACAGATCACTTATTTGATTTTCAGTCGTTAAAATGCCTATCAGATGAGTTAAATATCCTTCTTCTTTTAAGAAATTAGCGTCAGCCTCATAAGATGCATTGATAATTTCATAAGGCTCGATATTTTGAAGAGAATGCATTTCTTTCTTTTGTTCGTCCGTTATGCTTTGTGCTAGTTTTATAATCTCATTAATAACCCCTTCAAATTGCATAGGGATACGTTTATTTACACCAACTAAATTAAACGCTGGTTTGTCTTCAATTCTAAATTCCATATTAATTCCTCCTTTGATAGTTATTATGAATGAAAGTTTGGGAAACGATTTACTTATGCCTTTTTTTATTACATCTGAGGGTAAAAAACCACTCCATTTTTTAAATGCTCTAGTAAAGCCGTCCATAGACTGATAACCATATTTCAAAGCAACATCCGTTACTTTTTCTCCATATAATAAATCTTTATTTGCTTCCGACAATTTTCTGTTCTTGATATATTCACTAAGCATCAGTCCTGAAAGATAAAAGAATATCTTTCTAAAGTGATAGTCAGAAACCCCAGCATATTCAGAAATTGTTTCAAGAGATAGATCATCATCGGTTAAATGATCTTCAATATAGTCAATTACATGATTTAATTCGTTTATCATTGTCTTCCTCCTTTTCATATCTACATAATACCAGAGGTATTTTAACGATGCTCGACTTTTTTAACACAAAAAATATCGAATGGTTATATAATATTACTTATTTATTTTAAACTAAATTTTATGAAATTTTATCATGAAATTTTTATTACTCTGTAAGGATATGGTTTACTCCCTCTTTCTATATTGCACATATTCTAAAAATCTCTTAGTTGCAAGGGAAAGTGATTTTTGATCTCTCATAGCAATACCAATGTTTCTAAAACAAGGAACTTCAAGCTCTTTTGCTATAATTTTATAAGGGATACGTTGTAAAATCAATTCAGGCAGGATACTAATTCCAAGCCCTTTTTCTACCATGGACATAATGGCGTAGTCATCCCATGTTGTAAAATGAACTTTAGGGGAAATGTTATAGCGTTCAAATATCTCCGAAACCTCTGCTTTTGCGCCTTTTTCCAAAAGCATAAAAGGATAATTACATAGTGCGTTAGTTGGAAAGTATTCACAATCTACAAGTGGATGATTTTCAGGTAAAACCACAAGCAGTTTATCCTGCTCCAATAAAATTGTTTCAAACTCTGGAAGTGTAGGAAGCCTAAGAAAACCAAAATCTACGCGCCCCTCTAAAATCCAGCTTTCTATTTCTGTATAATCGCCGAGTAGTAACTCATAATCAATATTAGGGTAATCCTTTTGAAATTCTCTAATGATATTAGGGAGCCAATGAGTTGCAACGCTTGAAAATGTACCTATTCGAATAAGTCCTGATTGCAATCCGTTCAATTCTTCAACTTGCGTCTGTAACTTCTGATACTCATTACAAACATTTTTAGCAAAGGGCAATAATTTCAATCCATCTGAGGTTAGTCGTACACCAGAGCGTCCACGTTCAAGAAGTGAAACACCCCATTCCTTTTCTAAATCATTAATCATACGACTAATACCAGACTGAGAATAGTTCAACATCTCTGCTGCCTTTGTAAAGCTCCCATATTCAACAGTCCTAATAAATGCCATATATTTTTGAATGTTCATATCCATACTATGTTTACCTCATATTCATCTGATTTTATCATCTTTCCTATGATAAATATTCGCTTTTGTCATTTATGAATTTATGATACATTATGCCTATAGAGTTTTCAAGAGCTTTGCTAGAAGGTACTTATAATGGAATGTAACAAATAGTAGAATTAATAGTGATTAGAGGGAGGAGAGTATAGAAATGAAATTATCTAAAACACAAGCAAATATGGCTTTACGAAAGGAAAAAGATGAAACGAGCATATTTTAAATATTTTTTAGCATTATTACTTTTTGGATTTAATGGAATTGTTGCAAGTTACATTTTACTAAATAGCTATGAAATAGTTTTTTTGAGAACCTTGATAGGCAGCTTATTTTTGATTTTAGTATTTACACTTTCTAATCAGAAAATACAGTTTTGGAAAAATAAATCACACTTTCTGTGTTTAGTTATTTCTGGGATGGCTATGGGTGCAAGTTGGATGTTTTTATATGAAGCATACGGACAAATTGGTGTAAGCATCGCCACACTTGCCTATTATTGTGGTCCTATGATTGTCATGGTTTTTTCTCCTATTATATTTAAGGAAAAGATGACAAAATACAAATTACTTGGATTTATTGCTGTAATAATTGGAATGCTTTGTGTAAATGGGCAAGCTTTATTACAGGGAAGGAATTCATGGGGATTGATTTGTGGAGTATTATCGGCAATCATGTATGCCATTATGGTGATTTTCAATAAAAAAGCTGTAAGCATAATTGGACTTGAAAATTCCATGTGCCAGTTAATTATGAGCTTTATAACAGTTGCGATTTTCATAGGTTTAAAGAAAGGATTTTCAATCAACATTATGCAGGGAAATCTAATACCTATACTGATATTAGGCGTTGTAAACACAGGAATTGGTTGCTATTTTTATTTTTCTTCCATTGGTGATCTGCCTGTGCAGACGGTATCAATTTGTGGATATTTAGAACCGCTTTCAGCATTGATTTTTTCAGCTGCCATTTTGGGAGAAAAATTAAGTTTTGTACAAATAGCTGGGGCTGTGTTAATTTTAGGAGGTGCAGCCTTTGGCGAATTATTTAGATTCAAAAAAATTGATATAAACAAATTTTAAATGGATGGGGTAAACAAGATTATAATTATATAGTTATAGTAGAAAATGAAGCAGGATTAAAAGCTTCATATAAAATTGAACTTTTCCCTGAGGAATATATAGAATTAGATAATGATAAATGAGATAATAACATTTATTAGATTTTAATCTTAAAGGCAATAAACACTTAAAAAATGTTTATTGCCTTTATTCAACCTACTCTATGAGAATCATCACTAGAATCTACTTCTAGAGCAACCCCAAGTTTTGCTGATATTATGGTATTTAGTTTATTAATTGAAGCAGATAGTCCATTTATTTGCTTTTCTAACCGAATCAGCAAATACGCTGAAACAGCCACAGCAAATCCATTATTAACTACTAAATTAATTAAGTCATTTATTTCCATAACTTCATCACCTCCCATAATGGATATATGAGCATAAGCATATAATTTCATGGAATCAGATTAAAAAGTGATAAATTAATAGAAGAATATGCACCTAAAAAAAGCAGCTAGCATTAGCTATTAGAAAGTCTACATTTAACAGTGAGTTAAGATGCTCCTTGCAGGATGAAGGAATATTAGATAAATGCAAAGGATGTAATCTTAAGTAAACTTGCGATGGGATTGACGAAGTTTCAGAGGATTATCTAGAAATGACCACTAAGGTTGTAAATAATTTTAGTTTTGAATAGTGTAAGGAAGAATCAAAAAAAATAACAAGTTTATCTGACAGTATATTTGAATTTAATAATGTCATTACAAAAATAAGAGCTCCAAGAATTTAGTAATCTTGGAGCTCTTAAGCTTGATAATTTAGGGAAATATAGTTGAAGATTTTATTTAAAGCAACTTTCTTTTTTCGAGTAGCTGTAGAGTAGCACATATTTTTAAAGTGAGCATATTTTTGAACTGTATTGTTTTTAAAGAAAATAAAATCTATAAGTTCCTTTTCATCATCGTTTAAGTTATTAAGGGCTAATCTTAAATCCGTATAATCACATTCCTCACAAAATAAATCTTCTAAGCTGATATCCTGAGAAGGCAAATCTTTTTCAAAATCATCAAGGAGACTTAAAGCATCATATCCTTCAGTGGAGCGTCTAGTTTTAATTCGTTTTATAAGATCATTCATATTATTTTTAATTGCATTAGTGGCATAGGCAACAAACCTATGTTTTTCTAAATTGTACATGGAAACACATTTGAATAATGATTTGTAACATTCATTGTGAAGATCATGTATGTCATATCCATCAATAAAAGTTTTTTTAGAAATATTTAAGATTAAAGGCCTAAATTCTTCAGCTAATTTATCTTTTGATAACATATCTCCATTTTTACATTTATAAACTAATTCTTCAATGTAATTAAAATCCATACAGACCTCCCTATTATTATATAAAATTATTTCACTACTATATGTAGTGTGAAATATAAAAATATCTCTACATATAGTATATATGGTAAAATTTCATATATCTCCAAGGGAGGTGTATAAATATTAATCTGATTGAAATTTTATGGAAAATTACATAAAAACGTTGTTCTGTCCATCTTAACTTGTATTATTTTAATTTGTTACATAATAATATTGATGCAATAATATGAAGAACTTATAAATAAATGCAGTTGTAATATAATAATAAGTATATAAAATGATATTGAATAGTTAAAAATTCAAGAAATGAATTTAAGGTGGTTTTTAAAAAATATTTCTTGATAGTAAATTGTTGTGTCACAATTAAAGTTGTTCAAGGAATAATATAAGAAGGAGGAAAAGTTATGTCAAGCAACGTAAAACAGAGAAGAATAGTTTTAGATTTAGCAACTACTTTAGATGGCTTTATTGAAGGGGAAAATGGAGAAGTTGATTGGTGCATTATGGATACTGATATGGGGTTTACTAATTTCTTGAATGAAATTGATACTATTTTATATGGTAGAAAAAGTTACGATTTATGGGGACAATATATTCCACAAGATGAAGATTCTGATGATGAAAAAGAAGTTTGGAAATTGATTCATAGTAAAGAGAAATATGTGTTTTCCAGAACACAAATAGATACTAATAATCAAGCGATATTTATAAATGAAAATATTCTTGAAGAAGTAAATAAATTGAAGAATAAGCCTGGTAAAGACATCTGGCTATATGGAGGAGCAAGTCTCATTACGACATTTATAAATTTAGGGCTTGTTGATGAATTTAGATTATCTATTCACCCTGTTATTTTGGGAGAAGGAAAACCGTTGTTTAGTGATATAAAAAAGAGATTAAATTTAAAAATGGTTAATACCAGAACATTCTCTTCTGGCGTTGTACAACTAATCTATCATTGGAATAGTAATTAATTTTTAACATAGCCAAAAGCAAAATAAGGTTTAAAATGTAAAGGGGGCATATTAAGATTGAATAATGAGATTTTTACAAAATATGCTATAATTAATACAAAGTAGTAAATAAGTGCGAACTGAAGATAATTAATATTTTATGTTGGAGGTAATGGAATGAGTTGTAAAATGTGTGACAAGCAAAAAAATATTAAAGATGACCCATATTTTATTATGGAACTTGAAACAGGATATGTAATTTTAGGATGGTTTCAGAGGTTCAAGGGCTATACTGTTTTCAATTGTAAAGAGCATGGTCCTGAATTACACAACTTAGAACATTCTTTTAAAATAAAACATCTTGAAGAAATGGCTATAGTAGCAGAGGCTGTTTCTAATATATTTAAGCCTGATAAGATGAACTATGAACTACTTGGAAATGGATGTCCTCATATTCATTGGCATCTATATCCAAGAGTAAAAGGTGATACTCCTATAGTTAGTTCGGTATATCAATTGTCAAATGAGGAATTGTTTGATGAATCTACAAGACCGAATGAGGAGCAGAGAGAAGAATTGAAAGAAAAGATTAAAAATGAAATTGTACTTCTACTTTCAAGATAAGTATTAAACGAAGTAATTGTAAATTAAAACGTAATAGTACATAACAAATTGTGTATCAAAGATTATAATCAAAGAACGATTAATTCTTAACAGGAGGTCTAAAATTATGAAAGATAAATTTCTTTGTGTCATGGCACAATATGATATGGAAACAGAACAAAAGTTGAAAGAAATTCAAAATTTATTAAAGGAAAAAGGGGTTGTCGGGAAGCAGACACCTAACTTGCCGAATCATATCACTCTTGGGAGTTTTGAAATATCACAAGAAGTATTGATAAAAGAAAAAGTAAAAATGGTATCAGAAAAGTTTCATAAATTTGAAATTAAATTGAGCAATATTGGACTCTTTGGACTGGATGTTTTGTTTATATCACCTTCTGTAAATCATGAATTATTAAATTTACAACAATATTTTAATCATGATTTTGCTGATGGATTTGGATGGACAGCCCATACAACGATGCTAATAGATGATCATAAAACTATTTTAAAAGCATTACCTTTTGTAGCAGACAGTTTTAAAGGTTTTTCTGGAAAAATAGAGTCCATTAGTTTATATGAATTTTGGCCAACACGCTTTATTTTAGAGAAAAAATTATTATAGTTATTTCAAAATATTTATTTTTCTTGCAAGACTGTAGAATAACACGAAGTACCAAAGAACTTTAGTGTTATAGAAAAGAATAATTATATTACATTAAGGTAGAATGAGGTTTATATATGGAAAGGATAGCATTGGTTTCGGATATTCATTCAAATATCCACGCATTAGAAGTATTTATGAATTACATTAATAATGAATGCAAAGTCTCTAAAATTTTAAATATGGGTGATTTTATTCAAATAGGGCCAAATCCATTAGAAGTTTACGATATTATTATGAATGACGACAGATTTATAAATGTTATGGGTAATGGAGAGTATATGTTTTTTGATAAGGAAATAAAGAAACGTTACGAAAAGGAATCTGAACATAGAGATTGGGTAATTAATCGATTAGGAAATGAGAGAATGGAAAGATTAAAACAAGTGCCACTTCAAAGAATTGTTGAAATTGAAAATAAAAAATTTCTTATGGTGCATACAAGAATGAATAGTGTTATAGAGTTTCCTCTTCTGTATAAAAAGAAAACTCTTGAGGAATTTGTTGCAGATTATAATGTGGATGTAGACTATGTTTTGATTGGACATACCCATTTTCCGTTATATGCTGTACATTGGAATTGGAAACCTATATTAAATCCAGGTTCACTTGGCTGCGGTAAAGATGGTATAGCAAAGTTTGTTATAGCGGAAATAGATGATGGACTTGTTAATATTACTTATAAACAATTGAAATATAATAAAGAAAAAGTAATTCATGATTACAAAAAGAATTACGTTCCATATGGTGAAAAATTTATAGAAATGTTCTATTAGGTATCTTATTTTCTATATAATCAGAAATTCACAATTTTCGTAAGTTTTGTATCAGTGTATCACTTTATAATTTGAATTGAACTACATAGTTTTCCATTAAAATATAAACAAGTTTAAAGGCGATAAACACTTCAAAATGTTTATCGCCTTTTTATTCATGCCACTTTATGAGAATCATCAGTAGAACTCTCTGTATCGATAGCTACTCCAAGTTTAGCTGATATTATGGTATTTAACTTATTAATTGAACTTGATAAGCTAACAATTTGTTTCTCTAAGCGTATTAGTAAATATGCAGATACAGCCACAGGAAAACCATTATTAACAATAAGGTTAATTAATTCATTTACTTACATAAATCTATCACCTCCTATAAGGGATATATGAAATAAATATATTAGCTCATGTTAGAGAACAAATAATTATTTGAAATTAAAATAAATTAAATTACTGAGTGCCACCTTCATTTACAATATGGTTATGATAATAATCTATGGCAATATCAACTATGGTACTGATACATACATTAATATCTGGATGTATACTCTTTAATTCATTTATTTTTCTTATGGTAGAACTTCTAAGGGTGTAGCTTCTTTTAATATTCAGAGTCTCCCCATCAATGGCCATAGCCGTAAAGCTAATATTGCTAATATAAACCTTTTTTCAAATTCATATATAGCTTGTATAATAAAAATATAAATTTGAAAAGAGGTGTTCATCATTCACAAAAGATTAAGAAAAATTGTAAGAGATTCGACTCAGTTATTTTCATATGAATTAGTAGATAGAATTGCTAGAGATACAGGATTTATAAGCAGAAAAGGAAAAATTGATGCTGGAACATTTTTGAGTTTTAATAGTTTTCTTAAAAATAATGTCTTTAAAACCAGCAGAATTTATCAGAAGATTTACAATGCATATTCTACCAGATAGATTTGTGAAAATAAGACATTATGGGATTTTAGGAAACAGAAATAAAAAAGTAAAGTTTAAACGCTGTTTAGAAATATTTAGGGGCAAACCTAAAGAATTTGAGAGTCTATCGTCAGCGGAGCTATTCTTGAAATTAACTGGGATTGAAATAGGTAAGTGTAAAAATTGTGAGAAGGGAAATTTAATTAAAATAGGTAAAATAATGCCTAGGAGTGCTTCACTGCCTTAAATAAAAATAAAAGTGAATAAGCGCTTACGTATGGGGAGGGGGATTTTATGTTTAAAAATAAAATAACTATATATTTTTAGGAAATAAAGTCTTAAAATAGTAATATAAAATGAAAGAATATGGAATTTAAAGTGAGTTGTGAATTTTTGAATCCCCATACTGGGCGGTCTGCTTTTAGCGACTTCGTTCTATAAATTGATTGCGATATTGAGAAGTGCAAATTTAAGATACATCTGTAAAATAAGTATAGATATATATTAAATATGTGCTATTTTTTAGGTCTCAACATCGCAATCAACCCAACTCATTTTTTGTGTAGTAAATAAAAGAATATGTTCTTTGAAAATTTAATAATATGGTGTTTACAAAATATACTATAATCAGCTGAAACAAATAGTAATTATTGAAGCATACTTACTCAATAGCCTATAGTATGCTTCAATTCATGTTCTGGTTATATTTTAATTTAAGTATATTTTATCATTTTTGAATAAGATCAGTTACTGTTATGTCTGGATGATGATAACGACCTCTTTTAACAGTAGATTTTTTATATTGTATAGATTTTTGTGGACACCATTGCATACAAGCAAGACAAGACTCGCATTGATGTTCCCATTTTGGTTTTCCTTCATACATAACTATGTTGCTTGCAGGACAGACTTTTGAACATATACCACATCCAATACATTTTTCATCAGTCCAGAAATTTTTCCCCATAGCTTTTGGATTAAAAGTGGCTCTGTATCCCAAATTATAAACAGCACTCATAATAGAATTAACCTTATATTCAACATGTTGGCTGCTTTTTATAGCAGAAGCTATTTTATAAATCTGTTCTTTTTCATTTATGAAAAGTTTATTTTGTTTTTCTTCGGAAGCAGGTTGATACACTAGCTGATTGTTGCCTGGCATAAAAACAGTAAAAGATGCAGCTAACTTAATATCTTTTTTAGCTAGGATTTTTTTTACTTGATTAGGAGCCGAGCCTGCCATTGCACCACAAGTTACTATAGCAAAAACATAGGTATGCTTATTGATCTGTAGTTTTTCTATAAAGTTTTTTACTATCACAGGTATTCCTGCATTATATACAGGAAATACAAAGCCTATTTTATCTGATTGAGTATCACTAAAAACTGACATATTGCTTTTAGATATTTTTACTATTTTAGAATCTGTTAATTGATCACTTAAATCATTTGCTACCTTTAAGCTATTTCCTGTGCCGGAAAAATAATAAATTGTTGTATTCATATGGGCATCACTCCTTGATTTATTATAGTACATTTATTATACTTAGGATATATATACAATACAAGTACGCAGAAGATACGAACTAAGTACGCTTAAGCGTACTGACTTCTATAACTTGAGGGGGAATTAATCAAATGACAGACATTAAATTTAAGGAATATCAAGAGCAAATAAAAAATTTCCCAATTAGCGAAAATTGTGCAGCAGCTAAAACATTAGAGATTTTTCAAGGAAAGTGGAATATTAGAGTGCTTTTTGAGTTGGTAAGATGCGACTCTATTCGTTTTGGAGATTTAAAAAAACAAGTAGGTGGAATAACAAATACAATGCTTACTTACACACTGAGGGATTTAGAAAGCAGGGGATTAGTTCACAGAACTCAATTTAATGAAATTCCACCACATGTTGAGTACTCACTATCTCAGGCAGGAAAAGATTTATATCCTATTTTTGTTGAGATAATGCGATGGAATGATAATCATTAATGATCACATAAAAAAATTTAATTTGTATAGCTGTTTATGAATGCTATTATCATATCTAAAAATTTAATAGTAAATTAGAATATCGCACTATTCATAACCAACAATAGATTTGCGATATTTTTTATTTAAAATACTACATAATACTAATATTGGACAAACTGTAGATATGATGTAATAACTTATAAAAAAATATTCTTTGAAAATTGAATAATGCGATATTTGCAAATATGATATAATTTACCCAAAATGAATAGCGATTTGTTTTTCTAAAGTAAAACTAAAATTGTAATAAGTAAGGAGAAAAAATTTGAATAAATATACACGAAAGGATTTGTCAGAACTATTGAATATAGGAAAAGAAACTCTGAGATATTATGAAAATATAAAGTTGATAGACAATCCAGTTAGAAATGAAAGTGGCTATAGAGTTTATTCGGAGGAAGATGTATTAAGAATTAAATTTATTGTTCGAATGAAAAATTATGGATTCAGTTTAAGAGAAATATCGAATTTGATTAAAATGGTTCTTAATGATAAATGTACTCATCAGGATAAGTTAGTAGATTATATAGATAATAAGATAACTGGAGTTGAAAATCAAATTAAAGAATTATATCAATTAATAGAATTATTGAATAAAGTAAAAGAAAATAAGCATTTAGGCGAATGTGATTTTTTTAAATCTTTGATAAATAATTCTTGACATTGTTCTATACTACAACCATTACACTATTTATAAAATAGGAAATGGGGTTTTAAACATGAAGATAATTGCTATTAACGGAAGTCCAAGAAAAAACGAGAATACAGGAATTTTACTAAATAAAGCTCTTGAGGGAGCAGCTTCAAATGGAGCAGAAACAGAAATGCTACATCTATATGATTTTAATTATAAAGGATGTAAAAGCTGTTTTGCATGTAAATTAATAAATGGTAATAGTTATGGACAGTGCTCTATTAATGATGAAATAAGTCCAATTCTAAAAAAAATTAATAATTCAGATGCTATAATTCTTGGTTCTCCAATTTATTTAGGATCAATTACAGGTGAAATGAAATCTTTTATGGAACGATTAATTTTTCCATATCTGGTTTATGATGAAAATTATTCTTCGCTTTTTCCTAAAAAAATTTCTGTAGGATTAATTTATACCCTTGGAGTTAATGAACAAAAATTGGAACAATCAAAATGGAAAGAATCCATTAAATACAATGAATTTTTAGCGGAAAGGTTTTTAGGAAAAGTAGAATCACTTTTTGTAACCGATACTTATCAATTTGATGATTATTCAAAATATGTTGCAACAGCTTTTGATGCTAGTGAAAAAATGAAGCGTAGGAAAGAAGTATTTCCGCAAGATTGCAAAAAGGCATTTGAATTGGGAAAACGACTAGTCCAAATATGATAAGAGACTTAAAAAATTATAGCAAATAGATATAATGACAAAGCAATAAATTATACCTACTTAGCAGTATTTTTATTTATCTTCGTAAAAGATATATGGTTATTTATTAGAGATTCTAAAATTCTAAAGAATTTAGGAATATATATTTTTTAGAATTTTAGAATAAAAGAACTTAAGAATAATGGAATTTAAGAATATAAAAGGAAATCCGACTCACATTCGTTCGCTGGATACTCACAGAGTAAGCGATCATCATCAAATCACAGATTTGGATGTCTGCTTAACTGATTCACACCAAATATATTAGTTGTTAAATTTAAATTTAAGTGATAAAATATCACTGGGTAGTATCTTATAGAGCTATACCAGATTTTTTGCATTAAAATTTATAATACGACTCATATCTATATGAATGAGATTGAATTAGGATGTTGTATCACATTTATGGAGGTGATACTATAAGAATTGGATTTATTGGGCCTGGGAAGGTAGGCGTAAATTTAGGACGTTACTTTACCCATAAGGGGATAGATTTAAGCGGTTTTTATGGAAGGGATATAGAAAATACCATGAATGCAGCTAATGTTACTAAATCTAAATTTTATAAAAACATTCAAGAGATTATCAAGGAAAGCGATATATTATTTATTACAACGCCTGATGACATCATTTCAATTATAGATAGTGAATTATCAAAATTTGATCTAAACAGCAAATCAATTTGCCACACAAGTGGATCACTTAAATCAAATGTATTATGTAATGCCAAACATTCTGGTGCATTTATCTATTCTATACATCCAATATTTGCGTTTTCAAACAAGAACATGAATTTAAATGAACTTGAAAAGATTTATTTTTCTATTGAAGGTGATATTTTTGACGATTCAATGGTTTTAAAGTTATTTGAAGTTATAGGAAATAACTTTTTTGAACGGGACGAAAAAACTTCGTCTATTTATCATTTAGCTAACGTATTTATTTCTAATCTTACATTATCTTTATTAGAAATAGGAATTAGTTATTTTAAAATTCTCGGATTAAGTGAAGAAGAAGCTTTAAAAGCTGTAAAACCTCTTATAAATGGAAATATTGAGAACATTTTTTCAAGTGGATTTGTGAATTCTTTAACAGGTCCAGTTTTAAGAGGTGACATTAATACTATAGAAAAGCATCTTTCGGCTATAAATGATGAGGATAAAGATATTTATAATTTATTATCTTTAAACTTATTAAAGCTTGTTGCATTGAAAAATTCTGAAGGATTGAGGCTTGAAGAAAAAGAACAGGGAAATACGATAGCATTTACAAATAATGAAAGTATACTCAAAAGTTTGTTAAAAAATTCAGAAAAACATTTAGAGATCTATAAAGTTTTAGGAGGAATAGAATAGTGAAAAATACAGTATCTACTTTTAAAAATGCTAAGACTCATGGGGAAAAAATAAGTATGCTTACAGCATATGATTATTCAATGGCTAAAATTATTGATGAAAGTAATGTTAATGGAATTTTAATTGGAGATTCTCTCGGTATGGTGATTAAAGGAGAAGAGGATACATTAGGAGTTACTATAGATGAAATTATTTATCATACAAAAGCGGTCAAAAAAGGAGCTAAGAATGCACTTATAGTAAGTGATATGCCATTTCTATCTTATCATGTTTCAGTGGAACAAGCTATTCTAAATGCAGGAAGGTTAATTAAAGAAGGTGGCGCTAATGCAGTAAAGCTTGAAGGCGGAGCTAATGTTATAGAACAAATAAAAGCTATTGTGAATGCTCAAATTCCAGTAATGGGGCACCTAGGATTAACACCTCAATCTATAAATGCTTTTGGCGGATTTAAAGTTCAAGGTAAAGATGAGTCAGGAGCTAAAAAGCTTATTGAAGATGCAGTTCTCATAGAAAAGGCAGGTGCATTTTCTATAGTTCTTGAGGGAATTCCTGAAAAGGTAGCAGAGCTTATTACAAAGGCGGTTTCAATACCAACAATAGGAATTGGTGCAGGTAAATACTGCGATGGACAAATCTTGGTGTACCAAGACATGCTTGGAATGTTTAATGATTTTGTACCGAAGTTTGTTAAACAATATGCAAACATTGGACAGAGCATGAGAGAAGCTATAGGTTCTTATGTAAAAGAAGTTCAAGACGGTACTTTCCCTGAAGAAAAACACACCTTTAAAATTGATGAAACCGAATTAAAGAAATTATATTAATTTAATAAAAGGGAGTAGAAGCGATGTTAGTTAAAGAAATACGTGAACTTAGAAGTTTAATCAAAGCATGGAAAAGAGAAGGACTTTCAATTGGATATGTTCCAACAATGGGGGCTTTACATGAAGGTCATGAGAGTTTGATTAAAAGAGCAGTAGAAGAAAATGATAAGGTAGTTGTAAGTGTTTTTGTTAATCCAACACAATTTGGACCAAATGAAGATTATAATAGTTATCCTAGAGATATAAACAGGGATATGGAAATCTGTATAAATGCAGGTGCAGCTATAGTTTTCAATCCTGAACCAAGTGAAATGTATTATGATAATAAATCAACTAGTGTTAAGGTTTCAAATCTTACTAGTGTTCTATGTGGGGCTAAAAGACCAGGACATTTTGATGGAGTCTGCTTAGTTGTTTCTAAGTTTTTTAACATAGTTACTCCTGATAAAGCTTACTTTGGAGAAAAGGACGCTCAGCAGGTAGCTGTAATAAAAAGAATGGTTAGAGATTTAAATATAGATGTGGAAATCGTAGCATGTCCAATAATTCGTGAAGAAGATGGACTAGCTAAAAGTTCTAGAAACACTTATTTATCAGATGATGAAAGAAAAGCTGCTTTAGTGTTAAGCAGAAGCTTAGGGGTAGCTAAAGAAGCATTAAATCATGGCGAAAGAAATGCTAATGCTATTAAAGAAATTATCAGAGAAGAAATTAATAAAGAATCACTAGCAAAAATTGATTATGTTGAAATAGTGGACAGTGAATCATTAGAAAATGTTCAAAAAATAGAAAAAAACATTTTGATTCCAATTGCTGTTTATATAGGTAAAACAAGATTAATAGATAATTTTACATTTAAACTATAATAAGAATCTTAGGAGGAACTTTTTGATGATACTTACAATGTTAAAAGGGAAAATACACAGAGCTACGGTAACTCAAGCTGAGTTAAATTATATGGGAAGCATAACTATAGATAAAACACTTATGGAGGCTTCAAATATAATTGAAAATGAGAAAGTTCAGATAGTTGATATAAACAATGGAGAAAGATTTGAAACATATGTAATCCCAGGGAAGAGAGATTCAGGTGTTATTTGCCTAAATGGGGCAGCAGCAAGATTAGTACAAACTGGTGATAAAGTCATAATTATTGCTTATGCTCAGATGAATGAAGAGGAAGCAAAAAAATTTAAGCCGGCTGTTGTATTTATGAATGATGATAATACAATAAAGGAAATTACTAATTACGAATCTAATGAATAAAATTTGATTTAGGCACATGAAAATAAATAACAAGTCCAAAGTTGACATGGATATTTTTCATCAGGCAAGAAAGCAAATTGCCCTCATAGTGGGCCTATTAGGTCAATTTGCTGCCGTAGGATGATGGAAAATAGGCTGGCAAATGGACTTGTTATTTACTTGATTGTGCCTTAAATTAAACAAGCATAAGCAGTTTATAATACTTTTGCTTATGCTTGTATAATTTGAATTTGCAAAATCTAACAAGCTGTTCGTATATGTATGTTTATTATATGATATTATAATGTTTTAGTGCATTAGCTACTCCATCTTTTTCTATATCCGTTGTTACAAATGAGACTAGATCAAAAAGAAGAGGATTACTATTTCCCATTGCAATACTGTTTTTTGCATATTTAAGCATAGATAAATCATTTGTGCTATCACCGATGGCATAAGTGTTTTGATGAGGAATATCTAGATGATCCATTAAATATTTAATTCCTGATGCCTTTGAATATTCTAAAGGAACTAATTCATAAAAATCTTTACCACGATGTATAAACTCGAAAGTCTTTTCATAACATTTTTTGAATTCAGCAAAATTACTATTTGTATTTAGCCAAATTACAACTTTATCAAAATCAATATCTATATCATCAAAACTTTGTCCTGTATATAAACCTACATTTATGTGACGTTTCTTAATTCTTAAGACTTCAGAAGAATTTATATTAAGATCATTATCATAATACACACCTTGTTTTCCTTCAAGGATGGCATCAATTTTACATTCCCTTAATTTGCTAACAATTTCTGTTGAAATCTTTCTTCCAAGGCTTTTGTGAAATAATTCTCTCCCTTTAAATTCTATGTAGGTTCCACATCCGCATACATAACCATCAAAATTTAATTCTTTAATACAATCGTCAATTCCTAAAATTGGTCTCCCAGTATTTATAAAGGCAAGATGTCCATTTTCTTGAGCCTTTTTTATTGCTATTTTTGCACTTTCTGGTACCATATAAGTTTTTTCATTAAGTAGTGTTCCATCAATATCAAAAAATATCATTTTATTTTTCATCTTATTTTCCTTCCTAGTATATTAATTATTTGCTTATTCATTGGCTTGTATCACTTTGTTAATTATACCCTTGTTATAGAATCAAAACAACGTTTGCGTTTTCATCAAAATAATAGAAAATTCTAATTAGAATACTTTACTATCAGCTCTAAAGATTGAATTAATTTCGAGTAAATAAACTCCAAAAATGTAATGAATTATGATAAAATATAATTAAGAAAAGTGCCTAAATTACTACGTTTGCGGGGAAAGTTATGAATAGAAGAACAAGAAAACAAAAAAGAGAAATGGAAAAAGAAATAAATTTTTTCGGAGAATTTTCAAAAATAAAAAAGCATTTTTTTAGAGATTTTAATAGGAAATTAGCCAATGTGAAAGATAAAAGAAATCAAAGTTATATAACTTATAATCCAGAAATAATACTGTTTGTAGTTATTATGAAAAATGTTTCTGGAATTGTTAGCATGAATAGAATGACAAATGATTTTAACAATGATTTAGCAATAGATAATATAGCTAAATCATTAGGATATGACTCGTTAGAAGACATACCACACTATGATACTATAAATGACTTTTTGAGAAAATTAGACGTATCTGAATTAGAAAAAATTAGAGATTATATGATACGAGAGCTTTTCAAAAAAAGGTCGTTGGAGAAATATCGATTATTAGATAAGCATTGGTGCATTGCTATTGATGGTTCACAATTATTTTCCTTTAAGGAAAAACATTGTGAACATTGTTTAAGGAAAGAACACAAGAATAAAGATACTGGTGAAATAGAAAGAATAACTTATTATCACACGGTATTAGAAGCTAAGCTTATTTTAGGAAATATGACATTTAGTATATTAACTGAATTTGTAGAAAATGAGAACGAAAGCGTTAGCAAACAAGATTGTGAAATAAATGCAGCTAGAAGACTTATGAAAAAATTGAAATATAAGTTTAGAAAGCTTAATATCTGCATTTTAGGTGATAGTCTTTATGCATGTGAACCAATTTATAAATTATGTACTGAGTATAAGTGGAAATTTATTTTTAGATTTAAAGAAGGAAGAGCAAAAACACTTTGGGAAGAAATTCAAACCATAAAATATATTGAGAATAATGAAAACACCTCTAATTTAACTTTTAAAAGTCACGAGATACATCAAAAGTTAACTTATATAAATGAAGTTTCATATAAAAATAGCTCTGTTAATATAGTAGATTTCACTGAAAACATTCGCAAGAAATCTAAAGATAAAAGCACAAAAGAAGAAACGTCCAAAAACTTTGTTTTTGTTACGAATATACAAGTTACTAAACGAAATGCTTTTAAAATTGTAGTCGCTGGTAGAAGCAGATGGAAAATAGAAAATGAAGGATTCAACAACCAAAAGAATATAAGATATGATATTGAGCATGCGTGTTGTTTATATTATCAGGCCATGAAAAATCATTATTTATTAGTTCAGATTTCAGATATATTAAGACAACTACTAGAAAACGGTAGCGCAGCACTAAAAGAATTAAAAATTGGGATAAAAGAAATATCTTCAAGAATGCTAGAATCCTTTCGAACAGACACTCTAACATCTGAAGATATATCACAGTTAAATCAGCATATAAAAATACACGATTTATAACAAATATTATTTTAACAAAGGTTGTGATAAATTTAAAGACTATGGAACAAATTAATTAAATTTTTTTTGCGTAGTTGCAACGCAACTAGTACGGCGTTTTTTCAAAAATTGATGGAAATATATTTTCTTAATTTTCTGAAAATAAATAAGGGATTTTAAGAGAATTTGGACGACATAAATAAATTTAATCTTTAACGCTGCTTTACTATAGCTTTACAGTTGCTAAAACAATATAGTATAATTACAGGTATAATTTAAATGATAAATGCAACAAATTTATGTATAATGCTAAGGATGAGGTGTGATGAAAATGGAGTTTAATAAAGAACAGAAAAAAATAATCAATTATAAGCCTCACGGGCATCTATTAATAAAAGGTGAAAAGCTGACAGGAAAAACTACTATAATTATAAATAAGATCCCAATGCTTCTTAATCATTATTGCATAGAGAAGAATGATAAAATATTAATAGCAGCTTATGATGAGCAGCACTTGAGGCATATTTCATATATTTACGATAATATTGAAAGTGAAAAATATCATCAAAATAGTTTTTTTGATGAAGATAATAGTGATAAGTTGGAAATTAGGACTATTGAATCATTAATAATATATTATTTTAATAAATATAAAAAGGATAATAGTATCGAAATTACCATGGCATCTGCTGAGGAATGTGAAAAACAATTAAAAGATTCCATGGAAATTATCAAAAAGAAATATGAAAAAAACAAATTTGATTTATTGGATTATGAAAATATTGAATTTGTAAAAGAAGAAATTGCTTGGATTAAGTCATGTTCTTATTTAAATATTAATGATTATCAGACTGCAAATAGAATTGGCCGAATTAACAGGTTAAATAATGACGCTAGAATTTTAAGAAAGAATTCTAAGCAAAGACAAGCTATATATGAAGTGTTGGATGAGTATAACAAAAAATTAGGAATGTTAAACAAAGTAGACTTACAGGATATGGCTCTATTGGCTTTAGAAAGTGCACAAGGAATGCAAACTAAAAAGTACACTCATATAGTTATTGATGATTGTGAAAAATTAACTAGGGTGCAGTTAGAATTTTTAAAAGCACTTTATAATGATAAAGTTTATTCAAGTTTAAATTTTACACTTAATACTGATTCAAATATGACATTAAACGCATGGATTACAAAGGGAAGATCATTTGCTAGTTTAGGATACGATATGAAAGGTAAAAGCATTTCTTTAAAAAGAACTTTTGCAGAAAAATCCAATGAAAATAAAATTATTGCGAAAGAAATGAATCATGATAATTTGAAAAAAAATACTTCTTCTAACAAATCTTTTGTATTAGATACTATAGAGTATATAGATTTAAAGCACAATGTGTCACATAGATTTATAAAAGATTCGGGAAACATAGATGAGATTTATATCGAAGCTAATGGAATAGATGAAAAGGTAGAGGATGTAATAAGTATACCTTTATTTAATGAAATAGCAGCAGGTAATCCAATACTCATAAATGATGAGGTTGATGAAAATTACTATTTACCAAAAGAATGGATAAAAAACACAAAAGGTACATTTATGCTTAAAGTAAAAGGGGACTCTATGATAAATAAGAACATAAATGATGGTGATTATGTTATAATAAGTAACCAAAGTTACCCGAATGTAAAAGATATAGTTGCAGTTGACATTGAAGGAGAGGCTACTCTAAAAACATATAAGATAATTAATGGGAAGATTACTCTTATGCCTGAAAATGAAAAGTATGATCCAATAATTATTGAAGATCAGCAATTTAGTTTTCTTGGTGTTGCTATAGGCCTTGTTAAAAATTCCTAGAGTTTATGACCCATATAGAAGGAATTAAGAAAAGAGTACATATTTATGATTTGTTCTTTTCTTTACATAGTCTTAATGAAAGGCCCTGTAATAATTGTTATAATTATTACAGGGTTTTATAATATTTATTATATAAATATATTTATTGCTAGAGCTAAATTAAAAGAAAATTTTTAGAAAGTGAGAATATGCTATGTTTGAAATAAGAAATATAAAATTTAAAGATATTTTAGGTATTTCATTCTTAAAGATTAATAAGCCTATCACCTGCATAGTTGGTTCATCTGGCAGTGGGAAGACAACTTTACTTAAGATGTTAAACTGTTTAAATGTTCCAGAAGAAGGCGTAATTCAGTATAATGATAAGGATATTTCTAAAATTGACACTGTAAAATTGCGACGTAATGTGGTAATGCTTGGACAGACACCTGTTATTTACAGCGGTTCAATTGAAGATAATCTTCAAATTGGATTAGAATTTTCTCAAAAGCTTCCTGCATCAAAAATAAAAATGGAAGAAGCATTAAAAAGAGTTGAACTTAATAAAAAATTATCTGATGGATGTGGAAATCTTTCAGGAGGAGAAAAGCAGAGATTATGTCTTGCAAGGGTAATGCTTATGGATGCAGATACATATTTATTAGATGAACCTTCTGCAGCACTTGATAAAGAAACTGAGGAGTTTATAATAGAAAACTTTTCGAAATTTGTTTTGGAAAATAACAAGGAACTAATCATGGTTACACATTCTGAGCAGATTGCAGAAAAGTTTCCAGATTCAATAATAAGAATTGAAAATGGAAAAGTTACGGAGGCATATGATGAATAACAGTGTAATGAACCTTTCAGTTTTGCAGCTTTCTATAGCTTATGTATTTGTACTTATAATGCTTATCATATTTAAATCTAGAGGAATTAAACGGGAAAGACAAATATTAATTGCT
Source organism: Clostridium sp. DL-VIII (assembly GCF_000230835.1). NCBI lineage: Bacteria > Bacillati > Bacillota > Clostridia > Eubacteriales > Clostridiaceae > Clostridium > Clostridium sp. DL-VIII. Next base: position 3,643,327 of record NZ_CM001240.1, read on the forward strand.
TCTACAAGAATGACAATACAGCTTACAATAATGGGCTATATCTTAATGTTTGTATTTAAAAATCCAAGCTGGTGGCTGACTTCCATAATGATAGCAATAATGATTTCCTTTGCAATTTATAATTCAATAAATAGAGTAAAATATCCAATGTCAAAAGAATTAAAAAGGATAATTTCTTTTTCAATGACTTTTGGAGCACTTTTAACTGCAGTTTTTTTTATTGTAATTGTATTAAATGTTAGACCATGGTTTAATCCACAATATTTTATACCTATTTCAGGAATGATAATTGGAAATAGTATGACAGGAATTGCTTTAGGAGCAAATAAACTTTGCAGTTCATTTGAAGATAAAAGAATTGAAATAGAAAATTCCTTAATGCTCGGAGCTAGTCCTGCAGATGCAGCAAAGGAAATAGTCAACAATGCTTTTGATACAGCAATTCTGCCAACTATGAATAACATGCTTACTATGGGGATTGTGTCACTTCCAGGAATGATGACAGGTCAAATACTTTCTGGAACTTTTCCAATAACAGCAATTAAATATCAAATAGGTATTATGCTTGCTATCTTGGGGAGTACAGCAGTATCTACCGTCATATTTGTAACACTTGGATATAGAACTTTTTTTACTAAGGATAGTAGATTAAGATAAGAAATTTACAAAATTATAATTTTATATAATGAGGAGAAGAAGTTTTTGATTAGAGAATTAAATAACTTCTTTTTCTTTTGATATTTTGTTTATTATTTCTAATATATCATTCCAGTCATAAACTCTTATAATATTATCATTTAATGGCAATCTATTGTAATTGGTATCTATTAATAAAACTTTAAAACCATTCTTTGATAATTGAATAGCATTATCATAACTATCTTCTATAAAAATATCGCAATCTAAAAATATTGCTGTTGGGGTTTTATTTGTATCACCTAAAACAAATACATCGTCAAATGGAATATTATGCTGCTTTAAATAACGATTGGTCAATAACTCTAATGATTTTTCCCTAGCAGTTACAAAGTGAATATAATTTTGTTCATAAAGAATATCTAATATATCCTTAACCTCTTCTCTCAGTTCCTCTTCACTGTGCATTTCGAATTTAAGCTCATCATAAAATCTTAGATAATCAGAAATTTCAACATTTAGAACCTTTGCAATTTCATAGCTCGTAACTTCTTCTTCTGAAATATTTAAATTAAAATATTTATTTGCGTAGCTAAGCCAATAATATGGATTTGTTATAGTTCCATCAATATCAATACAAATATTTAATTTTTTCATTTTAACTATCACTCCTTTTAATATTAATTATATCTAATAAATATTAAAAACTAATTAAGCTTGAGTTAGATTTTAAAGAATAAAATCTAACTCAAGCTTAATTAGTTTAATTTAGGATTCAAAATACTTGGTCACGATATAGTGAATAAATAGAAGAAATAATTAGTGAAACTAGGAAAATTCCACTTTAATAAGTCAGAAGGACAAGTTAAAGCTTATATTTAGGTAAATTTGAATTAGAAAATATAAGCACTCAAGCATATAATATAATTATCACTACTTAGTGACAAACATATTATATAAAGTGACTAAGACGTGAAATTTACTATTATTATCTTACAAAATAAAATGATTTGTTAAGATAAAAATAATATATGAGGAGGGTTATTATGGTATTAGTAAACTGTGTGTGGAGGCAGGAGGATATAATAAAAAATATTGAGTCTTTAGAATATAATGGCGTGAAACTATTTAAGCATGTAAAGACTGAAGGCATGAGAATGTATTTTGATTCTAAAATCGAAGACATGACAAGAGATATAGATAAATCTACAGTTATGGAATATATGCTTATAATGAAAGCAATAATGCAGATTCCAGGAGCAGCTGCTCTTGCAGTTAGTATTTTACCTGTAGTGAATGATAGTGTATTTGAGGGGTATAAGTATACAGTGTGTAGACCTAATAACCCAGTAGATTGTCAAAGACTTCTAAAATAATAATGAGAGCAAAATAGATAAAATAAGTGGAGTGTTCAAAACATTTTAGTTATTTAAAATTAGACTAGAAACAATTTAAAATTATCTACTGTAAAATAATAATTTCTTATAGATTTAGAAATCTTTGATTAAGTTTAGGGGGAATAATTATGAAAGAAATAGAAAAAAATATGAATTCCTTACGAACATTAGCTGCGCTGTTTGTTATTTCTGTACACGTTTGTTCACCAATTCTTACAGCTAATAGTAATGTTTTTAATGCTGCTTTTAGCATTTCATCTTCGATTCAGCTTTTTACAAGAGTTGCTGTTCCTGTTTTTGTATTAATAAGTGGTAGATACCTTTTAAGTAATTGGGAGGGAAAGAGTGTAATTAGTTTTTATAAAAAGAGAATGTCTAGAGTTTTACTTCCTTTTATTTTTAGTATTATTATTTATGGCTTATATAGAATATTTATTGAAAAAAGTGCAACTATTACATCTTATATTAAAGATACTTTACATGGGAATCCTTACGAACATCTTTGGTTTTTTTATATGATAATTGGTTTATACGCTATAACTCCTATATTATATAAAATAAAAAATAAATTTTCAGCTAAAGTATTTAGAAATCTAGGGTATATATTGCTTGTTTTTGCAATGATAAGTGAAATGGCCCAGGGGATGTTCCAATTCAAATATATACCAATATTTTATTTTGTTGACTATCTTGGTTATTTCATAACTGGATACACTTTAAAAGATTATAAACCAAAGTTTAATCCTAATATTCTTATTTGCATTTATATAATACTTTCCATGATGCGAGGAGGTTGTGCGTTATTATTCCAAGCAAATGGCAATATGCTTTGGCAGTGTTTTCACCTTTCGTCTAATCCATTAGGCACATTGTCTGCAATATATTTATATTTATACTTTAGTAATTTAAGATTAGAAAGATACAGATTAGCTGATATAAGTAAATATACTTTAGGCATTTACGTTATTCACGATATGTTTGTTCACGGCATAATGTATAATACTCACTATGCTTTAACTGGTGTTCTATTTATAGATATATTTTTATATGTAATAATAATTTTTGCTCTTTCTCTCTTAACCATAAGATTAATGTGGAGCTTAAGCATAACAAGAGACTTAGTTAAATAATGATAAAAGAATTTTAAATTCCAACTTTATTTAGGACAAGCAGAAAACATTGGATTTAGTTGCACAAAAATACTATGCCAGATTCTTTAATTAAAGAATTTGGCATGCATCATTTAACAGCAGGTTATATATAGTCAAGATATATTGCAATTAAATTATAAAATCAACAAGTGGAGAACAAAGAAAATTTAATATATATATTGCAATAATAAAATTACATTTAAAACATTTGCAAGCTAAGTAAATACCAGAATATAAAATGTAGAAAACTAATTGCAACATATACAATATGTTCCATAAAAATAAAAATATATGAACATTATTATACTACTAGACATATTTTATATTATAGAGATTTGTAATAATTTTATCTCTATTAATGTAATATTAAACCTACAAGAATATTAGAATAAAATTGATATTAATCAGGAGTGTGAATGTATTATGGCAAATTCATTAATTACTCCAGAAAGCATAACTGTTGAGGCAAGCAAAAATTTTTGTGTTAAAATTCATTCAGTAAGCGAAGGATCCACAGGATACCATTGGGAACTTGTGTGGAACCTTCCTGATAATATACAGTTTATAAGTAAGCAATGGATACCAGATAGTGATGCAATTGGTAGTCCAGGAACAGCTTTATTTAAATTCAAAGCACTTTACCCAGAAACAGCTTCGTACAAATTAGTATTTGTACAGGTAGCACCTGATAGTACAATTGCTGATTCACTAGCAGTAAGTGTACTTGTTATTCCAGAAATCGCTAATTGCTAATAATGGGAGAGGCTATATCATAATAAATTTGATATAGCCTCTTTTTATGTATTCTAATAAAACTCCTATTTTGGAGTTTTATAAAGTTAAAGGAAAAATACATAGGAGTTAAAGATAACCCCATCTGAGCCGCACAGTTTAGCGATATTTATATCCGCCATAAATGCGTCACTTAAATTTTTATGTTTAATTGATTTGAAATTGTCAAGTATAACTACTAAGGTTTATAATAAAGCTGTCACCTAATAGTGACAGAATTATAGAAGAGGTGATTGATTTATGAGTATCACTATTATTACATCAGAAAATAGAAGACTCTATCCAGCAACAATATATAATGTTGAAGATAAAGAGCAGCAGAATCCAATTTATGATATTGATGATATTTATGATTTGCTGTATAAAAACCAAAATATTTTAGTCATATCTACCCAATTTGATCAATATGGAAAAGAACTTAAAATTTTTAATGGTGAATTAGGAAAATCTGATATAAGAGCTTTGTTTGCGGAAAAAGATATTAAAGCTAGCAATGAATTAGATTGTGTAATGACTTTATCTGAAGCAGCGAAGAAATGGGGATTAGCTAATGGGTCTACTATTAGAAAAGCCATTGAAAGAGGAAAATTTGAGCAAAATGAGATAAAACAGGCCGGCGACGTATGGATTACAACTTATTCTGCTATGGAAAGGGTATTTGGTTCAATAAAAGATGAAGAAAATGCATATGTAATATATGATGATTTTGAAACTTTGTATTTAACTAAAGCATACTTGGAATATGCAGAGTTAGCCTACTACAGTGGACCCAATATTAATGCGAAAGCTAAAGACCTTGAAATTAAATATCAATATATAAAGGATGTATTTATAAAAGGTTTAAGGGCATTGAGAGGGAATCAAAAGATAATTATAAAGAAGAGTAGAAATAATAAAATAAGACAGGTAATATGTAATGAAGATGAATATTTTTTATATATTGAAGCATTCCGTAGCAGAAGAAATTTATCTCCAGAATGGATTGATAGATTGATAAATGATTTGAAATCTATAACTAAATAAAATACTGATAATTGAGAGTGATCATAAAATAGCAGGAAATTAGAGAATACGATATTTCTGCTATTTTTTATATATGACACTAAATTTCTCTAGAGATATTATATTTAAATCCCATGAATAGAAATCAACATTGATAATATACTAATATGGTGTAATGTTTTGATTGAATTATTGTTAAACTAAGATACTATTTAAATTAAACAAATAAAAAATTTTAATATAAAAATAATTGAATTATAATACCAAAAGGAGTAATATATACTATATAATAATTAATCTTAATTAATAATAAAATTAATTCGGAAGAGGTGATATAATGTTTAATTGTATAAAATGCGAAAACAATAATTTTAAAAACTTAATAAATGGAGAATGGGTTGGCAGTAAAGATAACAAATCCATAGAGATATATTCTCCACTTGATAATTCATTGATAGGAAGTGTTCCTACAATGTCAAAAGAAGAAGTAGATAATGTGATTAATATAGCAAAAGAAGCTCAAAAAAAATGGAGTAAGGTTCCTATGAGTGAAAGAGCAGAAATTTTATATAAGGCAGCTGATATTTTAGTAGAAAAATCTGAAGAAATAGTTGAGATAATGATAAGAGAAATTGGAAAAGATAGAAAAAGTGCTAAATCAGAAGTTTTAAGAACAGCAGATTTTATTAGATTTACAGCTGATACAGCTAAAAATATATCTGGAGAGAGCATTCCAGGTGATACTTTCCCAGGATTTAAGAGAAATAAAATTTCAGTTGTAAGCAGAGAACCTCTTGGAGTTGTACTTGCAATATCTCCATTTAATTATCCAATAAATTTATCAGCGTCAAAAATTGCACCAGGAATAATTGTAGGTAATTCTGTTGTTTTAAAACCAGCAACTCAAGGTAGTTTGTGTGGTTTATACTTAGCTAAGGTATTTCAAGAAGCTGGCGTGCCTAATGGAGTATTAAACACAATAACAGGACGAGGCAGTGAAATAGGTGATTATGTTGTAACACATGAAGGTATAAATTTCATTAACTTCACTGGAAGTACAGAAGTAGGCACTAGGATTTCTAAAATAACAAGTATGGTTCCGCTACTTATGGAATTGGGTGGCAAGGATGCTGCTATAGTTTTAGAAGATGCAGATTTAGACCTTGCAGCAAATAATATAGTTGCAGGAGGTTACTCATATTCAGGTCAAAGGTGTACAGCCGTTAAAAGAATTTTAGTAGTTGACAAAGTTGCAGACAAGTTAGTTGCTAAGGTAAAAGAAAAAATGGCTAAGCTTACAGCTGGTAATCCATTAGAAAAAGATGTTGATATAGTTCCACTTATCAGTACTAAATCTGCTGATTATGTTATGGAGTTAATCGAGGATGCAAAAAATAAAGGTGCAGAGTTAGTAGTCGGAGGAAATAGAGATGGAAATTTAATTTATCCAACTTTATTTGATAATGTTACTACAGATATGCGAATTGCATGGGAAGAGCCTTTTGGACCAGTACTTCCAATTTTAAGGGTTAAAGATAAAGATGAAGCTATAGAAATTGCAAATAGATCAGAATATGGTCTTCAAAGTGCTGTATTTACAGAAAATATCGATGATGCTTTTTATGTGGCTGACAAATTAGAGGTCGGAACAGTACAGGTAAATAATAAAACAGAAAGAGGCCCAGATCATTTTCCATTCCTTGGCGTGAAATCTTCTGGTATAGGAACTCAAGGAATAAGGTATTCAATAGAGTCTATGTCAAGACCTAAAGCAACAGTAATAAATTTAGTAAGATAAGGCATATGAAGAAATATAGTAAGTTGTTGTATGTGGTAATCATTTTTTCTTTTTGTATGTCTGATATGAAGATATAGATAATTTAAAATATAAATATTAATGAAAATCCCTAAGATAATTGTTATAATTATTCTTAGGGATTTTTAGGTGTATAATGGAATTTATACGAGATGTTGTATTTAGGCATAATCAATTTCATGCGCTTTACATACATAAAAGATTAACACTTTGAAGGAGGAATTTACTTATGGCTTTAACGCCGATGATGGTTGAATATATGAGAACAAAGGAAGAATACAATGATTGTATTCTGTTTTATAGATTGGGAGATTTCTATGAAATGTTCTTTGAAGATGCAGTTATTGTATCTAGAGAGCTTGAATTAGTTCTTACAGGGAAGAATTGTGGGCTTGAAGAAAGAGCGCCAATGTGTGGAATTCCACATCATGCAGCAGCTGCTTATATCCCAAGATTAATTAGTAAGGGTTATAAAGTAGCAATCTGTGAGCAGCTTGAGGATCCAAAGGAAGCTAAAGGTATAGTTAAAAGAGGTGTTGTAAAGGTAATTACACCCGGAACTTTCGTAGATAATAATAGTGGAACAGAAAATGACAATACTTATTTGATGGCTATATATGAGGATAACGACAAAATAGGTATTGCTGTTTCAGATATAAGTACTGGTGAATTTAAAACAACTTCTTTTGAGAATATAAAGATTAGTTTATTAGATGAAATATCAAAGGTATCACCAAAGGAAATATTAGTAGATGAAAGTTTAAATGAGGCTCTTATTAATGATATAAAGGGAATAACTTCTGCACTTATATCTAAAAAGAATTTTAATGAATTTTACGTTTCTAGGGAAGAACTTATAGATCAATTCTCTGATATGGAAGTATCAAGTTTAACTTCTGAAAGAGAATTAACAAGCAGAGTACTACTTAAATACATATATGAAACTCAAAAAATGAGTTTAACAAATATCAACTTGCTAGAACAATATGAAATAGTAAATTATATGACTATTGATGGTAATTCAAGAAGAAACTTAGAGTTAACAGAAAGTATAAGAGAAAAAAGTAAAAAGGGATCTCTTTTATGGGTTCTAGATAAAAGTGCTACATCCATGGGTGGAAGAACCATTAGAAAATGGATAGAAGAACCTTTAATTATTAAATCAGAAATTGAAAAAAGATTGAACGGGGTCAATGAAGCATTTAGTTCTATTAGCTTTAATGAAGATTTAAGAAATGCCTTAAAGGAAATCTATGATATAGAAAGAATTGTAGGGAAAATTTCTAATAAAAATGTAAATGCAAAAGATATGTTATCTTTAAAAGCATCTCTAGAAAAAATACCAACAATAAAAGGACTTTTAAGAAATGCTGATTCTGAGCTTTTAAAAGAATATTATGAAGATTTAGATGAGCTTATAGATATTAAGGATTTATTAGATTTATCAATTAAAGAAGAACCATCTTTAAGCATAAAAGAAGGAAACATAATAAAAGATGGATATAATTCTGAAGTTGATGAATTGAGACAATCAAAGCTTCACGGAAAAGAATGGATTGCAGCTCTTGAAAATCAGGAAAGAGAGTTTACAGGAATTAAATCTTTAAAAGTTGGTTATAACAAAGTATTTGGTTATTATATAGAAATATCAAAATCAAATTATAGTTCTATTCCTGAAGGAAGATATGTAAGAAAACAGACTTTAGCAAATGCTGAAAGATATATTACTGAAGAGCTTAAGGTAATGGAAGATAAGATTCTAGGATCAGAAGAAAAACTTATAAATTTAGAATATAGATTGTTCACTGAAATAAGAGATACTATAGAGAAAGAGATTTCAAGACTTAAAAAAAGTGCAAGAATTATCTCTAATTTAGATGGAATATCAACCTTAGCTTTAGTAGCTCTTGAAAATGACTATATTAAACCACAGATCAATGAAGAAGGATATATTGAAATTGTAGATGGAAGACATCCTGTAGTTGAAAAAGTAATAGGGAAAGGTGAATTTGTTTCAAACAATACTACCTTGAATCAAACTGATAAGGAACTATTACTAATAACGGGTCCTAATATGGCAGGTAAATCAACATATATGAGGCAAGTAGCACTTATTACAATAATGGCCCAGATAGGTTCTTTTGTACCGGCATCAAGTGCTAACATTTCCATATGCGACAAAGTATTTACTAGAATAGGTGCTTCTGACGATTTAGCTGGTGGTAAATCTACTTTTATGGTTGAAATGTGGGAAGTATCAAATATACTTAAAAATGCAACTTCTAAGAGTTTAGTATTATTAGACGAAGTAGGACGTGGAACATCTACATATGATGGACTTTCAATTGCTTGGTCAGTGATTGAATATATAACAAAAGAAAATAATTTAAGATGTAAAACATTATTTGCTACACATTATCATGAACTAGTGAAACTTGAAGGAATTTTACCTGGAGTTAAGAATTATTCTGTAGCAGTTAAGAAAATGAAAGATAGTGTTATTTTCTTGAGAAAGATAGTCGAGGGGGGAGCTGATGAGTCTTATGGAATAGAAGTTGCAAAACTTGCAGGTCTTCCAGAGGCGGTAATAAATAGAGCTAAGGAAATTTTACTTGATCTAGAAGGTGAGAACAACTTTGATATAAATAAAGTTAGTGCTGCTAAGAATGAGGAAAGTGAAATAGCTGTAGATAAAGAAATAAGTAATTACAAGACTGAAATATCTTCAGAAAATGCAAATGAACATATAAAAGAAGAAATAAATGATATTAATGAATCTATTAACAATGAAAAAAATATGCATAAAAAGAATAAAATTAAAGAAGATTCTAATAATATGCAGTTAGACTTTACTTATATGGAGAAAGAAGCTTTAATTAAGGAATTAAGTAATGTTGATATACTTACATTAAATCCTATGGATGCAATGAATACTTTATATAAGTTAGTAGCTGAAGCTAAAAAATTAAATAGTTAATATAAAATTAATTTAAAGGGAGGATAAAAATGAATAATATTGTATTTCTTAATTCAAGTAGAATAAATTATGATAATAAATTAGATTTTTCATCTCTAAACAAATTAGGTGAAGTTACTAAATATGAAGATAGCAATAATGAAGAAATTTTAGAAAGGGTAAAAGATCAAAATATTGTAATTACAAAGGAACTGACAATTGGTAGAGATTTAATTGAAAAATTTCCGCCTTGTGTTAAATTAATTTGCGAAGCTGGTACAGGTTACAATAATATTGATATTGCAGCCGCTAAAGAAAGAAATATATCTGTATGCAATATTCCTGGTTATAGCACTGAGGCTGTTGCTCAACTAGTGATTACGTTTATGCTAAGTTTAAGCTCATCACTAGCAAATCAGCTAAGAATGATTGAAAATAAAAATTATGATAACTTTACTAAATGTCTTCAAGTTCCTCATTTTGAAATACAAGGCAAAACTCTTGGGATTATTGGAGCTGGAGCTATTGGACAACAGGTGATGAAGATAGCTAAAGTATTAGGAATGAATATATTAGTATATAATAGAACAGTTAAGGATCTTGGAGATTCAAGTATCAAATTTGTAAGCCTTGAAGAACTTCTTGAAAAGAGCGATTTTGTTTCTTTACATTGTCCTCTTACTTCTGAAACAAGGCATCTTATTAATAAATCTAAAATAGAGCTTATGAAATCATCAGCATTCATTATAAATACTTCTAGAGGTGCACTTATAAATGAAATTGATTTGATCCAAGCTTTAAAAGATAAAAAGATTGCTGGAGCAGCACTTGATGTTCAGGATCCAGAGCCACCGGAATTAAATAATCCACTTTTTGATATGAAAAATGTCATTATTACTCCACATATTGGATGGAGATGTCTTGAATCTAGACAAAGACTTTTAGAGTTTCTAGCAGGAAATGTTGAAGCATTTATTAATGGAAAGCCTACTAATATTATTTAAAATGAAACTTTTCAGAATTGTAATGCTTAAATGAGTTGGTTTGTAAGGAAGTGATTAATTAATGCCAGTCTTTAAATTGACAAGGGAACTTGTTTTCCCTAAGCCAGAATTTTCAGAAGATGATGGGCTTTTAGCAGTTGGTGGAGATTTATCTTTACCAAGATTAATTTTAGCTTATAGAAATGGTATTTTTCCATGGTATGATGATGGTCAGCCAATACTTTGGTGGTGTCCTAAACCTAGATTTATATTAATACCTAAAGAAGTTAAAATTTCAAAGTCTATGAAAAAAATTATAAGAAAAGGTGAATTTAAGGTAACCTTTAACAATGATTTTGAAGGCGTAATAGGTAATTGCAAATTCACTAGGGAAGCAAATGGTGAGGGAACCTGGATTACTGATGAAATGAAAAATGCATATATAAATCTTTTTAAGTTTGGTTATGCTATGAGCGTTGAAACATATTTAAATGATGAACTGGTAGGCGGATTATACGGAGTGAAGGTAGGAAAATGCTTCTTTGGTGAAAGCATGTTTTCTAAAGTAAGCAATTCATCGAAGATAGCACTTATTAAACTAGCTGAAAAATTAAATGAAGAAAAGTTCATTTTTATAGATTGTCAAATGCATACAGAGCATTTAGAGAGTATGGGTGGAAAATTTGTAGAATGGAATGTTTTTAAGGATTTGCTAAACAAAGGTATAGATTTGCATTAAGGCACAATCAAATAAATAATAAGTCCATTTGCCAGCCTATTTTCCATCATCAAAGGAGGTTAAATTGCATGCGCAATTTAACTAAGTTCGAGAAACCAAATACAAGATTTGGACTCTCACTTATAATAGGCCCGCTATGAGGACAATTTGTCTTCTTGCCTGATGAAAAATATCCATGGCAACTTTGGACTTGGTATTTATTTTCATGTGCCTAAATTCATTGATAAATGATTTGCATTTATTGATTCAATGTATATAATGGTATTATTGTATATATTCAATTAAATTTATTATAGGTATAAATTTCGAATAATTATGCGTAAATAACTAGCAAGGTGTGTAGTGATATGGAAGAATTAATGAAAGCTATTGATGAAATAACTAAAGAAGAAATTATAAAATTAGTTATAAGTAATAAATCTAATAAAAGTGCTGAATACAATAAGATAACATTTGTATTTAAAGAAAATAATAATAAAAAGTATTATCAAACAGAAAAATATACAGATAAGCAAGTTTTTCATGAAAATATTGATGTAGATGTTTTAAAAGAAAAAGTTTTAATGTATATATCAGATTATAAACAGATTTCTGCTTGGTCTAATTCTATCACTTTTGAATTGAAAGTATCTAAAAAAGGTAAGGTTTTATTAAGTAAGAAAAAAGATGATAATGTAAAACTTATTAATAAGAGTCATAATAAAGAGAAAAATTATATTCTAAAAGAAGGAATGATTATTGAACCACTTATTGATTTAGGTGTTTTCACTAAAGAAGGAAAAGTGGTTAATTCAAAATATGATAAGTATAAGCAGATAAATAGGTTTGTTGAAATTATCGATGATGAAATTAAGAGTAATGATTATAGCGATTTAACTATTTTAGATTTTGGATGCGGAAAATCTTATTTAACATTTGTGCTTTATTACTATTTTGTTAAGATTAAAAAAATTAATGTAAAGATGATAGGCTTAGATCTAAAAGCAGATGTTATAAAAAAATGTAACGATATAGCTAAACGATATAATTATGAAAATTTGCATTTTGAACTTGGAGATATTAATGGCTTTAAGTATAATAACAAAGTTGATATGGTAATTACATTACATGCATGTGATACTGCTACTGATTATGCCTTATATAATGCAATAAAGTGGAATACTAAAATGATTTTTTCAGTACCATGCTGTCAACATGAATTTAATGCTCAAATGAAAACTGATTCATTATCAATATTAACAAGGTATGGAATAGTGCAAGAAAGAGTTGCTGCTCTTATGACAGATAGTGTGCGTGCAAATCTATTAGAATGTGTTGGGTATAAAACTCAACTCTTAGAATTTATAGATATAGCTCATTCTCCTAAGAACATATTAATCAGGGCTTCAAAAGCGAATATATCTAAGGAGAAAAAACAAAAAGCATTAACTGAAGTGAAAAATTTAATGAAGCAGTTTAATTTAGATCCGACATTATATAATTTATTAAAGAATGATACCTTGATATAATAACTATATAAATTGAATTATGAATAACCACTCCCTTTAAGTATATGAAATATTCGTATATGTCAGGAGTGGTTATTATTTTAGTTAGAATTTATTATGACTGCGCTTAAAATCAGTTTGAGCTGAAGGCTCTTCCTCTCCATAAGGGCTCTTTTCGTTTGCTTTATTTTTTACTTCTTTAGCATAATTACGTGACGAAGGATCAGACTGTGTTTTACTTTTCCAAGAAGAATTTTCATTACTCATGTTAATGCCTCCTAATATTACAATAATTAAATTACTATATTAGTTTACCCATTATAACTAGAAATATTATTATCTTAAAATCAAGATTCTATTTTGATTAATTTGTTTTATATAAATTTTATTACCATATTGCTAATTTAAATCATAAGTCTTTATGTATCCATATTAAATGTAATAGCAATTTATCATTAAAATTTATATAAAACAAGTGTCTAATAATAAAAGGAATTGATGTAGAATTAGTACTTCACTGGTAACAAACGGTATTATTATTGAATATGTTAATAAACTATGTAATAATATCAATGTAATTAAATAATTATATCGTTTAATAAAACAATTAAATAAAAATTATAATGCATTGAGAGGAGGCAAATTAAATTTGAAGAGAATTAACATTTTAAATGAGGATACAGCAAACAAGATTGCAGCTGGAGAAGTTGTTGAAAGACCATCTTCGGTGGTTAAGGAATTGGTTGAAAACTCCATTGATGCAAATTCTAAAAATATAACAATTGAAATAGAAGAAGGTGGAATCTCTTTAATTCGAATTATAGATGACGGAGAAGGAATCTATAAAGATGATATAGCCAAAGCCTTTCTTCCCCATGCTACAAGTAAAATTAAAGGATCTGAAGACATATATAATATACATACCTTGGGCTTTAGAGGAGAAGCTCTTCCTTCAATAGCTTCGGTAGCAAAAGTTAATTTAAAATCCAAGCAGGAAAATGAAGAATTTGGTTATGAGATATTTATTGAAGGCGGAAAGGCTTCTGAAGTAATGGAATGTGGTGTTAACAAAGGTACTCTTCTTGAGGTTCGTGATCTATTTTATAATGTACCTGCTAGAAAGAAATTTTTAAAGTCTGTCTCTAAAGAAGGTTCATTAATAAGCGATATAATAACCAGGCTTGCCCTAGCTAATCCTAAGATCAGTTTTAAATTATACAACAATCAAAAAAAGATTCTACACACTTTTGGAAACGGAGAACTTAAGGATGTTATAAGGACTATATATGGAAAGTCTATAACTGATAATATACTTTATTTTAATGATGCTTCTGATTTGATTACGGTTTATGGATATGTAGGAACTGAAGAAATTGCTAGAGGATCTAGAAATAATCAAAGTGTGTTTGTAAATAAGCGATACATAAAGAATAGAGCATTAGCCATAGCAGTCGAACAAGCGTTTAAGTCTTTTTCTACAGTTAACAAGTTCCCATTTTTTATATTATTCATAGAAGTATATCCTGAATATGTAGATGTTAATATTCATCCTACTAAGGCAGAGGTTAAGTTTAATGATGAAAGAATGATATTTCAAAAAATCTTTGGAGCTGTTCATACTACTTTAAAAAGCGAAGTATTTGATACATTTGCTATTAAGGAAGAAGAACCTAAAAATTCTCCAATACCAACTTTTGAAGAAATAACTTTTAAAATAAAAGAAGAGGAAGAAAAAGTTAAAGTTGCAAATTCAGCAGTCAAAACATTAATGGAACAAGGAAAGGATCTTAAAGTCAATAACTATTCTAATAATGAAGATAGAACAATGAATGCTTATAATGTAACTTCAACTTATGATAGTAATATATCAATTGAAAACAAAGACTTTAATGAAGAAGGAAAAAATAGAGTAGAGATACCTGTAGATTTAAAATCTAATAATGATATTGAAGAAAAATTTTCTGAGGATAATAATGCTGAAGAAGACAACTACAATCCTATTGTTATGTTAAACTCAAAGGAATATAGTAAAATTGATGAAGAAAAACCTATTGCTAAATTTCCGCCTATATCAATAATTGGCCAATATAATAAAACTTACATATTAGGTGAATACGACGGTACATTATATATGATTGACCAGCATGCAGCTCATGAAAAAATATTATTTGAGAAGTATTTAAAAGAAATTGAGAATGGAACTATTATTATCCAACCTCTCATAGTTCCAAGCATAATAGATTTAAGTATGGATGATTATTCTTATTTTGAGGAGAATAAAGAAATATTTAAACAGGCAGGATTTTTACTAGAGGAATTTGGTGGTACTTCTTTATCATTAAAAGAGGTTCCTTACTTTTTGGGAAAACTTAATCCTAAGAGTTTATTTTTAGATATTCTAGATAATTTGAAGAATTTAGGAAATGGAAAAACGAGCGAGGTAAAGCATAATGCAATTGCAACCAAAGCTTGCAAAGCTGCCATTAAAGGAAATGATAAACTAGAAGTAAATGAAATGATAAAGTTAATTGAAGATCTAAGATTTATAGATGATCCTTTTCATTGTCCTCACGGAAGACCTGTAATAATAAAGTTTACAAATACAGATATTGAGAAAAAATTTAGGAGAATAATATAAACTATTTTTATAATTTGATTAATACTCTAATCATTATAATGAAGGGATGAGATAATGAAGCAGAAATTATTAATAATTGGCGGGCCGACAGCGGTGGGGAAGACTGACCTTTCAATTAAGCTTGCAAAAAAGCTTAATGGCGAAATTTTATCCGCTGATTCTATGCAGATATATAAGCACATGGATATTGGGTCTGCTAAGGTAACAAAAGAAGAAATGGATGGGATTAAACATTATTTAATAGATATCGTAGAACCAGATACTGAGTTTTCTGTTGCAGATTTTAAGGAATATGGAGAAAAAGCCTTAAAAAGCATCATAGAAAAAGGAAAATTTCCAATAATATCTGGAGGCACCGGACTATATATTAATTCATTAACTTGTAATATGAATTTTACTGAATCAGAAAAAGATGAAGATTATAGAATGTATTTAGAAGGGTTAGCCACTGAGAAGGGAAATGAATATATACACAATATGTTAAAAGATATCGATCCAATAAGCTATGCTGAAATACATCCTAATAATAGAAAAAGAGTAATTAGGGCATTGGAGGTATTTAAGCTTACTAATAAGCCGTTTAGTTCTTATAATGCTGGTGAAGATTTCTACAATAGCAATTATGATATTTTTTATTATGTATTAACTATGGATAGACAAAAACTATACGAAAGAATCAATAAAAGAGTAGATATTATGATGGAAAAGGGACTATTAGATGAGTGCATAAGATTAAAAGAAATGGGTTATACTTCAAATGTTCAATCCATGCAGGGAATTGGTTATAAAGAAATTCTTTATTATTTAGAGGGTAAAATTTCATTAGATGAAGCAATAGATATGATAAAACAAGGTTCTAGAAATTATGCTAAAAGGCAGCTAACATGGTTTAGACGAGATAAGAGATGTATTTTTTTGGATAAAGACATCATGAGCGATGATGAAATTTTAGAAAAAGTTATTAATGACATAGGAAAAAACTAGCTGTATAATAATAATAAAGTTATGTATATGGAGGTGTTATATTTTGGTCAATAAAGCACAAAATAATTTACAAGATATTTTTTTAAATAATGCGAGAAGAAATAAGATACAGTTGACTATACATTTGTTAAATGGATTTCAATTAAAAGGTACTGTAAAAGGCTTTGACAATTTCACTGTTATTTTAGATTCTGATAACAAGCAAATGCTGATTTACAAGCATTCGATATCAACTATAACGCCAGCTAAACCAATTTTATTTGCAGAAAATGAATATGAAAGTTAGTAAATAGGCATTTAATTTGCCTATTTATTTTTGGGTTATATAATTTTCTTATTGTTAATTAAGGCATATGAAAGAAAATAACAAGTCTAAATAATGCCGGGGGTATTTTTCATCATACAAAGAAGTAGCTTGTTCTCATAACAATGGTGGAAAATAGCTAGGTGGATTGATTTCTTATTTTTTTAAACAATGCTTAAACTATATGAAATAAGTACTTTGGAGGATGAGACTTAGATATGTTAAAACAAACAGAAGAATTTTTAATTAAAAATTATAATATAGGAGAGAAGACGTTTGATATTTATAGACAGGCTTTAACTGACACTGAAGCTCAATTTAAAGAATATGATGAAATTAGAGAATTTAATCAGCTCAAAGTTTTAAGAGCTTTTCAAACTGAAAAAATTAGTGATTCACATTTTACGAATACCACTGGATATGGTCTTGATGATTTAGGTCGTGATGCATTAGATAATGTATACGCAAATATTTTTAATACTGAAGCTGGTCTTGTGCGTCCGCATTTTGTCAGTGGAACTCATGCTATAGGATGTGCTATAGCTGGTAATGTACGACCTGGGGATAAAATACTTTGCGTTTCAGGTCTTCCGTATGATACCTTATTAGGTGTACTTGGTTTATCAGAAAAAAAGAATCCGGGCTCTTTAGATGAATATGGAATAAAAACAGAAATAGTTGATTTAGATAAAGAAGGAAAATTCCAATTTGATAAAATTAAAGAGGCTTTAAAGAGTGATTCGAGTATAAAACTTATACATATTCAAAGAAGTACTGGTTATGCTTCTAGAAAGTCATTTTTAGTTTCCCAAATAGCAGAAGTGATTAAATGTATTAAAGAAATTCGTGAAGATGTTATAATCTTCGTTGATAATTGTTATGGTGAGTTTATAGAAACTGTTGAGCCTACTGAATTTGGTGCTGACATAATGGCAGGATCTCTTATGAAGAATATAGGAGGGGGGATTGCACCAGGAGGTGGATACATAGTTGGAAAGAAAGAATATGTAGATGCTGCTGCAAATAGAATGACTGTACCAGGAGTGGGTGGCGAATATGGCGCTACATATGGTCTTATGAGGAGTTTTTATCAAGGGTTATTTTCTGCACCTCATGTAGCTATAGAGGCTGTAAAAACAGCAATTTTTTGCGCACGTGTAATGGAAATAGCAGGCTTTAAAGTATTTCCAGCATCAAGTGATAAAAGAACAGATATTATACAAGCAATAGAATTTGGAGATCCTAAAAAATTAGTTAATTTCTGTAGTGGTATACAGGCAGGTTCACCAATAGATGCATTTGCAGTGTGTGAGCCTTGGGCAATGCCTGGTTACGATAGTGAAATTGTTATGGCTGCAGGAGCATTTATTTCAGGTTCAACTATTGAATTATCTGCAGACGGGCCAGTTAGAGAACCGTATATTGCTTATATACAAGGCGGGCTAAATTTTGATCATGGTAAAATTGGAGTACTTATTGGATTAAGCAGAGTATTGAATGTTTTATAGAATATATTACTTTTAAAATAAATAAATTATAATAAAAATAAACTATCTGAGTTATCAAAGCTATAAATTTAATAGAACTTTGATAATTAGATAGTTTATTAATTTATTTTATAAAGATATTTATATAAAGGATCTGAATATACCAACAAGCTTACCTAAAACTTTACAATCATCTACTATGATTGGATCCATTGCATCATTTTCTGGTTGAAGTCTAATATGATCTTTTTCCTTGTAGAATCTCTTTATAGTAGCGCTATCGTCAATTAATGCAACTACTATATCTCCGTTTTTAGCATTTTGCGCACTTTCTATAATCGCTAAATCATTATCGTTAATACCTGCATTAATCATGCTCTTTCCAGATACACGCAACATAAAAAGCTCATTATCATGTTTTATATAATCTAATGGTAAGGTAAAAGTATCCTCTATATTTTCAGTTGCAAGTATTGGAAGACCTGCTGTAATCTTGCCCAAGATAGGAATGTTTATCATTTCCCTTTTAGGTGCTGAAAGTTCAGCTATTTCTAAAGCTCTTGGTTTAGAGGGATCTCTTTTAATCATGCCTTTTCTCTCTAATCTTTTTAAATGTCCATGAACGGTTGAAGTTGATCTTAATGATACAGCTTCACAAATTTCTCTAACGGAAGGTGGGTAACCTTTACTTTCTGTATATGTTTTTAAAAATTCATATATCTCTGATTGCTTATCTTTTTCGTCTGACATTACAAACACCTCTCTATTCTTCTAATTATTATAGCATATAATAATTTCTATAGCAAACCTATGTTCTGAGGATTGCATCATCACAGATTTTTGATAAGTCACCATCGTAATATTATTATTCCCATTTGGAGAAAAAAATAGTATTATATTTAATGATGATATAAAGATTAAAATAATTTAAAAGGTGATGTGATAAAAAATGTTTGATATAAAAGTTTTTGAAGATATGAGCACTGAAAGTAAATTAGATAATATGCTGATCATGCTCGAAGGGTTAGTTAGTGATGAAGATTTACCAATAACTAAACTGTGTAATGCCTCTGCCTTAATAAATGCATTAATAGGAAGAATAAATTGGTGCGGATTTTATTTAGTTAATGATAATGCTCTTAAATTAGGGCCATTTCAAGGCATGCCTGCTTGCACAAAAATTGAAATAGGAAAGGGGGTCTGTGGTTTAGCGGCATTAAAAAGAGAAACTTTGTTAGTTAATGATGTACATAATTTTGAGGGACATATAGCCTGTGATGCGGCTTCAAACTCAGAAATAGTTATTCCTATAGTAAGAGATGATAAGCTTATAGGTGTTCTTGATTTGGATAGTGCTGAATTTGGCAGGTTTACAGAACTAGAAAGAAAATATTTAGAAAAAGCAATTTCAATATTGAATAAATATATTGAATGGAATGCTATAATTTAGTTAATAATATTAAAAGTTTTTATAAATAACAAATCATAAATTATTATTTGATTTGATTGATTGTTTTTGGTATAATAAAAATTCAAATATAGATAACGAGGTGTTATAAATGACATATAAATATACCGATGACGACTACTGTGATATTTACGAAAATAAAATTTGTGATAATTGTGGTAAGTGTTTAGAAATAGATGGAATAGATACAAAAGCAATTAAAATAGAAGATATCGCTAAAAGCCAGGAGCAAAACGAGCTATTAGAAGAAGAATTTTTAAATGATTTAAAATCCTCTTTAGATAAGGATGAACTAAGCGAAATTGATGAAGAAAGTCTTGATTTAAAAGATATATATGCTAAGTACGGAAAATCTTCAGATAAGATTATTGATGATGAAGATGACTATGTTGATGCTTTTGAACATATAGAATACTTAGATGGAATGGATATAGATATAGATGAAGCGACCGAAGAACTGTATCCTGGAGTTAGAAGACTCAGAAATAAAATTCAAGAATAATCCTATGAATAGATTTTCGTTTTTTTCACATAATAATTACGTAATAACTTCGATAGAAAGGGTGATTTATTATGAGACGAAAATTTATTTTAGCATTTATGCTATTTTCAATTCTTTTATTCTCAATATCATTATTTGGATGTGGTGATATTAGGGATCATCTAAGAAATAGAACTAATTTTACAAGATTAGACACTACAGATGGTGCTAATAATAATAATATAAATACACCTCGGGGTGGCAATGGTAATAATTCTGCAAATTTGCAAGACGGCACTAATGGAAGCAGAACAAATACCGGGGGAAGCTCAACTGGTTCCAATGGAACAGGAACAAATAACACAGGCGCTACAGATGGAACTAATAATATGCAATTCGCCACTGATACTATGAAATACGGACCTGAGAATTTTAAAAATGATATTTCAAATGCTGGTTATAAAGTTATAGAACTTCCTAATTCTAAAGTTGATTATTTTAAAGGTAACGAAACAGATTATAAATTAGGAGGAGATACAGTAAGACTCTATGAATATAATACAGTTGGAGATTTAGATGCAGATATTAACAGAATTTCATCTGATGGAATGACTATTAGTGGGACTAAAGCGAATTATACCGCAACTAATAAGCCTCATTATTATAGAAAAGGAAATACCCTTATAGTTTATGAAGGTAATGAGCCTGCATATATTGATGAATTTGGAAGATTGTATGGAAATACATTAAGGCCATGATAATATTCAAATAAAAAATTAAAAAGGTTACTATTTTACAAATAGTAATCTTTTTAATTATAAAATTTTTGCAAAAAATAAATAGGAGAGAGTAGATAGGAGAGTTATCCTAAATTCTCGGTCTTTATAATATTGCGTAACTATATGATTTTTTATAATTTTGAAAGTGGATTTGATTTTACAGCATCTCTTAACGAATCATCATCAACATGAGTGTAAATTTGTGTGGTTGAGATGTTAGTGTGTCCTAGAATGCTCTGCAAACTTCTTATATCTACATTTCCGTACTTATACATTAAAGTAGCAGCTGTATGACGTAATTTATGAGGGGTGTATTTATCATCAGTTAATCCAGCATTAGTTATATGTTTTTTTATCATAATTTCAACAGTTCGTTTATTTATTGGAACATTTCTAGAAGATAAGAAAAGAAATTTTTTATTATCCGAAGATGCCTTTGAATCATTTCTAACCTTTAGATAATTTGCTAAAGCCTTTAGACACGCATCATTTAAATAAACAGTTCTTTCTTTGTTCCCTTTACCTATAATAGTAAGTGTATCATCTCTGATTTTATCAAGTTGAATGCTGCAGAGTTCCGAAAGTCTCATTCCGCAATTTAGGAAGAAAGTTAGTATGCAATAATCTCTGTGATAATTCTTATCTTCCTTATTCAAAGATTCTAAAAGATGAATGCTTTGATTTAAGGTAAGATATACTGGATGACGTTTATTTATTTTAGGAGATTCTAATTCTAAAGCTGGATTTTCAGTAATTATCTTTGCTTTTCCGAAAAGAAATTTAAAAAAAGACTTTAAAGTTGCAACCTTTCTAGCTCTAGCATAGGAACTGTTATCTCTATATTTTTCTGTGAAGGAGAGAAAAGCATATAAATCCCTAAGCTTTATGGCTTTTAAAAACTCTGAATCTATAACACTTATATCTATGTCCTCAAATTCTATAGATTCAGAGTTCACCTTGCCTTTGTAGATCATCATAAATCTAAAGAATACAGTTAAGTCAATTCTGTAACCATCTATGGTATTTATTGATGTGCTTCTGATCGTTTCTAAGTAATTTAAAAAATCAACTAAACTTTCTGGTAAATTATTATTTTGAAGAACTTGAATATCATATTTCATATTTTCACCTGTGTTTTTATAAATTAAAAAGCAACAAACGTTTGCTATAAAACAAATAGTTGGCTTTATAGCTGGAACTTTGTACTAATTTAAAAATATTATATCAAATTTCATAAATTAATGCAATTATTTCGCTAAATGTATATTTAGCGAAATAATATTTGAGATTTTTTCTTTATTTTTTATACTTTTATTTTATTAATGTATAATTTTTAAGCTGCAAATTTTCAAATCTTATTTGCCAAGCTTATTTTAAATAAAAAATATCAATTATTTTATATCGAATAATCATTCAGATCATATATGTTATAACGAACTTATTTACATCGATTCATATGACTTTGATTTTAATATGGATTCTGACAAAATTTAAAATTTGAAAATCACTTTATGTTAAGAAACTTACTTTTAATTTACTTTAAAATTTTATGTTTGTTATTTGACCGTTAATTAATATCTACGAAAAAATACATATATTATTTACTTTTAGTATCTCTTTGTTAAAATACTATATTTATCATGAAAGATTCTATTAATACACAGAAATTACCATAGCATTATGTGATATAATATACTAAGTAATATTTTAACATTCAAGGAGGACTCTCGTACATATGGCTAAAGAATCTAAAACTAATGCTATGAGACTTTTGGATAGCTATCAAATAACATATTCAACTCATAGCTATGAAAATAAAGATGGTAAAATAGATGGAGTTGCAGTTGCGCATAAAATAGATAAAGATGTTAATCAGGTATTTAAAACTTTAGTAACGCAAGGTCATTCTAAAGAATTCTATGTTTTTGTTATCCCTGTGAGTGAAGAATTAGATATGAAGAAAGCTGGAAAGGCAGCTGGTGAAAAAAGTATCGAAATGATTCACGTTAAAGATATAAATAAAATTACAGGTTACATTAGAGGTGGATGTTCCCCACTTGGAATGAAAAAAGTTTTTAAGACTTTTATACAAGAAGACGCACTTTTGTTTGATACAATTGTATTTAGCGGTGGTAAAATAGGAGCTCAAATTGAAATGAACCCAAATGAACTTACTAAAGTGATTCCTTGCTCATTTATAGATATAATTAAATAAAGAAAAAGTAAATTTTTTAGCAACCCACTCTCCTATTATTATGACTTGCGCTGATTCAATGATATATGAAATAAATGCTTCCGGTATTAACCTATATTACTCAAAAAACAATAAATCGTCTGCGTAGTTTGAAGTTTACATTCTACTTAAAAACTGCGCAGACGATTTTAAATTTACTTTTCTATATCACTTCTCCAATTAATGAGAACGAATTTGCCTTAACTATTTTTACATTTACTAATTTTCCTATTAGGTCTTCCCCACCTTCAAAATTTACAAGTCTACCATTTCTGGTTCTACCCATTAATTTTGACTCATCATTTTTGCTAGTGCCTTCAACTAGAACTTCGTAAATTTTTCCTTCTGCTTCCTTGTTCCCTTTTGCAATACCGCTATTTACAACCTCTACTAGCCTATTGAATCTTTCATGCTTAACATCGTCAGAAATTTGGTTTTCCATTTTGTCTGCTGGAGTATGGTTCCTCCTTGAATAAATAAATGTGAATGCAGCATCATATTGAACTTCTTTAGCTAACTCCAGTGTCTCATTAAAGTCTTCTTCAGTTTCCCCTGGGAAACCTACAATTATATCTGTAGAGAAAGTTACATCTGGAATTTCTTCTCTTATTTTTTTAGCTAATTCAATATATTGTTCTTTAGTGTAATGTCTATTCATTTCTTTTAAAATTCTGTTTGATCCACTTTGTACTGGCAAATGAATTTGTTCGCAAACTTTATCGCAATCTCTTATAGCATAAACTACATCTAAAGTTAAATCCTTAGGATGAGAAGTCATAAATCTTATTCTTTCAATACCTTCTATTTCATTTACTTTTCTTAAAAGATCAGCAAAAGTTATATTTTCATCTGATCCCTTTCCATATGAATTAACATTTTGACCTAAAAGAGTTACTTCTTTATAACCATTTGCAACCATCTCTTTAATTTCATTTATTATATCTTCAGATTTTCTGCTTCTTTCTCTGCCTCTAACATAAGGCACTATACAGTATGTACAAAAATTATTACATCCATACATTATAGTTACAAATCCTTTAACAGCACTTTTTCTATCTATAGGAATTCCTTCTACTATTTCAGTCTCCTTATTAATAATTTCCTTGATTTGTACACCCTCAGTTTTTACTCTGTTTAGATATTCAGGAAATTTATACGAATTGTGAGTACCGAATATTATGTTAACATAAGGAAATCTCTTTAAGATTTCGTCTGCCATTCCTTTTTGCTGCATCATACATCCACAAATACCTATAACTAAATCTGGATTTTTTTCTTTTTGCTTTTTTAATGCTCCAAGGTTACCAAAAACCTTATTTTCTGCATTTTCTCTAACACAGCAAGTATTAAATATTATTATAGATGCTTCATCTCTATTTTCTGTGCTTTCATATCCCATTATTTTAAGCATAGCTGAAAGTTTTTCTGAATCTTCTTCATTCATTTGACATCCATACGTTTGTATAAAGAAGAATTTTCTTTCATCATTAATTTTTTCATTAGTTAATTGTTCTATATCAAAGTTCATTATTGTTCCTCCGTTTAAAAATCAAGTTCCATAGTATTATATCAAATTATAATTACAAAAGAAAGAGTTGAATTATATAGATGATTAAGGGGCTACACATTACTTTATAGCCCCGCTTTATATTCTAGTGAATGTCTTTATACCAACTTATAAAAGATTGATGTTCTCTAAATCCAATTTTATTATATAAAGACAATGCCTTTTCATTACTCTTTTCAACTCTAATGTATACATTTTTAATAGAATTTTTATGACAAAGATCAATTAAATATCTAACAAGTTTTTCTCCATATCCCTTTTGCCTATATCCATCAAGTATCCCAACATTAACAATTGTATATAAACCTTTGTTTAAAATAACCTGACCATATCCAACGGCTTGTCCATTAGTGTTGCAAACAAAAACTCCAAAACCGCTTAAATAATAATCTTCGTCCTCTTCTCTACAAACGTCTTCTACAGTTAATGGAATTCTATTCTTTTCACTAAAAACTGAATTTTGGATTTTACATCTCAACTCTTCATCCTGTCCTTCTACAAAATGTTTAAATACACATCTGTTATTATTAAATCCATTACATTGATTACTTGTTCTTAACTTCATTAATATATGTTTGGAATTTACATTAAAGTTCAATTTCTTCATTATATAAGATGCTTTTGAATTAGCTAACATATCAAACTTAAAAGCATTAATATTAAAAAAAGATAATATTTTACTACTAATCAAGTCCATATACTCATCCTTTAAATAAATTGCATAAATATTGGAGAATTCTTTATTAGACGGATTTTCATACCAAATGTACCCTATATACTCATCCTTAAACTTAAATAATTTAATTTGTTTTCTTATAAGATATTTTATTATAAATGATTCATCATCATAAATTTCAAAAAAATTTTTATCGCATATATAAGCATCTTCACTTGTCTTATACAAATTCCTAAAATGCTCTATATTAAAAAAAGATAATTTTTCTAAAAAGACCATAATATTTCCTCATTTCACCCAGTTATAAATAAATTATAATTCTTATAATAAGTATAGTCAACTTCCTATATAGCTTAATAGCATATTAATTTTACGTTAAAATATCAAAAGAAATATAAGTAGTAAGTCCCAGTATAAATTTTGTTTAATATAATATACTAAATACACTAGGAAAAAATGCTTCCTTCATAAAATTGAAGGAAGCAAAATATTTTATCTAGCAACAAGAACTAGTTTGCGCTAATATTTTCTAACACCATCTGCTTTTAGAAACTTGTGGTTTTTTGATTTTTCCTTCAAACCCTTTAACTGTATAATGTTCAGTTAATGCATTTGGATCATATGAAATATATCCTCCTTGATAATCAATATAATTATCATTCATCTTATTAGTAGTATGTCCTTTATTTACATTACTCATAATATCCACACTCCTTTTTTAGTTAAAGTAGTATTATATTATAGTAAAACTACTATTTTGAGGTCGAAGTCCATTGATTATTTCCTTCACTTTTTTCATTTTTACGAGTAGATTCGTCTTTATCATAAGTACGTGGTACAGAACTCCACTCATTATCTCCAGCACTCTTTTGATTTGAATTGACACTCCTGCTGCCTGTGGAACATTTACTGTTTAAATCACTATGCTTAGTCGATACCGAATTTAAGCTTTGAAAATTTTTAAAGTTATTTTCTGATTCATTACTCATAATAACACTTCCTTTCACAACAATATATTGTGCACTAATGCTTAGTTTTATCCGTATTTATATTATCCTAGTTTTTCATTTTTATCATAATCTAGATTATTTAATACCTCTAGAAACATATTATACATTTCTACATTCTTATCTTCATCAGAAAGAATTTTTACACCGAAGCATAAAACTAGCACAAAATACATTACAAAAAAGAATGGACCTAGTTTCCTTATATAATCATCCATATATGAAAACAAGCCACTTGCTATTAATCCAGCAAAGAATGAGGCTCCAATTCCGCAACCGCCACTAGTATACGAACCAAGTTTAGATTTAATAAATATTCTTTCCATGCTTACATTCACTATTTTTTCGTTTTTAAACCATTTCTTCACTTTATTGTACATAATAAATTTAGTTTTATCTTTATCATTTGTAAATCTTAGTATCATTTTAAAATCATATTTGTATTTTTTCATTATTTCAGGAGTATATATTTTATAATCTATAGTATTTTTGCTTTCTATTTTTAGAGTATTTAAGGAATAATTCTTTGTTGTTTTTGCAAGATTATTATTCTTCATTTTAATATTTCCTCCAAAAACATTAATTATAAATTATTAGTGTTATAATAAAATATTCAAATTATATTGATAAATTACAAGTTTATTTTTACGATTACAGTTTTACCTCAATTTTATATAATGGTGAATTTATAATTATGTTTAAATTTTAAAGAGTAGAAGTATTTTAACAAAAAAACTGCTACTCTTTAAATTTACTTATCTTAAAATTTTATTATTTTTTAGTATTATCTTTAGGTACATATGTAATAGTATCATCATTTCTAAGCCATGCATTTATTAAAGTCTCCGCTGCTCTTGATGCTTGCTCCTCCGTAAGAGATATTTTCTTCTCATTTGATTTTTCATTCATAAAATTCATCCCCTTAAATATTTTATACTGAAAAATATGATATTTACATATTTTGAATTAATCTAATAACATAACTAAGTGTGTAAAAATCTCTATCTATCTCATACTTAATATAGTTAAGCCCTTCACTTAAAGTATTCTCATCAAACTTTTCGCCTAAAATCATCATTGTCAATGTATTTATCTTTCCATCCTTTGTATCAAAGATTCTTGACTTTTTAATAAATTCATTATCCATTAGTCCAAGCACTAGTTTTTCTAAATCTTCATCTATATTAATATCAGGCATTTCGTCAAAAATACGAATTCCATTTTTAGCTTCACTTATATTTTTAGCCTCAGATAAGTCGCAGCCTACAAAAAAAGTATTTTTAAATGATGCATCTTTAAAATCTACTCCATCTAAATTAACTCCTTCAAATATAGTGTCTTCAAATTTTGCTTCTTTAAATTTACAACCTTTTAAATTTGAACCAATAAATTCAGATCCTTTAAAACTGCATCTAAAAAAATTACATTTTTTAAAGTGAGCTCCTCTTAAACTAGCGTAATCAAAATTTGAATTTGAAAAATTACAATTATAACATTTACTTCTTTTAAGATTTTTATAAATAAAATTTTTATTAGTCTTTTCAGCATTATCATAATAAAAATTTTCTGGTGCGCTTCTATTTGTTGCCATTAGCTCTTTCCTTCCATTAATCGAATTGTTGAATTTTCTGATTTAATCCCCTATTTATTTATATATTAGCATACTTTCATAAAATTATATATACTAGCATAAATTTAAAAATAACAGAACAACTGCATAGACTTAAAATATGTGTTACAGTCATATTTTAAATTATGCAGTTGTTTAATGCTTGTTATGTCCTTAATATTTATTATTTATGGTTATATCTTTGCCTCTAGAAACTCTTTTTGTTCTTAAATCATCTCGCTCTCTTTCAACGTAAGATTTAACTTTGCTTTGAGACAGTTCACCAGTTTGTAAAATTAACTTATCTTTTTTATTTTTGGACAATTGCATCATCTCCTTTCTAATTTATATTATTAGTTAGGAGAGCAAAGTTATGTATGCCTTTTATAGAGAATATAATATAATAACACAAACACGATTTTAAAAACAAAGGGGTCCATAAAATAAAAAGAAATTATTACTTGGTATTCAATTTACCCTCAAGCCAATTTACAAATTGTATAGCAGTTCTTGGGGAACGTGCATTATACCACATTACCCATTTTAGTGCTTCAGCGCGAAGATATTCCTTATCGACTTCAATTCCCCTTGCTTCAACTATTCCATTAACTATTTTTAAATATTCCTTTTGATCAGGTGAATAGAATGATACAGTAATTCCAAACCTATCTGCTAATGATAGTTTTTCTTCTATTGCATCATTAGCATGTACATCGTCTCCTGCTCTTTCACTGAAGGTTTCCTTTACTAGATGCTTTCTATTTGTAGTTGCATAAATTAATATGTTATTAGATCTATTTTCAACACCGCCTTCTAAAATAGTCTTTAGTGCTGAATAGCTCGCCTCTCCTTCTTCAAATACTAAATCATCTACAAATATTATAAATTTTAAATTTTTGTTCTTTAGTATTCGTATTATCTTTGTAAAATCAGCAAGCTTATTTTTATCTACTTCTATAAGTCTTAAACCCTCATCATAGAATTCATTTGTTATAGCTTTAACAGTTGATGATTTCCCAGTACCTCTTGAGCCGTATAACAAAAGATTATTGGCTGGATAACCATTTAAAAATTGTCTTGTATTATCAATTATTATATCCTTTTGATCTTCATACCCTACTAAATCTTTTAATCTTATAGGATCTGGTGTTTCTATACCTCTTAAATATTCATTATTATCCTCATGCTCCCAGACAAAGGCTCTATAATGTCCAAATTCTCCTGTTCCATATTGTTTATAAAATGTCATAATGCTTTCAAGACATTTATCCCACTTTTCTGAGCTTAAAATACTAACTTTTAATTTATCAATTGCTTTCTTGCTATTACAGTGTAATATCTCCTTATCAAAAGCAATTAGATTTTTAACAATATCTTCTTCAAAATCTAAAGGATTAGTTTTATGTAAAATTTCTTCTTTTATACTCTCAGTTTTAATACCACTTATAAATTGAAGGGCGCATAGCTCGTATGAAACTTGAGCTATAATACCATCATTGCCTAAATCATTACGATCAATCATATCTGTAAATGGATTGCTTTCTAGAAACATTAAATCTACAATATACTTCTTTAAAGAGCTTCCATAAGTTTTATTTAACAATCCATAAGCGAAATCATTATATATGCTTATAGCTGTCGTTATTTCTATTTTGTCTGTACTTAGATAATCTAGAAGTATTTTATACTTTTTTATCACTTCATCTTCTTTAAGCTTAGTAAAAATGCATAATGAGTTTATCATTATATTAGCTTTTCTCATGTTTTCTGAATTTGTATACATCTTCTTGCCTCCCAATAATTGTTTTATTGCAAATTGCTTTTATAATTTAAAATATTAAACTATATTATAGCACTTTAACTATCCAATTCCAAATATCAATCTATCTATTCATCTATACTATAAGAATAAGTGGAAATGTTATTGACACATTACTAAATGATGTTATAATATTAATTGCGTTTTATGCGGGTGGGTGAGGGAGATTTGAAAGTTGAGTTGAAAGGATGAAAAAATTATTTAAATTACAAGAAAACAATGTCACATTTAGAAGTGAAATGCTTGCGGCGCTTACATCATTTTTTGCAGCAGCTTACATTATTATTGTAAATGCAAGTATATTAAGTGATTCTGGAATGAATATTAATCCATTAATAATTGCTACGGTGTTTACTTCTGTCGTCGGATGTCTTTTAGTTGCTTTTATAAGTAACACACCTCTAATCATAGTGCCTGGTATGGGCATTAATGCACTATTTACTTACACATTAGTACAAACTTTAGGTCTTTCCTTTTACGAGGCCTTAACCTCGGTGTTTATTGCAGGAATTCTATTTGTAATTATTGCAATAACCCCATTAAGTACCATTTTGGTAAGAGCTATACCTAATAATTTGAAAGAATCTATTACCATAGGTATAGGACTTTTTATCACGTTTATTGGGCTTCAAAAATCTAAATTAATAGTTTCGGATACGACCACATTACTTAAGCTGGGGGATCTTACGAGTCCAGAAGTATTAGCATTTATTATAATTATGATATTAACACTTGTGCTATTTCTAAAGAAAGTACCAGGGAGTTTTCTAATTTCTATTATTTTAGGGACAATGATTTCTGTTTGCTTTGGAATTATCGATATTCATAATGTAACTTATTCCATGCCAGACTTTAATAACTATAAGGACATCTTTTTCCATTTAGATTTTGCTTCTCTTGGGAAAATTAAATTTTGGATAGGAACTTTTTCATTAACGCTAGTACTAGTTTTTGAAAATATAGGAATTATCCAAAGTCAGGTTGCAGGAATGCTAAACAGATCTGAAGCAGCTTCAAAAGCTTTAATTGCAGTATCATTTTCTACTATAACCTCTGCGCTTTTGGGATCTAGTCCAACTGTTTCTGCTGTAGAAGGAACTGCTGGGATATCAGCTGGTGGCAAAACAGGACTTACATCTTTAGCTGCTGGAATTTTGTTTTTAGTATCAATATTCTTTATACCATTAATTTCACTAATTCCAAATGCAGCAATAGCACCAATACTTATTATTCTTGGATGTTTAATGGCTCAAAATCTAAGAAATTTAAATTTTGATGATTTTAGTGAACTCATTCCGAGTTTTATTACTATAATTTCTATACCGCTAACATATAGTATTATAGATGGAATTGCCTTTGGATTTATACTTTATCCTATCTGCAAATTGTGTAATAAAAAAGATAAGCAGCTATCAATATCCATGTATATTACTCCACTAATTTTCTTGTTATATTTTATTGCAAATTCATTTATGCATTAATTCAAATATTAAGAGATCCTATATGTGATCATTTTAATTCACATATAGGATCTCTTTTTTGCGGTTATATTATTCTTCAAATAAATTTTCTCCTATTAATGCAAAACTTTGAAGAAGTAAAAAACATTTAATATCAAACTTTTCATCGCTTTGTATAAGCTTCTTAGCTTCTTCCTGAGAAACTAATATTGCTTCAATACATTCATCGTCTTCTAAATGTTCATCGCTTATTTCGCCTTCACAAATGCAATATACAAAAGCTAATGATTCATCAGTCATGCCAGGTGATACATATACTTTTTCTTTACCTTTATTTTTGATTATATTTACTAATTTTAAACCTGTTTCTTCCATCAATTCTCTACTAATCGTACTCTTAGCATCTTCTCCTGGATCAATAAGACCTGCAGTTAATTCATAAATATAATCATTAATTGGTATTCTGAACTGTTTTATTATGACTAATTTCTTTTTCTCTTTATGAAAGGCTGCAATTATTACAGCATCTACATTATCTTCCTTCTTCTCAAAAAAATTCTTTTGAATAGTATCCTTATCTTTCCTTGAAGCAATGGTCCAAGTTCTAGTATTTCCAACTTTATTTTCATATTCTGCTTCATATAATTTTAAAAATTTAGTTTCCACTAAAGTTCTTATATTTGTAACTTTATTCTTTTTCATATTCTTGCTATCCTTCCTATATATAAGAATCATATTAATCATTTTAGCGTAATACAATTATACTTCAAATTTCCAGGATGTCATACATATAAATAAAAAGAAGGAATAACTTCCTTCTTTCTACAAATTAAATATCTTTTATACTTAGGCTGATTCTCTTATTTTCTTCATCAACACTTAAAATTTTTGCTTTTATTTCTTGACCAACTTTTAATACTTCTGATGGATGTTCTATTCTGCTATGTGAAATCTTAGAAATATGAACTAATCCATCTACACCTGGTTCTAATTCAACAAATGCTCCAAAATCATTAAGTCTTACAACTTTTCCAAGCACTATTGATTCTTCAGGATATTTTTCTTTAACATTTTCCCATGGCTTAGGCATAAGTTCTTTCATGCTTAAAGATAATTTTTTTGCTTCCTTATCAAGACCTATTATCTTAACATCAATTATTTGACCTTCTTTAAGTACATCACTTACATTTTTAACATGATTCCAAGATATTTGAGATAAATGTAATAGTCCATCTATACCATTTACTTCAACAAATGCGCCAAAGTTTGTAAATCTTTTTACTTCACCTTTTACAATATCACCAAGGTTGAATTTCTCCCAAGCCTTAGAATCTTCCGCATCTTTTGCTACTTCTAAAATGATTCTTCTTGATGCCACTATTTTCACTGGATTTTTTAGAGAAAAATCTATTAACTTTACTTCTAGGTTTTTCCCTACGAATTGATTTTTATCCTCAGTAAACCTTATATCGATCTGAGATGCTGGTATAAAGATTCTAACACCCTTATAATCAGCAATTAACCCTTTTTCCTTAGCTTCTTTTATACTAACTTCAAAAGTACTGTTTTTTGCAAACATTTCTTCAAGTTCCTTAAAAGCCTCTTCTCTTTCATATTCCAATCTTGATAATACTACATATCCATCGCTATTTTGTAATTTTATTACCTTAGCTGTAATATTATCTCCAACATTAAGCTTTTCAGAAAGTGTTATAGGATCTTCTTTAGCTGATAACTCAGAAAAAGGAATAATCCCATCTGATTTATATCCTACAAGTGAAACTAAAATAGAATCTCTAGTTTTTGAAAGTATTTCTCCTTGAACTTCATCACCAATAGCAAATCTCTTGTCTAATTCGTTCATTAATGATAATTGATCTTCAAAATTATTATTTTCTGTATTCATAATATCTAGTACCTCCCTAATAATCCAATCTGGTGTTGATGCACCAGCTGTAACTCCTATTTTTTTAATATTATTATTTTTTATTAAATTTTCTGGCAGATCTTTTGCATTTTCAATGTGAATTGTATTTTCACAATTTTCTTTGGCGATTTGATATAATTTAGTTGTATTTGAACTATTTTTTCCGCCAATTACTATCATAGCATCTGTTTCTTTTGATATTTTACTTGCACTTTTTTGTCTGACATCTGTTGCTGCACAAATAGTATTAAAGGCTAATACTTCATTTACACAACTTAAATTTCTTAAAGTTTCTTCCCAATTTTTTAATTTCTCAGTAGTTTGAGCTACTAGACATACCTTATGTGGTACTTTGTCTTCAAAGGTACCATCCTTGGTTATAATGGCTTTATCATCACACCATCCGTTTATACCTATAACTTCTGGATGATTTTTATCTCCTAATATTACTATATGATATCCCTCTTTTGAATATTTCTTAACTTTTTTTTGAATATTCGCTACAAAAGGACATGTAGCATTTATAACAGTTAATTCCTTTTTTTCAAGTGCATCTATAATCGCCTCAGATACACCATGAGATCTTATAACGATTACGTCACCTTTACCCAGTCTACCTATATCTTCAAATTCTATAGAAAAAATATTATTGCTTTCTAGATACTTTACAACATCATTATTATGTATTAATGGTCCTAAAGTATAAATTTTTTTATTATGTTCTTCTTGAATTTTAATGGCCTCATCTACAGCTCTTTGAACTCCAAAACAAAATCCTGCATTTTGAGCTAAAACAACTTCACGCATCGTAGCCTCCTTGCTAGTTTTCTTTTCTTATGTATTCAGTAATTGCATTCACAACCCCATCAATATCTAGACTAGTAGTGTCTATTTCTATGGCATCGTCAGCTTTTCTTAAAGGATCAGCAGCTCTGTGGGTATCAATATAATCTCTATCTATTATGCCCTTTAAAATTTGATCATATGAGCATTCTATGTTTTTAGCATGTAATTCATTAAATCTTCTTTTAGCTCTTTCTTCTGGACTTGCTGTTAAAAAGAACTTGAAACTTGCATCTTTTAAAACAACTGTCCCGATATCTCTTCCATCCATAATTACATCAAATTTATTTGACATCTCCTGTTGAAGTCTAACAAGCATAGCCCTAATCTCCGGAATGCTGGCATAATTTGATACGATACTACTTATTTCTGGTGTTGTTATTTTATCTTGTACATTTTCACCATTTAATATTAAATCATCATTTTCAAAATGCATTTCCATTTCCTTTATTAGAGTGCAAATTTCATCAACATTTTCTGGCTGCAAGTTATTTTCTTTTGATTTTAATGCTACCGCCCTGTACATTGCTCCTGTATTTATATACATTAGATTATATCTCTTACCAACTAATTTTGCTATAGTACTTTTCCCTGCTCCTGCTGGTCCGTCTATTGCTACTGAAATTTTCAAATCGTTCTCCTCATTTCTGTATCCCATAATTTACGTCTACTATAAGATTATATAATTTTTTATCAATTCAAACAAGAAAATATTTTTATCTTGCTAAATATTAGTTCCAGCAATAAAGCCTGTCGAAAAAGCAATCTGAACATTATATCCACCTGTAAAAGCATCTACATCCATTACTTCTCCTGCAAATGAAAGATTTTCGATTATTTTGGATTTCATTGTTGAAGGATCAATTTCTTTTACATCTACTCCTCCTGAAGTCACAATAGCTTCATCAATTGGCCTTAAGCCCTTTATATCAAAAGCTAGTTCCTTTATTGATTTAACCAAATTTTTTCTTTCATCTTTAGTTATCTCATTTACTTTTTTATTTTCTGAAATTCCAGATATATTAATGATCATAGGTATTAACTTCTGAGGTAAAAGATCATCTAAAGAATTCTTGAAGTCTTTATTAATATACTTATTAAAATCCTTTTGAATACGCTTATCTAATTCACCTAGATTTAAACCTGGCTTTAAATCAATATATAATCTATAGCTTTTACCTTTTTCTATGAACCTGCTGCCGCTTAATATAATAGGACCAGAAACTCCAAAATGTGTAAATAGCATTTCGCCAAAATTCTTATAGATAACCTTTTTATCATTTTCTTTAACAGTTACTTCCACATTCTTTAAAGATAATCCCATGAGTTCTTTAGTTTTAGCATCTACAATTTCAATTGGAACTAATGCTGGAGTTAATGGAACAATATTATGTCCTAGCATTTGCGCAAATTTTTGACCTTCACCTCTTGATCCTGTAAGAGGATACGACGCTCCACCTGTTGCTATAATATAATAATCTCCACTTAAAGTCTCTTTATTGTTTATTTCAAGACCTGTTATTATTTTATTTTTTAATTTTATATTTGTTACTCTTGAATTTAATTTAATTTTTACATTTGTTCTACTTAAAGCATTAGCTAAACCTTTTATTATATCTGAAGATTTATCAGACTCAGGAAAAACTCTATCACCACGTTCAATCTTTAATTTAATTCCTTCATTTGCAAAAAAGTCCATAGTGTCATTATTAGTAAAACTATACAATGAACTATATAGAAAATGTGGATTACCAGGAATATAATCAAAAAATTCTGATATATCCTTTGCGTTAGTTACATTACATCTTCCTTTACCAGTAATAAAAAGCTTTCTTCCAAGTTTCTCATTACCATCTAGTAATATTACCTCATGTTTTTTTGCTGCATGTAGTGCAGCCATCATACCTGCTGGGCCTGCGCCTATAACAATAACCTTACTCAATTTTTAAAACCACCTTTATTCAGTTAACAATGTACAATTAACAATTTACAGTTTATGAACAAACTCCAAAGGAGTTTGAAAAATGTATCTATGATTAAGTGTACTAATATAAATAAATTTTCACTTAATGATAATTAGATAAATTTAAATATTAAGAAAAGTCATAGACTTTTCTTCTATAACTGTAAACCGTGAGTTGTAAACCGTTTTAATTATCTGTTGTCTACTTTTTCTGGATACATATCATGATTCATCATTCTATAGTTTGCCATTTCTTCATATTTTGTACCCTTCATTCCATAATTGCAATATGGATCTATGCTTATACCACCTCTTGGAGTAAATTTACCCCAAACTTCTATATATCTAGGATCCATAAGTTTTATTAAATCCTTCATGATTATATTCATACAATCTTCATGAAAGTCTCCATGATTTCTAAAACTAAATAAATATAGTTTTAAAGACTTGCTTTCTACCATTTTTATATTTGGTATATAGCTAATATAAATTGTAGCAAAATCAGGCTGGCCTGTTATTGGACAAAGACTTGTAAATTCTGGGCAATTAAATTTTACAAAATAATCATTATCAGGATGTTTATTCTCAAAGACCTCTAATACGCCAGGATTATAGCCATAATCATATTTTGTTCCTTGGTTTCCCAGAAGTGATAATCCTTCAAGTTCCTTTGATTTTCTTCCGCTTTCACTCATTGTTCTTCTCCTTTAAATAAAACTTTATGCAAAAATTATTTTTTCCTACTCTCTAAATAATGTTCTAATCCTCTTTGTCTAAGCTTACACGCTGGGCATTCTCCACAACCATCTCCGATTATGCCATTATAACAAGTAAGAGTTTTTTCTCTTACATAATCTAATTTTCCAAATTCATCTGCCATTTTCCATGTTTCAGCTTTGTCAATCCACATTAAAGGCGTGTGAACTACGAACTCATAATCCATGGCTAAATTCAAAGTGACATTAAGAGACTTTATAAATACATCTCTGCAGTCAGGATATCCGCTAAAATCTGTTTCGCATACTCCAGTTACAATATGTCGTGCTCCTTTAACTTTTGCAAGTACTCCTGCGAAAGTTAAAAATAGCATATTACGTCCTTCAACGAAAGTTGATGGCAGTGAACCATTTTCACCAGCCTTTATTTCTATATCATCTCTTGTAAGCGCATTTGGTGCTAATTGATTAAGTAATCCCATATCTAATATATGATGCTCTATACCTAATTCTTTAGCTATATCAGTTGCACATTCTATTTCTTTCTTATGCTTCTGATTATAATTAAAAGTAACAGCAATTACCTCATCAAATTCCCTAAGTGCCCAAAATAAACATGTTGTAGAATCTTGTCCCCCGCTAAATACAACTACCGCCTTCTTATTCATATTAAATTCCTCCCAAACTTTTATATATTTCAATTTATTTAGTTTCAAATTAGTTATTTCATAATTAATATAGCTTCCTGCCTTAACATATCATTAGTTTTAAAACTTCCAGTAAAAGTTGTAGTGGTTGTGAGTGTTCCAGGCTTTTTTATACCTCTTGAAGTCATGCATCCATGTTCTCCAGTAATAAGAACACCAACATCGTTGCTGCCTGTAACAAATGAAACAATTTCTGCTATATCGCTTCCTATACGTTCTTGAAGCTGAAGTCTCCTTCCAACCATATCTGCTATTCTTGAAATCTTGCTAAGTCCGATTATCTTTTCTTTAGGTATATAAACTACAGAAACTTTCATATTATACATTAGCGCCAAGTGATGCTCACAGTAACTGTGTATTGGTATATCTTTTACTACAACCATGTTATTATTAATTTCAGAAATTGTATCTTCATTTTCAAAGGTAGTTCCAAACATTTTTGCTATTTCTTCATTTGTATGTGTCATTCCCTCAAAAACTTCTTCATACATTTTAGCAACTCTTTTTGGTGTATCCAATAATCCCTCTCTGTTTGGATCATCTCCCAATGCAATTAATATTTCTCTTATACATTCCTCTATCTTTTTAGTATCTATCTTCTTTGGCATTTTAAAGCCTCCTCACATTATAACCTAATCTAATCGCATGTTTTATTTTTTAATTACTAGGACGATTTCTATTCAAACAATATAAAGTATACTGACCGAATAGAATCTGGAGATAACTATATTTTTAAACTCCCCTTGTATTCTTATTCCAAATAATTTTATGAAGCTGTACCTGCAATTTGACATTGTTTAATTTATTTTCTTTCATAAACTCAACAATATCCTGCATATCTATATTTCCCGAAACAGGACTTAAATAAACCAAGCACTTAGATATCAAGTCATATTTCTTAATTATTTCATAAGCCATTTTTAAATCTTCATGACTGCCGACTACAAATTTATAAACATCATTTTTGCCTACAACTTTTAAATTATTTAAGTTCATTTTATCTGTCATTTTACTGCTTGGTAACTTGAAATCTATAATATAACTTATATTATCATTTAAATGCTTTTTCTTAAAAGGTTCTATATCTACAGATCCATTAGTTTCTATATGTATCTTTAAATTATTATCACAATTTAATACACTTAAAAGTTTATCTATATTTTCTTGAATAAGTGGTTCACCACCAGTCAAAGTAACATTTACTGCCTTATTTTCCTTTATGTAATTGTATATTTCTTCAATACTTAAAAATTCTGAGATATTGCCCTTATCCCATGAATAAGTAGTATCACACCAAGAACATCTTAAATTACAGCCTTGAAATCTTATAAATGTAGCAATTTCTCCTGACGTTGGGCCTTCCCCGTCTATTGATAGAAATTTTTCTATAACATTAAACATTTTTATATACCTCCAATTAATCTTCTGTATATATGCAGCTATTATTTGGAGTTTCAAACAATTCTACTTCACATACAGGCAATCCTTTTTCCTTTAGCCTATTAAAAATATCCCTGGACATTTCCTCTGCTGTTGGCCTGTAAGATACAAAATAGGTATTAAAATCGTTCGTAAGCTCTTTAAATTTTTCGGCTAAAGTTCTGCCTTCCTCATTGTCCTCTAAAATAAGCTTATGGTCAAATATTTCAGCAATTTCTTTTAAAGCCTCTTTAAAATTAGAAAAATCATCAACCATCCCTCTAAGCTGTCCATCTGAATGTAATGTTTCAGACTTTAACTTAACAATTAATCTATATCTATGCCCATGAATATTTGAGCATTTACCATTATAACCACTTAAATAATGGGCCATATCAAATTGTACTTCACTTTTTATTTTAAACATATAATTCTCCTTACTTCACTGTATAATAATTAATTTATTTGTAATTATAATAAAATCTAATAATAAACCTAATTGAATATCTTCCTCATAATAAGTTATCAACAGATTTAACATTATTATGAATTTCTAAGAAATAAAAAAGGCTAATTCTGCATGACTAAAAACTAGCAACACAAAATTAACCTTAAATTCTCTTAAATCTAAAATTAAAATGCCTAGTTTTGTTTAAGGACAGGATGGTCTTAATGAACTGTCCATATGAAATTTACAAGGTCAATAATACCATATTTCGTTTTAATATGCAAACTTTCTGTTACATTATTTAAGTAATGTGCTATAATTATCAAGAAACAATTAATCTTTTCAAAATTTAAGGAGGTCATTTTTTGGAAACCAAACTGGGATTTAGGCATAAATTTGCGTATAGCTTTTTTGATTTTTCCGCCTATAAAGATTTTTTAAAGCAAGGATTAGGAAGATCAATCTTATATATTTTTTTAGTTACATTAATATTTTCGACTCTAACCAATTTCAAAGATGTAGCGTTAATTACTTCGGAGATATCCACTATGCAAAATAATCTTGTTGAAACTGCTCCTGACTTTGAACTTAAGGACGGTTTATTAACAGTTGATTCTAAAGAAACTATTTATTATAAACATACAGGAGATCTTTTATTTGATTTTGTATCGGAGTATGCATCTATATTTAATAAAATGACTTTATTAAATTCTGATACAGGAGATACTTCTGAATCTATTGGCTTGGAAGATGCGGGAACAGATGAAGAAGATGATAAACCTAATTATTATATGATTATTGTCGATACTACTGGAAAAACGAATTCATCGGTTTTAGCTAATTATAAGGATGGTATATTCATTGATTCAAATGGATTTTTTGTTAAAAAGAATTATAGAACAATTGGAAATGCTTCATTTTCTGATTTCAATAGTTTATATGTAAATAATGAAGTTTTTCTAAGCGAATTATCAGGATTAAACATAATTTTGCCGATAACTATCATGTTATTTAAGCCAATATTTAATTTTTGTGATAATTTGATTATAGTTTTTTTATTTTTTGGACCTCTTACGTTATTACTAGGATCGCTTATGAAAGTTAGATTAAACTATTCTAGATCATGCACGTTAAGTTTTTACGCAATGACACTTCCACTATTACTTCAATCTTTATTGCTTATAGCTGGAATATATGTTGATTATTTTTCGGTTATATTTTATATGGTTACGTTGCTCTACTGTGGATTGGCTATAAATGAGCTAAAGGATACTAATAAATCCAATTTAAATTTAATGAAATAATATTAATAGAGTTATATGTATTCGTTAATGTGTTGTACTAAACTAATAAGAGCTGGATAAAATGAACTATTCTTCACTTTATTCAGCTCTTATTTATTGTCTAAAATGTTGTGTAAAGGTAAAGATTGAGGTTATTTTAAATATATCTAGAACTATAATTACATTTGTAAAAAGTAAAATTCCGCAAAATATTTCTTCAAGTTTACTATTAGTTTTAATATTCCCTAATGAAAATTTTTTCTTACTTAAAGGGAAAAACCACGGAAGTCCTCCAATCGTAAAACTATCTAAAATCAAATGCGATAGTATACCAATAAAAATCCCCTTCAAACCAATCAGTATTAATTCCTGCAAAGATGCGCCAATGCTTAATGAATATAGCAGCAAATATAAAAACGGGGCGTGAAATAATTTTCTATGCCCTGCCAGCTTATTTATAGTTTTAGATACGCCTTTAGTTTTTTTACCAATATAGCTGTTTTTATGATCAATGTCAGGAAGTAAACTTCCTAGTACTGCTCCCCCTAAAAATATTATTGAAGGTATTATAGGAACATTTATAATCTTAGAGCCTATAATATAAAGCCCCGCTAATATCCCACCATTTAAATGTGTTTTATAAGTCATCTTATGTACTCCTATTCTTTGTAATCTTTTGTTAAAGTATGTTCATTTTGCTATTATACTATAAATCTTCTAATAAAATAAAATATTCCACTAAAATATTTATTATCTTAGTGGAATATCGTTTCTATCTGTATTTATACTTAGCATTTCATATAAGACATATCATGTGTTAAGTTCACTTCTTTATTGAAATATTGCTTTTACTAGAGCAAGTTTCTTTGGCTTTGCAATTTTTACAACCACAATCACACTTGCCTTTTGAAGAATTCTTAAATGATTTAACTATAATACATCCTGCAATAAATACAATAGCTATGGTAATTGTTATCTCTAACATTTAAAATCACCTTCTTAAATCAATAAAAATATACAATTAATAACGTTATTTTTAAACTACATATATCAAAAAAACATATTATTTATTCTTAAATACATGCGAAGCAAATTAATAATCAAACCGCCTGCATTATACACAAAGTATGCTGCAATCCATGCAACGATTAATTGAAAAAGTACGGAAAACAATGTAAACTTTGTTCCATATTCCTTTTGCATAGTACCAATTGTAGAGATACATGGAGTATACAGTAATACAAATACTAAAAAAGCATAAGCAGAAATAGTAGAAAAGTGCAGTGGTAAAACAACTGCTAAATCTCCTGAGAAAATTACCTGCATTGAAGCTAAAACAGATTCCTTTGCTAATAGCCCTGAAAGAAGTGATACTGCCGACTGCCAATTTCCAAAGCCCAATGGTTTAAATATCGGTGCAAGTACACTTCCAATCGATGCTAATATACTATCATCAACCTGATCAACCATCCCATGAATACTAAAGTTCGATAGAAACCATACTAATACGCTCATTGCAAATATAATAGTTGAAGCTTTCTTTAAAAATCCACTGGCTTTATCCAATGTCTGCTTATAGACCGAATTAACTTTTGGCATTTTATATTCTGGAATTTCAATTATAAACGGTTCTTCATCCTTCTTAAAATATGTGTTTTTAAATAGAATACCAAGTAAAAATGCAACCATTACTCCAAGTAAATATAGCGAGGATACTGCTAATCCTCTATGTGATTTAAAAAATACTGCTGCAAAAACTGTATAAACCGGAAGTCTTGCATTACACGACATAAATGGAACAAGAAGCGCAGTAAGCTTTCTATCTTTCTCACTTTCTAACGTTCTTGCTGTCATTATTGCTGGTACAGTACATCCAAAGCCTATTATCATGGGAATGAATGCTTTCCCCGAAAGTCCCATTTTTCTCATTAATTTATCCATCATAAATGCTACTCTTGCCATATATCCACTATCTTCTAGTATGGTTATGCAGATAAATAGAACCAGTATTATTGGTAATAATACTATAATTCCTCCAACTCCTGAAATTATTCCATCGACTATAAGAGAACTGAACCATGGAGATGAACCTGAAAGCATTTCTCTAG
Organism: Clostridium sp. DL-VIII; assembly: GCF_000230835.1. NCBI lineage: Bacteria > Bacillati > Bacillota > Clostridia > Eubacteriales > Clostridiaceae > Clostridium > Clostridium sp. DL-VIII. The sequence continues at coordinate 3,686,212 of NZ_CM001240.1, forward strand.
CTCCTGGTATAATCAGTTCATTTAAAATATTGTCCAGCAAGTCAGAAATAGGTTGTCCAATCCACGCAAACGTAAGTTGAAACATCAAAGCCATTAATAGCAAAAAAATTGGATATGCTAGAAATGGGTGCAATATAAACTTATCTAATTTTTCAGTAATAGTTTCTTGATTCTCAGCTCTTTTTGTGATACAGGATTTTAATACATCCTCTATAAAAATATATGCATCTTTCTCAGAAGAGAACCTATATTTTTTATTATTTAAAGGTTCTTTAAAATTACCGTTCTTTAATCGCTCTTTAATTTTACTAATTCCTATATTTTTCCCTGCAACAATAGGAATTACTTCTACATCCAATTCTTTAGAAAGCTTATCATAATCAATTGTTATTCCCTTGCTTTCAGAAATATCAATCATATTTAGTGCCATTACAATTGGAATATTAAATTGCTTAAGCTGGGTGGTAAGATATAAATTTCTATTGAGATTAGATGCATCTACAATGTTTAATATTAAATCCACATTGCCTTCTTCTAAATAACTCTTAGATACTTTTTCTTCATTTGAGAATGTATCCATGGCATATATTCCTGGCAAATCTACTATTTTTATATCGTCAAAAAGAAAACCTTCTTTTTTATCTACCGTAACGCCTGGCCAATTTCCAACATATTGATTGGAACCGGTAAGTGCATTATATAACGTTGTTTTTCCTACATTGGGATTACCAAGTAATGCTACATTGATCATTTTTTACGTCTCCCTCACTCTGGTAATAATTGGATTTTGTATCTATAATAATATATTGTAACACTATGCTCTTTTCAATAAAATGTTTTTAGCATCTTTTTTTCTTATAGCCAAATCAAATCCTCTAAAATTTATAATAACAGGATCTCCAAGTGGTGCTGCTCTCTTTAGCTCAACTTCAGTTCCTTCAATACATCCTAACGCAAATAACCTTTTAATTAATTTTGAATCTCCTTTAATTGATGAAATTATTCCTTTTTCTCCTGGATTTAAACTACAAATATTAATAATGCCACCTCCTAAATGAAATTACTTATCATATAATTAAGAATATCATTATTGGTTAAATTTTTCAATATAAAAATCCTCTTTTTTCCTCAAAAATTCGAAAAATAGAAAGATTCTAAAATATAAAATTCGTAAGGTCTCCATTTATAAAAAATAATTGTATCTTGAACTACTTATTCTATGTATTTAACATTATGCTAATATTTTCAGATTTCTATCACTATAAAAATGAATGAATATCCTGGCGTTTTTGCGTAAATAATAAAACTAAAGTAAGGTGGTGAAAGTTATGGGTTCTTCTCAATATAATAAGAATAAGAATGATAAAAGCAATACTGACAGAACTAAAGAAGATAAACATGATAATGATCATATCTCTAACAAAAATAATCATAAATAAAGCATTGTTATCATTTATATAAATACGGAAACTATATTTAGAAGCACAAATTAAATGATAGCAATACCATTAGTTGCTATCATTTTTATAATAATTAAAGCATTTTATTATTAATTAGATTTAAATCCTCGTAGAGGCGTTTCATCTATATCAAGTTCTTGAAATAGGTTTGCTACAATTATTTCATAATCGCTTAATCGCTCTGTCTTTCTTATTTGCTTTGCATATTTATCATTTTCTATAAACATATGTATCATATAAAACCAAAGTTCTTTCATTTTAAACAATACATTCTTATCTCCAGAAAGTATTTCTTTATACCCTCTAAGAACCGTATCATGAAAAGCTTTCAGCTCCAGTTTATTTAAACTATGATTATTTTTTATTTCTCGTATTAATGCTGGGTTTGCAATAAGTCCTCGTCCTAACATTACTTTATCTAAACATTGATGGTTTTCTATTAATTTCTCATAGTCGCTCATATTAAAAATGTCACCATTATAACAAACAGGATTTTTACTTAATGCTAGTGCATCATCAAATACCTTCATATTAGGCTTATTTTTATAAAAGTCTGTTTGTATTCTTGGATGAATAATAAGTTCATCTATAGGATATTTGTTAAAGATCTCAATTAAATCATAAAATTCTTCTGGAGATTCTTTTCCGATTCTTGTTTTTATAGAAATCTTCACTGACGTTTTTGAGAATGTGTCTTCTAAAAATTCATCAAGCTCCTTTCTTTGTGATAGAAATCCTGAACCTTTATGTTTGGCTACAACTGTGCCAGATGGGCATCCTAAGTTTAAGTTAATCTCATCATAGCCAAATTTAATCAATTCATTTACTGTATAAATGAAGTATTCGGAATTATTTGTAAGTATTTGAGGAATAACAGGAATTCCTTGATTATGTTCAGGTATTACATCATTCAATTCTCTAGAAGTAAATCCTTTATTCTTAGTCGGTGAGATAAAGGGCATAAAGTATTTATCAATTCCTCCAAAGAAAGTTTGATATGCATTTCTATATATGTATCCAGTAACACCTTCTAATGGTGCAAAAAAGTATTTCATCTTATAAAACTCCTAATTATAAATAATTTCAAACTATATTGTATATGACAAATATACTTTTGTATAGGTATATAAATTTTCGTTATTATAAATTCCTCGTAAGAATAAAAAAATAGCACCTACTTATTTAGTAAGCGCTTTTAGGTTTATCTTAAAATTTTCTATTAATGTGCCTTTTACTATCGTACTCATCTTTTATTTGTTGCCAATGAGTACCCATCCATATAAAGCCTAATACAAAAAATATGACAGATACCAGTAATAAAGGTGATATAAATACTCCAAATATAAGGCATATAACTCCTGCCAGAATTAATTGCAAGTGTGTTTTATATTTCAGCTTGCTGAACTCTTTTAATTCATCATCATCTAATTTCTCAATCTTCTCCTGAAGTTTTTTATCTTTTTCAGCTTTCATTTGTTTAAATGTTTCTTTAAAACTCATAATACAATCACCTCATTATCATTATATAGATGACTATTTAAATTTAGTAATGCATATTTGCTTTAATAGCAGAATTTATATATATAATAAAAAATAAGGTGCCGTGTAGCACCTTATTTTTTATTAATCATTTATTTCTTCAACAGCTTTATTCAATACTGAAATGACCTTATCGCACCAGTTATCAAATTCTTTATCCAAAGTCTGGCACTCAGGATGTTTTAAAACATATTCAATTGTTTTTCTTATTCCTTGATCAAATCGTGTTGTAGCTACAAACTCTGGTACAAGACGTTTTAATTTTGAATTATCAAATACAACTGAATTGGCTTTATCTCCAATGAGTCCTCCCTTAAAATCTTGATCGCTGCAAACATCTAAAAACATTGATGAAACGTAAAAAGCATTCAATTTCACACCTAAAGCATCAGCTATTGTTTGATAAATCTGATTCCAAGTTAAGGTCTCATCTGAAGTTATTTGAACTGCTTCACCAATTGCATGTATATTACTCATTAATCCAACAAAACCTTTTGCAAAATCACTATTATGAGTCATAGTCCATAATGATGTTCCATCACCATTAATAATAACAGGTTTTCCTTCTAACATTCTTTTTGCAACCTGCCAGCTTCCATTATTGCCAGTAACAGCAAATGGAATAGAACGTTCATCATATGTATGACTTGGTCTAACTATGGTAATTGGGAATCCTTCTTCTCTATATAATTTAATTAAATATTCCTCGCAGGCAATCTTATTTCTAGAATAATCCCAGTAAGGATTTGAAAGTGGTGTGCCTTCGTTAACTCTGTAATCACATAGTGGTTTTTGATAAGCTGAAGCTGAACTTATGAAAATAAATTGCTTTGTTCTGCCCTTAAATAATCTGTAATCTCTTTCTAGTTGATCTGGTGTAAATGCTATAAAATCTGCTACAACGTCAAACTCCATTCCGCTTAATAAGCCTTGTACCTTTTCTTCATCATTAACGTCAGAAACTATAAAATTTACTTTAGCACTTTCAAGCTCAGTTGAGCGATTAGCACGATTAAGTAAATAAAGATCCCATCCTTTTTTGATTAATAACTTTGAAATAGCTAGACTAATTCTTCCTGTTCCACCTATTAATAACGCTTTCATCCATTAACACACCTTTCATGTCATGTAAACATTTTATCATAATTAAATATAATACTATACTTGGATTATTATGCTGTCAATAGCATAATACTACCTAACTTTTACATAATAAAACTAAAAATAATACTTAACTTTATATAGTTAATATGCATATCAATATTATATTTCGTAATACGACTCAGAATAGTATTATGACGCTTTTAGATAATCGTTTTCATATAAGCTACTATAGGGAAAGGCTACTATATCCATTGCTTAAGAATAAAAAAAGTATCTTATTATAGATACTTATTAAAATTTATATATTTTTACTTACCAATTAGCTGATAATTAGTTTTATAATAATGCACAATAAGGTTGTCCAATTCTTGACTAACTGATATTGTTTTTTCATTCAACAATCCTTTTTCGTCTATAAGGTTTATCAATTTATATCTTAATTCATCCATTATATAGCCCCCTTCCTCCAAAAACATTTTTTACCAACAATTTACATTATATTGAAAAATTATAATAATTGCAATATAAAATTTAACTATTTTAATACTATTATTATTCAAAAAATTACTCATTGCGGCTAAATCTGCCAACTTATATATAAGTCTCTTACAAGCTTAGTAGACAATTTATATACCTATATTAACAGGGAAAATTATAAAAATAAATTTAAGATTTTATTTTAAAATATGCTTCCAAACTTCTTAGGACTTTTGAATAAATATTCATTATAATTTTCTGATTTATCATTAAAACTATTTATTTTAACTATATCATTACTGGTTGATGAATGAACATAATTTCCATTTCCTAAATACATAGCTACATGACCGGGAAAAAATATCAAGTCCCCTGGCTTTAGTTTTTCAAATGATATTTCTTTGATTGGAAAGCCTTTTTTTATCTTAGCATCTCTATAAATAAGTATTCCATTTAGCATGTAAGCCATTGAGCAGAGACCTGAACAATCAATTCCAAGAGGTGTTTTCCCACCCCACCTGTATTGAGTTCCTAAATAGCTTATTGCAGCTTTAGTTAAATTCTTTCTTAAGTTTTCTTCATCTTTTATATCATAGGTATTTATTATTTTTGATATAAAACTTTTTCTAATCCATCCTATTCTTGAATCTGGTAATTTAACTTTTACGAATCTTTTATTTTCACTGATTTCATTAGTTGAAATCAAGTTACCACCCTTCGTTAATCTTGCTATTTGATATCCAGAAGCCTCAGGTTTGTTTAGTACATCTGCAAATGAGTTTAATACCACAGTATTTTTTTCTCTATTCCATAGTTTTGAGTTAATATCATCAATAATCAGATTTTCTCCATTTATATATCCCTCATATTTGTAATGAGTTCTTATATAAAACCAATTACTAGGTTCAGCTTTAAGTATTTCAACATTCATTCCAAATAAAACTTCATCAACATTTTCTGAAATTTCTTTAGGCTCACTTTTTAATATCCCAATAGTTTTATTTACCACAGCATATTTCATTTAATCACCTCATTAATTCTAATATATTAAAAGATAGTTATTTCTTTTCTGTTGCAATCTATGGCTGCTTTTTTGCCTAAAGGGAGGCTCATAGTAGGCATACAATGCCCGCAGGCTAAATTATAAATTGTAGGCTTGTTTTCTGGCTTAATTAGTTCTTCAAAAACCTCCATCAAACTTAAGCTTTTATCTTCCTCTTTTGCCTTGCAATCAGTCCATGCTCCCAAAATAATACCTGCTGCATCTTTAAATTTTCCTGATTGTTTTAATTGAATCAGCATCCTATCTATTTTATATGGTAATTCATCCACATCCTCTAAAAATAATATTTTACCTTTAGTATTAATTTCATAGCGAGTTCCTAGAGATGAAACTATTAAAGAAAGATTACCACCAGCTAGTTTTCCTGTTGCGCATCCATTAACTAAAGTATTGATTTTTTGTCCATTAGGATTTTCAAGTTTCCCTAAAGGTTTATCACTAAATATGTTTCTTTTAAAATAATCCATAGTGTAACAATCTATTCCTTTATATAATTCTGTTCCAGCCATTGGGGTATGGAAAGTTATTAGCTTGCATTTTTGATTAAGTACATTATGAAGAACTGTAATATCACTATATCCTGCAAACACTTTAGGATTCCTTTTAATCATCTCATAATCCAGCATATCAAGTAATCTTGCGGAACCATAACCACCTCTTATTGCAAAAATTCCTTTAATATTTTTATCTTTAAACATATTATTTATATCATTAGCTCTTAAATCATCACTTCCAGATAAAAAACCATGTAAGCCTCTGCAACTTTCACCCAAAACTACTTTAAGACCTAAGTCTTCCATTGCTTTAACTGAAGGATTTATTCTATCATTTGGAGTTGGACCAGCGGGACCGATTAATCCTATTTTATCTCCAACTTTTAAAGGTTTAGGCTGTATCATTTAATCATTCCCCTATCTATAAAATAATAATATAACTTATTCTCCTTCTATAAAAATATGAGCTCAGATTCTAGAAAAAGCTTAGCTAAAAAAAATATAAAAGTCACCACATTAAACCTTCTGTATAAATGCAGTGACCTCATTATCAATATATTCAATTCCTTTTATATTGTACTCTTTTTTTATTTCAATTATAAATTTTTTAATACTAAACTATTTGAAATGAACTTGTTTTCCACCTGGAACTTCATACACGATTCCATTCACACTTATCCAAACAGATTTAAAATTAGGGTTATATACAAACTCTCCGCTCATAGAAAATTGTAAATTATCACTTGCCTTTAAATAATCAACTATCTCGATATTTGTTGCATACCATATATCTTCTCTATTCCCCAATTTCTCACAGAATTTCTCGATGATATCCCAATTATCATCTCTAGGGAATTCATAACTGTGTCCCCATACATAAAACATATATAAGTATTGTTTCTTGTTTAAAGCTAAAAAATCATCTGCATACTTAAGCAAATTAGGATTACCATGTCTACAAGTTCCTTTCCATTCAAGAAAATCTTCTGGAATATCAAAGGTACCAGTAGTTTCAACGACTCGTCCATATTCTATTCCAAGACTAGGTAGTATTGCTTTAATTTCATTACTATATGAACCATTAGGATAAGATAAGCCTCTTACTGTATATCCAACTATAGATTCAAGTTTTTCCCTGTCTTCAAGAATTTGCTTTGCTACATGGGCTATTGGTAATCTTGAAATAGTTGGATGAGTATCTGTATGGCATGAGATTTCATGTCCTTTATATAAATCGCTAATTTCTTCCTTAGGTATTCTTAATCCATAAATATCATTTTGGGTTGGAGGCGCATCCTTAAGAAGCCCAGAATTTAAATGAAAAGTCCCTTTAATTCCATATCTATTAAATAAAGAAATTAATTTTTTATCAGGCTCTCGTCCATCATCATAGCTCATTGTTAATACTTTAAATTTTCCATTTGGAAAACACTTATAAATAGTTCTCATGTATACTACCCTCTATCTTAAAAATATCATGAAGAAATTTATTAAATATCGTCTTTAAAATCTGTTTGTTAAATAAACCTCTATGGATATTTTATTATATATAGGTAACTATTTCAAGATTAATACTTTTGTAAATATAGAAGCTATTGCATAAAGTTTTACTACTTAATTGCAATAGCTTCTTATAGTTAGTTTCATTTAAAATTTATATATTAGATAAATAAATTTAATCCTGAATCATTAGCAGCACCTAGATATGAAGCAACTCCTCCTATTTCAACTCCGTCAATAAATTCTTCTTTCTTTATTCCCATTAATTCCATGCTCATAGAGCATGCTACAACATTAACACCCATATCAATTGCATTCTTTATTAATGTTTCAAGGCTATCAACATTATGTTTTTTCATGATTTGCTTTATCATTGCAGGACCCATTCCCATCATATTCATTTGAGATAATGGTAATTTTCCCGGATGAGCTGGAAGCATTATATCAAACATTTTTTCCATAGTATCCTTCTTTACATTAGGCTTATTGGGATTTTTCAATATATTAAGCCCCCAGAAGGTAAAGAACATTGTAACTTCTTTTCCCATAGATGCAGCCCCTGTAGCTATTATGAATGAGGCTATTGCTTTATCTAAATCTCCACTAAACACAACTAGTGTTGCTCCATTTTTTTCTATAGATTCTACTTTAAGAGCCTCAGTTTGTAAATTCAATGCTGATGCTTTTCCTTTTTGAATATAAGCCATAAAGGCTTTCTCGCTGCTATTAAATTCTGATTTTAATAGAGTATTTCCAGTTGAATCACACCATGATTTTATATCCTTCGTAAATCCAGGATCGCTTGCTTTAACTTCTAAAATATTTCCATCTTCCATTTTCTTAATTTCTTCAAATACTCTTTTTATTGGACCTGGGCATTGAAGTCCACATGCATTTAAACTTATATTAGCATTTATTTCTGTTACATCTGAATTTTCTAATTTCATTACAGCTACCTCATCATCTATTTTTCTATTATTTTTATGCTGATTTTCTATACTTTCCTCTGCTCTTTTTACATATAAATAAGTTTTTACTCCACCGTCTATATTTGTACAGTCAAATCCATTTTGTTCTAAAATTCTGCAGGCAACATATCCTCTAAGTCCAACTTGACAGGTAACATATAAACTTTTATTCCTTGGAATTTCATTTATTCTCTTTCTCAATTCTCCAAGTGGAATATGAATAGAATTATCAAATCCACCTGTAACTAACTCAAATTCTTCTCTTATATCAAGAATTAAGGATTTTTCGGCGTCTAATTTATCAATTTCATGCCATTGAATTGTTTTTGTAAATCCCTCTATAATATTTGAAGCATAGTATCCAAGCATATTAACTGGATCTTTAGCCGAATTATATGGTGGCGCATAACATGGTTCTATATCTTGTAAATCAAATACAGTAAGTTTTCCTTTAATTGCTGCTGCTATTACATCAATTCTTTTTTCAACACCATCAAGGCCAACTCCTTGTGCACCAAATATTCGTCCTGATTTTGAATCAAATAGCATTTTAAAGGCTATAGGGAAAGAACCTGGATAATAGCCAGCATGAGAACCTGGATGAATGTGTATAGCTTCATATTCAATGCCTAATCTTTTCAAAGTCTTTTCGTTATTTCCAGTTGTTGCTGCTGTATAATCAAATATCTTTGCAACTGATGAACCAAGAGTTCCTCTATATTCAGCTTTTTTGCCACAGATGTTATCTGCTACTATTCGACCTTGTCTATTAGCTGGCCAGGCTAGAGGAATCATTGTAGGCTTTTCATTTACAAAATCCATAATCTCTACCGCATCACCTAAAGCATAAATATTAGGATCAGAAGTTTTCATAAATTTATCAACTACAATAGCTCCTCTTTCATTTAATTTCAAATTTGCATCTCCTGCAATTGTTGTTTCAGGTTTCACTCCGATTGATAATATTACAATATCAGTTGATACTTCTTTTCCACTATTTAATACTATCTTTCTACCGTTATCTTTAAAACTCTTTACTCCATCATTTAATAGTAGTTCAACACCTTTATCTATTAAATGTTCATGAATGATACTTGCCATTTCAAAATCTAGTGGAGCCATTACTTGGATTCCTGCCTCAACTAATGTTATATTAATTCCTCGAGCATGAAGATTTTCTGCCATTTCAAGACCGATAAATCCTCCTCCTACTACAGTTGCATGCTTCGGTTTTTTCTTATCAACATATGCTTTAATTTTATCGGTGTCAGGTATATTTCTAAGAGTAAATAAATTATCACATTCTCTTATTCCTGATATTTGAGGTTTTATTGGTGCTGCTCCCGGCGATAAAACTAAAATATCATAAGATTCTTCATATTCTTCATTTGTTTTGTGATTCTTAATTTTAACTACTTTATTTTCTTTATCTATATTTAATGCTTCATTAAAATTTCTTATATCCAGATTAAATTTTTCACTCATTTCTTCAACTGTCTGTACTATAAGCTTACTTCTATCGTCTATTGTCTCACCGATATAATAAGGAAGACCGCAATTAGCAAAGGATATATATTCACCTTTTTCAAGCACAATTATTTCAGCTTTTTCATCTAATCTTCTAAGCCTTGCAGCAGTAGACGCACCACCAGCAACTCCACCAACGATAATTATTTTCTTAGTCATAAAATCTCTCCTTTTTTATAATGCATATTTATAAAACATCATGATAATATTTCGATTATTTTCATACTACTGATTGTTATTTATTTAACTTAATTAGAGTTTATAAAATTATCAGCATAATTGTCTGTGACTTTATCACTAAGTTTAATTACGGAAAGAATTATAAGCGTACACTTTCAATAAATATTTGAATTAGAATGTAATCCTATAAAAATCTCTGTATTTAGGTTTAAAATTCTTACATTAACAAATACTATTAAATAATTACTATATAAGGAGGAATGATTTATGCCTAAAACTACTGGTGTAGTCAAATGGTTTGATGCTGAAAGGGGATTTGGTTTTATATCATGCAGCGAAGGAAATGATGTTTTTGTACATCATTCACAAGTTAAAGAAAAAGGTCCAGATAAAGAGTTACATGAAAATGAAAGTGTAACCTTTGATATTGAAGATGGTAAAAAAGGCCCTATGGCTACAAATGTTCAAAAATTATAATATAAGTATAGATTTTTAAATATTCTCTAGACTTTATAAATAGAAATGAAGGCTTTAAATATCATATCTTCATTTCTATTCACATTAAGTAAGTAATATTAAGTATTAATAATTTTTCTGCAAAGACTTTTTAACATAAGTAATATAATTCTTTAGTAGTATAATATTACTATAATAAAGTAATTAAAAATACTTTCAAGTTAAATGCTATGTCTCAGATTTTATAATATTTAATGAAAGAAGGCTTAATATGATAATAGTTGCTAAAGATGGTACAGGACAATTTAATAACATTCAAGCTGCAGTTGATTCTGTTACAAAAGATAGTGCTGAAGAAATTGAAATATATATAAAAAAAGGTGTCTACAAAGAGAAATTATGTATTTTAAAACCTTTTATAACCCTCATCGGAGAGGATAAAAATCAAACTATTATAACTTATGATGATTATGCAAAAAAACTATTTCCAAATGGCGAAGCATATAGGACATTTAATTCTTATACTATCTTCATAGGCACTAAAAATTTTACTGCAAAAAATATAACTTTTGAAAATGCTGCTGGAATTGGTGAAATTGTTGGGCAAGCCGTAGCTGCATATGTTGAAGGTGATAAAGCAAAATTTAAAAACTGTAGATTCTTAGGAAATCAAGATACTTTATTTACTGGTCCACTTCCCCCTAAACCAATAGAAGGCAATAACTTTGGTGGACCTATGGATGAAAAAGAACGAATTGTAGGAAGGCAATATTATGAAAATTGCTACATTGAAGGTGATATAGATTTTATATTTGGTTCTGCCATTGCTGTCTTTAATAAATGTGAAATATTCTCAAAAAACAGGGATAGAGATGTTAATGGATATATAACTGCAGCCTCAACAGTAGAAGGCAAAGAATTTGGTTATGTGTTTATTGATTGCAAATTAACAAGCAATGCAGCTTCTAATACTGTTTATCTAGGAAGGCCTTGGAGAGATTTTGCTAAAACTGTATTTATAAATTGCTATATGGAAAATCACATAAAAAAAGAAGGATGGAATAATTGGAACAAGACACTTGCTGAGAAGGAAGCAGTTTATGCAGAATATAACAGTTATGGACCTGGTGCATCTAATGAAACAAGAATGCCTTGGTCTTATATCTTAAATGAAACTGAAATTAAAAAATATACTATTTTTAACATACTTAGTGGAAATGATAAATGGAATCCAGAATTATAATTATCTACTATTTTTATAATTAGGCTTGTGCAATATTTGCACACGTGCACAAAATGTTATACAAGCCTAAATTAATTATTTGCAGGCAACCTTTACTACTATTTTCTTTATACTAGAAGGTTTACCTAGAGCACAACCTGGTTTATGTCCATCTTCTGGGAAAAAGATTGCATAATCTCCAGCAGAAAATTTTATATTCGAGCCTTTATCTGTTTCTTTATAAAAAATCAAATCTTTTTCTGGTCTAAAATCTTCGCTAACTTCTAAATTAGTTATTGGAGCATATCCCATAATTTCTTGACCTTCAACAATTAATTGGATATCAATATACTTTTCATGAGCTTCCCAATTTTTTTCTTTTTCATCTGCAGTAGTATATTCTTGTACCAATGCAAATACATCCTTTCCTGAGATTTCGTATTCACCAACTTTTAAGTCATTTAAATTATTGCTCTTTAAAAATTCAAAAGCTTTTACAAAATTCTTATTGATAGTTGAGTAATCTTTAGTGTTTTTAATATTTTCACATATCATAAATAAAGTCCTCCTGATATTTTATTGTTTTAGTCTATATGTGAATAATATACCTCTTAAAGAAATAATTCAATAATTAACTAATATTTAATTAAAGATAACACTGTTTATTTGCATAATTATATTACTTAAGATAAAAATATATATGTAGTTAGAATTATAGAATTTATATGGACTAAACCTAATTAATTGCATTTGTATATATAATAAGACATTATTCTACTTTAATACTCTATAAACAGAATTTTCATTTTTTTGTTTTCATATAGTAATTTTTAGAGTATAATAAACATGGATAAGAAAGTTTGTTATTTTATTAACTAAATTTATTTCTTAGCCTATTTAGTATCACAACAAATTTACAAGTATACGGAGGTCGTAATAATGTTAACATCAGCTAAAGAAATGTTAAACAAAGCAAAACAAGGAAAGTATGCAGTTGGTCAATTCAACATAAACAACTTAGAATGGACAAAAGCTGTATTATTAACTGCACAAGAAAACAATTCACCAGTTATTTTAGGTGTATCTGAAGGTGCAGGAAAATATATGACTGGATATAAGACTGTTGCTGCTATGGTTAAAGCAATGATCGAAGAATTAAATATCACTGTACCAGTTGCACTACACTTAGATCACGGTAGTTATGAAGGAGCTAAAAAATGTATCGAAGCTGGATTCTCATCAATCATGTTTGATGGATCTCACTATCCAATAGCTGAAAACATAGAAAAGACTAAAGAATTAGTTGCTATAGCTAATGAAAAAGGACTTTCTTTAGAGGCAGAAGTTGGTTCAATTGGTGGAGAAGAAGATGGAGTTATCGGTAAAGGTGAAGTTGCTGATCCAAATGAATGTAAGCAAATTGCTGATTTAGGAGTTACAATGCTTGCTGCTGGAATCGGAAATATCCACGGAAAATATCCAGCTAACTGGACTGGATTAGATTTTGATGCATTAGCTAAAATTGAAAAAGCTGTTGGAACTGATATGCCATTAGTATTACATGGTGGTACTGGAATTCCAGAAGATATGATTAAAAAAGCAATTTCTCTTGGTGTTGCTAAAATCAACGTTAACACTGAATGTCAATTATCTTTCCAAGAAGCTACTAGAAAATACATAGAAGCTGGAAAAGATTTAGAAGGAAAAGGCTTTGACCCAAGAAAATTATTGGCACCAGGTTTTGAAGCTATTAAGGCTACAGTTAAAGAAAAAATGCAATTATTCGGTTCTGTAAACAGAGCATAATTTCATTATTATATTAAAAAGGAGCAGTGTATACTGTTCCTTTTTAATATATGTAACTATTAATCTTATAATGCGAGATAATTCATTTTTCTATTCTCTCCGCTATCTCTAGCTTTCTGCAGTATTTCATTTATTGCTGAACTAAATATTATATTAGAACTGTACACGCTGGAGGTATTGAAATATTCTAATATCCACATGTTTTTCTTATTATTTAGAAGCTTGCTCAAAGTATTCATAGTTTCTCTAAAAGATAGATTATATTTCCATAAAAGTTCAACAACATTGTTAAGACGATTACTAATTATCTTAAAATCTAATTCCTTGTCAATTCTTCCAAGTTCAACAATGTATTTTGCATCTTTTAAAACTTCTGCAGGCAAAAAGTTGTTATCGTGTTCATTCCTTCTTAAGCTGTCATTCAAGATATTTAAAATATATATAAACATTTAATTTCTCCTTAAATTATATTTCTTTGATATACGTTTACATTAATTATATCACTAAATTTCTACTTAATCTACCCCATTCTACATATTTGTACAATTTTCTTTTTTCTTTATATTATTCTTATTAAATTATTATTTTATTTAACTTCTTTATAATATAGGAATTATTATTTGCAAATATATACATACTAATATAAGTATTATATTTATATTTTGGAGGTGCCATAATGAACAATAAATATAATGATTTATTTGATGAACTGGTTAAATCATATTATGAAGATAATTTCGATGAAACTCTTGAGAGAATTATGACATGCCATGAAAAATCTCCACAAGAAACTTTTCAGATAATTACGTCTTTATGTGGAGTTGATATGGAGTTTGATAATAATTATTTATATAACTTGAAGAAAGCTATAACTGAATATACTGTTAATGTACGATTAATAGAAAAAATTAAAGGCTGCAACATAGAATGCACTAAAGATGAAAATGGCAAGTTTAGTTGCCAAGCAGCCTGTCCATTTGATGCAATCATGTATGATGACAAACAAAAGAGCACTTTTATCGATTCCGATCGTTGTTTAAGCTGCGGAGTATGTATAGATTCATGCCAGAATGGATTAATATTAGATAAAGTATTTTTTCTTCCTGTTTTGGATCTTATTAAGAATAATAAACATGTTTTTGCAGCTGTTGCTCCCGCTATTTCTGGTCAGTTTGGTGATAGTGTGACAATGGATAAATTAAGAGCAGCATTAATAAAAATAGGATTTACTGATATGTTTGAGGTTGCCTTTGCCGCTGATGCATTATCAATAAAGGAAGCTGTTGAATTTGATAGACTTGTAAATAATCCAGATGACTTTATGATAACATCCTGCTGTTGTCCTATATGGATTGGAATGTTAAGAAAAGTATACAAAGAACTTGTTCCTAATTTATCTCCTTCTGTCTCTCCTATGGTTGCAGCTGCCCGCATGATAAAAAAATTAGATAACGATGCGAAAGTTGTATTTATAGGTCCATGTATTGCAAAAAAAGCTGAGGCGAAAGATAAGGATTTAAATGATGCCGTAGATTTTGTATTAACATTTGAGGAGCTTAATGAAATATTTTCAGCATTAAAAATTGAACCTGATAAACTGCAAGAAATTCCTTCTATAGAATACGCTTCAAAAGGCGGCCGTTTATATGCACGTAGTGGTGGCGTTTCTATTGCAGTTTCTGATGTTATAAAGGAATTTTGTCCTGAAAAATTTGAACACTTTAAGGCTGCTAATGCTTCCGGAGTTAAAGATTGCAAAGAGCTTCTTGAAAAAGCTTTAAAAGGAGAGCTTGATGCAAATTTCCTTGAAGGTATGGGCTGTATAGGAGGGTGTGTTGGTGGACCTAAGGCAATACTTCCTACAGATTTAGGTAAAGAAGCCGCTGATAAATATGCTTACAATTCAGCAATAAAAGTCCCTGTTCATAGTAAAGTACTTGATCAAGTTTTGGAAAAGCTTGATATACATTCACTAGATGACTTTCATGATAAAGATAAAATAAGTATTTTTGAACGGAAATTTGAATGATAATTTTTAACTTGGCATTATTAATTATTACATTTAAACATAGTTGAAAGTATTTAAATAGAATGGTGCTCCCCATTACTCGTATCAATAAATTTATAAATCGAGTTACAGGGAGCACTCTCCTATTCAGTAAGTTATAATAGCTTTTTATAACTTACAACTAAAAATTATTTAGCTATTTTACAGTTTCTAGTGCTTTTTTTACCTTTGGAACTA
Organism: Clostridium sp. DL-VIII; assembly: GCF_000230835.1. NCBI lineage: Bacteria > Bacillati > Bacillota > Clostridia > Eubacteriales > Clostridiaceae > Clostridium > Clostridium sp. DL-VIII. The sequence goes on from NZ_CM001240.1 coordinate 3,702,253, forward strand.
CATAGTGACTTCCACCCCTATCTTTAACGTCTTCTACCATCATTGCAACTAGTAAATTATTAGGCGCCTTATTTGTAGTCATACCTATAAACCAACCTAATTCAGTTCCATTAACATCTGTTTGTGAAGCTTTAATTTCTGCTGTTCCAGTTTTTCCGGCTATGGTTAACCCGTTTGTATAAGCTCCATGTCCAGTACCAGCAGGATTTTCCACTACTTGTATTAAATCTTGAAGTACCAAATCTGATGATTCTTTGGCAACTGCATTCGCTTTCCATATCTTACTTTGTGGATTGCTTTGATATGTTAAATAAGGAGTTAAAATATTCCCATCATTCTCAAACATTGTATATAATGACGCTAAATGAACTGGATTAACTAATACTTCTCCTTGTCCATATCCACTATCAGCTAACTGGACTTCTGATTTAAAATCTTTATTATCATTTGTAAATTGTGAATTGTATAATGGGAATTCAAACGGAATTTTGTCAGCAAACCCAAAGCTAATCAATTTATTTTTAAAAGTATCCTTTCCTATATCAAGTGCTGCTTGTGCAAAATAAATATTATCAGAATAAACAAGAGCATTTAGGAGATTAGATGGTCCATTATACGCCTCTACTCTTGTAACAGAATAACTTCCCCAACTGTTACTTTTTTGCCAGCTTAACCCCTTTATGTTTTTGTCAGCATTTGGATCTATCTTTTTAGTATCAACCCCAATAGCTGCTGTAATTGGTTTAAATGAAGAACCAGGAACTAAGGTTGCTTGAAATCTATTGTATAAAGGCTTATTAGGATCATTATTTAAACTGTTCCATTTATCATTAGACATACCTAAAGCAAAATCGTTAGGGTTGTAGGACGGAGTACTAACTAAAGCCAGAACTTCACCTGTATTTGGATTCAAAGCTACCGAAGACCCTTTATCACTGCCTAGCTGATTATATAAAAGAGTTTCTATATTACTATCAATGGTTAACTTCAGGTCTGTCCCATTTTTAACGTCTTTAGTTATAATAGTTTTCTTTTTATCTCCTGTACTACTTTGAATATATATTTCTGCACCATCTATTCCTCTAAGAGTGTCTTCAAATGCTTTTTCAATTCCTGCTTTTCCAATTAATGAACTTTCAGTATATTGTTCATCTTTGTGCGTCTCTAATTCATCTGAATTTATAGTTTGTACATAACCTGTTAGATGCGCTGCTTGTTCACCTAGAGGATATACTCTTGAATCCTTATCATTAATCTTTACTCCAGGAATTTTAAGTAAACTTGGAATTCGATCATCACCATAAGGTATGGATTTTATTGGAATAAACATATCAGGCTTTACATATGAAGCATTTAATTGCTTGTTTATATAATCTGGAGTTGTTTCTAATAGTTTTGCAATATCATTAACAGACTTGTCTTTATCATCGCCTAGATTACCTGGAACAATGCCTACATTAGAAGAGACTGAATCAGTTGCAAGCTTCACGTTATTTCTATCTAAAATATCTCCTCTTTTTGATTTTATTGTTTCCACTCTGACTTTATCATTATCAGCTAAATCTGGAAATATCACTTGAGAACCCCACTTTATCATATAATCTTTACCTATATCTTTACTCATGGTTATACTGTTTGAAAACTCTAGATTTCCACATAAAGTATCCATATTCATTATGTAATTTATGGTTGCCTCAGTGTTACTTTTTTGAACATCTTTAACCTCTACTTTAATATTACTGGCTTGTATACCTTCATAGATATTTTTATTTCTTGAAACAAAATCATCTTCTGAGATTTTTTGTTTTGTCTCAGCGTCAGTTAATTCATACATTTTCTTATAGTCTTTTTGGTTTAGATAATTTATATACTCTGTTAATTTGTCCGTAGGTTTGTGCATATTATTATATACAAAAAAAGCGATTACACAAATAATAAATGGAATGACTACAACCGCCGTACCGATAATAACATAAATATTTTTCTTTTTTTCCATATAATCATCCCTTCATGATTTTATCAATTAAGTAAATTATAACATATGACTTTATATAAAAATACATTTTGATATTGCACGCTACAAATGATTAAAGAGGCTGCACTCTCTTTTAGCAGCCTCTTTAATGTAGATAGTTATTAACATCTAATAACTTCAACCTTGTATCCATCTGGATCTGTAACAAAATAATAACCTGGTTTTTCTCCTGGTAGACCCTTTAAAGGTGTAACTTCGTATCCTAGCTCAATATGCTTATCTCTTAATTCTTCTAACTTTTCAACTCCAATAGCAACATGGCTGAATCCATTTCCTAATTCATATTTTTCTGCACCATAATTATATGTAAGTTCAATTTCATAACCATTAGCTTCATTTGATAAATAAACAAGAGTAAATTTATGCTCTGGGAAATCCTTTCTTCTTGTTTCTATTAGCCCTAAACCTTCTTTATAAAATTTTAATGATTCCTCTAAATTTTTAACTCTTATACAGGTATGCAACATTTTTACTGACATATCAGTACCTCCTTTTATTAGTGTACAATTTAAATTATAATATTTCTAATAATTTATATAGATTATTTATATACTATAGTTATAAATATACATGCAAATGCAACAGAAACTATCTTATGCTTAAAACATAACTGCCTAGAATTTCTAAGATCTAAGCATAATTTTTATTATGAACTCTATATAAATCGTCATAATCATAATATAACATATAAATTAAAATCAAAAAATACTTTAATTTATATAAAATATTAAAATTTACCTTGCTTGGTTTTTTACGTTCAACTTAACTAGTAAAATATAGCATAATATCAACTTATACTTTATAATAGTATACAGTGACTCTAGCTATCACATTCATAATTTTTATCGATATTAAGAATAATTAAGGGGGTTAATAATTAGATGAAAATATTAAAATATATGCTTATATTCATTCCAATAAGCTTTATAGCAGAATTTATGCATGCTTCACCTTCGATCATGTTTGTACTTGCAGCTTTTTCTATAATTCCGCTAGCTGGTCTTATGGGTGAAGGAACAGAGGAAATTTCATTTTATTCAGGTCCTAAAATTGGCGGATTTCTAAATGGTACTTTTGGTAATGCAACAGAACTTATCATATCATTCTTTGCACTTAAACAAGGTCTTTTTGAAGTTGTTAAATCATCCGTTGCGGGTGCAGTAATAGGAAATGTATTATTAGTACTCGGTGCTAGCATGCTTGCTGGAGGCTTAAAACATAAAACTCAAAAATTTAATAAAAAGGTAGTAGAAGTTTCTGCAAGTATGCTTCTATTTGCAGTAGTTGGTTTATGCATTCCTGCATTATTTACTCATACCGTTGATCCATCTCTTTTGAATACAAGATATGAAGGATTAAGTATAGTGGTAGCAATCATAATGATTACAATATACATATTAAGCTTGATTTTTTCCTTTTTTACTCATAAAGATATTTATATTGTTAATTCTGAGGAGGAAACAAGTGCTAATTGGTCACTAAAAAAAGCTATATTAATACTAATTATATCCACTGTATTAATTGCAATTGAAAGTGAATTTTTAGTAAGTGGTATTGAAGATATAACAAAGAGTTTAGGTCTTAGCGAATTTTTCGTAGGTATTATAATAATTCCTATAATCGGAAATGCTGCTGAGCATAGTACTGGTGTAGTTATGGCTCTTAAAAATAAAATGGATGTAGCTTTAGAAATTGCTATAGGTTCAAGTCTTCAAATAATATTATTTGTTGCTCCAGTATTAATTTTCATCAGTTTATTATTTACTCCTATGAGCATTATTTTTAATGAATTTGAATTAATTGCTCTTATAGTTGCTGTATTAATAGTAAACAGAGTATCTAATGATGGAGAATCAAATTGGCTGGAAGGTGTACAATTGCTAGCGGTATATTTAATTGTTGCTGCATCATTTTTTATCCTATAATTATATAAAAGTTATCACTATAAAGTCGAAAAGCACTTAAATGTTCCTTTATTTAAACATTTAAGTGCTTTTTAACTTTAAACATTTTATTTTTAATAATCTACTAAAGTTTCCAATAAGCTAGTAATGACATTTATATCACTTGGACATTTTTTTATATTTTCATGTGGAAAAAATATTGTATATATACGAACATTCATTAAAGTGCCTGCACCTATTTTATAACCATTTCTTCTTTTTAAACCAAAAAATACATATACCAATTATACATATACTGATTAATATGACAAACGGATAACCATAGGTCCAATTATATTCTGGCATTTGAAAATTCATTCCATACCACCCTACTATAAGAGTTAATGGCAGAAATATAGTAGTTACAACAGTAAATAATTTCATCAATTGATTTTGACTTATGTCTACCTGAGCTTGATATGCTTCCCTAACTTGCGTTACGTAATCTCTTAAGTTGTTTACTACTTGATATAATCTATTAATACGATTGGTAAGCATTTTAAAATATTTAATTGTCTTTTTATCAATAAGTCCATTTTCATTTTCTTCGATTAATTCTGCAATATTTATAAGCCGCTCATAATAGCGTTTTAGTTTCAATAATTTTTTTCTTAAAACAATTATCTTCTTTAAATAATTATCATTCTTTAAAGTTATAAGTCCTTCCTCAAGATCAGTTATTTCATATTCAAGTTTTTCAAGATAATTAGTATCATCATATGTTAGCTTGTCAAAAAATATGTAAAGCATCTTACTAAGCGTAGAACATTTTATTTCTTCAGAGTTAATTTTTAATATAAGTTCATCTACCATTTGAAAATTATCACAGCTAAATACAAGAAGTTTTTTTCTAATATATATGCAAACTCTTTTAGATGGTTTTAACACATCAAAAACTTTTGGAATCTTTAACGATAAATAATCAAAACCTTCATAGCTTTCAAATTTTGTGGTTTTTCCATTAAGGCAATCGAAAAGTATTTTTTCATTAATAAAAAGCTTCTCTGCATATTTTTTTAATTGCTCATAAGTAATAACAGCAACAAAAGACCTTTCTTCGGAATTTATATTATCAATGGAATCTTCAACTAATTTCTCATTATTTAGAGAGTATATCATTGCTATCACCTGTTTTCTAGTTTTCTTACATTCTATCATATATGATAATTATAAGAAATCATTTTTTGGACAACTGATTTAATTAAACATATATTTAAATTAAATTCTATAACTTTAATGAGGCTTGTGGCAAAATATTTTAAATAATAAATTTTATGTAGAATATATTATTCTCATAATATCATCAGATATCATAGTGAAGTTTGTTACAAATATACTAAAAGCAAAAAATACAAATACACTTAATCATTAAATCTCTATATGTACCTGCAAAAAATAACATAATACCCAATAAATTAATTTATAATAATATGTATATTAAAAATGAAAATGCACATATTATTATCATAAGGGATATAACAGTTGAGCAAAGATATATATATGCTCTAAATAAAAGGGTGTATATGTGTCGAACAAAGATTATATAATGATTATAAATATAGTTGTTATATTTAGTCGGCGATAAGATTTTAAATAGTATGGAAAAGTTTTATTATAGTTGATTATATATTATTATATTTATTATAATAATACTCCAACTTATTATTTAAGGTCGAGTTAACATTATTCAATGTGTTGAATTGATTTTATATAGCCGTGAGGTTATATAGAGTTGAATAAATATGTTGTCTGGTGGAGCGAAACATGATTATTAGGTTGTGATTTGTTGTATTATAGTCGAAAGATTATAATGGGATGATAAGCTATCTTTTATTGTGCTAGTTAAGATTGTTATATTCTTTAAAAAAACCATAATTAGTATATATATTTACTAATTATGGTTTTTAAATGTGAAAGGAATATCGTTTTCATAATTTCTATAATTTAAATTGATTTACTTAATTTCTCTTTTAAATTTCTATCCTTTTCAATAAACCAGCCTTCTTCTTCACATATATTTCCCCATTGAACTATATCATCTATTTCTTCTTTGGTTAACTCAACCGATATCTTATCAATAATTTTCAAATTTTCTTCATAATACCCATTATACATTTTTAAAGCATTAGTTTCTCCTTTTAAGCCCAATGAATATAGCGGTGTTCCTTGTGAATCTTTATGATGAGCCACAACATAAAGTCTAACTCCATGATTCTTTTTATCAGACTCAGAATTAGTTTGTATTACTTCAACTAAAGTTCCTAATGGTATATTATATTTGTCCATAATATCTACATCCTCTCAAAATAAATTCTATAGAAAACTTTATTTTATTTATTCTTAAGAAATTATTAATTCTCTTTTTTTTCTAGTTCTTCAACTCCAAATAATGCTGCTCCTAGTGCTCCTACTATTTCAGGTTCATCTGAAATAAATAACTTTTCGCCTATTTTTTCTTCTAAAGCTTTTACAACTCCTATGTTCTGAGCTACACCTCCAGTCATCATGAATTCACTTTCTTTTCCTACTCTACCAAGTAGAGCATTAGTCTTGCTTGATATAGATTGATTTAAAGCGTGAATAATATCAGCTTTTTCTTTGTTTTGTGCAATAAGGGAAATTACTTCTGACTCGGCAAAAACCGAACACATGCTGCTTATTTTTATATCTTCGCTCCATTTCAACGATTCAGGTCCCATATCCTTTATAGCTATTTCAAGAGTTCTAGCCATCATTTCTAGAAATCTGCCGGTTCCTGCCGCACATTTATCATTCATTACAAAATCAATTACTTCTCCTTTTTCATTTAACTTAATGACCTTACTATCCTGGCCTCCTATATCTATTATTGTTCTAATTTTGGGATTTAAATAATGAGCACCTTTACCATGACAGCTTATTTCTGTTATCTCTTTATCAGCAAAAGATATACTTACCCTTCCATAACCAGTAGCAACTATTAGTGAGATGTCAGTTCTGTTTAATTTTGATTTATTTAATATTTCCTCTAAAATTCTGTTCGCACTTTCACTACTTTTAGCTCCAGTTCTTATTACTGTTAAAGCTACAATTTCCTTATTAGTATTAACAACTACCGCATTTGTTGATGTTGAACCACTATCAATTCCAATTACATACTTTATATCTTCATCTTTTTTATTAGAATTATTTATTGATTCTTCGCTAATAACATTTTTCATTTTATTATCACCTTTTTCCATGTTTGTCTTTAATGCTTCAATAAATGCCTCAACCCTTGTTTTTATTTGTCCTTCACATTGTTTTGTGTAATCTGTCTCTACCTTTAATATTGGAACATCATAATTTTCTTTCATATCAGCATATTCATAAGAATAAATATCACAGAATTTAACTGTATGATATATAATTCCATCTAGATTCTCTTTTTGTTCTTTAAGAAAATCTTTTCTATCATTAATATCTGTCATACGAAGACAAGGCAATTTACTCAACAAATCTTTTATATATTTATGATATATGTCTTTATTATTTAACTCATATTTCCGTTCATCACCGGTACATGAAATATTAAATAATACATTAACATTAGAGTTCTTAACTAATTCAATTATTCCATCATTGCATCTTGCGCCCATCATTCCTACGTTTATACCGGTTGAAGGCTTACTATAATTTATTTTTATTGAATCACAGATTTCTTTAAGTTTCTCTTCTTCAAATGTCTTTTTGCTAAAACTTTCATATGCATGTATCATTTTTTTAACTATATTTTCATAAATTCTTATAGATTCATCGTTTACTTTTCTAGGCAAATCTAATATATAAATGAATTTATCTGGAAAAGTATCTTTTAAAGTATCATAAAGCCTTCTAGTACTATCACAACAGCTTGTTAATACTACTCCTTCATAATCATTTAAAATTACATCTTCTAATACGCCTTTAACATAAGAACACAAGTTAGTATGCATCATCATTTCGGCTTTATCATAGCTCGTTACATTAGGTTCTATTCTCTTTGTTTCAGCACCTAGACTTGTGAATATTTCTATTGGCGTATATTTGCAAGTATATCCAATCATATGTTTCCCTCCGTATTTTTTAAGATTTCTAAAAAAGCTTCTAATCTAGTTTTTAACTGCCCATCTTGACAATTTCTCCTGTCCATACAATCTCCATCCAAAATAAGCATTGGTATATTTTTTTCTTTCATTGCCTCCTTAAGCTGCATTACCCCTCCAGAAGATTGCTTGCAGCCCCAATGACAAAAATGAATGATAGCTTGAGAACCTAAATCATCTACAGCTTTTTTAATTGCCTCGATCTTTCTTTCATAGGAGCCATTATATATATTTAAAATAAGCTTCTTTGCCAATGCTTCTAAAGGATGTTCAACATCCAATTCATCCATGTAATCAAAATTCGTATCATATGATTGAATTTGATATTTAGGATTAAAATTAAAATATTCCTTCATCGTTTCTTGATAATATGGCAAAAGATGAACCCAAAATACTTTTAGTCCTTCACTTTCAGGATACTTTTTTATATCTTCTGCTAATAACTTATAAAAATTATAAATTTCTTTAGTTCCTATACCTACATGTGATGCAAAAAGCATATACATATGCAAAGTTAAAGAGCTCGGATAATATTTTGTTCTTTGATATTTTAAATATTCTTTGAAAAAACTTTTGGATTCATTTTCCCTTTTTAATATTTCCTTCAATTCATTCTCATTAAATTTCTTCTTACACTTTTCTTCAAGCATATTAATCATCTGTCTTAATTGGACTACAACATATTTTTCATTTTCTAGAGAATACTCATAAGGAATATCTAAAATATACGAATCTAAATCATGTTTGCTCGCAAGATAACGGATTGTATTAACATTTCCATCACAACATGTAGATGTTGTAAATGCAAACTTAGGTTTTGGTAGAATTCCGCTTTCTACCGTTCCAATGAAGCCTTTATGATATGAACATAGGGTTTCCGCAACTCCTATATTTTCAGCATATTCATTTACAAAATCCTCACATTCAAAGCCTGACATAAAGCAGGACATGCACTCAAGTGATAATGGATTGATATCAAAGCATTGTAGAATTTCCACTGGAGTAAAGATATTAACCCAGGCAGAATTCTCTGGACTTTTTAATCCTCTTAAGATCGAATTAAGAGCTATTAAATTTAATTCTTTATATGCTTTAGGAACTTCTTGAGATGAAAACTTAACCATTTGCTTTTCTAAGAAAAGTCCTAATTTAATCATTTTGTATGCTGTCTTTGGATTGGCTTCAGCTTGTTTTTTGGTTAATTCCTCGTATTTTTTTACAATATCCATATCTACCTCATTCTTATGACTAAACATCATATTCATATTTTTTACTTTTTTGATTTATCATACCAACTATTATTTTATTCCTTAATGAAATTTTTATCAAATATAACTATTATTAAATATGTAAAATTAATTAAAATATAATAAGGATTGAAGCAAGTTTTATTTAATTCTACTCTTGCCCAATCCCTATTTATTTTAAAATAAAAGTCTATCTTTTATTTTTTCTTTATAAATTTCAATTCTACGCTTTTCATAGCTATTAAGCTGCAGCTTTTCAGTTCTGTAATCGTAGTAAATTTCTTTATTATTCTCATATGGCTTAATTTCAAAAACTTTTCTAAAAACTTTGATTAAACTCTTTACTTTTGAAAAAAGCATTCTCATTTTGAATTCAGCTTTCATATTATTTTTGCCTCTACTAACTTTAAATTTCATTCCGTATTTTTTATAACTCCTTTCTTTGAATATCCATTAAATTTTCTTTTATAACTTCTCATTTAAATCGCTCCTTTACTAATTATTTTTGACAAGTTTATATTATTATAAACTATCATCATAATAATAGATTACTCTTACTGTCGCTTAAGGTATATATAAAAAATAATTAGAATAAAACTTTCCGACTTTATATGCATGGACACCCGTAAAATAGATAACACTGCTTATATTTTAATCTTAATATTAAGTCCGAATTATAAATTCTATAGTATATTTTCATCGTAATCTCACAAAATACTACACAGTGAGGTGTTCATAATGAAATTAAAAGTATTTATAATATTCTTTTTAATGTTTACATTTGCTCTTGTAAAAGTACCACAGGCAGTTTTTATATCAGATTCTTATAAACAAGGTGTATATAATATTTCTGAAGTAGCGGATTTTACCGCTACCGCTAAACTGGTAGTAAATCCGCCTACAACTTTGATAATAATTGATTCTACTGGTAATCAAAGATATTTTAAAAACTTTGAAAATCTTAATGAAGTTGTAAACTTAGGTTGTATTAAAAATGGAGATCTTATTATAATAGCTGGTAAAGGAGAAATAGCTATAACTAAATCATAGTTATTCATTTAGTACCTATATCTAATTCTCACCATTATAATTAATATTAATTTCTATCTTTATATATAAATCACATTTTCATCATATAGGTAATGATATACTTTTTTTCTCGATTGACAATGTTAAGTATGTTATTTCATATAATCCTTTAAAATGTCATTTATATTAGTTACTTTACTTATAGAAATCTTTCTTTTACGTTGTTCTTATATTTTTAAGCTTATTTAATTTAAAAATAATTTTTCTTATACTGTCTTCTGAAAGATTATATAATTCCGCTATATCAAGGATTTTAGTTCCTTTTTTATAAAGATTGTATATTTCTAAATTTCTTTCCCTTATTGCTATTCTAGTACCATTATTTTCTCCCCAGCCTTTTCTCTCTTCTTTTCTAGGAATATATATGTTTTCTCCCTCAATATATTTTTGCAGCTCCTCTAAAAGTTTCTTCGGCAAAATATCCTTTCCATTTTTGTAACACAATGTTCAATTCCTCCTTATCTTTTATAAGTTCTAGTATTATTTCGCTTTTAGAATTTCCCATTGAAATCACCTCCTAATAAATTTTAAAATTTAAAACTACAGTTTTTCATCTTGAATTTTGGATAAAAAAATCCCGTGGATATATATAACCATCCACGGGACTTTAGAAAAAAGACAATAAAAAAAACACGATAATCCTCGTGCACTCTGTCAGATTTCAATCCATATTAACTCTTCAGATGACGGTTATTAGTCACTTTCGAAAGCATACTAAGCTTTGATTTGTCTAAACTTCCTACAGAAGTTATAGAAATAACTATAAACTTATTACAGTGCTTCCGGCAATATTAAATTATTTAAAAAACACCTCTTCACAATATATAAATGAATTCATATTCTAACTCCTCCTTCATCTGAATTTATTAAACTATTTATATTTTATTTTAAATTTCACTTTCTGTCAACATATCCCAATTATGCTTTGTTGATATTACTACTTTAATGATAACAGTAGAAGAGGTCATTTTAACCTGCCCTCTTCATTATTTATCGATGACACTACTAACCTACTATTTAGGCTAATAGCCACCTCCTATTAATAATCAATATTATCATCCCCTTTCATTTAGAATCACCGGCTGTGTTAATTATCTCATGTGCTGGATAAATTTTTCAATGGAAAAAATTCTTATAATTAAATTTTCCTAATATCCTCTAGTTAATGTTTATTTTGTTAAAATATCATTTGTAAATATCCATTGTTTTTATTTAAGCTTTTTTTACATATTTAAGATTCTATTTATGAAAACATATTTTTTGATTTTTTACACAAAATATATTCAATAACAAAGGAGGTATTCAATGATGAGCAAAGGTATGAAACTTGGAATATTGGTAGTTGCGATATTAATAATTTTAGGTATTCCTATTACTTCTTATAATAAATTGGTTTCCCTTGAACAAACGGCAAATTCTGCATCATCCAATATTGATACTCAGCTTCAAAGAAGATCGGATTTAATTCCTAATTTGGTTAATACAGTTAAAGGATATGCTGCTCAGGAAAAAACAATATACACAGATATAGCAGATGCACGAAGTAAATTGGCCGGAGCTACCAATATACAGGATCGAGCTGACGCAGATAATCAGCTTTCTGGAGCACTTTCTAGATTGTTAGTTGTAGTTGAGAATTATCCTGAATTAAAATCAAATCAAAATTTTAGAGATTTATCAGTTCAATTAGAAGGTACAGAAAATAGAATTGCTGTAGCTAGACAAGATTATAATACTGCTGTAACAAATTATAATACTAAAAGAAGAAGTTTTCCGAGCAATATAGTAGCATCATTATTTGGATTCCAGGAAAAAGCACTTTATAAAGCGGCAGAAGGTGCAAAAGATGTTCCTCCAGTGGATTTTACTAAATGAGAATAAGTAATAAAAGCAAAATTCTTAATTTATTTATATGCTTTTTTCTTTTAGTAATTCTTTTTTCATCCTTTCAATCAAATGCTGAAATTAAAATTCCTTCCCCTACAACATATAAATATTTAAATGATTATACTAATGTAGTAACTCAAACTGAGATGAATAGTATAGTATCCATTGGGAAAGAACTAGAAGATAAAACAGGCGCTCAAGCAGTAGTTGTTCTAATAAATTCAACAAATAATGTTCCTATAGAAGATTATGCTATTACACTTTTTAGAACCTGGGGAATAGGACAAAAAGAAAAAGACAATGGCTTACTTATTTTATTAGCCATAAATGATAGAACATGGAGAGTAGAAGTAGGTCGAGGTCTTGAAGGAGCTATTCCAGATGTATTAAGTAACAGAATTATGGAATCTATTGCAAAGCCTAGATTTGCAGAAGGCAAATATGGTGAGGGATTAGTCAACTCATATAGTACCTTTTCTGATTATATCGCCAAAGAATATAATGTTACTTTAGATAAATCTTTAAATATATCATTACCAAAGCAAACTACTGCTCAACCTTATGGTACTGGTACTAAAATTGCAGGCGGTATAATAATAGCAATGTTACTATTTGATTTTATGTTTAACAGAGGAAGAATTTCTTTATCTCTATTACAACTCATTTTTTGGAGTAATATATTTAGAGGTCGTGGGCCAAGAGGAGGCGGATCTTCCGGTGGAGGTTTTGGTGGCTTTGGCGGTGGATCTTCCGGCGGCGGTGGATCAAGTGGGAGCTGGTAAAAAACAGGACAATTATATTTTCAATTTATGTATTACATAAATACACATATGATTGTCCTTAAATAATTTTAAGACTTGCTTTTAATTTTTTTATTTGCTAATTCAATTAGTTTTTCTTCATCATTTAAATTTGGATTTTCTATAACCAAATCTAGTAAGTATTTTAATATCTCTCCAATTTCCTTACCTTTATTAAATCCTAAATAGATTAAATCTTTTCCATTAATCTTTAAATCTTTTAAATTAAAACATTCCCTTTGCTTTATTATTAAATCCAGTTTCTCTTCAACTTTAATTAAGTTTAATAAACCTTCCTTAATATACAACGGATTTTGTGAAAGTATATCTGCCCTTTTTACTTTAATTAAGTCTCTAAAAAGATCTTCACCTATTTTATTTAACATTCTCTTGATAGACGCTTTGCTTTCTAATATACAATCATGATATTGTATCAATGTTAAAACTAAATTAATTGTATCATTATCATATTTTAAATCCTTTAGTATATTTTTAGCAGCTATTACTGATTCTTTTCCATGAGAATAATAATGAGAAATTCCATTTTTATCTGTGGTTTTAGTAAAAAGCTTCCCAAAGTCATGAAGCAGCATAGTTAATTTTAAGTGTAGAACTGAGTCTATAGCCTCTAATGATAACAATGTATGAGTATATAAATCATATACATGATATGGATTGTTTTGGTCAAAATCATAGGTTCTATTTATACCTGGTATAATGTAATCTAAAAGTTCACATTCCTTTAATATTTCAATTTTTCGTGAGTCATTGATTAATATTTTATTAAATTCTTCTCTAATTCTTTCTTTTGAAATATATTTAATATTATCTTTAAGTTCTTTAATTGCCGTTATAATTGCTGAATCGATTCTGAAATTCAATTCTGCTGAGAATCTAATTGCCCTCAGCATTCTGAGGGCATCTTCACCAAATCTTTGCTTTGGATCTCCAACAGTTTTAATTATTTTATCATTTAAATCTTGAATTCCACCAAAATAATCTATTAAACCATTTATTTCATTGTATGCCATAGCATTAATTGTGAAATCTCTTCTAGCTAAATCTTCTTTAAGAGAAGAAACAAATTTTACTTGCTTTGGATGTCTATTATCTTCATATTCTCCGTCATTTCTATATGTGGTTACTTCATAATTTTCGTTATTTAATATTATTGTTACTGTTCCATGCTTAAGTCCTGTTAATACAACTCTGTCAAATAACCTTATTACATCATCCGGCTTAGCTTTAGTTGTTATATCCCAATCTTTTGGCTTTTTAGATAAAATGCTGTCTCTGACACATCCCCCAACAGCATAAGCTTCATATCCATTATCAATTAATCTACTAGTAATAAATTCAACATCTTGCGGCAGCTTAATTTTAACGTTCATTATCTCATCCCCTTATTAACCATACAAATTTCTATAAGTTTATTTTTTAATATATGTGTTGCAAATAAAATTACATTTAGGATATCTATCCGCTAAGTAAATATCGAAATGTTAAATGTAAAAAATCAATTGCAACATATATATCTTTAAATATTTCATCATATAATTGTTCAGTAATTCCTATGATACTCAGGTCACATTTTGCTTTATTTATAATTGTTGACACTTTTGCTTTATAATATAGATAAAAACCTTACAGATATATACTAAATTATATATCTTTGTTAAACTTTTTTTGTGCGCATATATCAAAAATCACATGAGTTTAAGTTCAAAGTTATATATCTATAAAATAAGCTGTTCTCCAAATTTTATTGAGAACAGCTTATTAGTAACTTCCATTATTTTTTAATCATCAGCTACATTTTTATTGTTATATGAATATACATTATACGTCTGCCATATTTGTTCTAAGTTTCCAAATATATCAGATATATTTTCCTTTTCCCTCATTCCAACTGCAATGATTAAAGCGTTTATTACCGACATTGGTGCAACTAAAGAATCTACAAATGAAGCCATGTTACTTTGAGCAATTAATGTATGGTCAGCTTTAGATGCTAATGGTGATAATAAACTATCAGTAAGTGCAACCACTTTAGCTCCTCTATCTTGAGAAAATTCTAAAGCATCAATTGTCTTAGCAGCATATCTTGGAAATCCAATTCCTATTACTAGATCACCATCTCCTACATTTATCATTTGCTCAAAAACATCAGAGATTCCATAACTTACAATCTTTACATTTTGTAATATTATATTTAAATAAAATCCCAAAAATTCTGCTAAAGCTGTTGAACTTCTAAGTCCTATTATATATATTCTTTTCGCTTCAAATATACTTTTTACAACATCTTCAAATGTGTTTTGATTTATTTTCTCAAGAGTAGCTCTTATGTTCTCCATGTCAGCTTTAAGAACACCCTTTAAAGCATCTCCGTCTGAAAAATAATCATTTCTAAGCTCTAATCTTTGAACTGTAGTAAGCTTATTCTTTATAAGCTCTTGTAAAGCTTTTTGCAATTTAGGATATCCAGAAAATCCAAGCTCAATTGCAAATCTTACAACAGTTGATTCAGATACTCCTACAGATATGCCAAGTTTGGCAGCTGTCATGAATGCTGCTTTATCATAATTTTTTAATATGTACTCAGCTATTAGCTTTTGCCCCTTACTTAACCTTATAAACTTCCCTTGAATTAATCTCATTAAATCCTTGCTATTTTCATTATTTATTTCATCCATTTTTTGCCTTCCTGTAATCAAATTGAATAATCTCAATCTAATTCTATCATCTTATTTTGAAATATTCAATAAATAACTGATTTTTCGCAGAAATTATTCAAAATCTGCAAGATTTTCTTCATCAACTTTCGCTATTGTTTATTATTAGCTTATAAATTATTCAAATAATCAATTTCATCTTGCTTTAATTCTCTATATTCCCCTCTTTTTAAATATCCAAGTTTTAAATCGCCTATAGAAATTCTCTTTAATGACAATACTTCATGATGAAGAGCTGCGCACATCCTTCTAATCTGCCTATTTTTTCCTTCGTGAATTCCAATCTCTACTGTAGAAACACCTTTTTCAAAGCTTAACACCTTAAGTTCTGCTGGAGCTGTAATATATCCTCCAATGTCGATACCTATTTCAAATTTTTGTATGTCATTTTTGGTTATTTCATCTGTAACTACTGCTATATATTTTTTTATTAGTTCTACTCTTGGATGAATTATTTTATTATATACTTCACCATCATTAGTTAATAATAATAATCCTGAACTATCATAATCTAATCTTCCGATTGGATAAATTCTTTCTTTTACATTAACAATATCCAGTATAGTTGCTCTTCCCTTCTCATCTTTAACGGAACTTATATAACCTTCTGGCTTATTAAGCATAATATAAACCTTTTTTTCTTCTTTCTTTATGACTTTCCCGTTATATTCTACTATGTCTTTTAATGGATTTACCTTAATTCCAACTTCATTAACCATAACCCCATTAACTTTCACTTTGCCCTCAATAATTATTTCTTCACATTTTCTTCTTGAAGCAACGCCGCAACTTGCCATATATTTCTGCAATCTTTCTTCCATCTTTAAACCACTCCATAATATCTAAGTAATATTTAATTACGAAATCCATTGATAAAATTCTTTTGGGATTTCTAAAAATTTTCTAGATTAAAATTTTAAAATTAATCTATATCATCTTTTAACATTTTAAATTATATCTTTTTCAGCTATACAATACAACTTTCTCTTTATTTTATTATTAGTTTCAAAAATAATAGAAACGCTAATAAAATAGCGTTTCTACTATCTAATAAAAAGGACATTTAATAGTTCTATTCCTTAATATTAATTTAAACTACTAGAAAAATCCTCCAAAACCTGGTCCGAAGCCTCCAAATCCGCCGCAGCCTCCGCCGCAGAAGCATAAAATTAATATGATCCAAAGCCAGCTTCCGCAACCACCGAATCCACCACAGCCACCGAAACCACCGTAACCTCCTCCGTAGCCGCCATAGCCTCCGCCACAACCTCCGCCACAGCCGCACATATTACAGCAGCTAGGTTTACAGCATGTGCAGCAATTATTGCAGCAACAGTCATCATGAGAATGTCTTGACATTGTTAATCATCTCCTATTCTTTTGTTAATATATATTATTCTAATTTTATATTTTTGGTTCTTTAAGATTTAAAATAATATCTGAATCTTATTTTATAGAGTCAAGCATTACTTAATATAATAAAGAAATTTTAAAATATAAAAAAACAACTAGATCTTTTTAATTAATCTAGTTGTTTCATTACAGTACTTCTAATTTAAATTTTTATTTTTTCTCGCCTCTTGCATATATTACTAATGCCGCAACTATAAATATTAACGGTCCTGCAATCATAGAAATTGTAGATACATAATCTCCTTCAATAGCTGGTTCTATGATTGTAAAAATATTAGCAAATCCAACTACTAATGTTACAACAACTCCCATAAAAATTGCAAATGGTTTATTTTTGAATACTTTAAAAGGTTTTTGTATATTCTCTCTTCTTACAAAGAATATATATGCTACTGATAAAAATACATATGGTAATGTCATTGCAACATTTGTCATATTAACTAAGATTGCAAAGAATGCTTGTGCACTAGCTCCTCCCATAGCAATAACTAAAACCATTACTCCAACTATAATGGTTTGGATAAGCATTGCATTTATCGGCATATCATTTTTATCAATTTGAGCCATTTTACCTGGCCAAAACTTTGCTGGTGTTCCTTCTATTAATTGTTTAAGTGGCGCATAGGATAGAGTGAAGAATGCTCCTGTATATGCTAAAAACATTGACAATCCAACAAATCGAGCAATCCAGTTACCTACCTGAATTGAGATTGCATCACTCATTCCAAGTGCATTTCCTAAAGAATATCCTAAATTATTCATTACAACATATGTAATATTGGCCATGTTTACATCTTTTCCTGAGAGACTATGAGACCAATTTACAAATATTCCAGTTAAAAATATTCCTAACGAATATCCTACAGCAATAACTAATGCTGCTATTAAAACACCCTTTGGAAAAGTTTTTTCTGCATTTTCAGTTTGGTCAACAAGTCCACCAACAGCTTCAATTCCACCATATGCAAATAATGCAAAAACTAAGAATGATAATAGCGAAAAAGTAGTTTGATATGATGGATTTGGTGAATTAACAAAAGACATAGCTGATGTTATAGGCTCCTTAAATTGTCCTTTGTTTAATACTAATACAACAATCGCTCCTACGATAAGAAGAATATTTAATAGTGCAACTGCAGTTCCTCCAAGAGAGGTTATTTTAGTTATCTTGCTTATTCCTCTTCTTGATATTAAAAAGGCACCAGATACCCATAAAACTCCAAGTATTCCAAGAACCTGTGTTGAGTTTAAACCTAAAACGCCCCATTTTGAAGTAGTATCAACACCAAAGAAGGTATTTGATAACGGTATCCAAACAACTGTACAAATGTTTATCATCCATACTACATAAGATGCATACCACATAAATATTCCTACGAAGGCAAATTTAGGCCCTACTGATTTTTCCATCCATGAATATATTCCACCTTTTTCTTCTTTAAAGGCAGCTCCATATTCGGCCATCATGAATGCATATGGAATAAAAAATGTTATTCCACCAAATATAAACCATGGAATTGCTCCATATCCCATAAGATAAAATGATCTGGGCATATTTGCAAATCCAAAAACTGATGTGAAAATCATTAAAATTAATGTTATTAGTGTTAATTTTTTTTGTTTTGTTTTTTCTGTCATTATTCTTACTCCTCATTTTTATATAAATATACACTTTTTTATATTACTATTGTTATTTTGTCAAATCAAACTACTGATTTTACCTGTTTTTAGATTAATATTTAATATTTTTATGAATATATTAAATTTTTCAAACTTTGCTTTTCATATTTTAAATTGCGTTAAGGTATTTATAACTTATTATCATAACTTAATAGTATTTTTCTTTTTAATATAAATATTGTAAAAATATTAATAAAATATTATAAGAATAAGCAAAAATAATGAAATATCTCACTAATAAAATAAAAACTATGCATAAAAGGAAAAAGTAAATTTCTTCTATGCATAGTTTTTATTTTATGAAAATTCGTAAATATTCATTGAATAATTAAAATAACATCATTTTAGAATTCCAATTGCTAAATAAGTGATTATCTTAAATAAGATTAACACTTACCAGTATTTGGTACGTTGGTAGGATCTTCAATTAAAGTAGTAAAATAATAATCATGATCATGCCCATCGCAGCAAGAAGTTACTCCTTTTATAAGATGGACGTGTTTATTATTCGAAATATAAATAGCGGGTCCAGTTGTATCACAGATTTTATGAATATGATCACAAAAGGTATCTGTAATCTCCTCAATTTTATGAACATGGGTCACCCCGTTTCTGATTGCTGGTCCAGTCATTCCAGCTATACGATGATTGTGTATATTACAATCATCATCCTTCTCATAATTTGTACTTGCTAGAAATTCATGATTGTGATTAGTGAATCTATTATTGTTATTCCCTCTGTAGTTTTGACCGTAAGTGTTGGCAACAGCAGGACTTACAGCATTGTTGCCTTTACTAGTTACACAGCCACAGTTACTCATAATAATTCCTCCTTAGGTTTATATATACTATATGTTATGTTGGATTTTATTTTTGTGTTAATAAAACCATAATCTTAAATCCTATTCTTATATCTTTCATAAAAAGAAAGCTATCTTACCAGTAAGGCTAGATAGCTTTAAAATAATAAATATTAAATTAGCACAACTTTTGAGAAAATACATTATCTAAATTCACTTTTTGAACTCTTTTCCTTATTTCATCTATGTCAATGCTGTATAATCCTAATGCTTTCATTCTATTAAAATAAACTGAACCAGCAAAAGTATATCTATCCTTTCTTCCTTCCCTAGTTCGAACTTTTTCATTTGTATAGGTTATTAAATCACCAATCGCAATCGATGAAGGCAAAATTAAAAGCGGCATTCCCATAGTTAATCTAACGGCATTATGACCTGCTAGAGTTCCTGTACATATAGCTTCGGTGTGTCCTACAAATAATCCGCTCTTTTCTCCTGCACAGAATAAATTATCTACACCTATAACTCTTAAATCATTTGTCCTTGGGGCAACCGATAGATATCTAATTGAATTTCCTTTACTTCCGGCATATGGATCAACATATTTTGCACTTTCTAAACCTTTTATCTTTCTTAATTTATGCAAAGGATAATATGTTGTCATTAATTTTGCATGGCCTGTATCTAGAAGTATAATATTCTCGGCAAATTCTTTTAATGCATATTGTTGGCAGACCTTAGTTTCTAATTTTTCATAATTAACATCTTCTTCAGGAACTTTTAAAATAACAACCCCTTTGGAATCTAATTCAGCTTTTATCTCTTCTGATAAGCTCTCTTTTGCTAACTTACATGAGCCAGAAAATGCACCAAATATGTCATCTCCTCGTTCACCTTGAATATCTGAAACACCACATCTTTCACTAATGCTAATTCTAGGTCCAAATGATGGACATCTTAAAACGCACATAGAACATCCATTTCCATAACGAAGACAATTTCCCATTGGCCCTGTAGTTCCTGTAGTTTCAATAAATACATCTCCATCTATATAGGTGCCATCACTCAAATATACCCCTTTAATTTTCTGTCCATCAAAATTAATATCAGTTACCCTGCTCTCCATCATGAGTTCTATATTCAAGGATTTTAGATATTTACTTACTTCTCCTTCAATTTTATTTACATTGTATAAAGAAGCATGTTTATGGCCAGGAAAATCAATATTGCTATGAATAGCATTTCTGTCTGTAATTTTTATTAAATCACCGCATCCTAACGCAATCAATTCTTCTGCTGCAGTATAACGTCCATTATTTCTCATTATCCCGCCTACATTACCAAGTCCTAATAGTAAATCCGTCTTTTCTATGACTGTAACATCTGCTCCAGCTTTTTTGCTGGAGACAGCTGCTGCACATCCAGACCACCCTCCACCAATAATAACAACTTTCATATGAATCTTCTCCCTTCAAAAATATTTCGTGGATCAGCCTGCTCTTTACAAAATCTTTTTACTATATGACCTGAAAACCTTGCTGTACATGCTCCACAAATCCCCTCACCACAAGACATTTTAAAATTATTACAACACGAAAGAGAAACATCATCTCTATAAATTTCATTTAAGTAATTTATTACATTATAAGTTAATATATCTGCTCCTCCTACATGAATATATTTCACTCCATCTTCTAAGGCATCTTTAATTACAACTTTAGCATGATCTGAAAGTTTGCCTTTATCTAATAAAGATTTCTCAGTTGCTTTTAGCGAATAATTAGTTAAAAATTCACTTACAAAATTTTCTTTGAAGGGGCTTGTATCTATTACTACCTGCAATTCGTTATCTTGAGAAATTAATTTTCTAATAACTGGTATCATAGGTGCTAGTCCAATTCCTCTAGCTAAAATTAATGCTTTAGTTTTATTTTGAGCTAATATATTTTTTATTCCAAAAATTCCATTCCAATAGGGCCCTCTAATTACTATGTTTTCATCAGCCTTTATATTTAGTAATCCAGTAGTTTTTATTCCCCTAATTTCAATAGCAATAGTTATAATATCATTTTCTATATCACAATTCATTATTGAAATAGGAATATCAAAATATTCATTTTCATTACTTCTTACGAATACATAGCTTCCAGGTTTAACTAAATCTATAACCAATTTATGAGGTGCCTTAAACTTTACTATAACTAAATCGTTATGATAATTAAATACATCTTTAATAAGGCACTCATAAGTTTTTCGGCCATCTTTAGCCTTTTCATTATTATTGTGAAATTCTTGATATATACAAACCCCCTTCCAATTTAAGCAATCGCAGAAAACTTTTCCTTGGCATTGAGAACAAATTAAACATTGTCCATATTCTGCAAGCTTACAAGGACAATATTCAGTTCCTGCATCAATACAATCAATAGCTTCTTTCACCATTTTCTTTCCTTTAGATAAAATTGTTTCTATTAATAGATTATTTAAAAAGATAGAATTTGCTACAAAATAGGATTAATTTGAAACTTTTATTTATATATACTTATTTTTTTCATAAAAATAGTAGATAGTATAAAATTACTATCTACTTTAAAATTACTATACTAATTCTTTAACTGTCTTGCTTCCAAAGGCTACTTTTTCTAATACATAATTGTATATCTTTTCAGTTGCATTCCATCTATCTGGACAATTTAAAACTACAATAATAATGTCTTTACCATTATTATTTATTGATGAAACTAAACATTTTCCAGCTTTACCTGTTGATCCTGTTTTAACGCCATTAGCACCAGGAATTCTCCACAATATTTTATTAATATTACTATAATCCCTAGTAAAATTATATTTTTCTTTCGATATTTCTTTACTTCCTACAACTTCTCTAAATAAATCATATTCCATTCCCTTAGAAGTTAATAGGGCTAAATCATAGGCAGATGAATAATGCTCATTACTATCCAATCCATGTGGAGATTCAAAGTGCGAATCCAATATTCCGATTCCTCTAGCATAATGGTTCATAATCTCTGAGAATCCTTCTACCGATCCACCTAATTCTTCAGCTATTGCAATTGCTGCGTCATTTCCAGACTTAAACATAAGTCCAAAAATTAATTCTCTTAATGTAATCTCTTCATTTTCTCTATATCCTACAGTAGAACCTCTAATGCTAGCTGCCTTTTTGCTGATAGTTACCTTTTTATCTAAATTGCCTTGTTCAATAGCAATTAGCGAAGTAAGTATTTTAGTTGTGCTTGCCATTGGTACCAATTCGTATGCATTTTGTTCATATAAAACTGTCCCACTTTCCTTATCTAAGGCTATTGCACATCTTGCGTTAACCTTAAACTTTATATTATCTTTACTTTTGGCATTTACACTTATATTTGATATTTGAGAAAAAATAAGACCTAACAATATAACAGTAACGAATTTTATACCTTTTCTCATAATTAATCACCTTCTAAACTTACTATTTGGTTCTAGTTTACCTTTTTAATTATTTTTTAAACATAATTTTTTAATTTTTTTGTTTATTTTTTTTTATTAAGTCAATAATTATGAAGTACAGATAACTTGGAGGTATCTTATGAAATTATTTTTTATTATCTTAGTCATTATAATATTTTTATTATTCATGCCTATTCCTATTAAGATTATTATTCACTATTCTCCTGAAGATTATTATATAAAGATATATAAATTAACCATTATGTCAAAAAAAAGACCTCCTAAAAGAGATAAACCTGTAGTAAAAAAAGAACGTAAGTTTTTTTCAAATATCTATAAAAATATAAATTATAAATCCTTATTATCAAAGATGTATAGTTTAAATCTTAGATTTAAGCCGCCATTAAAGCTCAATTTCTTTTTTTACTATTCCCTAAATGATGCTGCAAGAACTGCTATATTTTATGGAGTTCTCTGTCAAGTACCACCATTAATATATATTTTTCTAAAATTCATTTTCAAAATTAATAAATTCAATTTAAGCATAAATCCAATATTTGAAGATAAATTTTCACTAAGAATTGAGTCCTCAAGTATAATTTTCTTATCATTTGCGAACATTATATATATGACAATTATTATATTTAAAAAAGTATTAAATAAAGGGAGGTGACCCCTTCACAGGGGACAAATTATGTCGAGTGAACAACATGTTGAAAACTTAATGAAGAGTACTATGGAAAATCTTAAAGATATGATTGATGTAAACACAGTTATTGGAAAAGCTATTGAAACAAAAGATGGAACTTGTATAATTCCAGTTTCAAAATTAAGCTTTGGATTTGCTTCTGGAGGAAGTGAGTACTTGTACGAAAATACTACAAGTACAGTTTTTCCATTTGGAGGTGGATCTGGAGCTGGAGTCTCAGTAAAACCTGTTGCCTTTTTGGTTGTAAAGGAGGATGGAGTTAGAATGATACCTGCAGACCAAAATACTACTTGTGATAGAATCGTTGATACAGTTCCTCAAGTTCTAGATATTGTTAAAGGCTTTGTTAAAGATCTATGTAAAAAAAATAATGAAACTAGCGATAAAAATAATACTAGTAATCCTGTAAATAATTTTGAAAATAATGCCACTAATAATGATAATGCTATTTAAAATATAAAATTATTAAATTGAAAAGGGAAATGTTTATAATGATTTACTCATAGACTATTTTCCTTTTTAATTACTAACTTCATTAGTATCTTACTAATAAATTATTCTATATCTTCATTATTTACCTCTTTTCACCTATTTCCTCTTCTTGAACATCATTATCCTGGCCAAATAGATCTAATGATGGTAGTTCTTTCAAATCCCTTAGTTCAAATTGTCTTAAAAACTCATCCGTAGTGCCATATAAAATCGGCCTACCTGGTACTTCTAATCTTCCGACTTCTTTTATAAGATCTTTTTCAACAAGTTTTTGAATCGCACTTTCAGATTTAACACCTCTAATCTCATCTATATCGACTCGTGTGATAGGCTGTTTATATGCTATTATAGCTAAACTTTCAATTGATGCCTGGGATAAAGATTGTCTTTTATTTTTCTTTAACAATTTCTGTATCTGATCAGAATTTTCTGCTTTTGTTACTAATTGATAACTACCTTTTATAACAATTATTTTAATTCCTCTACTACTAGTATTGTCATATTCTTCAATCATTTCTTGAATTATAATTTCAATAAGCTTAGCTTTTTCTTCAAGATGATTTACTAGGTCTTGAATACTCAAAGGTTCACCACTTGCAAATAATAATGCTTCTATTGCAGATTTTAGCGAATTTTTCTTTTCATCGTTCATAAATGGTATTTGAATTCCTTTTCCATTATGCATTATCTATTCTCCTTTCAATTATTATGTTCCTAAAATTATCGCTTTGATAAACTTTAACCATTCTCTGTTTTATCATTTCAAGCAGAGCTAAAAATGTAACAACACACTCCAGCTTACATTCACAAGCTTCTATTATTTGGGCGAAATCACGAACATTTTCATTTTTTATCTTATTCATAAGATAGTCTAACTTATCTTCAATTTTATACTTATCCACATATATTTTCTTTTGAATTACATTATTTCTATTTTGCTTATTATTATAGATTTCTAATAAATTATTGTAGATATTATATAATTCAATAAGACTTATATCTTTAAATAAATCTATTTTTGTAACATCTTCTTTTATTTCTTCTATTATTTCTGGCTTTTTACTATATACCTCACCTGCGCTAATATATCTTTCTTTAAAGAACGTGGAAACCCCTTTGATTTTCTTATAAACTATAAGCTTTTCTAAAAGAGATTTTTCTTCATCTTCTTCATCCTCTTCATCTTCCTTTTTATATTTAGGTAGCAGATATTTAGACTTTATTTCTATTAATGTCGCTGCGACAACAATAAATTCCGAAGTTATCTCCAAATCCATTTCTTTCATTTCGTTTATATAATTTAAGTATTGATTGGTTACTTCATAAATTTTTACATTATAAATACTCATTTGATTTTTTCTTATTAAATGCAACAATAAATCAAATGGTCCTTCAAAATCATTAATTTTAATTCTTGGAAGTTCCATTATTATCTTCTACCTCCACCGTATATTTCACTCAATTCATATAATTAGAATTGATACTATAATATAATAACAATTTATATGATATAAAACAATAAAGTTTATATCTCTTTATATTATACATAAAAATATAACTCAATAAAAAGAAATTCTTCTAATTATTGAGTTATATCTCAAATATGTCTTATTCTATTTAATAATAAAAATATATCATTAGATTTATGATGATTTAAACGCCTTTTTCAAATAAATTCTTAATATTATATTTTATATTATCAAATATATTGCCCTTCTTTATATTTCTATCGCAATATATTTCTACTTCGCCTACCTTATCATTTCCTAAATAAACTTCATATTTTCCAACTACATCTCCAACTTTGTATTCTTTTTTCAATTCATCAATGACAATTTTCTTTTCAAGTTCATCATTTTGTCCTTTAGGTAGTATAACATTTAAATCATCGCATGCCTTTGCCATAAAGAACTTATCGGTTTGTTTATCCATATATACTTTATCTATATCTTCATCTTTAGAGATAAGTTTTTTTCCTTCGTATTTAGAAAAACCATAATTAAGTAATACTCCTGCATCACGGTTCCTAATTTTATAGGTTGGAGCGCCCATAATTACCGACATCATTCTAACTCCATTTCTTTTTGCAGTAGCACTAATACAATATTTAGCTTCATCTGTAAATCCTGTTTTTAATCCATCACAGCCTTCAAAAAATCTAACCAATTTATTATGATTTACAAGCTCTATTGGAGATTTCCTGCCTTCAGATATAGTTTCCATATAAGTTCCTGTATATTTTAAAACTTTTGGATGCTTTAACAATTCTTTAGACATTAGTGCTATATCTTTTGCTGTTGATAAATGTCCGTCTGCTGGTAAGCCATTACAATTTTTGAAGGTTGTATTCTTCATTCCTAATTCTTGAGCTCTTTTATTCATCATATTAACAAAATCGCCTTCTGTACCTCCAAGGTACTCGGCAAGAGCTACTGCCGCATCATTACCAGATGCTATTGCAACCCCTTTTAGTAATTCCTCAACGGTTCTTATTTCTCCAGTGTCTAAAAGCATTGTACTTCCGCCCATTTTCTTAGCATTTTCACTACAAGTCACTTTATCATCTAAATTTATTTTTCCGTTATCAACAGCCTCCATTGTAAGCAACATGGTCATTATTTTTGTTACTGATGCAGGCGCAAATTTTTCATCTGCATTCTTTTCATAAAGTATTTTTCCACTCATAGGCTCCATTAATAAAGCAGATCTTGCTTCTATATTCGTTCCATCTGACTGAGCTTTATCTTCTGGTTCAACTGCAATGGCAGACTTAATTGGTAATAATAATACAGTAAAAATAAATATCAAAGTTAAAGATAAAATCTTTTTAATATTATATTTCATTTTTCTACCTCCTTTCAAAATTTAGTGTTACCATAAAAAGAAATTATATTATAAGTAATCCTAAATTCCTCAAGGATTTGACAGGAAAATAATCTTATATTTGATCAATCTACCATTTTAATTTATACATTCCTTTAACTGATTATTTTATATATATAATTCATATCTAATGTTTTTCTCATTTCATCAGCTAAAATATCATATTGACTTTCCTTATAACTTGACATGTCAAATGTTTTTATATTATCTGCACTTAATCCTTTTTTCTTTAAAAGTGCCTCAACTATTGTTTTAGCAATTGTATCTTTATCAAATATTCCATGAATATATGTTCCATATATATTTTTATTATTTACTATATTTTTATCACTCATGGTGATTCCCATATGAATTTCGTACCCTTCAAATTCAGCTCCTGAAAGCTTGTAAAATATTCCATTAACCTCTGCAAGGTTTCCTTTAATTCTAGTTCTCGTCTTTTCCTTTGCAAATATAGTATCTGTTTCTAAAAGTCCAAGCCCTGATATTTCTCCTCCTTGTTCGACCCCATATGGATCTTTTAAGGTCAAACCTAGCATTTGATATCCACCGCATACTCCAATTAATGGCTTATCTTTAGATATATGCTTCATTATGGCTGCTTCAAAGCCAGATTCTCTAAGCCAAATTAAATCAGCTATAGTATTTTTTGTTCCTGGCAGAATAATCAGATCTGGATCTTTTAGTTCATTGAGAGATCCTACATATCTAAGAGAAACTCCATCAATGCATTCTAAAGCATTAAAATCTGTGAAATTTGATATTCTAGGCAATCTAATTACAGCAATATCAATGATAGATGGTTTATTTTTTACCGAGAATCTATCTGTAAGACTATCTTCATCATCAACATCAACATTTAAATAAGGAATAACGCCAACTACAGGTACTTTAATTGCATCTTCAAGCATTTTAAGCCCTGGCTTAAGTATTGATATATCGCCTCTGAATTTATTTATGATTGTTCCTTTTACTCTTCCTTTCTCATCATCAGATAAAAAAAGCATTGTACCCGCTAAAGATGCAAAAACTCCGCCACGATCTATATCTCCAACAATGAGTACAGGAGCGTCTACCAGCTTAGCAAGTCCCATATTTACAATGTCATCCTTATTTAAGTTTATTTCTGCTGGACTACCTGCTCCTTCTATTACAATAATATCATGCTCATTAGCTAATCCATTGAATGCTTCTAAAATATCTGGAATTAATTTAGTTTTTTGAGCATAATAATCCTTTGCGCTCATATTCCCAATGACTTTCCCATTTACAATTACCTGGGACCCTTGATCGCTTGTAGGCTTCAATAAAATAGGATTCATTCTTACATCAGGTGCAATTCCTGCCGCTTCTGCCTGCATAACCTGCGCTCTTCCCATTTCATCCCCATCATCAGTTATAAATGAATTCAAAGCCATATTTTGAGATTTAAATGGTGCGACTTTATAACCATCCTGCTTTAAAATTCTACATAAACCTGCAACTACTAAACTCTTTCCAGAGTTTGATGCTGTTCCTTGTATCATTATTGTTTTAGCCATATTTCTATCTCCTTAAGTACATTAAATAAATTTACTAGAAAAACCACCAACAAAATGAATTATTTACCTTAGAATCATTTTGTTGATGGTATTATTATATTACATTCCAATTAAATATGTTATATATTTAATTTATGAATTGCCCATTCTGCCATTTCTCTTACTTTTTCATGTTCATCCTTACATGCTTCATAAATACTATCTTTATATTGATCTTTATAATCATTTACCATTGCATTTATAGCATTAACTTTCCATTTCCAAACATCATCTTTTGGTATATACCAAAACTTAGGCTGCATTACATTTTCTAAAAACTCGTAATCCATTTTTAGAATTTTTTCTAACGAAATTTTTTCACCTAATTCCTCTAAATTCGGGAATTTTTCTTCTTCTTTCCAACGGTTCTTATTCATGGGGCAGGCATCTTGACAGGCATCACAGCCATACACCCAATCTCCTATTTCTTTTTTACATGGCTGATTTGGCATATCTCTCCCTCCAAATGTTGTAATAAATGATACACAAGCAAAAGGATTCATAGTATATGGTTCTGATAAAGATTTTGAAGGGCAATTTTTGATGCACAGATTGCATTTATCAGAACAAGGTCTTAAGTTTGGTGTTTCTTTTGCTTCTAATTCCTTATCAATAAGCCATGCTTCTAGATACACCCATGAACCATTTTCAGTATAGAAGAAATTATTTCTACGTACCATTCCTAAACCAGCTTTAAGAGCTGCCCATCTTAAAGCTGTTAATCCAAACTTTCTTTCAGTTTCTGCCCTAATTCCCATATCTTTAAGATACTTTTCGAATCTTAAACTATCTTTATAATCCTGAGATTCTTCATCTCTTCTACTATCAACTAAATAGTATTTTGCAACTCTGCCTTTTAAATGTTCTGGTATAGTATATCTGCCATATTGTCTAACACAAACAACAATAGATTTTGCCCATGGATGATTATCCTTTAACTGCTCAAAACGATAGTAATTTTGATAGAAAGGTTTTGTAACTGGAACTCTCTCAATCCTCTCATCAACTTTTTCACTATACCCTTCTATGTCTGATATCTTAATAATCCCACATTTTTCATATCCCATATCTAAAGCTGCTTCTTTTATTTGTAATGCTAATGAATTCATCTATTATATCATCCTTTCAACAGTTTTTGTTATCTCCTTTACATGCATATACATGTACTTAAACAAAATTTTTTTGTTTCAAAATCTTATTATTATTTATATGTATATGCATATAATATCATCCTTCAAATTCACTTGTCAACCTAAATCATTTTATACATACCTAAATCTTATTAACTTCCTTTTGTCAAAATAATATATTATTATTTAATTCATTTTTAAATTTATGTGTACTTATATAAAAAAGGTATACAGCCTATGATTAGCCGCATATCTTAAATATATTATTTATATAAATGCTCTTAAAAGAAAAGAACTCACAAAAAATCCATTTTGAATTTATGTGAGTTCAACTCCTTAAAGAAGCATACTACTTCTTAATTATTTAGCTATTTATTAAAACCTTTTAGAAGATCAGCAAAAGGATTATTCATGTCAGCTTCTGCTTCTTTTTTCATTTTTTTAATTATATTATTTACTTCTCTTTTATCAACTTTTCCATTACCTTCAAATCTCTTCTTAAATTGCGATGCTTTTTCTCTGAAATTACAATTGCTGCCTGGACATACGTATATGGCACCTTCTCCATGGCCTCTAAGTTCTAGCTTCTTTTTACATTCAGGACACCTTGCATTCGTCACTCTTGATACACTCTCTCTATATCCACACTCTCTATCCTGGCAAACATTCATTATTCCATTTTTTCCTTTAACCTCTAATAAATATTTACCACAATTAGGACATTTCTTTCCAGTTTTATTATCATGAACAAATTTGCTGTTTCCACCTTTAACATCTTCAACTAATGCAACTGAATAGTTTTTCATTTCTCTTATAAAAGAATTATCATCTCTTTTTCCTTTAGCTATTTCATCTAGTTGACTCTCCCATTTAGCTGTCAAAAGAGGTGATTTTAAGTCTGTTGGTACAAGGTCTATTAATTGTTTTCCCTTTGATGTAGGTATTATTTCCTTGCCCTTCTTTTCTATAACAAAAGAATTAAATAACTTTTCAATAATGTCTGCTCTAGTGGCAACTGTTCCAAGGCCACCTGTTTCACCTAAAGTTTTAGCTGCTTCTTTAGAAACATTAATGTATTTATGTGGGTTTTCCATAGCTGATAGGAGCGTAGCTTCTGTAAATCTAGCTGGTGGTTTTGTTTCACCTTTCTTTAAATTTACACTTTCTATTTTAATATCGTCCCCTTTAGATACATTAGGCAATACTTGTTCTTTAATATCTTCTTCGCTGTTATCTTCGTCTGATTTATCATAAAGCTTTTTCCAACCCTTAGCTTTAATAACTTTCCCTTTAGCTATGAGCCTTTCTCCATTAACATCCGCTTCTATTGTGGTTTGAACATATTCAAAAGGTGGAAGCATAACACTTAAAAATCTTTTAACTACTAAATCATAAATCTTTCTTTCTTCAGACGATAAAATTGATAAATTCGGTCTTTCTTCTGTTGGAATTATGGCATGGTGATCGCTAACTTTTGAATTATCTACAAAGCCTTTATGTCCATTTATCTTTCCTTTAAGCAATTCTTCTGCTGAAGTTCTGTATTCTCCTATAGATATTGCTTTTAATCTTTCTGGAATTGTAGCTACGATATCAGTAGTAACATATCTTGAGTCTGTCCTTGGATAAGTCAATATTTTATAATTTTCATAAAGTCTCTGCATTATATTTAATGTCTGTTTCGCAGAATATCCCCAGATTTTATTTGCATCTCTTTGTAGTTCGGTTAAATCATATAACGCTGGAGAAAACTTTTTCTTGTTTACTTCACTTATATCAACTATTTTTCCCTCTGAATTTTTTAATTTAGCAGCTACTTTATTAGCAAATTCTTCATCAAATATTCGTGAATTATTATCTTTATTTATCCATGATAGATTAAAACCTTTAGTTTTTCCATCTAAAGTGTAGTAAGTTTTTGGTTTAAAGTTTTTTATCTCATCTTCCTTTAATACTATCATAGCTAATGTTGGTGATTGAACCCTTCCTGCTGATAGTTGTGCATTATATTTGCAGGTTAAAGCTCTAGTGACATTAAGTCCTACAAGCCAATCTGCCTCTGCTCTGCATACTGCAGCCCTATAAAGATTTTCATAAGCTTCTCCTGGCTTTAAGTTTCTAAATCCATCTAAAATTGCTTTTTCTGTTTGTGATGAAATCCACAATCTTTTAAGTGGCTTTTTCACGCCTGATTTTTCTAAAATCCATCTAGCTACAAGCTCGCCTTCCCTCCCTGCATCTGTTGCAATTATAACTTCACTTACATCATTTCTTAATAATTGCTTTTTAACTTCATTATATTGTTTTCCTGTTTTTTTTAATACTGTAAGCTTCATATGTTTAGGAAGCATTGGAAGTGTCTCCATCTTCCATTCTTTATACTTATTATCATATCCTTCTGGGTCCATAAGACCAACCAAATGCCCCATTGCCCAAGTCACTATATATTTACTTCCTTCTATATATGAACCTTTATTTTGATTACACTTAAGAACTTTTGCCAGATCTCTTCCTACTGATGGCTTTTCAGCTAATACAAGAGTTTTACTCATTTTGTTTCTCTTCCTCTCCTTGGCACAGTTAAAATAATAATTAAACATATTATTTTAACTGTGCCTTTTTCTAACGTCAATTATATTTATTTATGTATTAATGTATCAATTATATCATATAAGTTTGCATTAAAAGCGCTATACTTTTTTAAAACATAAAGAGTTACCTAGAAAATTATTTCACGGCAACTCTTTATTATTTCAGCACCTAAAGTCATTATATAACATATTTTAATTTTCTTATTCCAGATAAGTACTTTTTTACTTCATCTTTATGTTCAAGTTTAAAAAATATTTTTCTAATTCCAATATTTGTTTTAAAAGAAAGTACATATTTCTCTCCTTGTTCCTTTAAAGAATAACTTTCAACTTTATCCCAAGGAGTTACATATGAATTAAATAAAAATCCATTCTCTGTTATACCTGTTTTATTACCGACAAATGCAAGTGGTAATATCCCAATGCACACTATAATATTTTCAATACTAAAACTAGAATTTTCAAGAGTCATTACAATAAATAGTACTAGCATAATTGGTATTATAACCTTAAATTTTTTGTTGCCGCTAATTATTAATTTACTTCGTATATCTTTTATGATGAGTATTATATCTACTGCTAATATAAAAATAAATAAAAATATAGTAGATGTATCCAAATTTATCTCTCCTTAATTATTACATATTATAAATTATTTTTTATCCATTTTCCTTTCATATACCTAACTTTAAAAGCATCTTATTATATCATATTTTGTATAAATTTTCTTTAATAATTTATTATTTTGTAAATTATTAAATTCATCTATATATTTTCGCCATTATATTATATATCCTTGTTATACAATTCTATTTATCATCTTATTGTATATATATAAATATATAATCTATTTCAATAAAAATTATTTAGATGCAAGGGAGGGATTATATGAGAAGAAAAACTTGGACAACTACTATAGATAATATAACTTATAACATAGAATTTACTACTAAATTCTTAAAGAAAGAATTATTAGTAAATTCTATTCCCATAAAACTTGAACCGTCAAAAACTTTTGGAATAACGAGAGAAACAGCCTTTAATCTTGGTAATAGAGCTGCTATTTTAGTCACTATAGACAAAGAAGCTGATATTGCCATTAATGGTATGTATTTGGGCTCAGGTATGAAATATGTAACAGTTAAATATATGCCAAATTGGAATTTTATATTTTTAGGACTAATCTTACTTATTTTTATATTTTCATACAATAGTGTATGTGCTGCTCTCTTTACTCTAATAGGATTATATTTTTTAATTAGAATAAGCATAGAACCTTCTTTTACGGCCAAGCAGCGCGTTCTTCTTTGTTTTTTTATTACCTTATCAATGCATTTGTTTTTTTGGAATGTACTATTTATTCTACTTACAATATTATAGGCAAACTAATTACTCCTTTAATTTATGTAATACTCTCTTAATAATACTGAATTTACCATTAGTAAATTTTTATTATATAGAAATACTATATACGTATAATTTAAAAGGAGATGGTTTTATGCAAAATAACAACAATAAAGATTATTCAGAATCCAACTATTTAAGAAATGGAAATAAAACTCAAAATCAGCATGCCAAAAGCAGCTTTAATACAACTATAGAAAGACCTGCAAAAAATGAGAGTGGAATAGAAGCAGACAAGAGAGGATTCTAACTAAATTTTTCAAAAATGTAAGGAGGTTTTCTTATATATATTTTATAAGAGAACCTCCCTTCATTTTTGAAGAACTAAAGAATGTATATTATTAATAAAATTATAGACGAATTTTATTAATTATATAGATTATAATCGTCTAGTAATGATAATATTTTTTTCACTGCATGTTTTGCATCTTTAGGGAGTTTGTCCATAGCTTCTTGTCTTTGTTCTTCACTGCTAAGCTGGGCAATTTGAATTACTTTTTGCTGAAGTCCTGGTACCTTGTTTAATTCAGAAACTGCCTTATTAAACCTATTAGAAAATTCAGGATCTTTCTGCATTTTCTGTTGAACTGAAACAATTAATTGGTAGGGATTCATTTATATAAGCCTCCTATAAAACCTTCTTACTTCTTAATTCATGATATTCCTAAAAACCCTAAAATGTTCAATATAAATTATTTAATATCATCTATATGTGCAATAATAAAATTACATTTCAGTGAATTTATAGGGGCTAAGAAAATATCCAAATGCAAAATGCATAAAATTAATTTCAACATATACATAATAATTAAGAGGCTTCATAATTGTTTATGAAGCCTCTTAAAATATAATTATTTATATAATGGATGTCTATCACATAAAGCTTCTACTCTAGCCTTAAGAACTGATAAATCCCCTTCTCTTTTATCTATTGCATCAGAAATAATTGAAGCTATTTCTAACATATCTTCTTTTACAAAACCTCTTGTGGTGATTGCAGCTGTACCTATTCTGATTCCAGAAGTTACAAATGGACTTCTTGTTTCGTTTGGCACTGTATTTTTATTAACAGTTATACCTACTGAGTCCAATAAGGTTTCTGCTTCTTTTCCAGTTATATCTTTGTTATTTAAATCAACTAGGAACACATGATTATCTGTTCCGCCTGAAACAATTTTAAATCCTTTTGAAATTAATGCACTTGCAAGTTCTTTACAGTTTTCAACTATATTTTTCCCATATTCTTTAAAACTTGGTTCTAAAGCTTCCTTAAAGCATACGGCTTTTGCAGCTATAATATGTTCTAATGGACCTCCTTGTATACCAGGGAATATATTTTTGTTTAAGTC
This sequence comes from Clostridium sp. DL-VIII, assembly GCF_000230835.1. NCBI lineage: Bacteria > Bacillati > Bacillota > Clostridia > Eubacteriales > Clostridiaceae > Clostridium > Clostridium sp. DL-VIII. Next base: position 3,737,576 of record NZ_CM001240.1, read on the forward strand.
TTTAGCATATTTTTCTTTACAAAGAATCAATCCCCCTCTTGGACCTCTTAGAGTCTTATGTGTTGTTGTAGTGACAAAATCACAATATGGTACTGGTGATGGATGCACTCCTGCAGCAACAAGTCCTGCAATGTGAGCCATATCTACCATAAGTAAAGCGCCAACTTCATCAGCTATTTCTTTGAATTTTGCAAAATCTATTATTCTTCCATATGCACTTGCACCAGCAACTATAAGTTTAGGCTTTGCTTCTTTAGCAATTTTTCTTACATTTTCATAATCTATCATTTCAGTTTCCTTATCAACTCCATATGATACGAAGTTAAACAATTTTCCTGAAAAGTTAACTGGTGAACCATGAGTTAAATGTCCTCCATGGCTTAAATCCATACCAAGAACAGTATCTCCTGGTTCAAGTACAGTAAAATAAACAGCCATGTTTGCCTGAGAACCTGAATGAGGCTGAACATTAGCATGTTCTGCACCAAATAGTTTCTTAGCTCTATCAATTGCTATCTGTTCTATCTCATCAACAACGTAACATCCGCCATAATATCTTTTACCTGGATATCCTTCAGCATATTTATTAGTTAAATAAGATCCCATAGCTTCCATAACAGCTGGGCTTACAATATTTTCTGATGCTATTAATTCTATACCTTTTTGTTGCCTTTTTAATTCTTTTTCAATTAGATCATAAATTTCTTTGTCTTCTTTTTGAATATTTTCAAAATTCATTTTTATCACCCCAACATAATTTTTATATTCAAATTATAAGATTTCTTACTATATTAATCAACTATTTTTTGAGTATTTATGATATTATTAGTATTATTTTTTTATTTTATATAATATTTTCACTTCTATATTTACTGTTTTAACACTTACACTGAGCATATTTATGCATATAAGTAATTTACATTAAAGAACAAAAAATTTTATTATATAAGAAATTTTTATTATATGCTATAATGCATTTGATAAAATAATTATTGGAGAAAAAACTATGGATTTAAATAAATTGCTTAAAGTATCAACGCTGGCTGGAAAAATAATGTTAGAAAGTGGTGCTGAGACTTATAGAGTTGAAGAAACAATAAGTAGAATATGCACTTCCTTTGGTGCTCATACGGCAGATAGTTTTGTAATACCAACAGGAATAATTGTTACAGTTACTTATAATGATGAAGTTGCGACACTTGTTAAAAGAATTACTTCAAGAGGTGTAGACTTAAACAAGATAGACCGTATTAATGATCTTTCTAGAAAAATTCAAAGAGAAAATATTCCTATTTATGACTTTTATGAAGAGCTTGTTAAAATATCTAACAGCACTAGATATTCATTTTTAGTTACTTTACTTTGGTCTTCTATCGCTGCTGGCTGCTTTTCAATCATGTTTGGAGGGGATATAAAAGATTTTTTTGTTGCGACCTTTATAGGTGCAGTTATTAAAATAGGAGAAATTATCTTCGGGCGGTTAGATATAAACGAATTCTTTGTAAATAGCGTTTGTGGTGGTCTATGTGCATTTTTAGCTGCTATAGCAATAAAATTTAATTTATGCTCTAATCTGGATAAAACTATTATAGGCGCGATTATGCTTCTTGTACCAGGACTTACAATTACAAATGCTATTAGAGATACTATAGCAGGTGACTTTTTATCTGGCATCACAAAAGCTTCAGAAGCTTTTTTAGTAGCTGTATCAATAGCAGTTGGAACTGGAGCTATCTTAAGTATCTTAATAACCAGCTTAGGTATTTCTATGTAACTAGTTACAATATTTCTTATAATTGTAGGAGGATTATATGATTGAACAAATTATAGTTTCAATTTTTGCATCTTTGGGATTTGGTATAATTTTTAATATAAGAGGCAAAAAATTAATTTTTGCAGCACTTGGTGGGGGCTTAAGCTGGTTTTGTTATTTATTTTTAGTTGAAAATAAAATAAGCAATATCTTATCCATGTTTATATCTTCTATAATTTTTAGTATATATTCAGAAATCTGTGCGCGATATCTAAAAACACCAGTAACAACTTTAGTTGTCTGTGCTCTTATCCCATTAGTTCCTGGGTCTGGTATGTATTATACCATGTATGAAACAATTCGAGGAAATATACATGGTGCTGTAGCTCTTGGATTAGATACAATTTATAGTGCAGGAACTTTATCATTAGGAGTAATTTTCGTATCTACAATAACAAGACAAGTTACAAATCTAAAAAAGGTTAGGCAAAAATTATTTGGAAAACAAAATAATAGCTAGTATTAAAGTTGACTTTAATACTAGCTATTATTAATTTATCTATTTATAACCCTAATCTTCTTTCAAGCTCTGAGATCCCATCTTCAACCTCTTCAATAGGCAGATTACCTTCATTTAATTCATCGTGGTCAACTTCCTTAAGTCTATTATAAAATTTCATTCCTTCAAGTATAACACTGCCATCATTATCAGTCTTTCTAAGCATATAAAATAAGGTGTCTTCAGCTTTATCAAATTTTTTAGAATACTCATATATTTTTAAGCTCTTCTTATCAATATCAAGAGAAAGTTCATAATTACTAAGTTCATCTGCTACTTCTGCTGCCTCATCTAAATATTTAGCAGTCACTTCATCATCTTCTGTATAGGCTTTATAAAAACCTTCTAGCGATTTTTCATAGTACTGAAGTTTTGCATTTTGATTATCTTCTTTATCACTTATTAATCCTTTTAGCTTCATAAGACTTCCAAAAGCTATAAATTTTTCAGCATTATATTGCATTTCCTTGCTTATAAGTGCTGCTATACTATCAAAGGAGAATACATCTACAGTCCCCATATCTAGTCCAACTAATCTTCTTAGCTGCTTATTTACTTTTTCTTTAGCTTCTTCTATATTTCCATCAAATATATCTTTATTAACTTCTTCCTTAACTAATCTTAAATTGTTTTCTATTTCTCTAACGTGATCATTCTTTATCATCTTAGTATCCACACCTCACCTTTGTCTTGCATGATTATGTTTGAAATCTAAACTCTATTTCATTTTAACCTAACTCTTATCATATTAAAAATTTACAGCTTTATATTGAATCTGTCTATAATAAATATAACTTTATTAATTTAATTAATATTTACATTTACCATGAGATTATAATAAATAATTATAAAATATTCCATACAAAATTTATATATTTATCAAAAGATCTTATACAGCACACTTTTATATATTTTTCATACAATATACTATAAAAAGAATCTCTTATAACTCAATTATACGGAGAAAACTTTGATAAACTTATGATAGTATGGAGGTATATTATGAACATTTTATGTGAAAACGAACGCGGTTATGAATATTCTGATAATCGCCCTTATTATCCATCCTGTGGCTGTGGCTGTGGATGCGGTTGTGCTCCTCAAGAACCTGGCAGAGCCATATTAAATGTTGGATGCGGCGGAATTGGACCAATGCCTATAATTTCAACACCATTATCTAGACCTATTCCTGTAGCTAGCGTATCTATAGATACTACTTGCATGTGCAATCCTAAGGTTCTTTTAACTTTTACTAGCTTAATCTGTTTACCAGCAACTGTTGCTGTAACATTAAACTTTATTATAATTAAGAGTCTTGCAGATGGAGCACCTCAACCAGTAGGTGGAACTCATACTTTCTCTGAAATAGCAAGCGTTTTGGAAGCAGAATCATTTGCTTTCCAATATTGCGATTGCAATCCAGCATGCGGAAATATAACTTATACAGTTCAGCTTGAACCAAGTAGCTTGATTGCTGAGACAGCTGGTTTAACTATAACTAACGCAACATTATCAGCTTTAGCTGTTGAAACTCTATAATAATAGTAAGTAATTATATTACAGGGAGCTCTATTTATAGAGCTTCTCTTGTTTTTATATATTATAATACTTAAGTTTTGAAACCAGCCGATGAATAAACCTTCAATTACTCATCGGTTTATTATATTATTTAGTCTTCTAAAAATCCGAGCACTTTTAATACATCAGCTCCAATTTTTCTTTCAGAGCCTTTATATGGATAGCAATGAATATGGATTGCAGGATTAAAATTAAGTTCAATTATTGCATAGTTTGAATTTTCATCAGAATAATCCTCTAACATCATGTCTACGCCGCAAATTCTAGCATTAACAGCTTTAGCTGCCTGAACAGCTATCTTTTTAAACTTTTCTGGAATATCATCAGTGTAATCTATGCTGTCTCCTCCAGTACTGATATTAGAATTTTCCCTTAAATAAACTACTTCATCTTTTTGAGGAATATAATTAAAATCTTTATTCTGCTGTCTTAAAAATAATTCTGCATTCTCATCTAATATTATTTTTTCAAGAGGAGTAACATAATGGTATCCTCGAAGAGGATCTTGATTTTTTACTTCTACAAGTTCTGAAATAGAATTTATGCCATTTCCTTTAACGTTGGCTGGAACTCTGTGAAGTATTCCTACAACTTTATCATCTATAACTAAAAAACGATATTCTTTTCCGTTTACAAATTCCTCAACAAGCACTGTATTATCATGTTTAAAAGCAATTTCAAAGGCTTTTTGTATACTTTTCTCATCTGTTCCATCTTTAAAAATGCTTATTCCTAAGCCAAAGTTAGTCGATTTAGGCTTTATTACTATTGGAATATTTACAAAATCCTTTATTACATTTAAGGCTTCATTCATAGAATTTACTTCTATTCCTTGTGGAACTTTAATTTTATTTTCTGATAATACCTTTTTAGTAACACTTTTATTTTCCATAATTAAAACTGTTACATAATTATCCTTTGAAGTTTTTGTTGCCTGCTTTACATATTCTATTTTATTCTTCTTTTTTAGAGAAATAAAATTTTCTGTCTTATCTAAAACCTCAACTTTAATACCTCTTTTAATTGCATCCTTCATTAAAATTTGAGTAGACAACTCTAATTCTTCATATCCTTGCAACTTAAATCTATTATCATAAGCGCTTTTCTTATATTTCTTTGCTAAATTCAAATGAGCATTAATATACCCTTCTTCTTTAACCTTTTGCTCAATTTTATATGCATAGGTCAATTTATTATCTTTTATTTTCTCAGTCATTAGATTTATAATTTCTTCTTTATTAAGTTTAAGTTCATTGTTTATATTTTTAATTTTTTCTAATATTTCTAATCCCCACTGTTTTTTTGAAATTGGAACTCCATCTTTCTTTAACATAATATCATTTTGACCAAGCTTTGAAATGATTCTTTGATTCTCATTTCCTTCTTCCTGCCACTTATCATAATCATTTTCATCATTTATTAACAAGAATAAATTGAATATTTGAAGAAAATATAAGTCATTTAGACTTATTCCTCCTTTTTCAAATGGATTTATATCAATGCTTCTGTACTCTAAATATTTAATTCCATCACGACTAAGTGAGCTAAAGAAATCATCTGGATCAGCTGGTTTAGGTCTTATACAGCTATATAATTCTTTGTAACTATCTATAAGTTTGTCGCTTATAAACCCTTTTAAGCTTTCGATATAACTTTCAACAGAATCATAATTCGGATATAAATCAATTTTATTCTTATAACCACATTCGCTGTTTCTATAAGATAAAGCTCCTTCATTTGAAAAACTATCTTGCGCAATTTGTGTAGATGATTTTAAGCATTTACCAACATAGCTCTTATCTACAACACCGCTCGCACCTAGTAAATATATGATAAACCATCTATAACGCAAATAATTCCTTGCTATTTTTAAATAAATGTTGTTTTTAAATTCTTTGTAATTAATATCCTGATTATCACAGTTTTCTTTAAATAAAAATTTATTAAACTTTTTGCTGTTATATAATTTTACTAAGAATTCATCACTAAAAGAAAAATTATAATGTATACCACAAATAATTTGCTTTTTACCGCCATATCTTTCAATTAAACTTTCTCTATATAATCTGGCTGCCGTCCCCTTACTGCTTTCACCATACTCTGCAATTCTAATTTTATCATCTGCAGGGACTATACCTGGCATTGATTGCGGCCATAAATACTCATCGCCAATTTCCATTGCAACAATATCATAAAGTGCATTTGAAAAATTATAGACATCTTCCACATTTGTAAAAGGTGGTGTTACAACCTCAACTTGGCTTTCTGCAAAATCTGTAGTTATATATGAATTTTCAACTTTATCACCAAATATTGCTGGATGATTTTCTTCTGATAATTCTCCAGTATCATTTACTCTTAAACTTTCTCTTTCAATTCCATAATTTCCTTTTAATAATTCATAAGGCGTAAATAATTCTTTAAGTTCGTTTAACATGAATTGTCCCCCTGTTAATATTTTCTTTTTACTTGAATTATATATAATAAATAAGCTGTAATCCCCTTAAGTATGCTTGATAGTGAGATGCTCATCCAAATACCTGTAAGTCCAAAAGGCTTAATTAAAGCTAATGCCATTGGAATACGCAAACCTGTAAATATTATACTTATAATTGAAGAGATTTTAGGCTTGCCAATTCCAGTGAATAGACCGTTTGACACGGTTTCAATAGTACTAAAAATCTGCGAAAAAGCTACTGCTTGTAAGTAAGCTTTTGCAATAACTATGGTATTTTCATCTCTGACGAATAATTTGATAAATGGAACATTAAAAAACATAAATAAAAATGCCATTATAAGCGAATATATCGCACCAATTCTTATTGCTGTATTATATCCTTCTTTTATTCTGTCATACTTTTTTGCGCCAAAATTTTGACCTGTAAAAGCCGCTATTGCACCATGCAGCCCGCCTACAACCATATAGGTAATTGATTCAATTTGTAATCCTATTTTTTGAGCTGCAATAGCATCTGAGCCGAATATCGCAATAATTCGTGCAATGAATATATTTATTATAGTAAATAAAATTCTTTGAAGTGCCATTGGAAATCCTAAAACTATTATTTCTTGTATTTTTTCATAGTATATTTTTGTTTTTAGATTATATTTAAGTATATCCGATGATTTAGACAAATATAGCAAAAACATTATAATATTAGCCAGCATTGTTGCAATTGCTGCTCCAATCACTCCAAATTTGAATACATAAATAAAAATCGGATCTAATATAATATTTGCAACCACACCTATTGAGTTAATATTAAATGGTAATTTGTTATTCCCAAAGCTTCCAAGTATTCTTGCATAAAGCAGATTATAAAAAGTAAAAAACATAGTTGGTCCACTTACAGCTAAAAATAGATAAGAGTCTCTTGCGACACTTGGATTATCAATATGCAAAAAATCTATTAGACTTCTTCCACTTAAAATCAATACAGATGCAAATAAAATCGCCATTATTGTATTTATTAAAAGTCCCGCATTAATATATTCTTTAACTTCATTATCATCTTTTTTTCCAATAGCATGAGCTACTTTTATTCCAGTACCAATAACAACTAAGGAATTTATTGAATAGCCAAGTCCCATATAAAAACTTGCAGATCCGACACTGGCAATAGCACCACTCCCAAGGCCTCCAACCCATAACATATCAACTAAATTATATGTAAATTGTAATAAAGAACTTCCCATTATAGGAACAGATAAGGTTGTCAATACTTTTAAAGTTTTTCCTTCGGTCAAATCTGTTTTCTTCATATTACCCCCTACTATTCTCTGCATTACAATGCATATTAAATTTTTTACTATCGCATATGCATTTATCTTTTTCTGTGACTAGCTTTAATAAGAATAATACCAATCGATTCGCATTATTTATATTTAATTTATATAAATTCCAAATGCCATCTTTTCTAGCTTCAACTAAACCACAATCAATTAATACTTTCATATGATGAGATAATGTAGGTTGAGTAAAATTAAAACTTTCCAATATCTCACACGCACATTTCTCTCCGCACGAAAGCAGATCTATTATATTAAGTCTATTAGGATCGCTTAAAGCCTTTAGTATTTTAGCATTTTCTTCATATTCTGTGCTCACCTTATACTCCTCTCAACATTATCCATATTTATTTCTACGTATACAGTATAGATATTCATCTATATGTAGTCAATAATTTTATTTTATTTTACTATTTTAATATCTTTACGTATATACATATATCTATTTGTTATTTTTATACAGCTACAATTAGAAATGTATTTATACTTATTATTAGAATTAAATTCAAACTTTTTTATAATAATTATATCCAGATCATTAGTATTATTTACATAAAAATAGATCTCAATCTTTCATATATAAAAAAACTTGAGGTCTATTTCTATTTTAATTTTGTTATATTTCTATTACATCGTGAAAATATCAGCATTCAACTTTATATCTTATTATTTAACTTCTCTTTTTAAAATATAATTTCCAATGAAAAATCCATATTTATTATAAAATGGTAGTGCTTCATCATTTGCATAAACAACATTGATTTCAATTTTTACTATTCCATTAGATTCAAACCATTTCAAAGCATTATTCATTAGCTTGTCTCCTAATCCAAATTTACGATATTGCTCTTTTATGAAAATAGATTCTATTTCTCCAAAAGTATCTTCAATTGAACATAAGCAATATCCAATATATTCATCTTTTTCAGTATCTAAAAGTACTTCAAGTTTAATGATCCCTTTTTGCGCCTTTTCATAAATTGATTTCATTCTTTCTTCAAAAGTAAATGTTTTGTATTTCTCTTTAAAATAAACCGATTTATTAAGATGAATTAAATTAAGTTTTTCCCATAATGGCCTTATTATATTTATTTCAGATATATCCTTTTCAATTATGTTAATATTCATTATATAACTCTCTCCTCATATATAAACCTTTATAAAATTGTATTATTAATATAATTACATGTAAATTCAATTGCTTTTTTAGTCATCCCTTCACATAAATGTGGAGGGTTATCTTTATTAAATCCCTGAGGTCTTAATTCTCTACAAAGTAAACTTCCAAAGTTACTTTGAAATTTATCTGCAAAATTGTAACAATATTCTACGATCCTTCTATTATCACATCTAAGTTTTCTACCCCAAATACCTATGAACATTAAAGCTCCTTCTACTAATCCACATTGAGCTCCAAACTTTCCTGCACCATGCATTCCAATAGCAGAATCTATTATTTGAGATTCTAATTCTATCTCATAGATACTTCCTAAAGTTTTTAATACTGTTGTAGCGCAATTTAAATCATCTTCCCAATAATATTTATTAACCCTTTCATTAATTATATCTTTGTTTATGTTCATTATGAATCCTCCAATACGACTATATTTATTATATAAATTATAATTGAAAATCATATTTCAATTATAATTAAGCAGTTATTGTTCCTTGATGGAAAATCATTTTCCACTTACCCTCAAAGCACTTCCATACAGAACTACGCAGTGAATACTTTTTGTTTTCATTTAATTCACTATGCTTTATTAATCTATATGTTGCTAATACACAGTCATTACTAAGTTGATCTATTTTAAAGTCTGTTATCTCCCAATACATATCTTGTACATTAATATATTCATCTATTGCTTGTCCTATATTGTAATTATATATATATCCTGAACTTGTAAACTCTGTAAATCCATCTATTAACAATTCACTTGTCTTTTCTGCAGATTGTCTTATCTCAGGTTTTAATAAATCATTTTCAAGTTTTAATATATGATTTTTAAGCAATTCCATTTATTATCTCCACCTTAGTAAATATTTTTTCTTATAAAAATTAAAAGTAAAATTTTCTGCATTAATTAAAAATACTTAAATTTTCCCCTTACTCCTCTCAATGCGCATGTTTTCTATAAATATTTATATATTTACATATTTTTATATATTTATATGTTTCTTTATATGTATGTTCCTAGATAAATATATTTCTATAAACAAATTTACATAGAAATATTTAAAAATATTTTTAAATGTTCATAGTTTTATATGAACCTATAAAAATATACAATCATTAATAAACATCCTTATTTGTTCCTTAGTCTTTGTCCAATAAATCATATATTGTCCAGTTTCTTCATCACAACCATATTCACAAATATCATCATAATCTATTTCTTTTATTAGTCTAATGGTTAATCTTTATGTTTTAATCATCATATTCACGTTCCAAGTACATATAATTTATCCATATTATTATCTGCAAAATTAGAATTTGTTTATTATAACTAACAGCTTATAATTTGATATTTTTTAAAGCTTCTCTGTATAAATCTGCTGTTTCTTGATAATCAGTTAAAATTCCCTCTTCTCTCACAAAGTTTTGATAGCCTATTTTTTCTCCCTTTAACCTCGGAAAAAGTTGAAAATGCAAATGATTTCTTTTACCATCACATATAGTACACATATATACTTTTTTTGCACCTAAAATATCTTTATGTAATTTTATAATAACATCAGATATTTTTAATATGTGTATTCCCAAGTCAAGTGGCATTTCAGAAATATCTTCATAATGTTCTTTTGAAACTATAATTGTTTGTCCCGTTGCTCTTGGAAATTTTTCAAATTGACATCGTACTAATTCATCTTCATAAATAATTAAACCTTCATCTGGAAATATATCACCAGTAATAAAATTTTGACATGAAAAGCATATTCCTTTTTCTTGGAATTCTTTTATTTTTTCTCTTCTTTGTTTCAATAATAATTCATCATTTTCATCTAACTTTTTTACGTACATATCGATCCCTCATTTATACATATTATTTATATAGCTCCTACTTTAAATTAAAATTCATTAAATCGCATATATGTTATACTTTTTTATACTTATACATAATAGTTGAACCATCATCTTCATTAAATACTGGTGGATATGTCCTATACTCATAACCAAGCTTATAATAAAATTTATGAGAACTTTTGGAAGATGGAATTTCAATTAAATTGCTGTCAATACACCATTCATCAAGTTCAAGATGATGTACAAGGTCTCTTCCAATACCTTTCCACCTATAATCTGGATTGACAAATATAGCAGTAAAATAACTTTGTTTTTCTTGACTATAATCTCTACTTACTCCTCCACAAGCAATAATCTTATTATCATACCAAACTTCATAATAATGCTTTGTTTCAATAATGTTTTTTAGCCAATTTGTAGTAAATCTGCCTAAATATTTTTCAAATTCATTCTCATTATAATCTATATAGTTTACTTCTTTCATGCACCTATGTATAATTCCTAATATAATATCAACATTTTGTATATCCGCTCTTTTATATACCAATTTGCTTAATTCCATAATATTCTCCTTATTAACTTTCCACTTTATTCTTTAATTTCATTTAAACTAATACCAATTTGCTTTGGTTCCTTCTTTCCACTTACTCCTAAAGGTAGTTCTTTATTTGCTGAAATATAGTGCATTAAACTCATAAGACACCTCTTTTATCTATTTAATTAATTGATTTTGGGGATACATCCAATACCTAAAATTATGAACTTATTAATTTTTATATTTCTTACTTGTATTTTCTAACTAATCCAATATCTCCGTATTTAGGAATATTACTAATTATTGATAAATTATTTTAATTTGGCATTACAATTAGAACAATAATTAATATATTTCATTGGTTGTCTTGTTGGTAAAGACTTCTTACACACTGGACATCTTCATGCAATGCGCTTAACAATAATCCCACCTATAAAAAAATTGATTGAATTATTATATTCCCTGAAATAAATGAATGAATTATACCATACATAATAAAAATATAAATGCTCCTATTCCACACATAAATCTAATTCGTAAATATTTATTTTTAAAATAGAACCACCTTTATTTAATTTATATCAATTAACTACTTTACATAGGTTATTTCCATATTATACGTAATACTTTACATGTAAAAAAGGCAATTACCTGCAATAATTGCTACAATTATAATCTTAAAAATATTATCGCTTAACAACATTTTATTATATAAGTGCAATAATATAGTTACATTGCAGAAGTATAAACAAACTCAAATGCAAAATATGTATTGAAATGTCTTTAATGCAACTTATATAGTTAGAAATAAACTAATCATTGAACCCAAAAAGCCACCAACAGCCCCTCTATTCCTCCAATAGTTCTTTCTTTTCCTTCTTTCAAATCCTGTCATTCCTTTCTATATATAAATTTGACTCCTTATTCTATTATATATTCCATTGACGTAAACCTAATTCCGTCTACTGTTTGTTCAGTATTTATATCTTTAAAACCAAGATGATGATATATTTCCACTGCATATGGAGATGAGTTCACTGTAATACTCTTAATGCTTTCATTAGCTTTACAATATTCAATTAATGTTTGAAACAATTTCTTTGCTATACCTTTACTTTGATACTCTTCCTTTACAAAAAGCATAGAAATATGGTTATTATCTCTTATTGCAATGACTCCTTTCAAATCATCTGAAATAAAGCAGCCCCAAAGCATCATTTGTCCATTATCAAACTTTTGGGTTATTTGTTCATAACGAATAAAATCCTTGAACGTGTTAACACCTTGTTCAGAATAATCTGGGGCTTCAAATTCTTGAAAAACACTCCATATTAATTCGAGAGCATTTTTTATATGACTTTTTTGTAATTGAGCTATCTCCATGTTATTCATCCTTCCCTTATAAAAATAAGACACTATTTCTTCAATTTTGTTTACTTTTCAAAAATATAATATCTCCAAAAACAATGTATAGCGATAAAACTAAGCAGATAGTTAAATCTTTGATTAATTCTATATTAAAAGATTTAAATAGACTGCCATAAACATTATTTAATGCTCCGAATAAAATAAACAAAATAATAACTCTAAATAATCGCTTTTTTATTTTAACCAATTTCATTCTCCTTAAATTGTAAACAATAACCACTGGAATATATAAAATGATGAAAAAAACTAAAAATAAATATCCTTTTAGAAAATTAAGAGCAACATTACTATCTATATTTTTAAAAACAATAATCGAGGACACTATCGTTCCTATTAAAATTAAAACACAAAGAAACCTTGTAAAAAGCAAAACTTTATCTTTTTTCATAATATAATTTTACTAATCCCGCTCCATTTCATTCTTAATTATAGCACATTTGGTAATATATCCTATTAATAGTGCATAATACTTCCTTTATTTTACTTATCTATTTCTAAACTCATAACTTGTCCAATTGATGATATTATGTAATGCTACCGAATATTAATTTTTGAACCTTGTCAATTAATTTGGGTTGAATAAGTGGATATGTCCATTCTGTAGGCAGGTTTTCAAATAAGCATACTTTTTCTATTTCTGATTTTGGCAAATTTTCAAATGCCTTAATATCTGCATAGTATAGCATTCCATAACTTTCTTGGCCGCTATCATTAACCCTTGTTTTTCCAATAACTGAATATACACAAATTTCTTTTATCTCATATTCACACGCTCCTGTTTCTTCAAATAATTCTCTTTTAGCTGTATCAAGAATTGCTTCATTTTCTTCTCTGTGACCACCTGGAACTTCGTATTTATTACGTTCTCTATGTTTACAAAAAACCCATTTACCATTGTGTTTCGCGACAATAACAGCAAATTTCAGTAAACTATCATCAATGCTATTATAAAATTTTACTTCAATACTAAAGTTAACCTTCAATTAATACTCTTCTCCTTCATCACCTATAACTTGACCATCTAATTCATATGCGATTTTTCTTAACTTTTCTATTCCATCATCACTAATATAGCTTGAACTTATTTTTCCTCTATTATAGTTCCACCAAACATCAAATTCTTTCTTCTTCCAAAGTATATATGTCCCAGGTATACTTATTGTATTTCCATCAGGCGTTCTAATTTTCATCTCCTCTTTTAACTCTAATTCCGAGTATTGCTCCACCAACTTCTCAACTTCATCAAATTCTATTAAATTATCTTTTTCTAATGTAATCTCTATATATACTTATTATTTCTATAAAATAAACACCTTATCCATTATTATTATTTTCTTCCTGTCATCAAAAATAATGAATATTTCACTTTTATCTCTTCCACAACTTTTTCATCTTCATAAAAAGTAGTAGACTCTACTCCCTTAAATCCTGCTTTTAATAATACATTTTTCAGATCATTCTGATTAAATCCATTATGCCCATTAAAATCCTTTTCTTCTTTATGGAAACTTCCATCTTCTTCATCTAAATCAATAATACATAAATAACCATCTGACTTTAGTAATTTATATAAATTCTTTATCGTTGCTTCTGTATCAATAATATGATGTAAAGCCATAGACGTATATATTACATCATAGCTATCCCCTGACAAAGTATGATTTTCATTTATATCTATTTGATACGCCTTCATATTATCTATTTCAAATGATTCTATCTTAGAGTTCAATACATCAATCATACCTTTTGACGTATCAACAAGAGTTATCATTTCAAATTTATCATTAAGACAAAAGCTTATAAGTCCTGTTCCACAACCGAATTCGAGTGCAGTATACTGCTTTTTTATTTGAATTGATTTACTTATTTCTTCTGCAATTAATTTAGCTCTGCTCTTTCTTCTTTCATCATCCCATGTTATAGACTGTATATCAAAATTCATAATGCTAACTCCTCTTTTTTTAATTCATTATTCTACATCATTTTTTATTCTTTTTCCACCAAAGGCTGAAATTGTCCTTGTTCCTGCAATATAACTTCCACCTTGTAAAGTTCCTTTAGGAATAAATATCTCGTCACCTGGGTTTAATACAATTTCTTTTCCATCAATAATTGCTGTATACTGACCTGAAACAACAACCGTATATTCATCAAATTCATGCTTATGTTCTTTAGAAACCCTATCAGAATAGCATGTCCAAAAAGCCATTTGACTACCATCTGCACCTTCAAAATAATATCCATCAATGTCTTCTGTATTTTGCTGACTGCTACTAATATGATTCTTTTCATTTTTCATAAACTCTGGGAAATCTCTCAACTTTAATCGCCTCCATAAAATTTTGTTTAAATTTCTTTAAAATATTATACATTCTCCCTATTTATTCATATAATTACTCTATACCTTCTTTGTCATCAAACATACAGTAAAAGGTAAGTGTTCGTATATTTTTGTTTCTTTTTCGATAAAACCATATTCTATATACCATTCTTTTAAAACTTTATTTTCATCTATTATTCCTATTGATATTTCCTTTCCTTCTCTTTTATTTACTTTATAAAAGGCAAAATCCAATAAACTTTTTCCTATACCAAGATGTCTTTTTTCAGGTAATACAGCTAATCTCTCAATATAATAGATTTCTTTACTACTGCTTGACCTCTGAATTCCTACACATCCAACAGCTTCATTATTTTCATATTTTATATATAATTCCATTCCCTTTTCTATTGATTTCTGTAAATTTTCATATGTTATAAATGCAGGGTTTGTAGATGCGTTTTTTATAGTTAATCCAAAGTCATCTGCTACAGTTATAAATGAATTTCTAATTATTTCTTGGCATTTTATAATTTCCACATCAGTTTCTACTTTCTTTATCACGTTAATCCCCCTTAAATACTTTTCAAATTAAAGTCACCCAAAAATATTATTGCTCCATTTTATTTCTCTCAGTCATCGAAATGCCATCAAATCCCCATCCATCTGGGTTCAATTCATCAATAATGAAATAATTTGTTACTGCACTGCTACCTAATACTTTTATTATTAATTCTTTTGTAGCTTTCATCATTCTATCCATTTCATCTGGATTAGTAGTTCCCTTTGATACTTTTATATTAACAAAAGTAACTATATTCTTCTCGAATCATTGTCAATTTACAAATGGCATTATAATTCTCCTTTTTATTCAAAACATATTTTTAATATTAATATCGTATTCCATTCTCTTAGCTGTGAAATTTGCGACTTCTTCACCTAAAAGCTTTTTGATAATATAAAAAGACATATTAATTCCAGACGATATGCCACCAGAAGTAATAATAGGTGTTTCATCAACAAACTTAACATTGCGTTGTACATCAATTGTAGTATATTCTTTTTCTAATCTATCAATATCCATCCAATGTGTTGTAGCTTGTTTTCCATCTAATAGACCTGCTTTAGCTAATAAAAATGCACCAGTGCATACAGAGGCCATTATATCTACATTATTAATATTATCTTTAATCCAATTTATAATCGTTGGATTATGAATTTCAATTTCTTCTGCTCCATATCCACCAGGTATAATTAAAATATCAAATTGTGGAGCGTCATTAAAATCATAATCAGGTTTAATTTTCAAACCATTACGGGCATTTATTAGCTCCTTAGATTGAGCAACTGTATGCACTTTAAATGGTTTCTCATTACATCCAATATATGTAGTAATTGAAAACACTTCAAATGGACCTGCAAAATCCAATACTTCAACTTCATTAAAGAGCAAAATGCCAACTTGTTTTTGTTCTAACACTTTCTTTTCCTCCAAATATTCTAATATTTTTTATTCGTTTTGCTATTTCTTCCATATGACTATCATCAGTGCCACAACAACCACCAAAAATTTTAGGAGTAAAATACTGATCTAACTTCATCATTTCATTAGCAAGATTAACACTATCAGATGACTTTAAATCACTGCAATCATCTAATTCTTCTGGTGATAATGGTGAAGTGTTTGCTTGTATACCACAGAAACGCTCTTTTACCAATTTAGTCTTATTGAATGAAGGAGATAATGCTTTTCCTAACACTGTTGGATGAACACAATTTGCCATATAACCAATTGGTTTTCCCACTGTTTTTTTATCTATATTTGAAATAGCAATGACAGCCTTTGTCGCTTCTGTTGCAAGACCTTTTCTTTGAAAGAGACTTCCAATGCAATATTCAATTTCTGCAAACTGATTATTGTTATCCACTAAAAAATAGTTAACATAATTTTATTCCTCGCTTTTATAAGAGTTTATAATAATTCCTTAAATATACACCATCTATTGTTATAATATATATTCACATAACATACATTTTCACGATATTGTTACCAATTGATTTCCAAACCTACTCCAACTTCTTTTACTGGCAAAACTTTATGAATTTCAGCTCTAACAACAAATGAAGTACAATGGCACGGATATAACTCTTTTATATTATTCCGCTTTAGATAATCTATAGTTTTATATACTTGTTCATTTACTTCAAATAAATGAAATCCTCCTATAATTCCTAATACTCTATTATCATTACAGACTTGCTTTACATATTCCACAATATTGCAAATCCCACTATGAGAACATCCCGCAATAATATAAATACCATTTTCACTTTTATACACGAGTGCTGTATCATCCATTACATAATCATCTACTAACGTTTTACCTTCCACCTGTTTTCCTATAGCTTTCCTATTTTCAAAATCATTAATTTTAGGTATTTCAC
The DNA here is from genome assembly GCF_000230835.1 of Clostridium sp. DL-VIII. Classification (NCBI taxonomy): domain Bacteria; kingdom Bacillati; phylum Bacillota; class Clostridia; order Eubacteriales; family Clostridiaceae; genus Clostridium; species Clostridium sp. DL-VIII. Next base: position 3,755,008 of record NZ_CM001240.1, read on the forward strand.
CCAAGAATATTCGATTTTCACTAACCTTTTTAGGTTCTTTTGATAGAATTAGATTACATTTTTCTTTTAATTCATCTTGTAAAATAGGCGAACAAATTATCAAATAAATAAATCTGAATATCCAACGTCTAATAATAGTCTAACCTCTCCATCTTCAATATAATATGAAACAGCAGGTTCACCACAATAATATTGGTCAATATATGTATTATTATCAACTAAAACTTTTAACTTCATATTCTCGCCTCCCCTTAATTTAATTAATATAAAAATTATATCACTATTTTCATATCACTTATACTAATTGTAAATAAATCTATAATTTTACATTACAGAATTTAATTTTTACTTTCTACTAACTTTCTTTTTTCATAATGCTTTATTAGAATTTTAATAAATCTTGCTGAAAAATACACATAAGAAATAATAAATAAATTCCATTAACCCTTTAATAACCTCAATATTTAAGTTTACTTCTATTATCACTTGTCCCTTCAGACCTATATCCTTAACGATTTTTCTAAAAAATCGTCCTAACTATGTACTCACCAAACAAACATCACTCAAAATCTTCCCGCTCCCCCCGCCTTCCCCAGTCAATTTCCGTCACACTCTTTAGAATTTTTCTCGCAAAAATCATGGTATTAAATATCTCTTTCTTCTCCTTTAATCCTAATTATCTGCATGAAAAAAGAGCCGAGATTTTGCTCTCAGCTCTGGGTTTTTGTTTGAATTTTGGATTGGGTGAAATTCCGACCAGGATGGCGATTTCGTCATGGTTTAGTTGAAATCGCCAGGGTTTAGTGGAAATTAGTTGGGATTGGTTGGGTTATTCAAGCATTTACTATTTCTCCTCCATTAACGTGAATAACCTGACCTGTAATATATGATGCACATTTAGATGCTAAAAATACATATGCTCCTGCACATTCAACAGGCTGACCGGCTCTGCCGAGTGGGGTGTCTGAACCAAATTTAGTAACCTTATTTTCATCAAAGCTTGCAGGAATTAACGGTGTCCAAATAGGACCTGGAGCTACAGCATTTATTCTAATCCCAGTCTTTCCTTTTGCCAAAGCAGTTGATAAAGATCTTGTAAAGGCGACTATAGCACCTTTAGTCATGGAGTAATCTATTAATGTTTCATTTCCTTTATAAGCAGTAACAGAAGCTGTGTTTATTATACATCCCTCAGCTTTTAGATGCTTTAACGCAGCTCTAGTCATATAAAAAGTTCCATATACATTAGTTTTAAAAGTTTTATCAAAATTTTCATTTGTTAATTTCTTTAAATCTGTGCACTCAAACTGAACAGCTGCATTATTAACAAGTATGTCTAATTTTCCATATTCCTTAATTACTTTATCTAAGACACTATCACAAAAATTTGAATCTCCAATATCGCCATTTATTAATGTACATTTTCTCTCTAAGCCATCAATGATTTTTTTAGTATTTTCTGCATCTTTAGTTTCATTATAATAAACAATAACTACATCTGCTCCCTGATATGCATAAGCAATAGCTACGGCTTTACCTATACCGCTATCTCCACCTGTAATTATCGCCACTTTATTTTCTAGTAAATTACCTTTTTTATTATAATTCGGTTCATCAAAAATTGGAGCGGGATTCATTTCGTATTCTATTCCTGGTTGCTCACTTTGTTTTTGTTTTGGAAAGGATGTTGGAAAGTTCATTATGTGTCCTCCTTATATTTTCGTTTTTATATAAGGTAGTTTTTCCTACACAAAAATAATTATTACAATTTCCCACTCTAATTACATCCATATTATAAGCTATTATCTCACTATAAATAAAAGTTACCTATCTTTAACTAAGAAATTTCTCCTAACAATATACAAATCTTCTATTTGATAACAACTCCAAGAAGCCGCGCTAAATCTAAAGCCTGCATAGGTGATACAATGGCTCCTTTTAATTCTGTTCCAGTTAATATTACTTGTGATATATCACTATCGCTAAAATCTATTGTTTTTAAAGGTGTATTAGTAAACTCTGAATTGCTTATGTCGCAGCCTTTAAATCCAACATTTTTTAGATCACATCCTAAAAAAATGCTTCCTTGTATATTGCATTGTTTAAAATTCACATTTTTCATTTTAGAATATCCAAAGTTTAAATATCGCCCTAATGTTTCTTCAAAAAGAACATTTTGAAGATTTCCTTCACTAAAGTTAGTTCCGATAAGTTTACATGCTTTAAATTCTACTCTATGGATGCTTCCTTCAGAAAAATCTAAATTTGATAAATCACAATTTTCAAATACCACATCCAAAAAATCCACATTCTTAAAGCTGCATTCATTAAATGTAACATTTACAAAGTGACATTCTCTAATTTCTATTTTTTCCTCATTTATATAATCTAAATTAATATTTTGAATTAATGTATTTGCTAAATATCTTTCATTTATTAATTCATGATTAATATTATCATTTTGTAATAGCTTTCCTAACTTAGGCCTTAATATCTTACTCAATTCTACCATTTTTTCTTCCTCTTAAATAAAAATAATGTTTTATAAATTATAACTTAAATAATATTATATCAGAAATTTTATTAAATTATAACTGAAATAGCATTAATACAAATATAAATTGACGCTATCTACTCTACACCATTATTATTAAAATTTATAAAACAAAACGGAAGCTCGTATTTTTTTATCTCCTAAAAGCTTTCTGTTTGTAATTTTCCCACATCCATTTTAAGATACTATTTAATTTATCTGCATATCCTTGAAGATACTTATTATAATGTATTCTTACTGTTTCCTCATCTATATATGGTTCTAATGCGTTATATGAATATGATAATTCTATCTTCCCATATTTCATATATTCCTCCGAATTTATTATTAATTTCTATGTCATATTTTCAAATATTTTAGGTACATTCAACATTCCATATCCCCAATATGGATTAGGTATAAGATCCCCGCTTCTTGCAACTCCACCCTTTGCAAGATATGCTTTAAGAGTTTCAGCATACATATACGGATTATTTCCATTGATTATTCCCCACTGAAATAACATAGCGCAGACTCCACTGGCTACAGCAGCTGATACACTTGTACCATTAACAACTGCTGTTTTGTTGCCTGGCGCCACTGTCAATGCATTTACTCCTCCTGCAGCCAAATCTATTTTATCAACATATGATTCTAAAAACGCCATACCGGAATAATCAACAAGATTGTTATTATTTTGATTATATGCTGCTATAGTTACAATACGATCAGAATTAGATGGATTTGTTATTGTTCCAAAAGGATCTGAAAAACTAAATCTCGTATCCCCAACCGTTAACCCTGCTTGAGGAAGCCATGCATTATATCTTCCTGTGGTAATATAATTTGCATATAATCTAAGTCTCCATATTCCTGGCTGCAGATTATAAAACCTAAGACGAATTAACTCATCGCCTGTAGTTTCTTCCGGAAAATAATAATTAACTTTAAGTGATGTCTTTTCAAATATGAATGTATGATTTATTGTAAAGTTTATTATAATTGACATCACCCCCGTGCTTTCTCCTGACGGTGAAACAACTTCTAGAGAAAATGAGTTAGGAACATCTGCCCAAATTTCTAATCCCCATAAGTTTTTTTGTTCCGGTGCAGCTGTAAATTCTATGATACTGGCTTCCTGAAGTTGAACTCCAACTACTTGGGTTGACACGCCAGAAGCATGTCCACCCTTATCCCTCTGATTACCTGTTCCTGAAACTACCGCTACTCCATTACTAGTTGAAATTCTATCTATAAATTGTGCCAGAACTCCTCCACCCTTATGATTACCCAGTGAACTTCCAATTGGTAAATATATAACCATTGGCTTCCTGCTAGTTAATGCATACTCATATAGGTATTCTATTGCTGCAAAAATAACAGTTAAATTATATACTGGAACTGTTGATTCTGAAAATTGTATTTCGTATGAAAAATCTCTCATTAATTTTACCACTACAAAATCGCATTCAAAGGCAACTCCCTTTAAATCAGTTGTTTTTCCTGTAGCTCCAATAATGCCTGCCATATTAGTTCCATGACCAATTCCATCTTGAGTTTCAACTATATCATATGGGGAATTTCCTTCCCTATTTGCTTTTATAGCTTCATTTATTTTATTTTTATTATACACAGTTCCAAATGGCACATTATCAGTATTATTAAAATCAGTTGTAATACTAGTTTGATCCCAAATATTTTCAATTCTCGTCATCCCATTATTGTCCATAAACTCCTCATTTAAGTAGTCTATTCCAGAATCAATAATTCCTACATTAACACCTTTTCCTGTTAAATTTAAGGGTGATCCGATTTGAACAAAACTTGCCTGTGATGCTTCTTGAGGTGAAATTTCCTGTAGCGTAAAGAACTCTGCAGGTACAACATATCTAATAGTTTTAAAATACGTCTCTGGGCTCATATTAATTTCTAAATCTTTTATTACGGATACAATTGCATAACTATCATTGATTATTGACACATAATAATTAGGTCTTGTTGAAATCTCAGCTTCAATATTACCTTGATACTGAACAAGATAATTATCGTAGTTAACATCGTGTAAAATTCTTTCATGCACTAAATTTTTAATCACCTAGCTCACTCCACCTTAAATTTAGGAATTCTTATAAATAACTTCTTAACAAAATATTCTATAGAATTATCATCAATATCTGGATTGATATCTATTCTAAAGCTTCTGCTTATAATATTAAACGTACCTAATAAATCAAAAAATCCATAACCTATTTCTCTATTAGGATATCTATAACTAGGATTGCTTCTATCAGCACCAAGTATAAGATAAGATAAAACTTTTGTAGAAAACATAGTCTTATCATTTCCATTAACAACTCCCCATTGTAAAATGAGTGCACAAGCTCCAGCTATTATTCCTGTAGCTGCTGAACTCCCAGAAACCGTTGTAGTTCCTCCATTAGGTTTTGTTGTTAAAATATTTACCCCTAAGGTTGCTATGTCCGGATTAATATTAACATTTACATTGTATCCTTTTCCAGACGCAGCAACTAAAGCATTATCATTTCCATGATAGGCCACTGTAATTACGCTATCTGCAGTTGCTGGGATTGTCAGTGTGGTAAATGGATCAGACTGAAGAAATCTTGTGTTTTCTGGTAAAGTTTTTTGAGGAGGAAGCCATATATGATATCTTCCATCAGTTATATATTCACCTCTTAATTGAAATGTCCAAATTCCCGCTTTAATATCTTTAAAACTAACAGTAATAACTTCATGCCCTGTAAATTGCTCTGGATTAAAATACCCTACTGTCATCTGAGTCCTGAAGAATACAAAATTAATATTATCTATACCACTTGACTTTGCCTTAATAAAATTTGATGCTTCGCCATTAGGTGAAATCACATTTAAAGATGCTGTATTAGGTTTTAATACTAATATACTCAGAGAAAAAACTTTCATTTCTCTTGGTATTCTAAGCTCCACTGAAGCTATGTTTCCTACTTGCTGAATATTCCCAGATGCGTGTCCATCTGAAGCGCCCTCATTTCCAACACCAGCAACTATGGTTATTCCTATATTGCTAGCCACAGATGCCAGATGCCTTGAAATTAAATTGTTACCATCATGATTCCCGTCTGTAGTTCCAACTCCTAAATATAATACCATTGGTCTGTTGGATGTTAATGCATAATTTTTCAAATACTCCACAGCTGCCAAAACTTCTGATGTATTATAGACAGGGGTATACGGAACACCATTAGCTTTTAATTCATTTACAAAATTAGAAGATTCTAAAAGTTTAACAATTACAAAATCACAACCTGTTGCAATTCCTTGAAGTCCACTATTAAAGCCTTTTGCACCTATTATTCCTGCAATTTGGGTTCCGTGTCCATTATCATCTTTTGAAGGGACGATAGCATAAGGATCTTGTTTATTTCTATAAGCTTTAATTGCATTATTAATTTCTTCATTAGAAAACGTCCTGCCAACATATACAGATTTATCAGTTGTATCCTGAATTGATTGATCCCATATGCTTACTATTCTCGACGTATCATCTTCCCTAATAAATTCTTCATTTAAGTAATCTATTCCTGTATCAACCATACCTATAAGTACGCCTCTACCATCTAAATTTAAATAAGGATTGATTTTAATAGCATTTATATTATCTACACTGGATGGAGAAATGTCTTGAAGTACAAACCTACGTCTAAAGTCAATATACATAATTGCTGGTACATCTTTTTTCAATCTATCTATATTCTCAGGAGATGTCGATACAATTCCAATAGTATTGGTTATTATATCTCCGCAAGCATATGATACCTTATCTATCTCTTCTTTAAAATTCCCTCTATATTCAACTAAATAATTAGGCGAATCTGTGTAATATAAATTACAATTTTTTGAATAAGGCACATTTAGCTCCTCCATAGTTCTCATATATAATATAATATTTATATATAATGTAGATTATTCATAAAGATGCACTTATAAAAAGCATATCAACCTAGCAGCATAATGCTGTTAAATTGATATGCTTTCTTATTATTCGTGTGCTAAACTTTTATAAATTTCTAATCTTTCTTTTGCTTCTCCCTCAGCTTTATCAAATAATTTTTCTGCTTCTTCTGGAAATGCTTTAGCAAGGGAGGCATATCTTACTTCTCCCATCAAGAAGTCTTTAAAATCCCCCTTTGGATCTTTAGAATCTAATATAAATGGATTACCTGAATCTTTTAATAAAGGATTATATCTATACAAATGCCAATATCCACATTCCACTGCTTTTTTCTCCTCAGCTTGAGAATTAGACATTCCTACCTTTATACCATGACTTATACATGTTGAATAAGCAATTATAAGTGATGGACCATCATAAGCTTCAGCTTCTGTTAAAGCTTTAATAGTTTGATTCTTGTCTGCTCCCATAGATATTTGGGCAACATATACGTATCCATAAGTCATTGCCATTCGCCCTAAATCCTTTTTCTTTGTTCTCTTGCCTGATGCAGCAAATTTAGCAATAGCAGCTGTAGGTGTTGATTTTGAAGATTGGCCTCCTGTATTTGAATAAATTTCTGTATCAAATACTAGCACATTAACATTCTCATTACTTGCAAGAACGTGATCAAGACCGCCATATCCAATATCATAAGCCCAGCCATCACCGCCAAATATCCATTGAGATCTCTTAATAAAATACTCTTTATCCTTTAAAATTTCTTTAGCAGCTTCACCATTTTCATTTTCAAGCACCTCGATTAACCTTTTTGCTCTATCTCTTGTTCCATCTCCAACATCTTTATTATCAAGCCACTCTTTAAGTACACCTTTAACCTTCTCTGACATGTCGCCTTCAAGCGCATGTTTAACATTATTTGCTATTCTTTCTCTTATAGTTTTAACACCTAAATACATTCCATAACCAAACTCTGCGTTATCTTCAAATAATGAGTTAGCCCATGCAGGACCGTGACCTTCTTGATTGATTGTGTATGCTATTGCCGGTGCGCCTGCTGCCCAAATAGAAGAGCAGCCTGTTGCGTTTGCTATCATCATTCTGTCTCCAAACAATTGAGTTACAAGCCTTGCATATGGAGTTTCTCCGCATCCTGCACAAGCTCCATTATATTCAAGTAATGGTCTTTCAAATTGACTTCCTTTAAGAGTATACTTATTTAATGGATTTTTAGTATGTACTTCTTCAACCAAGTAATTCCAAACTTCAATTTGCTCATGTTGACTATCCTGAGATTTCATAACCAATGCTTTATCTGGTGCTGGACAAACTTGCGCACAATTACCGCATCCAGTACAATCAAGTGGTGTCACTCCAATTACAAAATATGAATTGCCTTCACCTTTAATTCCTTTTGCGTCTAATATTTTAAGACTTTCAGGTGCCTTATTTTTCTCTTCTTCATTTAATAAAAATGATCTTATTGTAGCATGAGGACATACAAAGGAGCATTGAGTACATTGTATACAATTTTCTGGTATCCATTCTGGAACATTTACGGCTATGCCTCTTTTTTCATAGGCCGTTGTTCCATGCATAAATGTACCATCATGCATTCCAGCTCTTATAAAGGTTGAAACTGGCATTGAATCTCCTTCTAGTCTATTCATTGGCCTTGTAATTTCTTTAATAAACTCTGGGAAATCTTCATCATGCTCAAGTTTTTCATCAGGAATAGTTCCCCAGTCAAAAGGAACTTTTATTTTAATAATACCCTTTATTCCTTCATCTATAGCTGCATGGTTCATGTTAACGATCTTTTCACCTTTTTTACCATATGAAGTGACAACAGCTTCTTTTAAATATTTAACAGCATCCTCTACAGGTATTATATTGGCTATTTTAAAGAAAGCAGCCTGCATTATCATGTTTATCCTTCCACCAAGTCCAACATCTTGCGCAATTTTAACAGCGTTTATTGTATAAAAATCTATGTTATTTTCACATATATATCTTTTTAACACTGCGGGTAATTTTTCATCTAATTCATCTGGTGTCCATATTGTATTTAATATAAACTTTCCATTCTTCTTTAAACCTCTAATTACATGGTACTTATATACATAGGACTGATTATGGCATGCAATAAAATCAGGTCTATCAATTAAATAACGGGATTTAATTGGCTTATCACCAAACCTCAAATGCGAAACTGTTATTCCTCCAGATTTTCTTGAATCATAATCAAAATACCCCTGAGCATACATATCTGTATGATCTCCAATAATTTTTATTGCACTCTTATTTGCTCCAACGGTACCATCTGAACCTAATCCCCAGAACTTGCAGGAGGTAATTCCATCTGGAGTAGCATCTATATCTTCAAGTGGTCTAAGAGAAGTATTTGTCACATCATCAATTATTCCTATTGTAAAATTATTCTTAGGCTCATCTAATATTAAATTATCAAAGACTGCGGCTATATGAGCCGGAGTTGGATCTTTTGATCCAAGACCAAATCTTCCGCCTACTATAATTGGAGCATTTTCCTTTCCAAAGAAACTTCTTACCACATCTAAATATAAGGGCTCTCCAATTGAGCCTGGTTCCTTTGTTCTATCTAAAACTGCAATTTTTCTTACTGTTTTAGGAATAGCTTTTAAAAGTCTCTCCATAGAAAATGGTCTATAAAGTCTAACCTTTACCAAACCTACTTTTTGCTTGTTAGAGTTTAAAAAATCAACAGTTTCTTCTACAACATCATTTACAGACCCCATTGATATTATAATTCTATCAGCATCCGGGTCACCATAATAATCAAAGCAGTGATAAGTTCTGCCTGTTAATTTAGTTATTTGATTCATATAATGTTCAACAACTTCCGGAATATCATCATAATATTGATTAACAGCTTCCCTTGTCTGGAAATAAATATCTGGATTTTGAGCCGTTCCTCTTGTAACCGGATGATCAGGGTTTAAAGCTCTCTTTCTAAATTCATCAACAGCCTTATAATCTACTAGCTTAGCAAGTTCATCATATTCTATAACCTCTATTTTTTGTATTTCATGTGAAGTTCTAAAGCCATCAAAAAAATTCATAAACGGCATTCTTGCTTTTAAAGATGTTAAATATGAAACTCCGCTTAAATCCATTACTTCCTGAACAGAACCTTCTGAAAGCATTGCAAAACCTGTTTGCCTTGCAGCCATAACATCCTGATGATCTCCAAATATGCTTAAAGATGATGTAGCAATTGCTCTTGCTGCCACATTTATTACACATGGAAGTAATTCTCCAGCTATTTTATACATATTAGGAATCATAAGCAGTAATCCTTGTGATGATGTATATGTAGTTGTTATTGCTCCTGCTTGAAGTGATCCATGCAGCGCACCTGCAGCACCTGCTTCTGACTGCATTTCAATAACCTTCACTGGCTCTCCAAAAATATTTTTTTTACCTTGTGCTGCCCATTCATCTGCATGTTCTGACATTGGTGATGATGGCGTTATTGGAAAAATCACCGCTGCTTCTGCAAAAGCATAAGATATATATGCCGCAGCTGTATTACCATCCATAGTCTTCATTTTTCTCATCGCATTTACCTCGTTTTCATATTATATATTTTATAATTATTCTTGATTTGTTTATTATTTGCTAAGTAAATCTGAGTTATTCATGTATAAAACAAAACATGATAATAACTTCTCTTAGAAAAGCCTCAAGAGAATATTTTTAAAAATAAAAAAAAGAAGATACTATATTATTTTCATAAAAACTAAAATAATATAGTATCTTCTTTTCGTTTATAATAACATAAATTTAAATTACTCTTTAATGCTTATTATTAATATTATTTTTCTAAAGCTTCTTTTAAGGTATGCCATGCTAAAACTGCACATTTAACCCTTGCAGGCATATTTGATATATTCTTAAAAGCCATTGCATCTTCTAAAGCATATAATTCTTCATCATCTTTAATTTCTCTTTTAATCATACCAATAAAGGTTTCAGTAAGTTCTAAAGCTTCTTTTATACTTTTACCTTTTATTAAATCTATCATTATTGAAGTTGAGGCCTGAGATATTGCACATCCCTGTCCTGTAAAAGCTAAATCTTCAATTATATCGTCATTTAATTTTAACTCTAAGGTTATTTCATCTCCACAGCTTGGATTATGACCCTTTTCTTTAATATCTGGATTTTCTAAATTTCTCTTATTGTGTTTAGATGTGCTGTGTTCCATAATTAATTCTGTATATATTGAATCTAAATCCATACTAATTACCTCCATTTTAAAAACATTTCATATGTCTTCTTAGTTGCTTCAATTAATCTATCTACATCTTCTTTAGTATTATAAAAGTAAAAACTTGCTCTGCAGGTTGCATTAATTCCCATATATCTCATCAAAGGCTGAGCACAATGATTTCCTGATCTTATAGCAACTCCAAAGGTATCAAAAACTGAAGCAACATCATGAGGATGAACACCTTCTATTTCAAATGAAATTAGTCCGCCCATATGATCTATATTCTTTGGTCCATATATTTTTACGTAAGATAATTTTGATAATTCCCCGATAGCATATATTAAAAGTTCTTTTTCTATTTCATGAATTTTATTCATGCCTATTTTTTCTAAGTAATCAATAGCTGCTCCAAGACCTACAGCTCCTTCTACATTTTGAGTTCCTCCTTCAAATTTCGAAGGTAATTCTGCAAAAGTAGCACTTTGTTCATAAACATATTCAATCATATCTCCACCTACTATATAAGGAGGCATATTTTCTAATAATTCTTTTTTACCATATACTACACCTATTCCCATTGGAGATAAAAGTTTATGCCCAGAAAATACTAAAAAGTCCGCATCTAATTCTCTTACACTAACTTTCATATGCGGCACACTTTGAGAGCCATCAACTATTACTTTAGCACCTTTAGAATGAGCATAATCTATGATTTTCTTAACATCGTTTATTGTACCAAGAGCGTTAGAAACATGAGTTATGCTGACTAATTTAGTCTTTTCTGTTATTTTATTTTTTATTTCTTCTTCTGGAATTTCTCCGTCTTCATTTATATACATATATTTTAATTCGGCTTTTTTTGCTTTTGCTACTATCTGCCATGGAATAAGGTTTGAATGATGTTCTAAAATTGAAATTACAATTTCATCACCTTCATTAACATTTTCCATACCATAAGATGCAGCAAGAAGATTAAAACCTTCTGTTGCGTTTTTGGTAAATACAATTTCTTTTGAAAATTCAGCATCTATAAAGTTTCTAACCTTTTCTCTCGCATCATCATAAGCCTTAGTTGCATCTATGCTAAGCTTATAGGCACCTCTGTGAGGATTAGCGTTATTTGTTCTGTAATAATTTTCAATAGCTTTTAAGACTTGCACTGGCTTTTGAGTTGTCGCTCCGCTATCTAAATAAACTAATCTTTTTCCATCTTCACCTGCTTTCAAAACAGGAAAATCATCTAAAAAATTCACATTATTCATTTTTCAATCTCCTGTCTACTGTATCTAAAATTTCTTCTATAATATTACTATCACCAATCTCATCTATAATTGGGTTAAAGGCAGCTCTAACAATCACAATCTTTGCTTCATCATAACTTAATCCCCTAGACATCAAGTAAAATAATTTATTCTCATCTATTTTTCCTGATGATGCTGAATGTTCTCCTGAAACATCATCTTCTTCACATAATAATATCGGCATCGCTTTAGCTCTGGCATCTTTAGAAAGCAGCATGCAATATTCATCTTCAGCCCCAACACTCTTTGCTGCACCTTGTTTAAAGTCTATTGTACCTTTAAAAGCTTTCTTAGCTTCACCTTGAAGTGCACCTTTAACATCTATATTTGATTTACTACCTATTCCTCTATGAGTAATAACATAATTGATATCTATGATTTTATTTCCATTACCTAGATATATAGCTTTTATATTAGAAGAGGATTTTTCTCCCAATAAATCACCATGATAATTATAAATGCTATATTCTCCACCAAGATCTACAGATATAAAATTAACTGTGCCGTCCTCTTTACCTTCTGAAGCATTTGAATCAATGTGAACTATATTATCATTTAATAAGTTAATCTTAGTTAACTTTACTTGACTATTTTTCTTTGAATATATTGTACATATACCGTTATGATATCCTTTGGAAGCATCTAGTGATTTGTATTTTATAACAATTGATGCCTTTGAATTTTCTTCTCCTACAACAATTAAATTATCAATTAATGTTGCGTTAGCTTTATCAAAATTAAATTCTATAATTATTGGCTCACTAACATTTGCATTCTTTTCTATAGTTATTAAATATCCAGCATTGAATTCTTCTTTGGCTTGTTTTATTAATTCTTCATTAGCGCCATATATAAACTCTTTATATAAAGGAAGTATCTTGTTATTCTCTAATTTTTGAATACATACTCCATCATTTGAACTTGTTATTTTTACATTATCAAATTTTTTAATTTCATTAATATTTAATTTCCCAAGGCTTATATCATTAATGTTAAGCCACTTTTTTGTCCTTACTGGAGTCTTATTTAAATTATCTAATTGTATAGCCTTCATTAATCTCACCTACCCTATGTTTCCTTCTAATTCTATATTGATCAAATTATTCATCTCTACTGCATATTCTAATGGCAATTCCTTAGATATCGGTTCTACAAAACCTCTAACTATCATTGATTTAGCTTCATTTTCACTTATTCCTCTAGTCATCAAATAAAAAATAGCCTCATCACTTATCTTACCAATCTTAGCTTCATGTCCTATCTCAACTTCGTCATTTAATAAATCTATAACTGGAATAGTATCAGATTTTGATTTATTATCCAGCATTAAAGATTCGCAGGAAACCATAGACTTTGAATTGTAGGCATTGTCATTTACCTTCAATACTCCTCTATAAGTAGCCTTTCCACCATTTCTAGAAATTGACTTTGAGTTTATTGTAGAGAAAGTGTTTGGTGCTGCATGTATTACCTTAGCTCCTGTATCTAAATTTTGCCCTTTTCCTGCAAAGGACACTCCAGTAAATTCTGCTCTAGCACCTTCACCTTTTAAAATGCTCATTGGATATAACATGGATATTTGTGATCCAAAGGAACCTGATACCCATTCTATAGTTCCATTTTTTTCAACAATTGCTCTTTTAGTATTTAAATTAAGCATATTCTTTGACCAGTTCTCTATAGTACTGTATCTAAGAGTTGCTCCTTCTTTAACATAAAGTTCAACGCAGCCTGCATGTAAATTGGTCACGCTGTATTTTGGAGCTGAACATCCTTCAATAAAATGAAGCTTTGCTCCTTCGTCAACTATTATCAAAGTATGTTCAAATTGCCCAGCACCAGGTGAATTTAACCTGAAATATGATTGAAGTGGTATATCTACATTAACACCTTTAGGAACATATACAAAGGAACCACCAGACCAGACAGCTCCATGAAGAGCAACAAATTTATGATCATTTGGTGTAACACATTTCATAAAATACTCTTTAACTATATCTTCATGTTCCCTTAGAGCAGTTTCCATATCAGTATAAATAACGCCTTGTTTAACTAATTCCTCTTTTATACTGTGATAAACTACTTCTGAGTCATATTGAGCACCAACTCCTGCAAGAGACTTTTTTTCTGCTTCTGGAATCCCTAAGAGATCAAAGGTCTTTTTTATGTCTTCAGGCACTTCATTCCAAGAACCAACTAAGTTACTTTTAGGACGAACATATGTTACAATATTGTCCATGTCTAAAACATCTAATTCTGGTCCCCAGGTTGGCATTTCCGATTTATTATATACTTCTAAAGATTTTAATCTAAAATCCTTCATCCATTGTGCTTCTTTTTTTTCTTCTGAAATAGTTTCTATTATTTCCTTGGTTAAACCTTTTTTTGATTTAAAACTGAAACTATCTTCGTTTTTAATATCATATATTCCTCTGTCCATTTCATCTATAAAATTTTTTTTCTTATTCTCCATGCAACTTCACCACCTTATATTGCTAGACTTTCTTTAAAAGATTCATATCCTTTTTCTTCAATTTCCTTAGCTAAACTGCCATCTCCAGTTTTAACTATTCTTCCATCAACTAACACGTGAACAAAATTTGGTTCTAAATTTTCTAAAATTTTTGTGTTGTGAGTTATGATTAAGACTCCATTATTCTCACTAGAGAACATCTTTATTCCCTTTGAAACAATCCTTATTGCATCAACATCTAATCCTGAGTCAGATTCATCTAATATGGCTAATTTAGGATTCAAAGTAAGCATTTGTAGTATTTCATTTTTCTTCTTCTCACCACCAGAAAAACCTACATTTAAATATCTACCTGCGTAGCTTTCATCCATCTTTAACTCTTTCATATTCTTCTTTAGATCTAAATCAAATTTAAAATGTTTTAATACATTTCCATCAGATGCTCTTTTTGCATACTTCAAAAAATTTTCTACGGTTATTCCTGGAATCTCTTCAGGATATTGAAAAGATAAAAATAATCCCTTTTTAGCTCTTTCATCTGTCTTTAAATCATTAATATTTTCACCTTCAAATTCTATGTCTCCACTTAGCCTCTTGTACCTTGGATTATTCATTAAACCATTTGCGAGAGTTGATTTCCCAGCTCCATTAGGTCCCATTATCACATGAATTTCACCTTTATTAATTTCAAGATTTAGTCCTTTTAATATTTCTTTGTCATCTGCTTCTATTCTTAAATCACACACTTTTAATAGATTTTCTTTCATGACTGTTCCCCTTTTCTATTGCTATATTTACTTTCTAAAAACCTCTAAAAAATTATTATGAGTTTTATTTTATATTTACAAACTTCTTTAATATGTATAATTTTAAAGTGTATTCAAAATACACTTTAAAATTATATCTTAATATTAGCACAGGTTTTTTTAATGTGCAATATAAATGCACTTTTAATTTTTATTTAATTTTCTTTTTATATAGAATAGGTTATAATAAATATGCAGAAAGGATGTGGAAATATGAACTTATCTAAATTTTCAGATTATGGTTTTAGAATTTTAATCTATCTAGCTAAAAATCAAGATAGATTGTGTACAGTTGAAGAATTAGCATGTAATCTTGAAATATCGGAACACCACTTAAAAAAAATTGTTCATAGATTAGGTAAAACGGAATATGTGATATCCACCAAAGGAAGAAATGGTGGTCTTAAACTTGGCATGGATCCAAAAGATATTAATCTAGGTAAAATTTTAGTTATAACTGAAGATAGTTTAAATATATCGGAATGTTTTTCTAGTGCAAAACATACTTGCACCCCTGATTCAAAATGCAAATTGAAATCTATTTTAAACTCTGCGATAAATTCTTTTATTGGTGAGGTTGGTGAACACACCTTACAAGACATTCTCTAATGCTTTAGTATTTCAAAGGAATTGTCCAGTATGATTACGATTTACTTAAATTTGTTTCAAGTAAAATAAAGGTGCTATGGCTTTCATTGCTATAGCACCTTTATTTTATCATTTATATTTATGTTCTAACTTTTCTAATATTAATATATTTTCATCTTTTATAGCTGTATTCTTTTCCTCAAAATCAAGACATTCATTGTTAATGCACTCTAATATTTCATTTTTCAATTCACGTTTAGCGAATTTATATATAACATTATCTTCTTTTTCAATATGTCTTTCCAGCAAATGAGTATAAGAAATTGCATTTGAAATTACATCTAAAACAGCTTCCTCATTTCCACTTTGTACATTTTTTAAAGCTTCTTCAAGATTTCCTATATATAATCTTCCAAGATCATGTTCCACAAGCATTCCATACTTCACTATTTTTTCAGCAGTTTCACCTATTTCATCCACCATTTTATTAAAAAGCATTACTTCTTCTTTCTTATGATGATGAGAATCTGCATAATTTCTGATGAAGTTTATTATGTCATAAAAATCGTCATAATCTATTTTATCACCTTTAAATACTTTAAAGCATGCTTTTCTAACAACCACCAGCATTCGCTTTATATACTTATGCTCTTCCATCATTAAATCTATTGCATCCATATATTTCTCCTCCTATCCATAAAATCACTTTTTTATATACCACATATTATTTTCTTTTAATTATCTTAATATCATCAGCTTCTTCAATGTATTCAAAATTTGAATTTACTTCCTTTACAAATGCTTTAATCCATATACTTCTTAACTTATAAAAGTAATTAACATCGCCTTCTTCTTCATTCCATATATCACTATGAACACAAAGCATTCTCTTCCACTCAACTATATCTTCTTCTGAACGTATAATTTCATTAACTCTATCACATGGCATTCCATCTAGAATATAGTCGTTAATACTGTTAAATATCTCTGGCGCGCTAATAAGCTCCATTCCTTTTTCTTTAACTTCTTGTGCTGCTTTAATTCCCTGCTTTAAATAAAGATCTTCAAACTTTGTAGCAGCTTCCTTATTATTATTTAGAACTTTTGTTGTCCAAGCTGCCATTCTTCCTTCAGCAGAATGTATTTTCCCTTGAAGCCAGCCATGAATGTTGCTTGTATCTATCATTTCTTCTAGTGGAAGGTTAGGAGTTTGATCGCCATACTTTCCATTAATTTCTTTGCGTAATTCTTCTACATTTAAACCTTCATTCTCAGCAAGTTTAATGATTTCTTGTTCTAATTTTTCAAACCATAAAATTTTGTTAAACAGCCAATAATGTATCTTTCCTAAAAATAAACTCATAATAGTACCTCCATTGTATAAAATATATTTAAACACGATATTTAAGCCACTTTACATACTTTTATCATATAATTTATATTAATACTTATAAAACATATGTAATTTTTCGACGTTGTTATTAACGCCATATGTCCTCTTTTATATTATGTTTATTTTCTGAATCCATAATACTACATATATAATTCTTTTTATGTAACATTTGATACAATAAAAGATATTTTTTTAGAAACAATTATAGAAATAACTATAATAACCAAACAAAGTATTATCTATACATTCATAACTTTTTAGCAACTGTTAAAAATCAACTAAATATTTCATTAAAAAATGCAGCCATTATTAATGACTGCACTTAATGGGATTTAAAATAAAAATTGAGGTCAAATCAATTTTTACAAATATATTTTATCATAAATTTATCAATAAGAAAAAATAATTCTAAAAAAGATACTTTATTCTATTTTTTTCATACTTAATTTACCACTTTTTATTTTTATATACATATTAATTTTCATTTTATCTTCTAAATTTCTATGCTTTTAATCTATTAATTATAAACACTAATTTACTGCTGTCTATAGTTTTTTTGATGTAATACAGCTAACCTTAAGAGAAAATACATAATAAAAACCTTAATCGGAATCATTATAATATCCTTAAAAGCTCTTAGCGGAATAAGCATAGTAAATCCTTTTCCATATAATATTGACAACCAAAATGTATTTAAGAATATATCTATTGCTACCGTTTCAATTATAATAGCTATTATACATCTAGCTAAAGTTATCTTTTTATTGTATAGCACAATTCCATATAAAATTCCTGCAAGTATTCCAGAGATAGTGAATCCAGGAAAGTACGGACCATTAGGAATTATTAAATAATTAATAATATCACTCATTCCGCCACACATTCCAGCAACAATTGGTCCAAATAGCATTCCAATCATTGATATTGCTAAAAATCCTAAACTTATACGCATGACTGGCGTAATTGGAATTGTAAAAAGATTTATTACTATTCCAACAGTCATTAACATGGCTACAATAACCAAGTTTCTTACACTCTTTAATTCCTTTGATGAATATAAGAAGCTTTCACAAAAATTTTTCATAAAAAACCTCCCTTCCTTAACAATTCTTTTATCTAAAATTCAAATAAGAATTGTTAATTTTATTTCAGCTATACTAGAGTAAACTCTAGCACTAAAGCACGTTGTTTTTCGCCATTTGCTGAAATATAACTGCATATAATTCTATTAATATCATTTTTCTTGTATTATTTTAGACCTAAATACATTTTAATCATGATAGTCCTATTTTGCAAACTTACTTGTTATTTGTTTTGCAGTTTAGAATATTGCTCCAAAAGTAACCACCATGCATATACTGTAATAGTTATTTATTTAATATTTTTTATCAAACCAAAGAAAATAAGGAGATGGTTTAATGTCCACGGTAATTCTCAGTCCAACTGCAGATGCCTATATTTCTTTGTTAAATCCAAATACAAATTATAGATTTTCGACTCTTCTATTTACAGGTATGTTTGTTCAACCTAATAATTTATTTAGAAGTCTATTAAAATTTGATTTAACAAATTCCGTTCCACAAGGAAACACTATAACAAGCGCTTCTTTAAACTTATTTGTTTATAGAAAGGATATGCCAAATGCTGTTTTATCTCCGCAAACTGTCAGCGTGTTTACAAACACAAGTGGCTTTCTTGAAACTACGGTTACATGGAACAATGCACCTGCAACAAATGCAACAACCTATTCAAAAAACATTACCGAATCAGATGTCGGTAAATATATAAGTATTGATATAACTAATTTAGTAATAACTTGGTTATACCACCCAGAAACAAATTTAGGAGTAACATTAACTGGTATTGAAAATGTACTTGATAGTACTTTGGGCTACTTTTCCCAAAGATGGAATGTTGAAACTCAAAGACCATTCATTAATATAGAATTCTTTCCTGATACAAGTGGATCCACAGGAGATACTGGCGCAACTGGACCAACTGGAGATACCGGTGCTACAGGTATTAGTGGAGCTACTGGATTAACTGGAACCACTGGTGCTACAGGTGTTAGCGGCGCTACTGGATTAACTGGAACTACTGGTTCTACAGGTGTTACTGGTGCCACTGGATTAACTGGAACTACCGGTTCTACAGGCGTTACTGGCTCTACAGGATTAACTGGAACTACTGGTTCTACAGGTGTTACTGGTGCCACCGGATTGACAGGATCTACCGGTGCCACAGGTGTTACTGGTGCTACAGGATTAACTGGAACTACCGGTTCTACAGGCGTTACTGGCTCTACAGGATTAACTGGAACTACTGGTTCTACAGGTGTTACTGGTGCCACCGGATTGACAGGATCTACCGGTGCCACAGGTGTTACTGGTGCTACAGGATTAACTGGAACTACCGGTTCTACAGGTGTTACCGGCGCCACTGGATTAACTGGAACTACCGGTTCTACAGGCGTTACTGGCGCTACTGGATTAACCGGAACTACTGGTTCTACAGGTGCTACTGGCGCTACTGGATTAACTGGAACTACCGGTTCTACAGGTGTTACTGGTGCCACTGGATTAACAGGATCTACTGGTTCCACAGGTGTTACTGGTGCCACTGGATTAACTGGAGCTACTGGTTCTACAGGCGTTACCGGAGCTACCGGATTAACTGGAACTACCGGTTCTACAGGTGTTACTGGTGCTACAGGATTAACTGGATCTACTGGCTCTACAGGTGTTACCGGTTCAACTGGATTAACTGGACCTACCGGTTCTACAGGTGTTACCGGAGCCACCGGATTAACTGGATCTACCGGTTCTACAGGTGTTACTGGCTCTACTGGATTAACCGGAACTACTGGCTCTACAGGTGTTACTGGCGCTACCGGATTAACCGGAACTACCGGTTCTACAGGTGTTACCGGTGCCACTGGATTAACTGGAACTACTGGTTCTACAGGCGTTACCGGAGCTACCGGATTAACTGGAACTACCGGGGCTACAGGTGTTACTGGCTCTACTGGATTAACAGGTTCTACCGGTTCAACAGGCGTTACTGGATCCACCGGATTAACTGGAACTACTGGCTCTACTGGCGTTACCGGCGCTACTGGATTAACTGGACCTACCGGTTCTACAGGTGTTACTGGAGCCACCGGATTAACTGGATCTACTGGTGTAACAGGTGTTACTGGTGCCACTGGATTAACAGGATCTACTGGTTCCACAGGTGTTACTGGCGCTACTGGATTAACTGGAACTACTGGTTCTACAGGTGTTACTGGTGCCACTGGATTAACTGGAACTACTGGTTCTACAGGTGTTACCGGTGCTACCGGATTAACTGGAACTACTGGTTCTACAGGTGTTACTGGTGCCACTGGATTAACTGGAACTACTGGTTCTACAGGCGTTACCGGCGCTACTGGATTAACTGGAACTACTGGCTCTACAGGTGTTACCGGCGCTACAGGATTAACAGGTGCAACAGGTGTTACTGGCGCTAATGGATTAACTGGAACTACCGGTTCAACAGGTGTTACCGGCGCTACTGGATTAACTGGATCTACTGGCTCTACAGGTGTTACCGGCGCTACAGGATTAACAGGATCTACTGGCGCAACAGGTGTTACCGGCGCTACCGGATTAACTGGAACTACCGGCTCTACAGGTGTTACAGGAGCTACTGGATTAACAGGATCTACTGGTTCTACAGGAGCTACCGGAACTACTGGTGTAACAGGCGTTACTGGTGCCACCGGATTAACTGGAACTACCGGTTCAACAGGTGTTACTGGTGCTACTGGATTAACTGGATCTACTGGTGTTACTGGAGCTACCGGAACTACTGGTGTAACAGGCGTTACTGGTGCCACCGGATTAACTGGAACTACCGGTTCAACAGGTGTTACTGGTGCTACTGGATTAACTGGATCTACTGGTGTTACTGGATCTACAGGATTAACTGGAGATACCGGTTCTACAGGTGTTACTGGCGCTACCGGATTAACAGGAACTACTGGTTCTACAGGTGTTACTGGAGCTACTGGTGCTACAGGTGTTACCGGGGCAACTGGATTAACCGGTGATACTGGTGTAACAGGTGTTACCGGCTCCACTGGATTAACCGGTGCCGCAGGTGTTACTGGTGCCACTGGATCAACTGGAGATACTGGCTCTACAGGTGTTACCGGGCCTACCGGATTAACTGGATCTACAGGTGTTACTGGAGATACTGGTGCAACAGGCATTACCGGCGCTACCGGATTAACTGGATCTACTGGCTCTACAGGTGTTACCGGTGCTACTGGATTGACTGGATCTACCGGCTCTACAGGTGTTACCGGTGCTACCGGATTAACTGGATCTACTGGTGTAACAGGTGTTACTGGTGCTACTGGATTAACCGGAGATACTGGTTCTACAGGCGTTACCGGCGCTACAGGATTGACTGGAGATACCGGTGCTACAGGTGTTACCGGCGCCACTGGATTAACTGGATCTACCGGTTCTACCGGCGTTACCGGCGCTACTGGATTAACTGGAGATACTGGCTCTACTGGTGTTACTGGCGCAACTGGATTGACCGGAGATACTGGAGCCACTGGATTAACTGGAGATACCGGTTCTACAGGTGTTACTGGCGCTACCGGATTAACAGGAACTACTGGTTCTACAGGTGTTACTGGTGCTACTGGATTGACCGGAGATACGGGTGCTACAGGTCTTACAGGCGCTACCGGATTAACTGGATCTACTGGTGCAACAGGCGTTACTGGAGCTACTGGTGCTACAGGTGTTACCGGCGCCACTGGATTAACCGGATCTACCGGCTCTACAGGTGTTACCGGTGCTACCGGATTAACTGGATCTACTGGTGTAACAGGTATTACTGGTGCTACCGGAGCAACTGGAGATACTGGCGCTACAGGATTGACTGGAGATACCGGTGCTACAGGTGTTACCGGCGCCACTGGATTAACTGGAACTACTGGTTCTACAGGCGTTACTGGTGCCACCGGATTGACAGGATCTACCGGTGCCACAGGTGTTACTGGTGCTACAGGACTAACTGGAACTACTGGTTCTACAGGTGCTACTGGATTAACTGGAGACACTGGTGCAACAGGTGTTACTGGCTCTACTGGATTGACAGGATCTACTGGTTCTACAGGTGTTACTGGCGCTACTGGATTGACAGGACCTACTGGTTCTACAGGTGTTACTGGCGCCACTGGATTAACCGGAGATACTGGTGCAACAGGCGTTACTGGTGCCACTGGATTAACTGGAACTACTGGTTCTACAGGCGTTACCGGAGCTACCGGATTAACTGGAACTACCGGGGCTACAGGTGTTACTGGTGCTACCGGATCAACTGGAACTACTGGCTCTACAGGTGTTACCGGCGCTACCGGATCAACTGGAGATACTGGTGCAACAGGTGTTACCGGAGCCACTGGATTAACCGGAGATACTGGTTCTACAGGTGTTACCGGCGCTACTGGATTAACTGGAACTACTGGCTCTACAGGTGTTACCGGCGCTACCGGATCAACTGGAGATACTGGCGCAACAGGCGTTACTGGTGCTACTGGATTAACTGGAGATACTGGTTCTACAGGTGTTACTGGTGCTACTGGTTCTGCAGGCGCTACTGGAGCTACTGGTGCTCCTCAATTGTTCTTTAGTCAAATTTCTGGTGCTACTGGAGCGTATCCTCCTCTTAACACTGAAGTAACAGTAGTCTCGGAAACTGTAAATGCAACAGCCGGACAAAATATTAAAATTGATTTTGTTGTTGCTGTAGAATCTACTACCACTTCAAACTCCAATGAAACTTTCGAAGTAAGATTATACAGAAACGGTACTTTAATTAACTATAGATTAATTGAAAGAAATATTACCGCAGCTGGAACTCAACGTTTCCAAGTTCCTAACACTTATGTTGATACTGCACCAACAACTAGTTCTATTCTTTATGAAGTTAGAGTTATTTTTACCTTAGCAACTAATGTCACTTCTGCAAGTGCTCTTAACAGAAGTATTAATTCTATAGCTTTCTAATTAAATATTTAAATTTTTATATTTAATATTGTAAAATTCATGCAATATTATAAAAGAAAATTATATATTATCAATATAATGTTTTTATTTATATAAATTTTAATTACAGGTTGCTATTTAAATTTCTCATATATGGACATACTAAAATATCAAATATTTAAGCAGGAGGTCCATATGAGAAAAAGATTAACTGTTAATACAAAGCATGCATCTTATGAAACTATAAAAGCGCTATATAAAAGTGAGAAAAATCCAAAAATTAAAACTAGATTATTAACTATATTGCATTTATTTGAAGGAAAATCTAGTGTTGAAATTTCTCTTCTTTTAAAACAATCTGATGCTACGATTAGAACGACTATTCATCGATATAATAAATTTGGATTAGAAGGCTTGAAAGACTTAGAGCACGCCCCAAAGAAAACAATTTTAACATCAGATGAACTTGCTATTGTTGATAATATTTTAAAAGAATCCCCTATAATTCCGGTCTCAATTATAATAATTGGACTGGTGAACTTCTTGTAAATTGGGTAAGTTTAAACTTCAATAAAAAAATTTCACTTGGTACAGCTTATAATATATTTTCTAGACTTAACTACTCAAAAACTAGAGCTAAAAGATTAAGTAATAAAATTGATAAAGAAACTTTAACTAATTTTAGAGAAAAACTATCGAATTTGATAATATCAAAAGACGAAAATACTGTGATTCTCTATGAAGATGAAGCTATTATAACATCAGAGCCGTCTGCGACTGCCGTTTGGACTAAAGTCGGAGTTCAGCCTATAGTTAAAACTTTACCAGGTGGCACAAGAAAAAGAGCTGTTATATTTGGTGCTACTAACCCTGAGACCGGTGATCTTATCTATAAGATTTCTGATAAAGGAAATTCAGATAATTTTAAGTCTTTTTTAAAATACGGTCTCTGAAAATTATCAAAATAAAAAGGTTATATTCATCGCGGACAATGCTAGATATCATCATTTTAAAGGTATAGATGATTTCTTAGAAGGTATAGAAAATATTTCTTTTTTATACCTTCCACCATATTGTTCTGAGTTAAATGCAATTGAGCACCTTTGGAAAAACTTACGCCAAGCTGTAATTCATAATACTGTATTTGAAGTTTTTTCTCAGTTAATTCAACAAATTAAGTCACATTTAGATGCATTAAATTTGGACAAGGGTAAACTAAAAAAGCTTTGTTATTTTATACAGTAGGTTTACCCCGTATGATATTAGCAGTTAGTTATTAAAATTTATATAAAATAATTATATTAAGAGCTTAGCATTATGTCATATTCCTTATTATATAATAGAGGCAGAGTAAGAACTTTTATATACTTTGCCTTTATCTTAATAATATTTTTAAAATAAGTGAAAGCAATATCTTTATTATTATAGACATTTGTATATCCCATATATACTAGCTTTACGCAAAAATCTTTCATTAAAAAGAAGCCTGTAATTAACAACCAAATTACTAACAGGCTTCTTTTTAATTCATTATCTGAAATTAAAAAGAATATTAAGCTTCAAAATAAAATAACTATCCTTAAATAATTTTATCATTCAAGGATAGCTATTTTTATTATTGATTAATCTTCAAAAATTATTCTTGTACTGATTTCTTTAAGAAACCTAATATTATTGCCCCAACTACAGCTCCAGCAAGTATAGCTCCAAGATAAGCTATTGGATTAGTTACAATTGCAATAACAAATATTCCACCATGAGGTGCTCTTAATGCACATCCAAATGCCATTGAAAGTGCACCTGCAACTGCTGAACCAATTATACAAGATGGTAATACTCTTATTGGATCTGCTGCAGCAAAAGGTATTGCTCCTTCAGAAATAAACGAAAGTCCCATTATATAGTTTACAAGTCCAGCCTGTCTATCTTTTTCAGTAAACTTGCTTCTAAAGAATGTAGTACATAATGCAATTGCAAGTGGTGGAACCATACCGCCAGCCATAACAGCGGCCATTATATCAAAGTTTCCACTAGCAAGAGATGCTGTACCAAAAAGATAAGCTGCTTTATTAACTGGGCCTCCCATATCAACAGACATCATTCCGCCTAATACAATTCCTAAAAGAATCTTACTTGTTCCGTTCATTGAATTAAGTCCATTACTAATTGCTGTATTTATAACTCCCATAACTGGGTTGATGAATAGAATTATTACACCAACTAAGAATATTCCAAGTAATGGATATAACAATACTGGTTTTATACCTTCTAAGCTACGAGGTAAATTTGCAAATAATTTCTTTAAACCAATAACTAAATATCCTGCAATGAAACCTGCAAGTAATGCACCTAAGAAACCTGAGCTGACAGCTGGTACCTTTGGATCAAATGCACTGGCAAAAGTAACTCCTGCATTTGCTAAAGCTCCACCAACAAAACCTACAGCAAGACCTGGTCTATCTGCAATACTCATTGCTATAAATCCAGCTAGAACAGGTAGCATAAATCCAAATGCAGTTCCCCCAATATTCTTTAGTACAGCTGCAAGTGGTGTACCTGTACCAAAGGCACCAGGATTTGCAGGATTCCATGTGTCAAAAAGGAATGCAAGTGCTATAAGTATACCTCCGCCTATAACGAATGGTAACATATGTGATACACCATTCATAAGATGTTTGTAAATTTGACGCCCTACAGATTCATTTCCAATATCCATGTTTCCTTCATCACCTTTTCCATCATGATGATATACTGGCGCATTTCCACTGGTTGCTTCTTGTATTAAATCTTTGGCTTTATGGATTCCATTGGCAACTGTAGTATTAATGACTTTCTTACCATTAAATCTAGCCATTTCAACATTTTTATCTGCTGCAATAATTATGCATTCTGCATTTGCAATTTCTTCTTTAGTTAAAACGTTTTTAGCTCCTCCAGAACCATTTGTCTCAACTTTTATAGAAACGCCTAATTCTTTTGCCTTAGTTTCTAAGCTCTCTGCAGCCATGTAAGTATGTGCGATTCCTGTCGGACAAGCAGTTACTGCTAAAACTCTGTACCCATTGCTACTCATATTATTCTCTCCTTTCACTTCATTCGGGAACTTCTCCATTTCCTTTTTATCTATTAATTTAAGGAATTCATCTTTATTTGGACAATTTATTAAATTATTTCTAAATGCTTCATCCATTAATATGGTAGACAGCCTTGCTAAAACTTCTAAGTGTAAATTATCATTATTATCTGGTACTGCAATCATAAAGAAAAGGTTTGCAGGCTGGCCGTCTAAAGAATCATAATCGATGCCTTTTTTACAGATTGCTGCAGCAAGTGCTGCTTTCTTTACAGCTTTTGTTTTTCCATGTGGAATAGCAATTCCATCACCGATACCTGTTGTACTCAATTCTTCTCTTGCTAGTATAGCTTTTTTATATTCTTCCTTGTTGTTTAAATTCCCTGTTTTATCCATTAAATCAACTAATTCATTAATACATTGCTCTTTTGTACTAGGATTAAAATCTAAATCTATTCCTTGTTTTTGTAATAAGTCTATGATTCTCATTATTAGTCCTCCTTTGGTAATATAAATATAATTTGATATAAAATCAGCCATTAACAATTTTTTCAGTAATAATCATATATCTATGCTAAATGAAATTAAGTATAATATATGATTGAAATTAATATATGTAGTAATCAAGTTCACATTTAATTTTATAATTTATCAATTAGTACTGTTTAAATAAATATTAGAATCGTTATTACAACATATATTAAATTAAAAATCATATAAGCATAAAGATTTTATATTTGTTTTAATAAGGAATATACCTCGTCTTTTGTTGCAAGTTCTTCTGAAAATGCACTTGCACTTCCTGTTGCAATTCCCATTTTAAAAGCTTCGTAAATATCTTTATTTTTTAAATATCCACATAGGAAACCTGCTACCATTGAATCTCCTGCTCCAACTGAATTTTTTAATTTTCCCTTTGGCACAGCTTTCTTCATAGGTTCACCATTTTCAGGTAAGAGAATTGCTCCATCTCCTGCCATTGATATAAGAACATTTTTTGCTCCCATCTCTTGAAGCTTCTTACCGTATTTGATTATATCTTCATCATTTTTTAATTCCACATTAAACATCTCAGCAAGCTCATGATGGTTTGGTTTAATTAAAAATGGCTTATATTTCAATACATTTAACAATAAATCCTTAGTTGCATCAACTATAAATTCGACTTCTTTATCTAATAAACTACTCATGATGTCTTCATAAATATCATCTGGAACACTATTAGGTATACTTCCTGATAATATTAAATAATCACCTTTACCTAAATTTGAAAGCTTATCATATAATGCTTCTAAATCCTGCTTAGTAATTTGTGGCCCAGAACCATTTATTTCTGTTTCACCATCACTTTTGAGTTTTACGTTAATTCTAGAAAAACCATTTCTTAATTTTATAAAATCACAATTTACACCATGACTTTTAATTTTTCTTAATATCTCATCACCAGTAAATCCTGCAATATATCCAAGGGCTGTATTTTCAATTCCTAGATTTTTAAGAACTATAGATACATTTATCCCTTTGCCGCCTGCATAAATCTTTTCTTCTTCAGTTCTATTTAAAAAATCAACCTTAAATGAATCGACCTTAACAATGTAATCTAAAGAAGGATTAAGAGTTATTGTGTTAATCAATCTTCATCACCTCTATTACTTTAGTATCATAATTAATGCTATTGTCACTTATTTTAGTTGTAATAAGTATTGAGTCTTTTATTGCTCCAAAAGTTATAAAACTAACCTTTTCCAATTTAGATTCATCTGCTAAAACAAATGATTCCTTGCACAATTTCATTGCTTGAGCTTTAACCATCGCTTCATTTACATCTGGTGTTGTATACCCACTTAAGTTACTTACACCATTTACGCCAAAGAAACCTTTTGAGAAATTATATTTCTTCAAATCTTCAACTACACTACTTCCAACAATTGCTTCGGTGAGAGCCTTCACTTCTCCACCTACAATGAAAGTTTTATATCCTCTTTCTAAAAGTTTTTTGGCATGAACAATTCCATTTGTTACAACTGTTAAGTCACTAGCTTCAATAAAATCAATAATCAACTCTGTAGTTGTACCTGCATCTAAATAAATCATATCACCTTCTTCGATTAGAGAAGCAGCGTATTTCGCTATTTCATATTTTTCATCTACATTTAAAGATTGTCTTATATTAACCTTATAGTCATGCTTAGATGTACTTTCTCCAATTGCTATTGCACCACCATGAATTTTTTTCAAAAGACCTTCTCCATCAAGAGCATTCAAATCTCTTCTAATTGTAGATTCTGATGCATCCAGCAATTTAACTAAATCTGTTACGGATACTATTCCTTTTATTTTTAATTCTTGAAGAATGATATTAAACCTTTCCTCTGTAAACATTGTCATCGCTCCTCTATAATCATAATAACTCATCTCTTTTTAAAAATCAATCATTTTCTTTCAAAATAAATCAAAATATTTCACTTTTATTGTTCTACATAACATTTTGTGATTTTTTTTGGATATTTATTGTTTGTTTTGATTATTATAAATCATATAATTCCTTTAAAACCATTTCTAGTAGAACTCCTTCTTTAGTTGGATAATCATACTTACTACTTTCCTCTATACATCTCTCTACAAATTCGCATGATTTTTTTGCAGCCTTCCCTAAATCTATCCCCTTTAGTATCATGCCAATCAGTACAGCCGCAAATATGTCGCCTGTTCCAGGATAAGATTTTTCAAATCTATCTCGAATTAATACTTTAATTGAATCATCTTTTCCATTATAAATAGAAGTCCCGATTTTATTCTTATCCTTTACAGGAACACTGGTAATAACGATATTTTCACAGCCTAACTTATGTAACTTTCTAGAAATCATTAGCACTTCTTCTTCACTTACAGTATCCTTTATTATCTCTTCTCCTGATAAGAAACAAGCTTCTGTAAAATTAGGAGTGATTATCTTTGAATACTTTATTAAATCCTTTAGCTTTTCAGAATAGTCATTCTTAAAATTACTATAATATTTTCCGTTGTCTGCAAAAATCGGATCAAATATAATTAATGAATTATCTTCCTCTCTCATAGATTTTAGCAAGCTCAGTGTTTCATCTGCATTATCAATACTGCCTAAATAACCAATAAATATTCCTTGAAAATTCATATTTATCTCACTATAATGCTTGAAGGCTTTACCAATATACTCTTCTAATTTTACTATAGCTGGTACTCCAAAACCGCCTGTATGTGTTGTTAGTATCATGGTCGGTATAGGACAGACTTCTACTCCTAACGTAGATAAAACAGGAATTATATTAGTTAAAGCAGCTTTTCCAATACCACACATATCATGTATTGCTGCCACTCTTTTTATTGGCTTCTTCATATATATCCTCCTTGTATAATCTAGCTTTTTTGCTCAAATCAATCATATTCATTCAAATAAGTTCATAAAATTTATTAAAATACATTTTACTTACTAAAATATTATAAACTTATTGCTTTAATCAATCAAATAATTCCAAAGACAGTTATATTTTTTAGAAATAATTTTCATTTGAATAATCACTAATATTTATTTCAATTAAAATAAAAAGCAAGCAGAGTTTTTTAGCTCTACTTGCTTTTTATTTATTTTATAAAACTTTTATAATATATATTGCAATATTAATCTGTAAGGATTTTAACTCTAACTGTCAATTGTACTTTGTACATTGGCAATTGCAATATATTATACTATAATGTCACACCTTGCTTTAAGATTGAGATTTCTTTAAACTTATTAATTTCATTATTTACTAGTTTTCCACCAGCAACTTCAATTATGTAGTTTAATAATTCTTCAGTTACATCATTTAAGTTTTTATCTTCTACTAAACATCCAGCATTAAAATCCATCCAATGTGGTTTTAATTTAAATAAAGGTGAATTAGTAGCTATTTTTATAGTTGGAACAAAAGTTCCAAATGGAGTTCCTCTTCCTGTTGTAAATAATACAACATGACACCCTGCTGCTGCAAGTGCAGATGCTGCAACTAAGTCATTACCTGGTCCACTTAATAAATTCAATCCATTTACTTTTAGTGTTTCTCCATATTTAAGTACATCTACAACTGTAGCATTACCAGATTTTTGAGTACATCCAAGAGATTTATCTTCTAGTGTTGTTATACCACCAGCTTTATTTCCTGGAGATGGATTTTCATATATAGGTTGATTATAAGACATAAAATATTCTTTAAAATCGTTTATTAAATGTACAGTTTTATCAAAAACTTCGCCATTCTTAGCTCTATTCATTAAAATTGTTTCTGCGCCAAACATTTCAGGAACTTCAGTAAGAATTGTAGTTCCTCCTTGAGATACTAAGAAGTCTGAAAAACTACCTACAAGCGGATTTGCAGTTATTCCTGATAAACCATCTGAACCGCCACATTTTAAACCAACTTTTAATTTTGATAAAGGAATAGCTACTCTTTTATCATTCTTCATATTTTCATAAAGATCTTTTAAGATTTTAGATCCCTCTTCGATTTCATCAGAAACTTCTTGAGCTACTAAAAATTTAATTCTATTCTTATCATAATCTCCTAGAGACTCAATAAAATCTTTCATGGTATTATTTTCACAACCAAGTCCAAGAACTAATACTCCTCCTGCATTTGGATGTTTAGCTAAATTTCCAAGCATAGTTCTTGTATTAACGTGATCATCTCCAAGTTGAGAACATCCATAATTATGCTTAAAAACTTCAAGTCCATCAATACCTACAGGATTTACTTCTTGCTTGAATTTTTCAAGTATTCTTTCACCAATACCATTTACACAGCCAACAGTTGGTACAACCCAAAGTTCATTTCTGATTCCTACATTTCCATTTTCTCTTTCATAACCTTGAAAAGTAAGTTTTTTATCTGATGCTGGAATTTCCACTAAATCCTGCTCAAAAGTATATTCTTTTATTCCATTTAAATTTGTTTTTATGTTATGAGTGTGAACCCAGTCACCAGCTCCAATATTCTTTAATGCATGACCTATTGGATATCCATACTTAATTACATTTTCATCAGCTCTAATATCAACTATCGCAATTTTATGTCCTCTTTTAACGTCTTCTTTTATTTCAACTTTCTTATTGTCTACTTCTATAGTTTTACCCTTATCTAAGTCTGTAAGTGCAACGACTACATTATCTTTTTCATTGATTTTTATAAACTCTTTCATATCTATTCCCTACTTCCATTCATAATTGTTATAATTAACAATAAACTTATTATAGTTTCTATGCAATTTTAAAGTAAACTCAAAATTGCATAGAAAATTAACTTAAAGTTTAATTATTAGTTTGGAATATTAAAGAACTTCTTTAACAGCTTCTTTCATACCTGCTTTTTCAATTATTGCTAGGTATTCAGTAACCTTGTCTGTTAAACCTGCTATTTTATTTAAATCACTTCCCCAGTTCTTTTCGTATGCAAGTACTGTTGTAACAACTTTCTTTAGGCCTTCAGTGCTTCCATCATAATTTGCCCATACGTTTTTGTATAATTCTAGGATATCTTCATCATCTGAAAGGTTAATATCTTCTGTTCCTCTTTTTCCTTTATAGAATTCAATTAAAGCTGCAAGCGAGAATACTAATTTCTTAGGAAGTTCTCCTTTTCTCTTTAAATATTCTGTTAAACTTGGTAAATCTCTTGTTTTATATTTAGACATTGAATTTAATGCAATACTCATTAAGTAGTGTTTTACATATGGATTTTGGAATCTTTCAATTATTGCATCTGCAAATTCTACTAATTCTTCATGAGGTAAATCTAGTGTTGGAATTATTTCATCGTAGATTACTTCATGTACGTATTTTCCGATTACTTCGTGATCTACTGATTCTCCCACTGTATCTAATCCATAAAGATATGCTACTGGTACCATTGCTGTATGTGGCCCATTTAATATTCTTACTTTTCTAGTTCTATAAGGTGTCATATCATCAACAACTTTGATATTTAATCCTGCTTTTTCTATTGGTAATTCATTTTTTATTGATTGTGGTCCTTCAATTACCCATAAGTGGAATACTTCACCCACATCAACTAGATTATCATCATATCCTAATTCTGCTCTTACTTCATCTATTGTATCTCTTGGATATCCTGGTACAATTCTATCTACCAAGCTGCAGCAGAATGTGTTAGCTTCATTTATCCAATTAGCGAAGTCTTGTCCTAAACTCCAAACTTCAACATATTTTAATACTATTTCTCTTAGCTTCTCACCGTTTCTATCGATAAGTTCACATGGTATTATTATTAAACCTTTATCATTAGCCCCATTAAAAGCTTTAAATCTATTATATAAAAGAGCTGTTAACTTACCTGGATAGCTTTTTTGGCATCCACCTTCAAGTTTATCGTTTTCTTCAAAAGCTATTCCTGCTTCTGTAGTATTTGATACTATAAATCTTAATTCTGGATTTTCTCCAACCTTTAAATATTCATCATAGTTTGAATATGGGTTAATACCTCTGCTTATACTGTTAATTACCTTATGAGTTTTTGATGCTTTACCATTTTGCATTCCTTGAAGATAAAGTGTATATAACCCGTCTTGGTCATTTAACATATCAACTAAACCATTTTCTAAAGGTTGAACAACAACCACACTACCATTAAAATCTGCTTCATCGTTCATTTTATCTATTTGCCAATCAACAAAGGCTCTTAGAAAGTTACCTTCTCCAAATTGTAATACCTTCTCAGGATAAGTTTTAAATTCTTTGTATGTTTCCTTACTTAATTTCATTGTTTCTCCTCCAAACTTATAATGTTCATGTAAAGTTAATTTTAATTTCAATAGACAATTCACAATGCAAAATATTTCTTCATTAGATATTGTACATTGTCAATTATTTATTGAATTTTCTGACAAAAGTAATTTCTAGAATAGTTAAAAATAAAACTAAAATATAATTTATCTACTTCGTTAATTTATACTTAGAGATAGGATATACTTAACTTAATCTATAATCTATATTTAATGAATCATTCTTAACTATTCTCATATAATTACCAATTATTAAATTTATTTTCTTTCTAGTTATCACACCTTTCTTCTATTCTAGTTAGTTATAAGATTTATATTAATATATTATCTTTCGATTCCCTGTTTCTTACCTATAAACTCTAACAGCTGCTCATAATATGGATATCCTTCCATATCTCCTTGTACTAAAGTCGCCATTGCGCCAACGCCATTAGCATATTCACCAATTTCTTTTAACGATAAATTATCTAAGTATCCAGATATAAATCCTGCTGCAAAGCCATCGCCTGCTCCAGCCGTATCTTGGATTAAATCTGAAACATTATATCCAGATACTTTAACTCCTTCTTTTTTATCCTTAATGTAACAACCTTCTGCACCTAACTTAACTACTACAATTTTAGCTTCTTTTCCTAGGAAGTAATCACATATTTCATCCTTATCAGTTAATCCTAAAAGAAGCTCTCCCTCATCTAAACCAGGCATTACAATATCAGCTTTACTTAATATATCTACTAAAATTTTTCTAGCTTCATCAATAGTCCATAATTTTAATCTTATATTTGGATCAAAAGATACTAATACATTATTTGCTTTTGCAATTTCAATCGCTTTATATACTGCCTTTCTGCAGCTTTCTGACAATGCTGGAGTTATTCCTGTTAAATGCAGTATTTTTGCTTGTTTTATATATTCTTCATCAATGTCTTCTTCTGAAAGATTGCTTGCTGCAGAATTCTTTCTATAGTAATAAACATTAGGATTACTTCTTTGATAACGCTCTTTAAAAAGCAGACCCGTTGGGTTTCCTTTATCAAATATTACTCTTGATGTATCTACCCCTTCAGCTTTGATGGCACTAATGACAAATCGTCCAAACTCATCATCTGAAACTCTTGAAAACCAGCCTACACTGTGATTTAATTTAGCCACAGCAGAAGCAAAATTCGATTCTGCTCCACCAAGTGATTTATTAAAAGTATGCACATGTCTTAATGGCCCATTATTATTAGGACTAAATACCACCATTGATTCGCCAAAAGTTACAACATCCATACTATTTTTTCTCCTTAGCCTTTCTATAAGCATCAACAAATTCTTTAGCTGTTTTTTCAACTAAATCATAATCTCCTGTTTTAGCACCCTTAGTTAAATCTCCACCTGTTCCAACTACTGCAGCACCTGCTTCAACCCATTCATGTAAATTAGCTACTGTTACTCCACCTGTTGGCATGAAATCTCCTTGAGGAAGAGGTCCTTTAAACGATTTAATGACTGATGGTCCATACAGATTAGCTGGGAATACTTTAACCACATCAACACCATATTCCATAGCAGTAATCGCATCTTTTACAGTCATTACACCAGGCATAACTAATACTTTATATCTATTACAAAGCTTTAATGTATCTATATCTAAACTTGGACTTACAATAAATTGTGCTCCAGCTAAAATGCATGCTCTTGCTGTTTCAGTATCTAAAACTGTTCCAGCTCCAACTATCACATTTGTTCCTTTGTATTTCTCAGCTACTTCTTTAATTACATCTATTGGATTTGGAACTGTCATTGTAAGTTCCATAACCTTTATTCCACCTTTTGAAACTGCATCCACAATTTTTAAAGCTTCTTCTTTAGAGTCACCTCTAACTACTGCTACAACTCCAGCTTCTTTTATATTTCTTAATACTTCTTCTCTTCTCATTTTAGCACCTCAAATTCTATTTATAATTTAATATATATGTTAAGCAATTATTAATTTCTAATTCATATTAATTAAAAGTATTTTATTTAAATACACAGTTCTCAAAATGGTTAACTTAAAATGTTAATAATTTATAGTATGAAAAATATGTGTTTGAAGAAATTCAACATTACCTTAGTATACGTTTGGTTGTTTTTAATTTTGCTTGAGAACTGTGTTTTATATATTAAATAAGTTAATTTATAACAACTTATTTACATATCAAAATATTATAATCATCAAATCATTGTTCTTATGTTTACGTGAACAATAATGAGTCAAGCCATTGTTAACGTGAACAACTTTTTTCACGACAATCTGCTGACCATATATATTATAATATGTTTTTTTAAATAATGCAATACTTTTGTTAACGTTTGTTTTTTCTTTAATAAATTATTATTAAAGGCACCATTACCTTTGTAAACAAAGTAACGATGCCATATTATTTATATTGTTCTAAGATTAATTTCTATTTAATATAATTACTATTCAAGATTACCGTTTTCCCATCTGCCTTCTTGTAAATCTTGTGCTACTTTTCTATATTTATCATCTGGTAAGTTATGTAACACACCTACTACAATAGCAGCTAATGCTAATGCTATAGCTGGATATAATGTCATTGCGCCTTTGATTCCAAGTAATGTTTCAGCACTTTGCTGAGCATTTGCAACATATCCAGTCATTCCTAATACACTTGCACTAACAAGAGCAGCGATAGATTGAGCAATTTTTCTTGAGAAGTTAAATGCAGCGTATGTTACACCTTCTTTTCTTATTCCTGTATGCCAGTGACCGTAATCTATAGCATCTGTAACAAATGCCCAAGTAACTCCATTTGGAATAGCTAATGCTACATATCCAATAGTAACTAAAATTGTGAAAGTAGTTGGATTTGTTGGTATTATAAAGTTTAATCCATTAGCGATAATTCCAATTACTAATCCTGTAATCGCAGTTTTCTTTTTACCGAACATTTTTACTAAGAATGGAATAGCAAATATACCAATTACAGAACATCCAATCATAATACCATTAACTTTTGGTTGAAGTGCAATATCTCCCAAGTTATATTGACAGAAGAAAATCATCATTCCATTATTTGTATTCATTGCTGAGATTGTAAATAATTGCATAAGAATTAAACATAATAGCGGTCTATTTGTGAATACAACTTTAAAATAGTCTTTAGCAGAAGCCTTTTCTGATTTACCTTCCCTGTTAACTACAACGTGTTCTTTTGTATTTATGAAACAGATAAAGAATGAAATAATTCCTATAACAGCCATAACAGCAGCTGCAATTGGATAACCAACTCTTTTATCACTAAACATCATAAGAATAGGTACGAAAGCTACACCTGTTATTAATTGTGCTCCTAATGAACCCGCCTGTCTAAATGTAGCTAATTGACTTCTTTCTTCTACATCCCTTGTCATAACCGATGCCAATGATCCATAAGGTACATTAGTAAATGAGTATACAAGTCCCCAAATCATATATGTTGCATAACCATATATAATTTTAGATGAAAGTGGTATTTCAGGCATAGTAAATGTGATAACTGTAAGTAATGCAAGTATTATACTTGAAATCATCATTACTGGTCTAAACTTACCACTCTTACTAGCTTTTCTACCATCTATTAATGAGCCAGCTAATGGATCCATAAATGCATCAAATATCTTTGTAAATGCAAATATACCTCCAACTGCTCCCGCACTTATTCCACATGTATCAATAAAGAATTTTGTAAGGTATGATTGCCCTAAGTCGAACATAAAACCATTACCAAAATCTCCAAATCCATATGATATTTTTTCTCTTAAACTTAATTTAACATTTTTATTATCAGTTTTTGCATTGTTTAATTCGTTGTTATTAAGCGAATTTTCCATATTATATACATCCTCCGTATATTTAAATTTTATTTATCATATCTTATTAAATTGTAAAATTCTATAGGTTATCTTTTATTTTATTAATTAATTTTTGATATTCCTCATCACTTAACAGTACTTTTTGTGGATTCATCTCAAAAGTTTTCCCCCAAGATGGACCACCTTCATATTTTGGTACTATATGAAGATGTAGATGTTTCATTGTATCAGCAAAAGCTCCATAATTAACTTTATCCGGCTTAAAAGCTTTATGAATCGCTTTTGCAACCTTACGTGCATCATTTATGAACAATGCTGCTTCATCTTCAGTTAAGTCTGTAATTTCACTTTTATGTTCTTTAAAAACTACATTACATCTTCCTTTATAAGTTTGTTCCTTGAATAAGTATACTGTTGATACTTCTAAATCACAAATTTTTATCATTAGTGCATCAAGATCACTGTTTTTTGAACAGTAAAAACAATTTGAATCAAAGCTCATTATTTTCCCCTCCTTTATAGTAATATATTTATATTAAAGAGCCATTTTAATAGCTTCTTTAATTCCTAATTTTTCAATAGCCTCTAAGTATTTAGTCACTTCATCATTTAAACCATATATCTGGTTTAAATCACTTCCCCAATTCTTTTCGTATCCCAAGATTGAAGTGGTAATATTTCTTATTCCTTCACTTGTTCCATCATAATTAGTCCATAAATTTTTATATAATTCTAATACTTCTTCATCATCTGAAAGTTCAATATCTTCTTCTTCTCTTTTTCCCTTATAAAATGCAATTAGTGCAGCAAGAGAAAATACTAATTTTTTAGGAAGCCTCTCTTTTCTATCTAAATATTCAGTTAAGCTTGGTAAATTTCTAGTTTTAAATTTTGACATTGAATTTAATGATATACTCATTAAATAATGTTTTACATATGGATTTTGAAATCTTTCAATTATTGCGTCCGCAAACTCTACTAATTCATCATGCGGCAAATCTAATGTTTCTACTATTTCTTCATAAATTAAACCTTTTATATATTTTCCTATTATTTCATGATCCACTGATTCTCCTACTGTATCTAAGCCATAAAGATATGATACAGGTACCATTGCTGTATGAGGACCATTTAGTATTCTTACTTTACTTTTTCTATATGGTGTCATATCATTTACTAGTTTTATATTAAGCCCAGCTTTCTCAAAAGGTAGTTCATCCTTTAAAAATTGCGGTCCTTCAATTATCCACGAATGATACATTTCACCAACATCAACTAATTTGTCTTCATATCCTAATTCTTTTGTTATCTCATCTATTGTATCCATTGGATATCCTGGTACTATTCTATCCACTAGACTGCAACAAAATGTATTTGAATTATTAATCCAATTAACAAATTCTTTTTCTAAATTCCAAATTTCAGCGTATTTCAATACTATTTCTTTAAGCTTTTCACCATTTCTATCTATTAGTTCACATGGTATTATTATTAAACCTTTACAGTTGTCACCATCAAATACTTTAAATCTATGATATAAAAATGCTGCTAATTTACCTGGAAAGCTTTTTTGACATCCGCCTTCAAGTTTATCGGTTTCATCAAAGGCAATTCCTGCTTCAGTAGTATTTGATACTACAAATTTCAGTTCTGGATTCTCACCAACTTTTAGGTATTCATCATAATCCTTATAAGGATTAATTCCTCTACTTATGGAATTTACTACTTTATGCTTTTTTAAAGCTTTCCCATTTTGAATACCTTGAAGGTATACAGTATATAAGCAATCTTGTTCAATTAACTTATGAATCTTCCCATGTTCTCTTGGCTGAACTACTACTACACTTCCATTAAAACCAGCTTCATCATTCATCTTATCTATCTGCCAGTCCACAAAAGCTCTTAAAAAATTCCCCTCCCCAAATTGCAATACTTTTTCAGGATAAGTTTTGAAATTTTTATATATTTCCCTGTTTAACCTCATTAGTAAATCCCCCTGAGTGTCTATTAATACATATTTTTCTACGACTAAAATTAGATTAATGCATTTTAAGATAAAACTATCAAAGCATATTAACAAATTAGTATCTAAGTTACTAAATAGCTTTGATAGTTCTATTTTACTTAGTAAACTTACTACATATTAAAGTATTTTTCAGCATTATTGTAACTTATGTCTGCTACAATTTGTCCTAAATGTTCAATATCATCTGGTAATTCTCCATTTTCAACCCATTGTCCGATTACATTACAAAGGATTCTTCTGAAGTATTCATGTCTTGTATATGATAAGAAACTTCTTGAATCTGTTAACATTCCAACAAATGTACTTAACATTCCTAAGTTAGCTAAAGTTCTAAGTTGATCTTCCATACCTATTTTATGATCGTTGAACCACCATGCTGATCCAAATTGCATTTTACCTTTAATTCCATCTCCTTGGAAACATCCTATTAATGTTCCTATAGTTGAATTATCATTTGGATTTAAACTATATATTATTGTCTTTGGTAATGCTTTTTCAACATTTAATGAATCTAATAATCTTGATAATGGAATTGCAACCTCTGTATCATTTAGTGCGTCAAATCCTGTATCAGGTCCAAGTTTTTTGAACATTGTTGAGTTATTGTCTCTAACACAGTTCATATGCAATTGCATTGTCCATCCCAAATCATGATATAATTTTCCGAAGAATTTTAATACATATGCTCTAAGTTTATTTTCATCCTCAAAAGGCACTTGACCATTTTTTAATACATTTGCAAATATTTCTCTTACTTCTTCTATTGAAGCATTTCCTACTGGAACAAAATCTAATGCATTATCAGAAACTCTGCATCCAACTTCATGGAAGAATTCTA
Organism: Clostridium sp. DL-VIII; assembly: GCF_000230835.1. Classification (NCBI taxonomy): domain Bacteria; kingdom Bacillati; phylum Bacillota; class Clostridia; order Eubacteriales; family Clostridiaceae; genus Clostridium; species Clostridium sp. DL-VIII. Next base: position 3,794,955 of record NZ_CM001240.1, read on the forward strand.
CTCTCTTCTTTAAAGCTGCTAAATATTCATCAAAGTTTGTAATTTTTGTTCCTACAACTTCTTCTAATTTATTAAACCACTCTTTAAATGTTTCTTTATTGATTCCTAATGCCTTATCAGGTCTAAATGCTGGTAATACTTTCACGTCAAAGCTCTTATCTTCCTTAATTGCCAAATGATATTCTAATGAATCTATTGGATCATCTGTTGTACAAAGCATTTTAACATTTGACTTTTTAATAAGATCTCTTACTCTGAATCCATCCCCATTTAACATCTTATTTACCTTTTCCCAGATATCTGGTGCAGTTTTTTCATTTAAAACTTCATCTATACCAAAGAATCTTTTAAGTTCTAAGTGTGTCCAATGATAAAGTGGATTTCCGATTGCGTATGAGATTGTTTTCGCCCAAGCTAAGAACTTTTCGTAATCGCTTCCATCTCCTGTAATGTACTTTTCATCTATTCCAAAGGTTCTCATTTGTCTCCATTTATAATGATCACCATAAAGCCATACTTGAGTTATATTTTCAAATTTTTTATTATCTAAAATTTCTTTTGGATTGATATGGCAGTGATAATCAATGATTGGCATCTTTTCTGAATAATCATGATATAGCTTTTCTGCAGCGCCATTACTTAATAAAAAATTCTCATCCATAAATTTTTTCATAGTTAAATTCCTCTCCTTATTATGTTCACGTAAACAATTTAAATATCATTCAATTGTTAACGTGAACAGTACTTTAATATTATTATATTATGATTTTATTTAGAACGCAACACTTTTTTAGTTAACGTTAACATATTTTTTCTTCTTCTTCGTTTTTTTTGTAAGATTTTACACTAAAACTCTATTTATTGTATTCTGAAATCTATCTCTAACACTTATATTACCAATTCCAAAGTGTTTAAATATGATTACTATTCAAGAATACCATTTTCCCATTTGCCTTCTTGTAAATCTTGTGCTACTCTTCTATATTTATCATCTGGCAAGTTGTGTAATAAGCCAACTACAATAGCAGCTATAACTAATGCAACTGCTGGATATAATGTCATTGCACCCTTGATTCCAAGTAATGTTTCTGCACTTTGCTCAGCATTTGCAACATATCCTGTCATTCCTAACACACCAGCACTTACTAGTGCAGCTATAGATTGAGCAATTTTTCTTGAGAAATTAAAGGCAGCATATGTTACCCCTTCTTTTCTTATTCCAGTATGCCAATGACCATAATCGATAGCATCTGTTACGAACGCCCAAGTAACTCCATTTGGAATTGCTAATCCTACATATCCAATTGTAACAAGTATTGTAAATGTTGTAGGATTTGTTGGTATTATAAAGTTTAATCCATTAGCTATAATTCCAATTACGAAACCTATCATAGCTGTTTTCTTTTTACCAAATTTACTTACTAAAAATGGAATAGAGAATATACCAATTACTGAACATCCAATCATTATACCATTAACTTTTGGTTGAAGAGTAATATCACCTAAGTTATACTGAGCAAAGAAAATCATCATTTGATTATTTGTATTCATTGCTGAAATTGTGAATAATTGCATTATGATTAAACATAAAAGTGGTCTATTGGTAAATACAACTTTGAAATAATCTTTAGCAGTAGCTTTTTCCGATTTTCCTTCTCTATTAACTACAACATGTTCTTTAGTATTACTGAAGCAAATGAAAAATGATACAACTCCAATAACTGCCATTATTGCAGCTGCAACTGGATAACCGATTTTTTTATTAGGAAACATCATAAGTATTGGTACAAATGCCACACCAACAATCAATTGTGCTCCTAATGATCCTGCTTGCCTAAATGTAGCTAATTGGCTTCTTTCATCTATATCTCTTGTCATTACTGATGCTAATGATCCATAAGGAACGTTAGTGAATGAATATACAAGTCCCCATGCCATATATGTTGCATATCCATATATAATTTTAGCTGACATCGGAATCTCCGCCATTGTAAAAGTAACAACTGTAAGTATAGCTAGAATTATACTAGAAATCATCATTACTGGTCTAAACTTACCGCTTTTACCAGCTTTTCTACCATCTATTATTGAACCAGCTAGAGGATCCATGAATGCATCGAATATTTTTGTAATCGAGAATATTCCAGCAACTGCTCCCGCACTTATTCCACATGTATCAACAAAAAATTTTGTAAGATATGATTGGCCTAAATCGAACATAAAGCCATTACCAAAATCACCAAATCCATAAGATATTTTTTCTCTTAAACTTAGTTTAACATTACCTGCATCCGTATTCCGTACTTCAGCATTTTTTTTCAATTGTTCCATTATTATTCCTCCATAGTTATTTCAATTTGATTATTTCTTAATATAAATCAAATTTTATAAATTATTTTTTATCTTAGCTATTAAATCGCTATATTCCGCATCAGTTAACATAACTTTCTGTGGATTCATCTCAAAAGTTTTTCCCCAGGATGGGCCACCTTCATATTTAGGTACTATATGAAGATGCAAATGCTTCATAGTATCTGCAAATGCTCCATAATTAACCTTGTCCGGATTAAAAGCCTTATGAATTGCTTTTGCAACCTTTCGTGCATCATTTATGAATAACGCTGCCTCTTCTTCAGTTAAATCTGTAATTTCACTTTTATGTTCTTTAAAAACTACATTACATCTTCCTCTATACGTTTGTTCTTTGAATAAGTATACTGTCGATACCTCTAAATCACAAATCTTAATCATTAAATTGTCAAGATCTTGATTTTTAGAACAATAAAAACAACTCTGATCAAAACTCATTTTTCTTCCTCCTTAATAATAATTTATAATAAAAAAACAATCATCATAACTTTTACATTGATTGTTTTTTAACAAACAATCTTATAAAAATCCTCCAAATATAAATACTAAATAGTATTTATATTTTCCAATATTTATATTAGTTTTATAGTACTTCTTTAACAGCTTCCTTCATACCTGCTTTTTCAATTATTGCTAAGTATTCAGTAACCTTGTTTGTTAAACCTGCTATTTCATTTAAATCGCTTCCCCAGTTCTTTTCGTATCCAAGTACTGTTGTAACAACTTTCTTTAATCCTTCAGTACTTCCATCATAATTTCTCCATACATTCTTGTATAATTCTAAGATATCTTCATCATCTGAAAGATTAATATCTTCTGTTCCTCTTTTTCCTTTATAGAATTCAATTAAAGCTGCAAGAGAGAATACTAGTTTCTTAGGAAGTTCTCCTTTTCTCTTTAGGTATTCTGTTAAACTTGGTAAATCTCTTGTTTTATATTTAGACATTGAATTTAAAGCAATACTCATTAAGTAATGTTTTACATATGGATTTTGGAATCTTTCAATTATTGCATCTGCAAATTCTACTAATTCTTCATGAGGTAAATCTAATGTTGGAATTATTTCATCATAAATTACTTCATGTACATATTTTCCTATTACTTCGTGATCTACTGATTCTCCTACTGTATTTAATCCATAAAGATATGCTACTGGTACCATTGCTGTATGAGGCCCATTTAATATTCTTACTTTTCTAGTTCTATAAGGTGTCATGTCATCAACAACTTTGATATTTAATCCTGCTTTTTCTATTGGTAATTCATTTTTTATTGATTGTGGTCCTTCAATTACCCATAAGTGGAATACTTCTCCTACATCAACTAGGTTATCATCATATCCTAATTCTGCTCTTACTTCATCTATTGTATCTCTTGGATATCCTGGTACAATTCTATCTACTAAGCTGCAGCAGAATGTGTTAGCTTCATTTATCCAATTAGCGAAGTCTTGTCCTAAGCTCCAAATTTCAGCATATTTTAATACTATTTCTTTTAATTTTTCACCATTTCTATCAATAAGCTCACATGGTATTATTATTAAACCTTTATCACTAGCCCCATTAAAAGCTTTAAATCTATTGTATAAAAGAGCTGTTAATTTACCTGGATAGCTTTTTTGGCATCCACCTTTAAGTTTATCGTTTTCTTCAAAAGCTATTCCTGCTTCTGTAGTATTTGATACTATAAATCTTAATTCTGGATTTTCTCCAACCTTTAAATATTCATCATAGTTTGAATATGGGTTAATACCTCTGCTTATACTGTTAATTACCTTATGAGTTTTCGATGCTTTACCATTTTTCATTCCTTGAAGATATAATGTGTATAAACCATCTTGATCATTTAATTTGTCAATCAATCCAGCTTCTAATGGTTGGACTACTACCACACTACCATTAAAATCTGCTTCATCGTTCATCTTGTCTATTTGCCAATCAACAAAGGCTCTTAGAAAATTCCCTTCTCCAAATTGTAAAACTTTTTCTGGATAAGTCTTAAACTCTTTGAATAATGATTTATTTAGCTTCATTCCTTTCTCCTCCAAACTTAATTTTTAATATATTATCAAAACCCACTTAATAATATTTAATCCTTCTATTATCAAGTGATTATTTGATTTCTTAATTAATATAAATAAAAACTAAATAATAATATAGAAATTCTTGTTCACGTTAACAAAAATATTATCAAAATATGTTAACGTGAACAAAAATACATAAATCATACATTTGCAATTTATATTATAGCCTTTATGACTTAATAATGCAATACCTTTTGTTAACGTTTAACCAAAGTTTACAATAATTAGCCATTTTATTAGCTAATTATTGTAATAACTTTTTTATAATTTCTTAACCGAATTCCTTATAATAAGTTTAGATTCAATATATACCTTAGTCTTATTTGCTTCTTTATTGTTTATTAAATTTAATAAGTTTATGCCACCATATTCACTCATTGTTAATGAATCCTTTTTTACACTTGACAATGTTGGAGTAACATAGTTACAAAAGTTACTATCATCAAATCCTATAATAGATATATCATTAGGAACACTTAATCCTTCTTCATCTATAGCTTTCATAGCCCCCACTGCAATATCATCATTAGAACAAAATACCGCAGTCGGTCTATCTTTTAACTCTAGCAGCTTTGTCATATTTATATACCCGCTTTTCATATCATATCTACCACTCATAATATATTCATCTTTAATTGGAATATTATGATCCTCTAGTGCTTTTATATATCCTTTTCGTCTGTACTCACTAGATTCAAATTCCTTATTTCCTTCGATTAAAGCAATTTTTTGGTGATTATTTTCTATAAAATAAGTAACTGCATCATATGATCCTTTCGTATCATTAGACATAATGTTTACCAATTGATTATTTTCTATGTATCTGTTTATAACTACAGTAGGTATACCTTTTTCAATAATATTTTCAATAAATTTATCATCATCTTTTCTTTGGCTTACTACTATTATTCCATCAAAGTTTTTATTATCAATTGGATATGAATTAGCATAATCGTCAATTCCTCTAATAACTAGATTATATTCTTTATCCATTACTTTACTGATACCTTTAACAATTTCATGGAAGAATGTATCAGACGTACCATTTCCTATTGATGAAAAGAAAACACCTATAACATATGATTTTAATAAAACCAGACTCTTCGCATTGTAATTTGGCACATAATTCAATTCCTTTGCCAAAGTCTTAATTTTAATTTTAGTATCCTCATTTATATATGGACTGTTATTAAGCGCTCGGGATACTGTTGTATGTGAAACATTTGCTATTTTGGCTATATCTTTTATCGTTACACTCATCTCTCTATACTCCCCTGTCATAATTGTATAAGTATATTTTACCATAATAACTCAGATATATAAAAATATTTAATTTCTCTTTAATTAATATTAATTATTTTTCTAATTTGAATTATTTTTTAATAATATATCAAGCATTAATTCTAATTATTTTTGCAATATTCCTCAATAGTCTCTGCTACTATTTTTGCTTGAACTACTGCTTCTACTACTGTTTTTGCTCCAGTAACTACATCTCCAGAAGCAAATGTTCCTTTTTTAGTTGTATTTCCTTTATCATCAGTAATTAGCAATCCCCATTTGTTAGTATCTAGTTCTGTTGTATTAGATACTATATTTGCTCTAGGATTTTGACTTACTGCAATAATTACTGAATCACAATCAAAAAATTCTTCTTTCCCTTCTATTATTTTTGTTTTAACTTTTCCTTCTGAATCAGTCACATTTTCTGTAACAGCCAATTTTATTCCATTTTCTTTTATTTCAATCGGAGCTCTAAGTAGTTCAAACTTAATACCATCTTCCTTAGCTTCTCTTATTTCCTGCTTTGTCGCAGGCATTTCCTCAAAGCCTTTCCTATAAAGTATAGTCACATTTTTAGCTCCATATCTTTTAGCACTTCTAGCCGCATCCATAGCAACATTTCCAGCTCCTATTATAGCTACATTATCTCCTAATCTATAGAATTCTGGTGATTTTAAATAATCTATAGCATAATGTACATTACCAAGAGTTTCTCCCTTAATATCCAATGTTTTAGGATTCCATACTCCAGTTCCAATAAATGCAGCCTTATATCCATCTTCAAATAATCTATCTAATGTAATAACCGGACCAATAAGTGTATTAGGTCTAATTTTTACACCAAGTTCAACAAGTCTTTCTTCTATTGTATCTATTAATTTTTTAGGTAATCTATATTCTGGTATACCGTATCTAAGTACTCCACCAATCTGACCATGAGCATCAAATATAGTAATATCATATCCTTTTCTTGCTAAAATAAATGCAATAGTTATTCCAGCTGGACCGCCACCTATTATAGCAATTCTATCTTTATCTTTCTCAGGATTTTCAAAATGTGTCTCTTCTATGTATTTTTTTGATATCTCATCCTCTATGTCATGAAAGCTTATTGGTTCTCCTTTAATTCCTCTTACACAATTCCCTTTACATTGGTCTTCATGAGGACATACTAATGAACAGACTACTGAAAGAGGATTATTATTAAATAATATTTCCCCAGCCTCTTTAACTTTTCCTTCTTTATAAAGACTTATAATTTCAGGTATAGGTGTATTAATGGGGCAGTTTGCTGTACATCTTGGATTTTTACACAATAAACATCTATTTGCTTCATCTACTAAAAATTTCTTATTTTCCATATATAAAAATCTCCTTTTTATTTTTTATACTCAGTATAGTATATAGTAACTTAAATTATCCTTTATTTCAACTACTTATAATAAAATATGCTATCCTTTTCCAATAAAATGATAGCATATTTTTTCATATTAATTTAGTTTTAGACATAGAAAATATAAAAAGATACAATTTAATTAAATTTCTTGTATAAATATAATATTCCATTTTTAGGGCTATATATTAACTTCCCTGAAAACCCTCTTTTTTTTAGTTCTTTTTGAAGACTATACATGAAGAAGCCATGTGTAACAACCAGAATATTCTCTGATCCCTCTTTTATTGCCTCTTCTTGTAATAAATCAACAAATTGCCTAGCCTTTTTTCTTGTTATTGTTCTATTTTCTTCTTGTGATTTATGATTGAAGTACCAAGCAATTCTTCCGCTAACCGCCCAAAACCAATAAGGTAGTTTTAAATTACATTTAAATACAGGATCAATTATAGTTTCTCGAATCAAATCATTTGTAACTATATCTTCTTTATAGACGTGCTGTGCTGTAACCAATGCTCTTATAAGAGTACTAGAATAACATTTATCCCATTTTATCCCCATGAGCTCTACGTCATTTTTTATAACATCACTTTTATTATAATTTTCTTCCCATTCTTTGAATTCTTTTGAGGTCATAAAAAACTTTTTATGGTAATTAACTTTAAAATGTCTTATAAGACCTATTCTCATAAAAATCCCTCTTGTCGTAAAATATATTATTAACTTAATTGAAGCTGTTTTACTATATCAATTAACATATTTACTCTATTAAACGGAGTTATGAAATACAGTCCATCCGAAACTCCCTTTAGTTTATTTCCAATCTCTACAGCAATTTTAACACCAATTTCTTGTGCTTCTTCCTTACTCATGTTTTCTGAGAACATCTTCATATATCTTTCAGGAATTTTAACTCCTGGAAGTTCATTATTTAAAAACACTGCATTCCTATAACTCACAATTGGAAGAAGTCCAGCTAAAATTTTCACATTAGTTTTTGCCTTTATTTTACTTAGAAATTCAATAGCATCATCTTCATATATAGGCTGTGTTAAAAAGAACTTTGCTCCATTATCTATTTTTTTTAACATGCGGTTAAATTCAACATCTTTATTTAACACATTTAAATTCAATGCGCCGCCTATATAAATGTTATCTTCTTTGAATAAATCTTCATTCATATCATTTATTAGCTTCATGAGTCTAAATGAATTTAAGTTGAACACACTTTTAGTTTCAATCTTATTTGCATCAGATATAGGATCTCCTGTAATTGCTAGTATATTCCTTATATTTTCAATATGTGAACCTATTAAACTAGACCTTATAGCGTTTGTATTCCTATCTCTGCAGCATATATGCGGCATAACCTCAATTCCTATTTCTCTCTTTATTTTAGATGCTATAATCGTCGGATCAGCTCTTACCTTTGACATTGGCGAATCTGGAATTGTTACTAAATCAATGTTATTTTCTTTACATATTTTAGCTCCTGCCATAAGCTTGGATATATCAGTGTTAATAGGAGCTGATAATTCTATTGCAATTGTAAATTCATTTTTATCAAGTTTATTTTTGAATGCATTTTCTGTTTTTTCTTTATATTCTTTTATTTCTTCTTTCTTGCTATACGAATTAATTTCATTTGAATTATTTTTAATTAATGAGACTAATTCCTTAATATAATTTGGATTTGTTCCGCAACATCCACCTATTATAGATACTCCAAGCGTCGTCATTGCATTAACTTTATTAGCAAAGTATACTGGATTATTAGGATATACAGTTCTCTCATGAATTATTTCCGGATATCCAGCATTTGGAATAGCTGAAACAATATCATTTTCTATATCTATTGTTCTTATAAATTCAGCCACATGAGTAGGTCCAGATCCACAATTGAATCCATATGAATCAATCGTTTTAATTTCTTTAACTTTCTTAATTAGTTTACTAGCGCTAATTCCATCCCTTGTGAAGCCATCTGGTTTTACTGCAAATTGCGTTAATATAAAACTCTTAGAATCCTTTCCTTTTATGTATTCAGATATTTCTTTTAAATAATTATAATTACTAAAAGTTTCAAATACAAAAATATTTATATTATTATCTAAAAAGCAATCTACTATATATTTATATTCCTTTAGTATATCCTCTTGAGATTCATCTATATTATCTTCTTTTATAGGACCAATACTTGCTCCTATAAAAACCGAAGTGTTTCGAGTAACCTCCTTTGCTATATCTATTCCACATTTAATTATATTTTTCAACGTTTCATATGATACTCCAAGATCATGTGTATTAGCCGAAAAAGTGTTTGTTCTTATTAATTTTGCCCCAGCATTAATATATTCTTTATGTATTTTTTTTATTGTATCTCCATCATCTAAATTAGCAAATTCACAGTAAGAAATATCATTCCCTGTTAGCTCCGAATAATATGTCCCCATGGCTCCATCAAATATTAATATATTATTTTGCAAATAATCTTTTATCATTTCTAATCTCCCCAATTTTTCATTAATAATACTAAAGTAAGTATACTATAAAAATCTTTTCTCGTCCTCAATTTTATCTAAAACAACTTAGTTTAATGGGATATACAGATAGAACTTTATATATTGGTATAAAAAATAGGTTTATCATTTTGATAAACCTATTTTTTCTAAGGACTATAAAACACATTCATTTTAGTATTTAAATCCTTAAAATTCGCTATTTTTTTGATTGATCTTGTGTTATCACTTGACCTGATGCATTTTCGTTTTTACCTGAAGTAGTACTATTGGGGGTTGTTCCATTGTTTGGCAGCACATCAATACTATTATCTTTTGGTGGCGTTGTTGAACTACCTGTGTTACCGCTACTACTATTTCCAGTATTGCTGTTTGAACCATTTTGTACTGGAGCATCTGGCTGTACTTCTATAATAGTATTATTTTTTTCAGGTTTAATAGTATTATCCTTATCTCCTTTTACAGAGTCTACATTTGATTCCGTATTATCAGAAGCTGCATCTAAATTTGGTCTTTCTATCACTTGCTTGTCACTATTGACTTCTGGATTAACATTTGGATCTTGAGTATTATTTTTTTGATCTTCTGAATTCCATTGTTGATCTTCAGCGTTATCTCGTATACTTGCAGTAATTTCCTTAACTGGTGCTTTATCAATATTGTTCTTTATACCTTGATCTTCAACTTTAAGAGCCGCCTCATATCTGCCTAAACTTATGTTTTTTGTTTTTGCTTCATCAACTGCTTCTTTATCACCTTTAACATAGACTACATCCTGTTCATCGAAAGTTGAATCAATTGTACCTATAAGATCATCTTCATATTTACTATTGTCTTCATTATTAACAAAAGCATAACCAACTAGTACATCTTTATTAGTTTTCAAATAATTCTGTTCTTCAAGTTTATCCTTTATTTTTTGCATTCCACTCTCAAGAGAAATATTCTTAATATCGCTGAAATTAATATTTTTTCCATCATCATTAACGCCCTCTACCTTAATGATGTTAAGCTTGTTATCCGCTTCAATTTGTATACTAGGATTAATATCCAAGCTAACAACTGCATATGCTTCCTGGGGTTTCATCGTATGAAAGAAGGTGAATACAATTAAAAATACTGCTGCAATTGATCCTAATGTTTTTATAAAATTATTATATCTATGCCTATTACTAGTACTATTTATAATATCGTCCTCGAAATAAAATATTTTTTGTCCGATTTTCATGTTTTCTTTAAAAATTATTTTGTCCATTACACCATGGTCATTTAAAGCAATAGCATAATTTTTCTTTACCTCCATTATTATTCCCTTATTCATTTTTTCACCTACTTCCTTATCCAATTCCTTAAAGCATTGAGTCTTTTATCAATTATTATTACTACAGAAATTATAAATTTCTTACTTCTTTTTATTACCTTTTCTGTTACAGAAAATTTCAGAACGATTCTCTTTATTGGCAATCGTTTTTTTAGATACATAAAAGAAGTAAATTCTTCTTCCTTACTTATCTCTTCTGATAAGATAATTGCATTTTTCCTCGTTGCTTGTTGCTTAGGAGCTTCATTAACTAAGTCTTCAAACGTAAATCCAAATGAACTTATTTCAGTTTTTAGTTTATTGATCTCTTCTATAAGGATACTATTATCCTCTTTAGGTTCAAAATATTCATCTTTAATGTCTAAACCCTTATCCACTAATTCATCTAACGATGAATGCTGATGTCTATTTTCACCCTTTAAATAATTCTTGATTCTACTTCCTATAACGAGCTTTGCATAAGATAGAAAATGTCCCTTCTCATTATCATATCTTTCAATTGCCTCGTGGAAACCAAGCAGACCAACACTTAATTCCTCATCATTTTCACATGATACATATCTTCCTGTAACATCCGAAATGCTTTTTATTATAAAAGGCATATGCTTTTTAATAAGTTCATTTACATCTGTGTTCTTATCAACATTTAAATCTACTAAAACACATTCGAGCATATCTACGCTCCCTTCTCCGGTCATTAATATATACAATATAAATTATATTTTTTGGTACTTTTTATTGAATAAAAGAAAGACTTTATTATATAGTCTAAATTTAACAACTTTATTTAATATAAATGAACAATTAGAATATTTAGTTTGTCCATAAAATTAAACCTTGCAAATAACTATATTCACCTTAGTCTTATAAATAATTTATAAATTATAAAATCCATATATTTTCAAACCTTATTTAAAATATATATGTTGCAATAATAAATTTACATTTGGAAGGCTTATAGGCTAAGTAAATATCTAGATGTAAAATGCATAAAACTAATTGCAATATATATATTTTAATTATAATATTTAACTATAAAAACTTCTATTTAATATTATATCATGTATTAGCTTATTTTTAATTAAAATGATAAATTTTCACATATCACAATTATATTCCATATTAGATTTATAATATGATTAATATGAATATCTTTATCTGAAGATATATCGTATTTTTTAATTGATTATCCAGAATTTTATAACTATGAATATAACAAAAGGAGCTTAGAGACCGGCGAAGGACACTCTAAGCTCCACATTAGCACTTTACGTACCAACTGCTTTTTTAGTATAGCATAATTCTTTTATTATATCAATCAAATTCTTTATAAATCATTCTAGATAAACTATTCCAAAATTTGATTTATTACTTGCCATTCGTCACTCGTAACTCTTTTAACATGTTCCTCCACTACTACCATTATTGTTTCCACCGCAAGCATTCACATTGTTGGAATTAGGCTGTACATTTTTTTGAGAATATTTTTTGATATAATCAATAAACCTTGTCTGTAATTTATTTAATCCACTCAAATATTCAATATTATCTGGCTCCAATTGTGTAGCTTTTGTCAAATAATTCAATCCACTTTCATACCAGCCTTTTTGAACTAGTACAAACCCTTTAAGGTAATTCCATTCTGCAGAATTAGTATTATTTAATATATTTAATTTTGTTTCTGCATCTAAAAAATTATTACTATCAATCAATGCTCTGATTTCTTTATATAGTTCCTCATTAATAATTAAATCATACGCTGTTCTAAGTGTTTGAATTTTTTGTTCTGACGTATTATCTTGATTGTGAGCATATTCTTCAATAACTTCTTTGAATTTACTTTTTATCTCTTCTTCAGAAGCGGTTCTTTCTATTCCTAAAGCTTCATATGGATCCACCCTAATACACCTCTTAATATTAAACTTTTATTTCACTATTAAATATATTTATAAAAGTTATTAATATTCTTAGGTTTTGCGGCTTTTCATGAGTTCTTTATGAAATTTAACCTTTCTATATAAAATACTTTTTTAAAATTACTGACCGTATACTCTCATATTTTATATATGAAGGTAGTTCTCTTTTTATAATATTTATTTTGTCATATCCGTTTTTCTCACAAGCATTTATAATCAATGCTTCATCTTCTTTATTATAAAATTCATCTAAATCAATGGTAAAAATATTTTCACCATATTCTTTTATATAATCAGTTACGTATCCCAGAATAGTTGAAATTGAAAGCTCTATCTTTTCTGATACGTCATGAATACTTATCTTTTCTTTAAGCATATCTATAGCTATTTGATTACTTTCTCTTGTTTCCCCATCTAATATGACTTTTCTTCTTTTTCTCTCTACCCAATGAATTTCTTTATTATTTTCTAATAAATATTCATTTACTGCTCTTATAAGTCTTTCACCATATTCACTTATTTTCTTAGGTCCCATTCCACTTATATCCTTTAGTTTTTCTAATGTGTCCGGGTATCTTCCACTTATTTCTTTTAATGTATTCATTGTTAGAATAGCTTGAGGTAATACATTCTCTTTCTTCGCAAGTTCTTTTCTTATATTATTCAAAATATTATATAATTCTAAATCTGTTGTTACTTCAAGCTTAAGATCTTCTTTGCCTTTTAAGTCAGAGTTTACATCAGTTTCTTTCTGCTCAGGTACTTCTATATTATGTTCTTCTATAAATTTTATTATGGCATCTTCAAAGGCTTTTCCATATTTATTATACTTAACTTCACCTACACCTGAAATTTTAAGCATCTTCTCTCTCGTTACTGGGTAATTTATAGCCATTTCTTTTAAAGTAACATCCCCAAACACAATATATGGTGGAACCCCATTTTCCCTGGCTAATTCTTGTCTTATTGCCCTAAGAGTTTCAAATAATTCATTATCTTCTCTGACTTTCTTTTCTACTTTAAATTCTTTTAGTTCTACTTTTTCCTTGGATGTCAAAACATTTCTAGATCTTTCATTTAAACTTAACACTGGATATGTTCCTTCAATAACATTTATAAATCCATGTGAAATCAATGTGTTAATAAAAGTTTTAAGTTCTTCAGTTGAATATTCCTTCATTAATCCATAAGTTGAAAGTTCATCAAAGTGAAATTGTAAAACCTTTTTATTCTTAGAACCTCTAAGCACGTCAACAAGCATTCCAATTCCAAATTTGTGTTTCATCCTATATATACAAGAAAGTACCTTCTGTGCTTCTACAGTCTTATCAACAAGTTCGCCTTCACTCAAACAATTACTGCATTTATCACATTGTCTATCATATGTTTCTCCAAAGTACTCTAAAATATATTTTCTATAACAATCATTGCTATACACAAAATCCATCATTTGCTGAAGTTTTCTATATTGATTATTTTTTCTTTCAAAATCTTCTATGGAATTTTCAATTAAATACTTTTGAACTTGAACATCTTGAGGTGAAAACAATAGTGTGCACTCACTTTGTTCTCCATCTCTTCCTGCTCTTCCAATTTCCTGATAATAACTTTCTATATTTCTAGGCATATTATAATGAACTACATACCTAATATTAGGCTTATCAATCCCCATCCCAAAAGCATTGGTTGCAACCATTATGTTTGCTTTATCATAAATAAAGTTCTCTTGATTTTCTTTTCTTATTTTTTCTGATAATCCTGCATGGTATGAAGTGACATTATAGCCTTTAGAGTTTAAAATTTCATATAAATTATCAACTTCTTTTCTTGTAGCAGCATATATAATTCCTGAAACTTCTTTATTATTCTCAATATAACTTTGTAAATACTCTTTCTTACTCCCACTTTTAATTACATTTATAGTTAAATTTTCTCTATCAAAACCAGTTATGAATACATTAGGAGCTTTTAATCTAAGAAGACTTATTATATCTTCCCTTACTTCTTGTGATGCAGTTGCAGTAAAAGCTGTTACTATAGGCCTATTACTCAGCAAACTGATAAAATGAGATATTTTTCTATAACTACTTCTAAAATCGTGTCCCCATTGTGAAATACAATGAGCTTCATCTACAGCTACCTGAGAAATATTACATCTCGAAATAATATTTAAAAACTCAAAAGATTCTAATCTTTCAGGTGCTATATATAGAATTTTAATATCTCCATTTTCAAGACTTTTAATCACTTCATTTTCTTCTACAGCACTTAAAGTACTGTTAATTAATGCCCCTTTAATTCCCATCTCTTTTAAAGTATCTACCTGATCCTTCATAAGAGATATGAGAGGAGATATTACTATTGTTATTCCTTCTAGAATAAGTGCCGGTATCTGGTAACAAATAGACTTACCACCACCTGTTGGCATTATAGCAAGTACATCTTCTCCTTTAATTATTTTATCAATTATTACTTCCTGACCTTTTCTAAAGTTCTTATAACCATAATATTTTTCTAGAACTTCATATGCTAAGTTATTCATAAACGTATTACTCCTTAAATAGATTGCTTCATAAGGTACGTGAGATATTATAACAATTAAAATTATATGTACCTAAATTTATAAGTTTTACATTATCTTTAATTATAGACGCAATTATGCAAACTTTAATCATCACTAAAAATTAATTTTGCTTTTTTGAATGAAAATAGGATTGATAGTTAATTATTATTTATCAATCCTATTTTCTAATATAGTAAATGTAATTTAAACTCTACTTAGCTAAAATTTCTACACCATCTTCAGTGATCAGTACTGTATGTTCCCATTGTGCTGATAGCTTATCATCATCTGTATAAATTGTCCATTCATTTTCTTCATCAACATATACATCATAAACACCTTGATTAACCATTGGCTCTACAGTAAGGACCATTCCTGGTACAAGCAGCATTCCAGTTCCTTTTTCCCCCACATGTGGAACAAATGGTTCCTCATGAAATTGATTTCCAACTCCATGTCCTCCTAAAGCTCTAACTATTGTATAACCGTTTTTATGAGCATGTTCAGCACAGGCATAACCAATATCACCAAGAAATCCCCATGGCTTTATTGCCTCAATTCCCTTAATCATGCATTCTTTAGCCACTGTTACCAATCTTTTTGCCTCTTCACTAACGTCACCAATCATAAACATTCTAGATGCATCAGAATAATATCCATCTAAAATTGTAGATACATCAACATTAATTATGTCTCCGTCTTTTAATATAATGCTTTCATCTGGAATCCCATGGCACACCTCATTATTAATTGATGTACACACACTCTTTGGAAATCCTTCAAAATTTAAAGGTGCCGGAATTGCGCCATTTTGAATTGTATAATCATATACTATTTTATCTATTTCTGCTGTGCTCATGCCCGCTTTAATTTTACTTGCCACTAAATCTAAGACACCATCATTAACTTTACAGCTTTTTTTAATACCTTCTATATCTTTAGGGCTCTTTATTACATCTCTAGGCGGTACTATATGCCCTTTGCGTCTATAACTTTCTATTTTTTCATCAAATTCTAAATGGCATTTTTTATATTTCAAACCACTACCACACCAACATTTTGAATTTCTGTCTAAAATCATTCTTGTAATACACCTCTTTAAATTATCATATTTTCATATTCAAAACCTATTATTCTATTACTATAATACAATAATCTGAATTTAAATGTTCCACCTATAAACTGCATGTTAAAATTAGATTTCGCAACCTTTATTATTGCAAATTTGTATAACAAATTGTTACTTCATTCTAATTTTACTGTTATTTATAACTTATCTTTCCAAAACTTATAATACACTTTAATGAAATTTAATTCAACAGTCTGAAATGATTCATCTCCAAAAGCATATTATTTTTTATGCCTTAAACTTATATTTATTTTACTTGTATAAGTATTAATAAACACCTTATTTATTAGCCTTTTGAACGTTTATTTTTTTACCTTTAATAGTCATATTTTTTAATTCCTTAATAACTTTATTACCTTTTCCATTTAATATATCTACATAAGATACAGATTCCTGTACATCAATAATTCCGATATCATCTGCACTTAGCCCTTCTATGTTACAAATAGCGCCGACAATATCACCTGGACGAATTTTCTTTTTCTTTCCACCACTTAAATAGATCTTAGTTATATTAGTATTTATAATTTTAGCTTTTTCTCTTTTCCTCTTAGGTTTACTTTTAAGCAGTTCTATTCCTTCATCAATTTTTATTTTATCATACTCAGATAAGTCATAGACTGGAATTTTAAAGCCAATAAATTCTTCTATATCACTTAATAATCTATCCTTACCTTCAATGCATAAACTTATGGCTTTTCCCTTTGCTCCAGCTCTTCCTGTTCTTCCTATTCTATGTACATAAGCTTCTTTTTCTACTGGAAGATCAAAGTTTATAACATGAGTAATTCCTTCAATATCAATTCCCCTTGAAGCCAAATCTGTTGCAACAAGTAATCTAAAATCTCCACGTCTAAAGTTTTCCATTGTATTTAATCTATCTTTTTGCAGCATACCACCATGAATTTTATTCGTTGAATATCCTTTTAAATTTAAATATTCAAAAACTTTATCTACATTTTCTTTAGTTTTAGCAAATATCACTGCAGTCTCAGGCTTTTCATATATTAATATTTTATCTAATGCTTCTAACTTTTTTCCATACTCAACATAGTACAAATTGTGTTCAATATTAGTTGTAATAAGTTTTTGACTTTTAATGCTTATATCCACTGGCCTGCTCATATGTTTTTCACACAAATCTTTTATTTCCTCTGGAATTGTGGCTGAAAATAACATAGTGACCTTTTTCTTTGGAATTCTTCTAATGATTCCTTCAACTTGCCCTATAAACCCCATATTTAGCATTTCATCTGCTTCATCGATAACAAAGTATTTAATCTTTTCTACATTTAAACTTCCTCTATCTATATGATCTAAAATTCTTCCTGGAGTTCCGACTACAATATGAGTCTTTTGTTTTAATTTTCTTTCCTGTTCTGATATTGGTGCCTTACCAAATACAGCAACAGCTTTTATTCTTTTAAATCTTCCTATATTAGATATATCTTCATTTACTTGAATAGCAAGCTCTCTGGTTGGAGTTAGAATCAATGCTTGTGGGCTGTTTTCATCCCAATCTATCTTTTCACATAATGGAATAGCAAAAGCTGCTGTCTTTCCGCTTCCTGTCTGAGATTTAACTATAACATCTTTATTTAATAGAATCTCCGGTATAACTTTCTCTTGAACTTCTGATGGCTTTTTATATCCAAGACCTTCAATTGATTTCAAAAGTTCTTCTCCTATTTTGAACTCACTAAATTCACTATTCATTACTTAAAATTCTCCTCATCTATATAAATCTTTCTTATTATACCATTCTTCTCTATTTTTAAAACATACTCTTAAGAAAAAGAATAAAAATATATAACTAGAAAAATAAAGACAATAAGGATATAATTAATTGATTATGCGTAGATATAGTCCACTTAAATTTTTAAATGGCTGTTTTTATTGGATTTATATCAGATTGTCATAAGCACAGTTTATGCATTTTATTATAAACAAAATCGAATTATAAAGGAGAAATTAATGAGTACTTCATTTACTGATTTAAATTTAAATTCAAATATAATAGAAGGTCTTAAAAAACAGGGAATAACTATTCCAACACCTATTCAAGCTTCAGCTATCATGCCAGCTCTTGAAAATAAGGATGTAATTGGTGAAGCATTTACTGGAAGCGGGAAAACCTTAGCATACCTTATACCACTTTTTCATAAAATAGACACTACTAAAAGAGAAATGCAGGGAATAATTTTGGCTCCAACCCACGAGTTAGCAATACAGATAGAAGACCAAATCAAACTTTTGGCTGAAAACTCTGGTGTTCCTCTAACATCTTTATCAATTATTGGAGATGTTAATATAAACAATCAGATAAAAAAATTAAAAGATATTAAGCCACATATAATTGTTGGATCTACTGGAAGAATCCTTGATCTCATACAAAAAAAGAAGATAACTGCTCATACTATTAAAACTATTGTTATAGATGAAGGAGATAATTTATTAGATCCTAAAAGAGATGCTATAACTAAAAATATAATAAAAACAACTATGAAAGATAGACAGCTTATGGTATTTTCTGCTTCTATAAAGCCTGAAACTTTAGAAACTGCTAAATCTTTAATGAAAGATCCAATTATTTTAAAAACTGAAAGCAAGCCTTCTATAAACCCTAATATTAAGCATATATTTATTGTATGTGAAAGACGTGATAAATTTGAGACCTTAAGAAAGCTTCTTGTAGCTGTTAATCCTGAGAAGGCAATTATTTTTGTTAATGATAATGATGATATTGAGCTCACAACAGTAAAATTAAACTATCATAGTAAGGATTGCTTTGCTATGACCGGTAAGATCTCTAAAGAAGATAGAAAACTTGCAATAGAAAGTTTTAGAAATGGAAAAATTAAAATATTAGTTTCATCGGATGTTACCGCAAGAGGTCTTGATGTTGAGGGTGTAACCCATGTATTCCACTTAGATTTACCATTAAAATTAAATGAATATCTACATAGATCAGGTAGAACTGCTAGAGGAAACGCTCATGGTACTTCTATATGTTTAGCTACGACAAAACAACTTAATATAATTAAGAAGTACGAAAAAGAATTTAATATACAATTTGAGCAAAAGAAGGTCTTTGGTGGTATATTAGAAGATTATTCTTATACACCTGATCAAAATTCAGCTAAAGTTAAAAGTAATTCTTATAGTAATAAAGCTTCCAAATCAAAATTTCATAATTAATTAAATAAAAAAGATTTCTATCTAAGAATTTGGATAGAAATCTTTTTATTATTTATACATTTAATTTTTCTCTTGTTTTTTCTGTTAATTTATAGTATATTTACAACATGATGTTCAAATAACAAATTAAAGGAGGTTTAACTATGAATATAATAAAATTATTTAATAAAATTGTAAAATTAAACATATTAATTTATTCATCTGTGGAGCCTCGTGAAATCCATATTATTTGATATTATTTTTTATTATCAATATTTTATTTTGCGTTTAACACAGCTCTGAATGGCTGTGTTTTTTTGCGCTCAAAAAATTCATATTTATAAAAGGGGGATTTTTATGACATTATTTAAAACTTACATTAGCAGGCATTGGAAATTTCTGATCATTCCAATTACTGCAATGATAGGATGCATTTGTGTAGATAGTACTTATCCTTATCTCCAAAAGATATTTGTAGATAATATAATACTTGGAGATATGAAAGATGATTTATTTATTTTTATAATAATTCTAATTGTACTATCTCTAACCCAAGGTGTTTTAGGTTATTTAAAAGAATATCTATTTGATAAATTTGCCTTAATTGTCTGCAAGAAGGTCAGACAAGATTTATATTTGAAATTTCAATCCTTTGAGTTTTCCTTTTTTGACAGCAACAATACTGGTGAATTACTTTCTAGAATAATTGAGGATGTTGATATTGTTTGGGATACTTTAGCTTTTGGAATGAGAGTTTTTATTGAAGCTATAATACTTTTTTCAATATCTGCAATCATTATGTTTAGCATAAATGTTCCATTAACAATCGTATGTTTAATCGTATTACTGCCAGTAGCCTATATTGGAACAATTATGGACAAGAAGTTTTGGACTGTTTATTCAAAGATCAGTGACCAAACTGCTGAAATAAATTCTATTGTTCAACAGGATGTCTCAGGAATTAGGCTAGTAAAAGCTTTTGCACGTGAAAAATATGAAATATCAAAATTTTTAAAGGTAAATAAAAAGTTCTTCGATTTAAATGTTGAGCAGGCTAAAATAGTCGGTACCTATGGTCCTGTAATTGAATTTTTAACAAACGCAGCTCCAATTTTAATGATAATGTTTGGGGGATATTTATGTATTCAGGGTAATTTAAGTTTAGGAAGCTTAGTTGCATTTACTAGTTATATTTTTAATCTTTCTTGGTGTGTGAGAAATTTAGGTTCTCTTATAAATCTACTTTCTCAAAATAAAGCTTCTATGGAAAAAATATCAGATATATTAAATAGAAAATCAAGAATAGTCTCCAAAGAAAATGGCTATAATCCAGCTAAAGTTAAGGGAGATATTATTTTTAAAAACGTAAGCTTTTCTTATAATAATTTAGAAGTATTACATGATATAAATTTAAATATTCCTGCTGGCAGCAGTGTGGCTATAATGGGAACCACAGGCTGTGGCAAAAGCACCCTGATTTCTTTAATTGGAAGATACTATGATGTAACCAAAGGTGAAATACTAGTTGATAATGTTAATGTTAAAGATTGGAACTTAGAAACCTTAAGGTCATATATTTCTATTGTTTTTCAAGATACATTTTTATTTTCTGATACAATAAAAAATAATATTGATTTTGGCAGTAATAAATCTGAAAAAGAATTAGTAAAAGCAGTTAAAGACAGTTGCGCTTATTCTTTTATTCAAGAAATGCCTGAAGGTTTTGATACTATTATAGGTGAAAGAGGCCTTGGATTATCAGGTGGCCAAAAACAAAGATTATCTATCTCGAGGGCAATGATTAGAAAATCGCCAATTCTCATTCTTGATGATTCAACTTCTGCTCTTGACATGGAAACTGAGTTCAAGGTGCTCCAAAATCTAAAAAATAATAAAACAAAGACTACAACCTTTATAATTGCACATAGAATATCTGGCGTAAAGGATGCTGATATTATTTTATTCATGAAAGATGGTAAAATAGTTGAAAAAGGTAATCATGGCAGTTTAATTAATATTAAAGGGTATTATTATAATGTTTACTCCCATCAGTTTCAAGATTTTGATACCCTTGCACTGGAGGCAAATTAATATGAATGACATTACAAACGAATCTTCTAAAATAGAAATTATAAAAAGATTATTATCTTATGTAAAACCCTATAAGCTGAAAGTTACTTTTGTTATACTGCTTCTGCTTATTGTCATGGCTTGCAATACCTTAACGCCTTATTTAATGAAAGTCTCTATTGATACTTTCGTAAAAGAAAAAAACATCAAAGGATTGTTATATATAGGCACTTCCCTAATATTTATTAATGTAATATCTATGATTTTATCTAGAATAAGAACAACTTCTATGTCTAAAATAACTAACCAGATATTGGTTGATATAAGACATAGTCTATACACTCATATTCAAACCTTAAGCTTTAATTTCTTTGACAATAGGCCTGTTGGGAAAATTATCTCTAGGGTTGTTGGTGATGTAAATGCACTTCAAAACCTATTAAATAATAGCATTGTAAATTTAATTCCAAATATATTTACTATTATTTTAGTAGTTTGTATGATGCTTATTTTAAATATGTCACTTGGTGCCATTTGCTTAATTACAATACCATTCTTAACCTTTGTTATGTTTTTTATCGAAATCAAGGCTCATGATAAGTGGAAACTTTTTAGAGAAAACAGATCTTCCTTAATTGGATACACTCATGAGTCTTTATCAGGTATGAAGGTAATTCAAGGTTTCAGTAAAAAACTATATACTAAAGGAATATTTGATATCCATATAGGTAAACATGCTGATGGTTTTATGACAGCAGTATACACTCAGGATTTTTTCTGGCCATTTCTAGATTTATTTCGTGGTATAAGCATTATAATATTGGTCGTCTCTGGATTTATATTAACTTCAAGAGATAACCTTACTCTCGGTACTTTAATAGCGTTTTTTATGTATATGGAAATGCTTTGGAGGCCAATAATAAATCTCTCTTCATTTTATAATGCTTTTGTAACCAGTATGTCTGCTGGCGAAAGAATATTTGATATTCTAGATACCAAAAGTGATATGATAGATTCAGCTTCATCTAATATCCTGCCTAAAATTAAAGGAAATATTGAATTTGATCACGTTACTTTCTCTTATGCTAAAGGAGAAATCGCTGTCTTAAAAGATACTTGCTTTAATTTAAAAGCAGGAGAAAAAATTGCTTTAGTTGGAGAAACAGGTGCAGGTAAAACTACAATAACCAATTTAATAAGCAGATTTTACGATCCCACTTTTGGTACTGTAAAGATTGATGGCACTGATATAAAAGGTGTTACTGTTGAAAGTTTAAGAAGTCAGATGGGTATAATGCTTCAGGATTCATTTTTGTTTTCAACTTCAATAAAGGAAAATATACGTTATGGAAAATTAAATGCTACTGACGCAGAAGTAATTCAGGCTGCTAAAGCTGTCAATGCTCATGAATTTATTGAAAAACTTGAAGATGGCTATGATACAGAGGTAAATGAAAGAGGTTCTAGGCTTTCTCTTGGACAAAGACAATTAATAGCTTTCGCAAGAGCATTAATTGCAGATCCTAGAATATTAATCTTAGATGAAGCAACAGCAAATATTGATACCGAAACTGAGTTATTAGTTCAAGCTGGTATTAAAAAACTTATGGATGGAAGAACTTCTATCGTAATAGCGCATAGGCTTTCTACTATACGTGATTGCGATAAAATTTTCGTTCTCTCTCATGGTAAAATAGTCGAAGATGGAACCCACGATGAACTCCTTGCAAATCAAGGCTACTATCACAAACTATATTCAGCACAATATAGTTTTTTAAAAAAAGATGCATAATATATTTATTAATGTACGATAATAAAATTGATTTATTATTGTACATTTTTTCTTTACTAATAATTCATTGCATGGTGAATATATCCTTTATTGATTATTAGTATGATATCCGTAAAATTATTGTAATAAATATTATATCTTTATTACGACTTTCTTAAATAAACAGCTACTAAAAAAAATACTGTTATAATTATTCAATAAGCGATACTATTCTTCCTAATTGAGTAGTAATCGTAATCTTAAACAACATATCGGAGGGACAATATAATGAAAAAGAAGATTATTAGTCTATTATTAATTGCAATTATTAGTTCAACAGCACTAATTTCTTGTGGTAAAACTAAAGCACCATCAGATTCAAATAAACAACCGTCGGTGACAGAAGAGCAATCACCTAAAGATACTTCTAAGGATTCTAAGATAGTAGGTGAAAATAATAAGCCAACAGTTGAGGTAAAACAAATTGCAACAATCGCTGATTTTAAAGATAAAAGTAAAGCTGATATAGAAAAAATTCTAGGTAAGCCTGTAAGTGAAGATGATTCTAAGTCTACATACGAAAAAGACAATTATACTTTTGAAGTCACTTATTTAAATTCAAAATGCAATGAAATCAAAATAACACCTAAAACAGATATGAAATTTCCAGCTGATGGAGCAAATATTTTAAATTTAGTCGGAATTAATGCTGGAGATCCTGATAATCTTTCACCTGCTGGTATGGAATGGGATAATAAATTTGATACGTATAAAATTAACGTAGTTTCAGATAATCAAGTCCAGGGGAAAATTTCATATGCAGACATTATCTTAAATAATCCATCAAAATAAGTTAATTACATTAAGTAATTTAGGTCACAGGAAATTGTTGCTTTTTAGTGACCTAAATTCTCCTTTTGAATTTCTATTATTTTTACAACAGGTATATTATGAATTATATTATTGTCATCTTTTACTGCTGAACTACCAATTACACCTATAACTTTTACATTGTCATTTTCATTTAAATCGTCAACTTTATCATACTCACCTATTATTCCAATAATTTTTGAATCAGCTGCACAGCATGTCATTACAATTTTTCCTATTATAAATTGCTTCTCATTCAAATAATTTTCCTTGCATACAAAACCGTGAATTTCTAACCTTTTCCCAACATATTTCTCAGGATTTTCTCTAATATCCTCCAGTAACATAGGATTATTATCATCAACTTTTATATTTTCATATACACTACTACTTATTTTTTCTATATCATTTTTGCTTAAACTGTCATAAGAAAATTCATGTTTATATAGATATTCTCTATCCATTATGCCGACATTATTTTCTGTAAGTTCCTTCCCTAATTCAGCATGTTTGAATGTCTTTAGATTACCCAAAGATATAATTCCTAGTATTAATGCTATTATAATTGGAAGCACTTTAATTTTAAGTTTGCTACTTCCCTTGCATGTAAATATATTTTTTATTTGAAAAATGCTAATAACACTTATCATTACTATTGCTATATAGATATACTTAATCATATTATTACCTATATAAAAGTTTATTTTTTTAGTGAATATTAAGCCAAAAATAAATCCATCTAATAATATTAAAACTATAAACCATAAAAATTCATCAAAGTTAAATCTTTTCATTTATTATTCTGCCTCCATTCTTGTATTTGAATTTAATTATTATAATCTGTATCTTATATTCCGCACATCATAAACAAAAATGAAATTAAAAATACAATACACACTGTTACCACACTAAACTTAATAACAAAACTCTTTTTGAAGGCACCAAGAATCATTATGAGATTTTTCAAATCAAGCATTGGCCCTAAAATTAAAAAAGCCAATACCCCACTAAATGAATAATTACCTAAAAAGCTCCTCCCTACAAATGCATCTGCTTCTGAACATAAAGATAAAAAAAATCCTAAGAGCATCATAACAATTATTCCGAAAATTTTATTATCAGAGATAAAATTAATTCTCCCATATGCTATAACAACTTGAAATACACTTGAAATAAAAGCGCCAAAAATTAGATATCCCATTATATCTAAAAATTCTCTATTTGCATGTTCAATTATAGAAAGTAATTTATTTTGATTACCTGAATACAAATTATCACATCCGCAATTGCAATAATTTCCATTATCCAAGAAATCTCTAATTAATGATTGCTTACCTTTTTCAAGTGCGTTTACTATTATACCTATTAAAATAGCAGCTGCAAAGCCTCCTGTTATTCTAAGAATAACCATAGCTTGTTTATCATAAAATGCATAATAAGTTGACATTATTACAACAGGATTAATTATGGGCACCGCAAGCATAAATGTCACTCCAAATCCAACTGGTAATCCCTTTTTCATAAGTCTTCTTGTTACAGGTACAATCCCACATTCACAAACGGGGAATATAAGTCCTATTAAAGCTGCTCCAAAATATCCCGAGATGCTTGTTTTTGGTATTATCCGAGCTATTAATTCTTCTGATATACAGGTTTGAATTATTGCTGACACCAATGAGCCTAAAATAATAAAGGGCATTGCTTCAAGAACAATACTTGTGAATATACTTGCAAAATCTCCAACTTCCTCTATATACAAATTTATCCCATACTTCTTATAAATATGCCATAATAATATTGCTGCAATCATAATCATAAAAGTAAAAGTTCTGCTTCTAGAAATATTCATATTTCTTTTTATTGCCTCCTCATTTTTTTATATTCCATATTAAAAACTTAATTTAGAATTTGCTATTTTAATTTTTACTCTTTTTAAATAGCCATTATCTATCATTTTAGATTCTCTAAGCACCGAGTTTAAAATATACTTATTATTAACTTTAAGTAGAAATGCTTTTGAGTTAAGTTCTTTTATCTTTTTAAATCCTTCCTCCAATATTTTTTTATTGCAATTGTCTATATTATTAACAACTATCATATTGGCATATTGTATAAATGGAACAACGAAGCTTCCGATGTTATCAATATATTGCTTCAAATTTCTGCCATCTGCAACAAAAAATATTGTAGTGATTTTGCTACATTCCCTATAAATTTTTTCATTTAACATATCAAATAATTCTTTTAAATTATAAGTGCCATTATACTCAACAATTACTCTATTAGGATTGAATTCTTTAATCAGAAAAATCATTTCCTCTTTAAGATTACTAAGATTTTTTATTGTTTTTACTTTTATTAAATCATTATATTGCTTAATACTTCTTTCTCCCTCTTCCAATTGAAAAACCAAAACTTTTTCATCTTCCACTTGGCTCTCCTTCAAAAAAGAATTAATAAAAGAAGTTTTTCCTGCTCCTAAAAAACCTGTTACAATCTCAATATGTATTTTCATTAATTCACCACCCTTTATCTTTTTGATTAAGTATAATATTACGAGAAACTTATATAATCAATCTAGTTAAATAGTTCAAATAATCTCTTTCTATCTAATTTACTCCCAATTATTGATATAATATTTTTATCAGCCCATCTAACTTCTCTACTTTTAAACTCATTTGGAACATAGTCAAATTGATAATAAACTCCATCTTCTCCTTTTATAAATCCTTTTGCTCTTATCACATTTCCAAACTTCTCATTACCTGCTATAAACTCAAATTTTTTTTCTATCTCCTTTACACTAATTCTTTCTATAATATTTATTGGATAACTTTCAAAAACCTCTTTAGCCTTATGTCCACTTTCCCTTCTTAAAATCTTTTTCGATTCTGATTTTATAAATCCTAATTCTGATTCTTTCCTCACATCATTTATCTTCAAAAATTCTTCAGCATTTACTTTTTCCCACGGCTTATATATTATTTCCGCCTTCGAATTATATTTTTTTAAAGATTCAATTGTTTCTCTAATCCTTTTATCATCAACTAACTGACTTCTACTTAAAACAATTTTGTTAGCTTTTTTTATCTGATTTTCATAGAATTCCTTAAAATTCTTTAAATACATATCATAATTTCTGATATCAATCAAAGTAAAAATGTTTCTAATCCCTATTTTAGATTCAAATCTTGCTTCACTAAGTATTTTTAATATTTCACTTAATTTCGCAACTCCTGAAGGCTCAATTATTATGTTGTTAGGAGAATATTTATCAATCACTTCCAACACTGCTTCTCCAAAATTTCCAGATACCTGACAGCATATACACCCAGAATTAATTTCTTTTACTTGAATGTTACTTTCTCTTAAGACATCTCCATCTATACCCACTTCGCCAAATTCATTTTCTATAATTATTGTATTTTTTCCATAAGCTTTTTCACTTAGCAGCTTTTTAATAAGCATGGTTTTTCCAGCGCCCAAAAAGCCTGAGAATATATCTACTTGAACTTTCATTTAACATTCTCCTTTTCATATTTATTTAAATTGTCTTCACACTTTTATTTATACTATTTTTTATTAATATATATGAATAAAATTTATTTACAATAATAATTGAAAAAGCATCCGTAATTAATAAGTAATTATTAATTACGGATGCTTTCAATTGGTTTTCTAACAATTATATAATAAAAGTATATACTAATCTATGCTTGTCCTAGCATAAAATAAACTTTTGTTTTTAATTTAAAGCTTAAATCACAGCTCTACATTATTAATATGGATAATAGAAGAAATGCGTTGCTCTATCTGTAGTTGCAGTATCTTGAAGCACTAATCTTGTATGAAGAACTTGGTTGCCAAAGCTTGTCCTTTGATTATCTACAATATAAGCATATCCATCTTTATCCCAGCACATAAATATGTAAACATGAGAATAGTTATTTGTAAACACAATATCTCCTGGCTTAATTTGTGAGAAATCATAGCTATATACAAATCCTAAGCTTTTTAATAAGTTTTCAAATTGATATGTATTACATGTAGCTTGAGGAATATTTACACCAACTCTTCTTAATGCTTCGGAAGCAAAATATACACAATTATTGCTTGTATTCCCATCATGTAATGCTACTGCTGCACTATCAACACTCAATTGATTATTTACATTAGTCATATATTTAAATAGCTGATAATCTGTATTAGAATGTGAATAATTAGAGTAAGTATTTACAGTTTGACCATTAGGTTGAACATAAGTATAATTGTCAATCCATACATTTGTCATTAACGATCCATCACTGTTAAATCTATACTTTTGTCCACCTATGACTGTGTCGCCAGACGCCATTATACCTGTATTGGCATCCAAATAGTATGTCTTTCCATTAGAGGTTATCCATCCATATTCCATACCACCTGATTCCGAAAAACAATACCACTTATTGTCTATCTGCTGCCAGTCTGTAAGCATTATTCCATTATCATCAAGATAGTATTTAGTACCCTTTATAGTTTGTAATCCTTTTTCCATATATCCATTTTCATTAAAATAATACCATTTTCCAGCTATCTGCTTCCAATTATCTTTTATAAGACCATTTTCCATATCATAATATAACTTATTGCCATCTTTATCACTTTCCCATCCTTGTCTTATACTTCCATCTTCAGAAAACTCATATGTTTTTCCACTTATTCTATGTTCACCTGAAGCAAATCTTTCGCCATTTCTATCTAAATAGGTTAATTTACCTTTTAAATAGTACCAGCCTTCATCTAACTTAAACTTATTTCCTTCAACATCGCAATAACTATAGTTATTTTTAACAATTTTTTGTTTTATATTCTCAGGCAGTTCTTCTAACTTATTATCTCCTAAATCCAAGTGAGATAACATAGGTAAATCTCCTAATTCCTCAGGAATTTTTCCACTTAGCCTGCAATAATTTAAATCTAAATACTCCAAATTTTTTAATAATTTAATCTCATCTGGTATAGTGTTATCTATTTTCTGATATCTTAAGTCAATCTTTTTTATACTTAATAAATCCTGCTCTGTAAGATATCTTACATTTTTATTTAACTGCTTAGCAACTACCTCCGTAAGCCAATTATCATTAATTTTAACTTTACTTTGTTCACTTATTTCCCCATTAATTCTGCTATCTTGTGCCTGAGCAATCACTGGAACACTAGTGACACATAAAAATGCAGCCAAAATTGCTAAGTTTATTATCTTATTACGTCGCATCTAATCGTCTCCCCTTTTCTTTTTGCGTATAAATTATACCATTTTCTACATTTAAATTCAAATAATTGTAACACCTAATATTTTAAGTCAATTTACATTATTTAACCAACTATAAAATTATACAATAATACTTCTCAATTTATGGCCCTTTATGAAAATTCTTAATTTTTTCTTCATAATCTAAGCAAGTTGCTCTATCTAAAAAATAAAATTATAATATTTCATACATATATTTATCGTAATATATAAATTTTACTAAATAGTTATAATAATAAAAAATGATTTTACATGTATAACTCGAATACTGTAAAATCATTTTTCATTATATGATATAACTTCTAATTTTATATCAGTTTATTATTCTGTAGAAATTCTAAAGCAACGTCTTTAGGATCTTTTTTTAATTCATCTACCTCATAATTCAATTCACTCATCACATCATCATTAATTAAACTTCCTACTTGCTCAACCAGTGGTTCTATTTCTGGATATTTTTTTAACGTTTCAGCACGTATCACTGGAATAGCATAATATGGAGGAAAAAAGTGTTCATCATCCTTTAAAACAATTAAGTCATATTTCTTTAATAATCCATCTGTTGAAAAGGCATCTATAACATCGCTTTCTTTATTAATTAATGCTGCGTATCTTGGACTTCCATCAATTCCAATAGTATCTTTTAAATTAAAGCCATATTTCTTCGAAAGTCCAATTAATCCATCTTCTCTGTTAAGAAACTCTAAGGTTGTAGTTGCAGTAAGCTGATTTGCTACATTAGCAAGATCACTTATTGTTTCTAAATTATATTTTTCAGCTGTTTCTTTAGTAACCGCCAGCGTATAAGTATTATTAAAGTTCATCTGTTTTAATACTTCTATATTGAATTTATCTTTATAATCCTTTTTAACTGTATCATAAACTTTTTCAACATCTGATATTGGTGGATATTTTAGCACATCCCCATAAGCTGTCCCACTATAACTTACATACATATCAACATCACCCTTTTGTAATGCTGAAAATATAACCTGTGTACCACCTAATGCAAATTTTCTATTTACCTTAATATCCGTATTTCTTTCAATAAGTTCTGATAATATATTTCCCAGAATCTCTTGTTCTGTAAAATCTTTACTACCAATTGTAATTACTTTTTTACTCGAAAGCTTTTGAGATACTCCAGTTACCGCAAATATTCCAACAAGTACACATGCGGTAACAGCTAATATAGCCTTTTGTATTTTTCTAGCCTTAATTTTTGAAACTTTTGATTTATTATTAGTTTTTTGCAAACTAATAGGGGTAACAAGTTTTTCAACAACGCTAAATAACCCATCTACTAATAAGGCTAATATACACGCTGGGATTGCTCCTGCTAAAATTTGATAATTGTTAACAGTTCTTATACCAGAAAAGACCAGGTACCCTAGACCACCGCCACCGATGAATGCTGCCATAGTCATAAGTCCAACTGCTGTAACTGCTGAAATTCTTATTCCTGACATAATTACAGGTAGTGCCAATGGGATTTGAACTTTAACTAAAACTTGAAATTTAGTCAAACCTATTCCCTTTGAAGCTTCTAACATTTCTATATTGATATTGTCAATTCCTGTTGTTGTATTTTTTATAATTGGTAATAATGAATATAAAACTACCATCACAATTGCTGGTGTAGTTCCTATTCCTAAAAACGGTATTGCAAAGCCAAGTAATGCCATACTCGGAATAGCTTGTACAACACTTGCTATTCCTAAAATCGGTTTATTTAATTTTTTAACATAGCTTATAAGTATTCCTAGAGGCATCCCTATTATTATCGCTATACCAACAGCTAATGCTGTAAGTTTAATATGCTCAAATAGCAGTGACATTATTTGATCTTTTGCTCCAAATACATAACTTAAAAATTCATTCATTCTATTTCACCTCCTCAGTATCTAAAAACTGACTACTCATAGTTGTTACCAAACTACTTTTTGTAATTATTCCTTTTAATAAACCTTTAGTATCAAGAACCGGAACTTGTCCTATTTGATGTTCTTTTACTAATTCAAGAATATCTATAATTGAATCCTCTGGTTTTACTTTAATAAATTCATCATTCATTATTTCCTCTACAAGTACGGTTCTATCCTCTTTATTTTGTATTTGCCTTGCCGTTACAATTCCTAATAAATAATTTTCTTTATCTATTACCATTAGGCTGTCAACTTTAGAGCTTCTCATTTTTTCAATGCAGCTCAATAATGAAGTACTTTTAAAGCATGTAACCGGATGATCAATCATTATATCTTTAGCCCTTATGAATTCTGGCGAAGACCATATTCTATTTTTCCCAATAAATTCACTTACAAATTCGTTCTTAGGATTTTTTAGAATATTTTCTGGAGTGTCATATTGGATAATTTCTCCTTCATTCATTATACAAATTTTATCCGCTATCTTTATCGCTTCATCCATATCATGAGTTACAAACACAATAGTCCGCTTTAATTTACTTTGTAACTCGGTTAACTCTTCTTGAAGTTGTGTTCTAGTAATTGGATCTAGTGCACTGAACGGTTCATCCATTAAAATTATTTCTGGATTTATAGCAAATGCTCTAGCGACACCAATTCTTTGTTGCTGTCCACCACTCAGTTCTGTCGGATAACGCTTTAAAAAGTTATCACCTTCCAACCCAATCATTTCCATAAGTTCTATAGTTCTTCTATTTATACTTTCTTTATTGATCTTCTCAACTCTAGGAATTATTTCAATATTTTCTCTAATTGTCATATGTGGAAACAATCCTGTTTGTTGAATTACATAGCCAATATTGCGTCTTAACTTTATTACATCTTTTAATGCAATATCCTCACCGTTAATTAAAATCTGACCTGAAGATGGCTTAATAAGTCTATTTATCATTTTTAAAGTCGTAGTCTTTCCACACCCACTCGCCCCAATAA
The DNA here is from genome assembly GCF_000230835.1 of Clostridium sp. DL-VIII. Classification (NCBI taxonomy): domain Bacteria; kingdom Bacillati; phylum Bacillota; class Clostridia; order Eubacteriales; family Clostridiaceae; genus Clostridium; species Clostridium sp. DL-VIII. The sequence goes on from NZ_CM001240.1 coordinate 3,827,632, forward strand.
TAGCAACTAATTCTCCTTTATTTATCTTAAATGTAATATCTTTAAGTATAGTCTTATTTTTAAAATCTTTTCGTATGTTTTTAAATTCTATCATTTAATTCCATCCCCTTCCAATAAGCAACCTAATTTAATGATTAAGTTGTTACTTATTCTGTACTAGTAGCAACTTAATTGTATCATTAGGTTGTTACTTTTGTCAAATTCACCTATTGCTCAACTACACGATTATAATGACATCTAAATTTTTATTACTTCCAGTTTCATCTATATTCCTTATAATAAACATAAAAGGATAACATATTAATCATTGCAATAAATACAAATTGATTAATATATTATCCTTATAAAAATCTGATTACATAATCATGTTATGGATATAAAAACTTATTTACTCGTTCATAACAGTTTTCATCTCCTACAAAATAAAAAATATCATTTTCACGTAAAATTGCATATGGACCAGGAGACATTTCTAAACAACCATTTCTCTTTATACATATAATTGTTGCTGCTGTATTATGCCAAAAGTTGATTTCAGCTATATTTTTTTCTAAATATGGAGTTTTATCTGTTATATAAATTTCATATGGTATAAATGGATTTATAGATTTAAACCTATCAGTTTTATCTAACAATTCGATTATCTGCTTTTCTAATAAATCATTCTCTTTCTTTTGTTGTTCTAAGTTTGTTAAAATATCATTTCTTAAATCATTAACTGTCTTTACATCATTATATTGCCTAATAAACCTTATAGCATTCTCAGTTGACTTTATAATTACGCCGCTTCCTTTAGTAGCATCCACAATTTCCATATCAGCTAATATAGCTATAGCTCTTCTAGCAGTTTCTGCTGAAACCCCATATTGACTAGCTAATACAGAACGTGCATATATTTTCTCTCCCACTTCATAATATCCACTTGCTATCTTTGAAGCAATATCTGTTGCAATTTGCTGATATACTGGACTTACTATTCTAATTTTTTTCTCCATCTTGACTTCTATCCTTCTTCATAAAACTACAAGCTAATCCCATATATAGTTTGAACTTTTAAAACTCTTTTATTACATGTATATAAAATAATTTTTGATTGCTTAAGTTATTTATTTACATTAAGTTTTCATATCTTATTATACTTTATATAAATTTCAATGATAAATTGCTATTACATCTAAATATATAACTAAAGACTTATAATTTAAATTAGCAATATGATAATAAAATTTATATAAATTAATCATAACTTAATTCATATTAATAATTAACTTATCTATTTCATGTTTAAATTGTTAAATATAAATATAATAATTTAATTGTATTTTCAAAAGCACTATAGTGAGTTCTTTCCATACCATGAGATGCGCTAACTCCTGGTCCTATTAATGCGCCACGAATATTATTTCCACCCTTTAATGCAGCTCCAACATCTGAGCCATAAAAAGGATAAATATCTACAGCGTATTTTAATTCATTTTCTTTTGCTAAATTAACTAAGCTTGTTACCATATTATAATCGTATGGCCCACCAGAATCTTTAGCACAAATTGATACATCGTATTCCGTACAGCTTAAATCATCTCCAATGCAACCCATATCAACTGAAATCATCTCTGTTATATCACTTGGTATATAAGATGCTCCATGACCAACTTCCTCATAAGTAGAAATTAATATTTTAGTTGTGTATTTAGGAACTATTTTTTCCCTGCTAAATAACTCTAACAATCCTATAAGACATGATACACTACCTTTATCATCAATAAATCTAGATTTAATAAATCCATTATCTGTGATTGTAGTCTTAGGGTCTATAAAAACGAAATCTCCAGGACATATTCCTAATTTCTGTACATCTTCTTTTGAACAAACATTTTCATCAATTCTTATTTCCATATTCTTAGGATCTCTTTTTTTACTTGAACTGTCATCAAATACATGTGCAGCTGGACTTGTGCTTAAAAATGTACCTGTATATTTTTTCCCTTCTCTCGTTCTAATGGTGCAATATTCTCCATCTAAGGTTGGAACTATTGGCCCTCCAAGTACTGTAAATTTCAATTTTCCATTAGAAGTTATCGATCTAACCATGGTTCCTAGAGTATCCACATGTGCAGATAAGCCTACTACCATATCTTCTGATTTACCCTTTACAGTGATTATTCCGCAGCCCTTATTATTGGTTTCAAAATCATATCCAAGTTTTTCTGCAATATCCTTTATTTTGTTCATTATCTCAAAGCAAAAGCCTGTGGGGCTATCATATTCCAATATTTCCTTGGCTGTTTTTAAAACATACTCTTTATTAATATCTAAATTCATAAAATCCATCTCTCTTTCAAAATTAAAATTTATAGTACAGGCTTGTAGATATTTCTCCATTAAGATATAACTTCTACTTATATCTTAATGGAGAAATATCCACCAGTCTAGTCTACCACAATTATTAATAGCTGCAAGCTTTTCAAAAATTATAATTATTTATTTTCGTGCAAAAAATAAGTTATACAATCAAAAGAATCTAATTCTTAAGGCTGTATAACTTAGGCATAACTAACTAAATAACGCTTCCATTTGCTAGCCTATTTTCCTATTTCCCATCATGCTACATAAGCAAATTGCTCCAATAGACCTGATATGATAGCAACTTGTCTCTTTAACTGATGAAAAATATCCATGACAGCTTTGGACCGGTTATTTATTTTCATGTGCTTATTTTCAAATTCTCTACTTATTATTCAATATTAATTTGAGCTTCTCAATTAGCTTTTCCATTTCTTCATCTGTACCTATAGTTATTCTTAAAAAATTATCTATTCTATTTTTATTGAAATACCTTACTAATATTCCGTTATCTTTTAGAGTTTCGTATAGATACTTACCTGAAACTTCGGAATGTCTTGCAAAAACAAAATTTGCTTTTGATTCTAAAACATTAAAATTTAATTTTTTCAGCTCAATACATGTTTTTTCTCTTGTATTTATTATTTTCTTTGTTATTTCTTTAAAATATTCATTATCTTGTATTGCCGCTCTAGCCCCTGCTAGCGCTGCTCTATCTATTGTGTAGGAATTTATACTGTTCTTTATTCTATTTAAACCTTCAATTAAATCTTTATGACCTAATGCAAATCCAACTCTAAGTCCAGCTAATGAACGTGATTTTGATAAAGTTTGAATAACTAACAAATTATTATAATCCTTTATATATTTAACCATAGATTCTCCACCAAAATCAACATACGCTTCATCAATAATAACTACACTGTCATTATTAGCTTCAATTAACTTTTTTAACTCCTCCACATCTATGTATTTTCCTGTAGGTGCGTTAGGATTTGGTATTATTACACCACCATTTTGTTTTTTTAATTCATCTAAAGGTATATTAAACTCTTCATCCAATTTTACCAGCTTATAATCTAAGTTTAAAAGCTCGGCATAGACTGGATAGAAAGAATAACTTATATCTGGAAACAAAATTTGCTTATCTTTAGAAAAAAACGTCATAAATGAAAAAGCTAATACTTCATCTGAACCATTCCCAATAAAGACCTCATCTTTATTTAAGCCATAATACTTAGCAATTTCATTTATAAGGTCACTACAGGTTGGATCTGGATAAAGTTTCAAATCATCATTAACTGCATTTTTTATAGCTTCAATAACTTTTTTTGATGGCGGATATGGGTTCTCATTAGTATTTAACTTTATGTACTTTTTATCCTTAGGCTGCTCCCCAGGCACATAAGGTTCTATTTCTTTTACTTTATCATTCCAATATTTACTCATTTAACTGCCCCCTAGTTAATTCTATTTCTTAGGCACAATGAATCAAAGCTCCCAAATATATTTTCTATTAAATAATTATAAAATAGAGAAATACACTATTAATTCATTTTTTGATTGTGCCTTTTTAGTATATTATACATTAATATGCTTTGGAAATACAAAACATATCCTCACAAAATTTTTTCATCTCCAGGCTTTATCTTTTAGTTTTTTATAATTTTTTAAATATAAAGCATATATGCTCTTTTACAAAAAAGAATCTTTTAAAATATATACGGAATCAAAGCCCATGATTCTTTTATGTATTTTTTATATTCTTCACCAAATTCCTCTACTAAAAATGTCTGTTCTCTTTTTATTTTTATGATATATATAACTAACATAATGCAAAATCCAATAAAAGATGATAAATTTCCAATTGCGATAAAGTTTCCTAAAAAGCCACATACTACTCCTGTATAAATAGGGTTTCTTATATATTTATATGGGCCGCTGCGAACCAGTCTTTGCCCTTCTACCTTTTGAATGGCGCCACTCCAATTTCTTCCTAATACCACTCTAGCCCATATAGCAAATAAAAGTGATAATACCAAAATTATAATTCCTATATACCCTGCATATTTATGAGAAGGTAATATTGTTTTCCATAAAAATACTTCTTTAAATTCAACAAATGTTAGGAAATAAGAAATTATCACAAGTAATAAATGTAGTCCTCTTACTATACTTTTCTGACCACTTGATTCTTTTTTTACCTTTGATCTAGTCTTTATAGCTGCTAACATCCAATAAATCCAAAATATCCCCCAAATATAACCAGCGATAGTAGTATTACTCATAGAACTTCCTCCTATATATCTCATTAGACTTGATTACAGCATCTAATATAATTCTGTAATTCCTGAAACTGTATCATTTATCATCTTATTTTTTGCATAGAAACTTGTAAATAAAAATAATTTATCAACTCTAGTATATACTTCTTCATAATTTCTATTAACTAATTAAATATTATTAACTTTGGCAATAGCTTAAAGCATTTTAAATATACATCCTGATTATTTTTATTTATACACTTTCAATTATTAACACATTCTTTTATTTGCATACAAAAAAAAGACTAAGTTTCCTTAATCTCTTTCTCCTAATATAATCCTTAACTTTAAAAAAATCTCTATCATACTTACAAGTTAGAAATACAATTTAAAAGTTTATAAGGTTAATAAGTTTTAATATTTTAATATGTCTAGACCTTCCGCATCATATATATCAACTTCTTTTATTGACCTCAATATCTCCTTTTGTGCAAGTTCAATATATCCATATCTGTAATATAATTTACCAAGGTTAAGCAATGCATATTTTGTATCTACTAAATTTAATAACTCAATAGCTATTGCCAGTTCATCAAACTTATCATTTATAAGCAATATCTCTATAACTTCTAAAATTATATTCATATATTCTTTGTCATTTTCATCATTTGTTAATATCATTGTTGGTTTTTTATCAAATAGTTTTATTAATTCTGAGTATACCTTTAAGTACCTTTTATCATAATCGGATAGATTATCCTTATTAATATTATTTACTATATATAATGCATTTTCATTCTTATTTAATAGTATAAAGCACAGAACTTTATACATTAAAGAAATTATATAATATGAACTTTTTTTATCTATATTATTTATATTTGTATATTCTTCAAAATTACCATTTCTTATAAAACATCGTGATTTTAATACAGTGGTACTTTCAGTGACATTTACTGTATCTTCATATTTTTTTATATATTCTAGTGCTGTACTATAATGTCCAACATGATAAAATAAATCAGCAGCAATCTCATAATAAGCTTTTTTGTCTTCTGGGAAAAATTCTTCCAGTATCCTTTTCATTTCATCTAAAGATACCTTTTTCTCTTCTAATACCTGAATTATATTATATAAAGGCTCAATGTAATCAGGTTTCAATTTCAAAGCTTCAATATAACAATTATAAGCCGTATAATTATCTTTATATTTCATATAAACATTGCCTAATTCATAATAAGCTCTATAACTCCATGTTCCAAATATAAATTTTAATTCAGAAGGCGGTTCACCAAGTTCAATGCACTTCTCCAATGCTCTTATTTGAAGCGTCGGCCTATCAAGTTCTTTCCAAATGAGAGATTGATAAAAGTAAAAGTCTGTACATTTAGGATAATATGAGATTCCAATATCTACGAATTTTAAAGCTTCATTATAATTTTTCAAATTTAAATTTGATATAATTATTCGTAATATCAACAAAGAGCTATAGCCAGTATGTTGATCAAACTTTTCATAAGCTTTATAATAGCATTCTAAAGCTTTATTCATATCATCTAATGCGCCATATTCACTACCTAGATTAAAATAAACAAATCCATCATCAGGCTTCTTTTTTATTTGTTCATTCAAAATAGCTATATTTCTTTTTCTTTTCTCTTTAGAAACAATCCTTTTATCAATATAGCCATAATGATATATCTTTATATCTTTACAGACTGCATTATAATCTCCTTCTGCTCTAATCAATTGGTTATGGACTTCTCCTTCATAGTGAACGCCACGATTGTTTTTAAATAAACGTGGATTTAAATTTACAGCAATATTATCTTTTTCTATACCGCTTCCATAATAACTTAATGTCTCAAAATGATAAATTGCATTTTCATCTAATTCAGTATTTAATAAAGCCTTAAAAGTTTCCCTAGCTTCTGAATTTAATTCATCATCTGCATCTAGTATAAGTATCCAGTCTTTTGTAGCATATTTTAAAGATTCATTTCTAGCTTCGCTAAAATTATTATTCCATTTAAAATAATAAACCTTAGCCCCAAAACTTTTAGAGATTTTTACTGTTTTATCTGTAGATCCTGTATCAACTATTATTATCTCATCAACAACATCTTTAATGCTAGATAAACATCTTGGTAAATACTCTTCTTCATCTTTTACAATCATACATAAACTTACCTGATTCTTCATTTAACCCCTCATGTATATATAAAATTTAACATAAACAATTATGTCAATCCTCTCTATATAATATGTTCCATGCATGAATATGTGATTAAATTGAAAAGCTAAGGTATCCCCTAGCTTTCTTATATTATTCAAAGTTTAATATTCTCATTATTTCAAGCATTATCAGTTACATTTCTTATTCTAAATCTAGGTAAAAAAATTTTTCAAATAAAGTGCAACTTATTACTTAATAAATTCTGATGTGAAAATCGGAATATTTGTGCCAGATAATATAATAGTGTTATTTCTATTTGCAAATTCAATATATTCTGATGTATTTATATTTCTTGTTGCAATAAAGTAGTCTGCATCTTTAAATAAGGTTTCTTCAGTTTTAATATTTTTATCTACTATTACAACATCAGCTTTATTATATTTATTTAATTCATTCTTAAGCATATCCATATTTTTCTCATAATCAGAATCTATTTTAATTCTTAAAATTAACGTCTTGTCGGGTTTCTCCATAAAAACTTTTGCATATTCCTCTAATACTTTTCTCCATACGGAATAAGGTTCATTAAAATCTGGGAAAAATAATATTTGGGTTTTATTGTGTTTATATTCTACTTTTTCTAAATTTGACTTTGGAGAATTATAAAATTTTTCAGTAAATTCAGCAACATCCTTTTTAAACCACTCAATATTTTCTTTAATTTTATTCACACCCCAATTCCACCATCGTATTTCTAATAATTTCTTTATTTGTTCTTCATCAAATCTATATTTTATTATTTGTGCTGGATTACCAACCACTATTGCATATGGTGGAATATCTTTTGCAACAACAGAATTTGCTCCGATTAATGCTCCATTTCCAATTTTAATTCCAGAAATTAGAGTTACATTTGTTCCTATCCAACAATCACTTCCTATAAATATATGCCCTTTCTGTTGTATTTTTTTATCTTTAAAGTTGAAAATATCAACTTCATCATTACCACTAGAATAAAAATGCTGGCTTACAGATTTATAATCGTGATTTCTATTAAAATGAGCACCTATTCCATTTGATATTGATGTAAAATTTCCAACACATAAATTTGCAGTCTTATCTCCTGGTGTTATCTTAAAATACATATCTGATATATAACTATTTATGCCAATACTTCCAATTAAAAAATTTTCATTATTACCATTATTTAAACTTATATACCTTTTAAAATTTTCGGCTGGAATTAACAAAGTATACCTCCTATTTTTACACCATTAATTTCAAAAAATTTTCTAAAACTTTAAACAAACTATAATCTTTTTTATAAGTCTTTACTAATGCATTATAAGATTTTTCCAGTCGCTCCAATGGCTTGTTTAAATAGTACTCAAACTTTTCTATATATTCATATTCATCGTTAGCTATTACCATGTCATCTTCTGAATATAATTCATAAATTAACTTAGGATTATCTACTAATTGAAATGCTCCACAAGAAGCAATAGAAAATGTTCTCTCATTAACTTCACTTCTATTCTGCTTCTGTATATCTAGATGATAATTCAAATTTATTTTTGCTCTATTATAAAAGAAATTAGTATTACTAGGATATAATTCTGGTATATCTTTTCCCCATCCTATACCTCTTAATATTCCATTATTATATTTACTTAGGATTGGAGTTAAATATTTTTCAGTTTCTTTATACTTTACGTAACTATTGGTACCAACAAAGAAATAATCATATATTTTATTTGCATCTTCTGGATAATAATTTAATGGATTAAATGCAAATGGAAGATTTATAATTTTTATATTATTGCTTATCCAATTATACAGAGTAACATCATTTGTTTCTTCAGCTAAAGATGAGATTAAAAATTTAAAATTAAATTGTTTAGATAATTGTACATTTATTAAATCCAGCTCATCATTATTAAGCTGCACTGAAATAATTCCTATTTTATTTTTTATATTAGTTATTGTCTTATTTTTCAAAGAATCATATATATACGTACTTGTACCTATAGTTATATAACTATTATAAAAACTGTAATCAAAAGTTGTATTGATCTTATAAATTATATCTACTTCAATCCCCATATAGTTTAAAGTTTCCTTCCATGATAAGAAACTATATTTCCAATATCCATTTGTAGGTGAATAAATTAAGAGTTTAGAATATTTATTTTTATATTTATCCTTATATTGTTCTAATAAATTTTTTCTTACAACTTTTCCGTCTTTTACAATTTGACTTTGAATACTGTACTCTTCCGTAGCTTTATTAAGTCTTACATTCATTTTATATTTATTTAGTTCTTTTAAAACAACATTTATATCTTCACTATATAAATTATTATTATGCAAACTTTTTTTTAAATATTTTTCTGCAATATTAATAAGAGGTTGTAAAAATAATTTAATTTGTTCAATATCAAAATTCAACTCATGTTTCCATGGCATTCCTTCTCCTCTTAAGTACATAATAAATGTGCGATAATACTTTGTTCCAATTAAATAACCCTTTGTACATTCTACATCTTCCTTAGTCAGCGTACTCCAATTAATATCTTTTAGATATATGGTTTCACTAAAATTACTTACTATATATTCCATAACATATATAATGGATTTAATTCGATTTTTTAGGTCATAAGTAATATTATTTTCATGTTGTCTATAACAAATTAGATCCTTATCTATATATTCATATCTAATGTTACTTTTTAAAAATATTAAAGAATTTAGTGTATCAACAGCAATTCTCATATTTTTACCATCATACCACTTTAAATTATTCATTCTAAAAAATGAAATCTTATAAACCCCTGTTCCTATCGGTATAACCCCTGAGCCACCTCTATTAAAAGTTTCCGATATTATTTCATTATATTGAAATTGTTTATACTTCCATGTATTCTGATAAATACCATCTTTATCAACTAATTTTAGATTACAATAGACATAATCTAAATCTAAATTTTCTATAAAAATAGAAATAAATTCATAAAGCGCCCTTTCATTATCCAAATAATCATCAGCATCCAGCTTCATAACATATTCACCTTTTGCCTGACTAATAATTTCTTCAATTCCACGCTCTGGACTCCCACTATTTTTTTCATGAAATATTGCTCTAATATTTGAATATTTCTCTTCATAGAATTTTATTTTCTTAATTGAATCATCTGTAGAACAATCATCAACGATTATAAGTTCAACATTTTTATAAGTCTGCTTCAATACTGATTCAATACACTTATCTAAAAATGTATTATTATTATAGTTTGTAATCCCTACAGTGACCAACGGTTTCTCCAATAATTCTCTATCTTCAATATTTGTATTTTTCAAATTATCAATTACTGCCATCACCTTATCTATCTGCTGAGCAAGACTAAAGTTTTTAACAATGTATTTCTTATATTCATTTGAAGCATAATTATCTTCTTCAATCATACTAATAGCTTCACCAATTGTATTCCATACATATTTTTTATCATATATATTTTTGGATCCCACAAAATTATGAATTATAGGCTTTATGCCTTTGCACATTGCCTGCATAACACTTACATTTTGTGATTCAAGAATGCTAGTACACAATATATAATCTTTGTCATTAAGCCATTTGTCTAAATCATCCTGCCACCCTTCATATATCACATTATTTTCTATTCCAAATTCCTGTATCATTTGATTATAATAAAGTACATCTCTATTATCTTGAAAAATTCCTGCAATATATAATTTATATCTGTTATCTTTATCATAAATTGCTTTGAATGTATGCAATAAAAGCATTGGTCCTTTTTTATAATTTATATATCCTACATAAACTATATTAAATCCATTTTCCCGTTCTTTAAAACTCCACTTTTTCTCATCTATACCATTAGGGATAATACTAATTATTCTCTCATTTATATTAAAGTTTTTAACTATAAAGTTCTTTATATGTTCACAAATTACTATTAAGCTATTTACATTGCTCCAATTGACATCATTAATATAACCATTAAAAGCTTCATAACTATGAAGCCTGCATATAATTTTTTTTTCTTTAGCTAATTCTAACTTACTTCCATATGCTATTAGGTCATCGCACCATTCAAACCAACAAATATCAGCCCATTCCATGCCCTCGTCAATTTGTTTATATTCTGTTATTATAACTTTTTTTATATTATATTTTTTGGACACTCCATCAATAATATCATCTAAAAAACTATCCATCCCTTTTTTTACAAAAAATATCAATTTGATTTCATTTCTTATGCTATATGTAACCGCTTCTTTCTTTATAATACTCCCCAAATTTTGTTCCATTAAATCACTCCAAAATTTTGCTTATAATATTCTATTCCATAATTATTTAAATTATTTAATTCTTGCGAATTTAATTAAATCTTATTTCACAATACACTATCAATAAAAATCAATTGCACATTGTGAATTGCAATATATATAATATTGTCAACATTTAATTAAATAATAATATAATAATACTATATTATTTATAGGAGATGTTATTTAATGACAAGTTTTGATACTCCACTATCAAGTACTATTAAAAGAGTTTATGTTTCAGGAACTCTCCCTGCAAACAATGATGTAGGTTACGTTGAGGTTCAAGCTGTTGTTTCCCGTGGGAATGCTAAAGAGACTTTTTATAAAACATTTCAAATTGCTGCCAGTCCTACAAGAGTTATTCCTTCACTATGGGCAGGTTCTGGCCTCTGCAGTATTGTGATTACCCCTAAATTAAGCAGTACCCAATCAGTTACTTCAACATTAGTTTTAATAGATTTTAAACACTAATTTAAAAAAACTTATAATATAAATCTCATGGAGTCATTTGTACGACTCCATATTCTTACATAATATAAATATAAATAAATATGCTATTCTTAATAAGCAATAAAAGGCGCGCACTGCTTATTCTTTATTACTTTTTATGTCGCTAGCATTGAAGAAATGGAGATTAAAATGAAAAGCATTATACTACCAGCTATTAAAAGCCTGACAATTACTAATAAACATCCTGATAAAAGCATAAATGAAGATACAATAAGCGTAGGCTCTGATGGAGAATATGAGTATTATAGCTATTTGTTTTTTGATATTTCATCAATACCTTCTAATGTTATAATATCTACTGCAAAGCTTACACTTTTTAAGGTTGATAATTTTTTTAATGATATAAGCAAAAAAATTTCCATAAGTCCGCTTTATGATTATTTTAGTGCTTATACAACTTATAACAATCCTCCTGATTATGATCGTTATACTATAATAAATTTTTATCCGTTAACTACTAATGTATCGGTAACAATAAATATTAGAACTATTGTTTCGTCATGGATAAAAAACAGCTTAAGGAATAAAGGGATAATACTATATGGAAGAAAGCAAGCTATCCTTGCGAGCTTTGGATCTGTAAAAAGCTCTGATAACTACCTTGTTCCATTTATAGTAATAAATTATATACCTTATTCTCCTAACAAATGCTATGAAAAAAAGCTTAACGATGAATATATTCATCCTCCAGATGATTATTCTAAAAAAAATCATAATGATAACTGCTTTCAAGATGATTGTCGTGATAAATATATAAAGATGTGCAAAGAGGAGCTTGAAGATGTTTTATTTAAAGTTTGTAAGAAGGCTTGCAATTGTAGTTCAAATCCATATCCTTCGAATGCTTCTATAGCCAGAGCAGTAGATGTTACAGGTGTTGTAGCTCCACTATCAATTTATTATATAGTTGTTGACTTACAAGTTACCCGTGCTTCAAGTGGACAGATAAATCATTATTATGTATCTGATGAATATGACAATTCCTTAAATAATAATTCACTTTCTATAGATAAAACTTACAATATTGCTATAAACCCACCTATTCAATCTGGAGATATAGACAATGTGGTCTTATATGGCTCTTATAAAGGTTCTATATCTTAAATACATGCAATTCAGGGATGCATATTCGCTAATTATGTTTTTATTGTGCTATAAGTAAGAAATATAATAAAAGAATGCAATGAGACATTATTTTTAAATATATATCTCATTACATTTTCTTTATATATCTGTTATATCCTAGTTACAAAATTAATATTACAATCATTTTGCATCGATATAAGGATGGCTAAAATCACTAATAATCATTTTATGGCATCCTTATATGAAATAACAACTTAACAATACACTTTTTCTGGATTTAAGATATTATTCTTATCAAATATCTTTTTTATCTCCTGCATATACCTTAATTCTTTTTCTCCTGTAACCTTCTTGAAATATTCCTTTTTAGTAATGCCTATGCCATGCTCTCCTGATGGCAGACCATTAAGTTCGTGACTCTTTATATAAAGTTCAAGAGCCAACCCATGGGATTTTTTCTTCCACTCCATCTCTCCCATACCGTTTCTTATTATGCTTACATGAGTATTTCCGTCCCCAGCATGTCCAAAATAGATAACCTGAAGCCCATGCTTTTCTCCACATTTACTAGTAAAATCTACAAATTCTGTTGTTTTATCTATAGGAACAACTATATCGATAGGAAGCTGTTCATTAAATTCCATAACTGAACTTGCTAAAGCACCTCTTATTTTCCACGTGTCTATGGCTTCATCGCTATTTAAAATTCTAAATTCTAAAGCTCCGCTGTTTATTGCTGCTTCCTTTGCCTTTGTATAATTGGCTACTATTTCATCATCTTCTCCGTCAAAGGTAAGAATTAAATAAGCATTTCCCTTATCTGAAGGCAATTTTAAATTTAAATATCTCTCTGAATTCTCAGCAATATTTCTTTCCATAAATTCTATTGCTGTTGGGTTAGCGCTAGATTTTATTATTCTACTCACACTGTTTATACCATATTCTAAGTTATCAAATGATATCAATATACTGACTGTGTGTTTAGGTTTGGGTATGAGTTTTAAGACAGCTTTTGTTATGATTCCTAACGTTCCTTCAGAGCCAATGATTAAATTCTTTACATCTAAACCAGAACTATTTTTTATAGTCTTGCTTCCAACAGTTATGACCTCGCCATTTCCTGTAACCACCTCTAATTCACGTACATAGTCACGGGTTACTCCATATTTTACAGCTCTCATTCCGCCAGCATTGGTGCTTATATTTCCACCAATAGTTGATGTCTTTTCTCCTGGATCTGGAGGATAAAATAAACCTTTTTCTTCAACATACTTCTGAATTTCCTTCAATAAGACTCCTGGTTCCACAGTTATAAGTAAATTTTCTTCATCTATCTCCAATATTTTATTCATCTTTGATAAATCTAAAATTATTCCCTTTTTAGTTGGTATAGTTGCTCCTGTAAGACAAGAACCTGCACCTCTAGGTGTAACTGGAATTGAATTTTCATTTGCAAATTTAATTACTTCTGATACTTCCTTAGTATTTTCTACAAAAACTAAAGCATCTGCATCCCCATAATCTATATTAAGTCCATCCGTTAAGTATTTTTTATCTATTTCCTTTCCAAATATAATTCTTTCTTTATCTTTAATTATATCTTTTAAATCTGAATATTCCATATTTCTGCCCCCTGGTTCAATTTAATGCTTAGATACACACGATGATATATCTATTTTCTAGATAATTTATTGGCAAGAGCATCTCCTGTAAGCTGAATCGCTTGTACCAACACTAATAATATGAGCACCGTTACAATCATTACTCCTGTTTCATATCTATAATATCCATATCTTATAGCTAAATCACCTATACCGCCGCCACCAACAATTCCAGCCATAGCTGAATATCCTATTAAACTAACTAGATTTACTGTAATCCCTCTTATTAAGCTTGGTAGTGCTTCCACTATAAGCACATCAAATATAATAAGCTTCATACTTGCTCCAGAAGAAATTGCAGCTTCTATAACTCCATTATCAACTTCACTAAAGGCCCCCTCTGATAACCTTGCAAAAAATGCAATTGCAGCAATTGTTATAGGAACAGTTGCTGCTTCAGGTCCAATATTTGTTCCAACTATAACTTTAGTTAGCGGAAGTAGTAACACTAATAATATTATAAATGGAAGTGAACGTATTACATTTATAATAAAACCTGCAATGGAATTAGCTAATTTATTTTTAAAAAACAACCTGCTAGAAGTTAAATATAATACAAGTCCTAAAGCTCCTCCAATAATTAAGGATATAATTAATGCTATTCCAATCATTTTTCCAGAATCTAGAGTAGCTTGCCCAAGTTCACTTTTTAATATATCAATTGTAGAATCCATATTTTATACCACCTCCAGCTGTTCATTAACAATTCTTTCAGTTTTTATTACATTTTCATTAATGTATTTTTTTGCTCTAGATATTTCTTCTTTATCTCCTGTCAAGTTAATAATTAAAGTTCCAATTGGTCTTCCGCTGATATACTCTATCTTTCCATGGATAATACTTATATCTGTCTTAAAGTTCTTAGCTGCTTCTGAAATTATGGGTTTTAAACTATTATCTCCCTTGTAATAAACTCTGATAACTTCACCTTTACCTACTAATCGTAATATCTCTTTCGGCACCTCTAAATTAGAATTTCTATTTATCAAAGATTTAGTCACATCATGCTTAGGTTCTGAAAAGATCGAATATACATCATTAATTTCAACAATTTCTCCTTCACTCATTACCGCTACTCTGTCAAATAACTTCTTAGCCACCTCCATTTCATGAGTTATGAATACTATTGTTATTCCTGTTTTATCTTTTATGTCCTTTAAAAGTTTTAGTATTTCTTCTGTATTTTCCAAATCCAAAGCTGAGGTTGCTTCATCACAAAGTAATATTTCAGGATTATTAGCAATAGCTCTTGCAATTCCGACCCTCTGCTTCTGCCCTCCGCTTAAATTAGATGGATAAGCTTCAGCCTTTTCTTTTAAATTTACAAGCTCTAAAAGTTCGTAAATCCTCTCTCTTCTCTTTTCCTTAGGATAGTTATCTGCTTTTAATACAAATTCTATATTTTCATAAATTGTTTTTCCACTTATTAAATTAAAATGCTGAAATATCATACCTATTTTAAGTCTTGTCTTTCTAAGCTGCACTCTGCTTAATTTTGTAATCTCTCTTCCATCAACAAAAACTTCTCCTGAAGATGGCTTTTGCAATAAATTAATGACTCTAACCAAAGTGCTCTTTCCAGCTCCGCTTAATCCAACTATTCCAAAAACTTCACCTTTATTAATTTTTAAGTTTACATTCTTTACGGCACTTACTAAGTTTCCTTTTAACTTAAAATCTACATTTATATTTCTTAATTCAATCATCACTTTCACCACCTATTTAAATCACTGAATAAGGAAAATATATCAAATCATATATTTTCCTTTATAATTAACAGTCAGTATTATTTCCACCACTCTGGCTTACTGAAATCTTTAAATTCTCCGTTTTCTATAGCTTCTTTAAATTCTTTAGATTCTACAGCTTCTTTTAAATCTTTTCCAAGATCTTTATCTAAATCATCTGTTCTTACTGCTATTACATTTTTATAGTTTTCTGATAATTTTTCAACAGCTAAAGCTTTAGAATAATCAAATTTAGAGGCAAAAGCAAAATTTCCAGGAATTGCTGCAGCATCAACACTATCTATGCTTCTTGCAAGCTGCGCTCCTTCAATTGGAGTAAATTTGATATTTTTAGGATTTTCAGCAACATCTTTTTCAGTCGCTTTTGTTTCATCGATATTATCCTTTAATTTAATAACTCCATTGTCTTTTAATAATTTTAAGGCTCTTGCTAAGTTTGATGCATCATTTGGTATTGCTACTTTTGCTCCATCCTTTAATTGATCTAAAGAAGTTATTGTATTTGAGAATATCCCCATTCCAAGAGTTGGTACAACTATTACTGGTGAAATATTCAAATTATTATCTGCGCTGAATTTTTTTAAATACTCAGTATGTTGAAATAAATTTGCATCTATTTCCTTGTTATCTAATGCTTTATCCGGTTGAATGTAATCACTAAATTCCTTAGTTGTAACTGTATATCCCTTAGCTTTGAGCACTGGAGCTAACGCTTCCTTAACCATATCCCCATAAGGTCCTGGGCAAACACCTACTACAATATTCTTATTTCCTTCTTTGCTATCTGTTTTTGCACTTTCTTTACTGCTTCCGCAAGCAGCTAAGCTTGCTCCTATTGTTCCTAAAACAACTAGTACTGCTAACTTTTTTAAAATCTTCATTTTTTATTCCCCCTGAAATTTATTGTTATTGTATTTAATCCCCAATGTATTGTAACTATAGCTTTTATCATTGGTGTAATTAACTATTTATTTTTTATATTCCTTAAGTTTTTCAAGTCTCTTAAGAGCTTCTTTTAAAGTTTCTTCCTTCTTAGCAAAATGAAATCTTATATAATTATTTACTTTTTCTCTGAAGAAGCTTGAACCGGGAACTGCTGCTACTCCAATTTCTTTTGCAAGCCACCTGCAGAATTCATAGTCGTCCTCATATCCAAATTCAGATATATCAACCATGACATAATATGCTCCTTGAGGTTCATAATACTTAAGCCCTATTTCATCTAATCCACTTAAAAATAATTTTTTCTTATTTTCATAGAGTTCATTTAGCACTTCATAATACTCTTCTCCAAATTCTAATCCCTTAATGGCCGCTTCTTGAAGAGGCGCTGCTGCTCCTACTGTTAAAAAGTCATGAACTTTCTTACAATTTTCTATTACTGCTTTACTGGCTATAATATATCCAAGCCTCCAGCCTGTAATTGAATATGTTTTTGATAAAGAGCTGCAGGATATGGTTCTTTCAAACATTCCGTCTAGTGCTGCTAAATAAGTATGCTTGTATGGCTTAAATATTATGTGCTCATAAACTTCATCAGTAATTACAAAAGTATCATATTCTTTAGCAAGACTTCCTATATATAAAAGCTCCTCTTCAGTAAATACCTTACCTGTAGGATTTGATGGATTGCAAAGTATAAGTGCTTTTGGCTTTTGCTTAAATGCATTTCTTAAATCTTCTTTATCAAATTTAAATGCTGGTGGCTTTAGTTCAACATATATAGGTTTTGAACCTGATAGAATTGTGTCCGCAGTATAATTTTCATAAAATGGTGAAAATACTATAACCTTATCGTCTGGATTGCATACACTCATCATTGCGCACATCATTGCTTCTGTGCTTCCACAGGTCACCAGTACATTTTCCTCTGGATTTATATTAATTCCCATGAACTTTTCTTGTTTTAATGCTAATTTCTCTCTAAAGTTTTGCGCTCCCCATGTAATTGAATATTGGTGAGGTCCTTTATCTGAAACTTCCTTTAATCCATCTAATATTTCTTTTGGTGGATCAAAGTCTGGAAATCCTTGTGAAAGATTTATTGCTCCATATTTATTGGCTATTCTTGTCATTTTTCTTATTATAGATTCTGAAAACCAATCTAACCTATTGCTTAATTCTGGCATATTTTTTCCCCCATTTTTATTTATTTCTATACTTTAATAATTCTTATCAAAATAGTCACATATATTTTGATATAAAAATCTCCATTTCACATTAACAGCAAAATAAAGATTGAATGCATGAAAGTAAATAATAGATTGAAATTTATGAAAAATACTTCATTCTATACTATGTTTATTATTTTGCGCCTAAAGCTTATTAAAAATAAAGCACTAGAGATTAAACTCTAGTGCATCATCGCATAAAAATTTGCTCTCTTATCTTTCAGCCTAAACTGCAGGATTTGGCACCTAATTATTTGTATTTTATAATCGGTTGCCGGGTTTCACGGGGCCAGTCCCTCCACCACTCTTGATAAGTTATTTAATTTTCGTTTTTTCCTATAGGATTAGTATATGTTTGTTTTATTATAATGTCAATACCTTCATTAGATATTATCAACATTTATTATATAATCTATAATAATAATAAGATTTTTCATATTCTTCACCAGTATTTACAACATGCTTTGTTCCTTGTTTTATGAAGCCGCATTTTTCAATTACCCTTTGAGATTGAACATTATCTGGTTCTATTATTGCAATTATATAATCTAGCTGAAAATTATTCAGTGCCCATATAGTTATGGCTTTGGAAGCTTCTGTTATATATCCTTTATTACTCAAGTTTTCTGTTATGAAATAGGCCAGCTCAGTCTCATTATTTACTTCTTCCTTATTTTGTATCGCTATCATTCCTATTAATTTTCCATTATCTTTAAGAGTTACAGCAAGACATACTCTTATATTTTCTTTATCTATGCTCTTATATTGCTCAATCAACGCCTTCAGCCATTCTTTTCTGACTTCCATTGAAACTCCCCAGTCTGGCATCCATTTTAATATGTATTGTTCACCGCATATTTCTTGCAGCTTTGACGCATCATCATTATTAAACTTTCTTAATATAAGTCTTTCTGTTTCTATACAAATATTCATAATTTTCCTCTAAGCTTTCGTATTTATTTTTCCTATTCTTTTTATAATTTACTTAATACTTCAATATTTTAAGAAATACAAGTCAAGCATAACCAAAGCTGAAATTATTAGTTGCTAAGTTAAGCTATAACCTTTCTTATTTCCATTAGCATTAACTTTACTATATATTTTTCTCTGATATCTATTCAAGCCCAAAAATTATTCCACCTTATTTTTTATCCCATTTAACTATAATAAAATGGCCATTTATAACAATTATCCACAGATTTAAATTTATTATAAATTCTAAAGAATAAAAAAAGTGATGATATTTTACCGATATCATCACTATCAAGCTTACTTTAATACGCCACTTTCACTATACATAAAAATATATTTATGCTGGTAAGAACATATATCCATTATTGACATTAACTCCTTTTCGTGCAAAGATACCTTTGCTAGTTGGATAATATTCATTTATCTCGTATTCAGAAATATCTGTAAAATTCACACTTGGAGTTGCTTTCGTTAAATCTACAGCCATTTTAGAAAGATGCCTGTTATTGCTTACATTTATAAAATATATTGTTCCATTAATAATCTTCATATCTTCTCCATCCATTACTGCCAATCTTTTTGTCGATAAATCGGTTAGATTTATTGAATACAAATTATTGTTATCTGCAGAATTTATAGCTAATATTTGTCCTGAATATGAACCAAAGCTATTTACTGAGAAATTTGACAGCTTTTGTTTTTGTGTACCATCAATATTTATCTTATATAAAGTTGAATTATCACTTTTATTTTCATAAAGAATTGTATCTTCATCCACTAAATAGCTCCCAATATTATCAGTAGAAATAATTTTATCTGTATTATTGGTTGTATCAAATGCGTGAAGCTTATTTCCATCCCTTGGATCCACAAAATATATTATGCTACCCGTTGCTATTATATTATGCACTTCTCCTAAGCTTAAATTAGGCTTATATGCTCTATTAGATAAGTCGATTGATGACAAAGTACTTTTATTACCAGCATCCGAAAAATAAGCTATATTATTTACAACTGCTAATGAATTTACTTGATAATTATAAAAATCGCTAACATTAGATGTATTAACTACATCTTTGGGATATGGTTCTTTTATAATTGAGAGATTATTATTATCATCCCAATTTGGAAAAACCGTTGTAGTACCATTCACCTGAAACAAACTTGTATACATTGCTGAGTTCTTTAATGAAAAAGGTGTATATCCATTTTTAAAGGCGTCTTTATCTAAATTGGAAGCAGCACTGCCATTAGTGACCGCGCTATTATTACTACTACTGTTTACGCTTATCTGCCTTGGAGCACTTGTACTTTGATTTTGACTAGTTTTGCTTGCTGTTTGCTGACTGCTGCAGCTTAATAAATTTATACACAGTGCCAAAGGCAATAACAACGATATCTTCTTCAATATTCCACCAACTCTCTTTATACTATATTTACTATAATTCTACATTAATTTTATCACTTTTAACAACTTATTTGTATTTTCATAATATATATGTCGAAATAATACGTATTACTCTTTAGCTAAAATTCAAACATTTATATAAAAAAATGGTGCTAGTTGTCTAAAACCAGCATCACTTTTTACAGGTATCTAATTTTAATATACTATTTTTTTTATGCTTGAAATTGACAAACAATATTCTTCGGCTAAGGCTTCTTTACTCTCTCCCAGCTTAAACTTTACTTTAATTTCATTATTTCTAATTTCAAGTTCCTTCTTCGATCCTGATATTGTTCCCCATTTACGTCTATGTCCTTCTTCTCTTGGGATATAAATATATTTTCCCTGACAATACCTTTGTATTTTTTCAATTAATTCTTTAGGCAATATGTTTTCTGCACTTATATACTTCATATTAATTCTACTCCTTAGAATTTTTTTAATCTAAGGGTGCAGAATTCATTTTAAAATATTAGGCCATAATTTTTATAATTAATGACTTTATGCCAAGTTATAAGCCTAAGCTTTAAATAAACTCTGCACAAAGTGTAACTGGTGTTTCTTTTTGCAAAACAATTCCCCCAATCCTTCTTTCATACATTAAAAAGCTGCTATCTTATAATATGCTATAAAAAATATATATACACATCGCTCTTTATGTGTATATTTCTCAATAATTATATCATAAATATTGACATATAAGTGAGCTTTATTGGTATAATATATATTAGGAAAATTAATAATCAAATTATTATATCTATCTTTGACTGATGATATACAATGAGGTGCGTAATGGATAAATTATTTAAAATTATTGTTTTAATATTTTGGGTTGCAATTTTATTTTTATTTTTTAAATATAAATTATATGTTGATGGAGTTGATAAAGTTATAAACTTTTTAAATACATACAGAGAATATAGTGTACTATTATTTCTCATAATAGCATCGCTTAGAATCTTTACTCTTATTCCATGTACTGTTTTTATAATTATTGGTGGTGTTCTATTTAATCCATTTGAAGCTTTTCTACTTACTGCAGCTGCTAATTTAATTAGTGAAATTTTATTATTTTTCTTTGCAAAACTCACATTTGGTATGAGTTACCAAAATAAAATAATAGAAAAGCATCCCAAAATATATAATATGATAAAAAAGAACAATGTACAAATTTTAGCTTTAGGCGTTTCTTCTCCTGTGGTCCCTAGTGATATAGTTTGTTTCTTTTCAGTGCTTGCTGAAATCACTTTGTTAAAATATATTATAACAATATTGTTAGCTGATACTCCTGTCATCCTTTTATATACTTTCTTAGGCATAAGTGCAAAGTACTCTATTTATGTTTTTCTATTTATGCTTATACTTGTAATAGTAATTAACTTTATTAATTTTAAAAAATGGAATAATCAAATCGCTGAATAAAATAAATAATTCATCCAGCCATTACGTCTCATAATTAAATATACGACGTATTCTGACACATGTATCATGTGTAATACTCCCTATTTATAATTGATTATATAGTATTTTGATATATTTTTTTGAAATTTTATCAATTCGCAATCCTTTTTTAATGAAAGAGAATATACTATATTAAATCAATTTTCAGGAGTTCCATATGATTTTCATATCATCACTTTTACTAGCTATATCTTCAAATCTAGAACCATTATCAGCTTCTTTATCTTATGGGATTAAAAAAATTAATTTACCAAAATCAACTATAATTTTACTTTCAATTTTAACTTCAATTTCTGCATTTATCTCTATGCACATTGGTAAATTATTTCTACCTTTCTTCGGTCCTCAATTAGCTGATATATTTGGTGCCGTTTTATTATGCTTTATTGGAGTTTCATTTATAATTGAATATATAAGAATAGAAAAAAAACGTATTGGATATGATACCTCCTATTTTTACGAAAATCCATTTGGATACAGAAATATATTGGATAATCCTATAGTTGTCGATGCAGATAAATCAAATCATATAGATATAAAGGAATGTCTTAATCTCTGCTTGGCCTTTTCATTAAATAATGCATTAGCATTTTTTGCTGGAGGTTTGACAGGTGTAAACATTAATTTAAGTTTACTCTTTTATTTCCTAATTTCTATTATTTCAATATGCCTAGGCTCATATTGCTTTAGATGGCTTTCTTTTAGATTGCTCCGAAAATATTCTCATCTAATTTCTGGAGTAATCTTAATACTTCTAGGAATACTCGAATCACTTATATAGCTATTTACTATATATCATATAGTAAAAAACACTTTCTTCTACTAAAAGAAAGTGTTTTTTTATTTACTAAATTTTATTCATATCTAAGTGCTTCTATCGGATCAAGTTCTGCTGCCTTTTTGGCTGGATAATATCCAAAGAATACACCAATAAACATCGAAAATGAAAAACTTATTAAAATTACTACTGGTGATACCGTTGCTGCATATCCCATAGCTCTTGAGCCAAATGCACCTGCAGTTAATCCTAGAATTATTCCTAAAATACCGCCTATGGAGCATATAATAATTGATTCAACAATAAATTGCATTTTTATGTGACTGCTCTTAGCTCCAAGTGCTTTTCTTGTTCCTATTTCTCTTGTTCTCTCAGTAACAGATACTAACATTATATTCATTACACCAATTCCACCAACTACAAGTGATATTCCTGCAATTGCAGAAATAGCTAGTGCGACTGTTGTCATCATTGATGTCATTGATTCAAGCATGCTTTCCATATTACTTGCTGAGGCTTCAAATTTACTGTTTCTTGCATAAAGCTGAGATAAATAACCCGATAATTCATTGGTAAAAGCTTGAACATCTACATTATCTTTAGCTTTAATTGTAAACATCTGATAATTTTTATTACTTGCTGTTTTCTTGACAACAGATACTGGTATGTATATCTCTGTTGTTAAATTATCATCAGAGGTAGTTCTACTTCCACCTGAAGCCTGATACTTATAGACCCCAATTACAGTGTATGTGTAAATAGCATTTGAAGTATACACTTTAATCTTTTGATCTATTGCAGCTACATCACTACCAAATATTTTCTCTGCTAATTTATCAGAAACTACTGCAACACTTTTAGCTCCATCAATATCATTTTGTAAAAGATATCTTCCTTCTGATATTTCTAAATTTTTAACCCCCTGATATCCAACATTTGTGCCAACAGTGTTAATATTGGAATATGTTGTCTCGTTTTTAACTTTTCCTGAACTTCCATTTTCAGATACACTTACAGCACTTATCTTATCGCTAAAATTTTCTTCCAACTCATTTATCTGTTCCAGTGTCATTAAATCTGTGTCCTTAGTTGTACTGCTTGCTCTTCCTTGTCTTCCACCTGAAGCAGAAGCTCCACCTCTAGGTGCTCCACCTGCACCACCTGCGCCGCCAATTGTTCTGCCTGCACCACCAATTGCTCTACCAGCTCCTGCAGCTCCTGCAGCAGCACCAGGCGCTCCACCCGAACCTCTTCCTGCACTAGGTGTCCCGCCGCCAGTTGTTCCACCTGGACCTCTACTCCCTCCAGGTGCTCCTCCACCATTTTGTGAGCCACCAGCTGAACCTCTTTGATTTCCATTACCTCCATAAGCTGGAGTTACTATGCTTGTCGAACTTCTTTCCTGAACATTAACTGTAATATTTTTTGCCCCCATTGAGGACATTGAACTTGTTAAAGAAGATGTCATTGCATTTCCTACAGAAACAACACCTATTACAGATGCTATTCCTATTATTATCCCGAGCATTGTAAGTAATGCTCTCATTTTATTAGACTTTAAGCCTGCTATTGCAAGCATTATATTTTCTTTTATAAACATAATTCTTCCTCTTCTCGGAATCTTCTATAATACTTTTCGTTTTCTTTAACAGATATTATATTACCATCCTTTAAAGTTATTATTCTTTGAGTTTCTTCGGCAAGTTCACTATTATGTGTTATAAATACTATGGTTTTTCCTTCTTGTTCATGAACTTTGTGGAATAAGTCCATAACTAGTCGTCCTGTTGCTGAATCAAGAGCACCTGTTGGTTCATCAGCAAGTATTATACTTGGATTATTAGCTAAAGCTCTTGCTATTGCAACTCTTTGCTTTTGTCCTCCTGATAATTCATTAGGCTGATGAGACATTCTATCCTTCATTCCAACAAGATCTAAAAGTTCCTCTGCTCGCAATTTTCTATCTTTTCTATTCATCCCATAATAAAGCATTGGTAATTCAACATTTTTTAAAGCTGAGCTTCTTGGAATTAAGTTGTAAGTTTGAAATACAAATCCAATTTGTTTGTTTCTAACTTCCGACAATCCATTATCAGATATCTCACTAATATTGGTACCATCTAACACATATTCTCCAGATGTTGCTCTGTCTAGAGCACCTATAATATTCATTAATGTACTTTTCCCAGACCCAGACGAACCAACTATTGATACAAATTCTCCCTCTCTTACACTAATATCAATGCCTTTTAAAATATTTAGTTGATTTGGAGTTCCTATATAAAAACTTTTCGTAATATTTTTCATTTCTATTATATCTTTACTCAAGAAACTCACCTCCTACTTTGTTCTTCTAGCATTAATTTCAACTGTGTCCCCAACTTTATAATTTGCAGGATCACTAAGTATTAGTATGCCATCAGAAAGATCTACACCATCGATTTCAACATTTGCATCTGACTCTATTCCTTTCGTTACAGGAATATCTTTTACAATATATTTATCACCTTGTTTTTCTGCTGCATAAACTTCACTTTGTCCATTATTATTAATTACTGCTCCATATGGTACTGCATAAACATCATCTTTTTCATCTGTAATAATATTTACTACTGAATTCATACCAACTTTAATCAAATCATTTTTTCCTGTTATTTGAATTTTTACTGTAAATGATACATCACTACTTGTAGCATTACTAGTTGAATTACTGCTGCTGCTACTGCTACCGCTACTCTTATTACTGCTGTTACCACTACTTGTACTGCTTGTACTAGCAGCACTAGAAACCGGCTCCGCACTTACTACTTGGCCTTCAATAATATCATTTCCTGATGCATCTGTCGTTACTTCTACCTTTTGTCCAACTTTTATCTTAGCTATATCAGTCTCATCAACACTCGCATTTATAATTAAGTTACCTAAATCTTGAATTACAAATAAAGCTCCAGATGCTTCCACTCCAACTACTGCGTTTACATTAGTAACTGTGCCATCTACTGTAGCTACTACCTGAGCATCTTTTAATTTTTTCTGTTTATCTTCGAAGGCAAGCTCATCACTTTTATTATCAACGGCTGCCTGAGCATTATCTACAGCACTCTTAGCTTCAGCTAAATTTTGGTCTGCTGAAACTTTTGCAGCTTCCAATGCAACAGTTGCCTTATCATAGCTTCCTTGTGCATTATTATAATTAGTTTCTGCTGTATTTAAATCTTCTTTTGAAATTTCTCCCTTATCATACATTACCTTATCGTATTCATAAGTCCTTTGCTTACTTTCCATATCACTCTTTGCACTATCAACTGATTTCTCTGCATTTATTATATCTGTCTGTAAGTTATTATCTTTAAGATATTGTAAGTTATCATATTTCTGCTTTGCACTTTGCAGTGATAATGCATTTTTTTGTTGATTAGCTGTAAGGGTTTGCTGGGCTTCAGCAATTTGCTCCTCTAATTCTGATGTATCTATTGTTGCAAGAACATCTCCTTTTTTCACTACATCTCCAACAGAAACATTTACGCTTGCAACATTATACTCTAAATTTGAATATATATTTGTTGAATCCCCACTTTTTATAGCACCTGAAGAACTTATTGTAGTTTGAACATTTGTTTTCTTAAGAACGGTATATTTTACAGTATTTTGAGTTGCCTTAGATTTAGCAAACTTCACCTTATAAACTGTGAAGCCTAGAATTATAACTAACAGTATACTAACTATACCTATAATCTTTTTTTTCGTTAGAAATTTATTCTTATTAAATGATTCTTTTATTTTTGATAATATCTTCACTTTAGTATCCTTCTTTCATTTGAATATACTTTAAATAAGCTAAGTAGCAGGCATTTCTGTCTTTTACGAATGCAGCCTTATCAGTATCAAATGTTAATTTAGCATTATCTAAATCATTCTTAGCTAAAAAACCATAATCATTTTGTACCTGTTTAGTTTCATATTCTGTTTGCTCTTCATTTAATTTATCATAGGTATTTTTTATAGTATTGTAAGCATTCATAAGTGTATCATATTGACCTTTAAAATTAGTTTGTGCGGTATTCTTTGTTTGAGTTAAGTTAATATTATAATTATCCATATTGTAATCATATATAGTATCATTGTGATCACTTGCATCATCATCCTCTTCATCATTAAGATCATAATCATCCGATATATCATTCTTATATTCTGTTTCATTTATAGTATCTTGTGCTTCTTGTATATCTATATTATTATCTAACATTGATTGCAAATCTTTTTCATAGTTAATATTGGCTATGTTTTGAAAATCTTCAGTAACATCCACTTCAAATATTACATCTTCTTCATTAACTCCTAATTCATTGCAGAGTTTTGTTTTAGCTAAAGCTTCTGCATTTGTATAGTCAGATAATTTATTACTTGATGCAGTATTATTTAAAGTTGATGCTACATAATCTTTTTTAGCTGTAAAGCCGCTATCATAAGATACTTTTGCTATATCATTATCTCTTTCGTCAGCTTTTACCTGATCTTCCTGTAACTCCTTATTAGATAAAGTAACTAAATAATTTAAATAATCACTTTTTGCTGTATATACTGCTCCTTCAACATTAGCATTATAATCTTTTTTTGCTTTCCTATAATCATTTTGAGCACTAATTAAACTATTTAAGTTACTTTTAGCATCATTATATTCTTTTTGCAAATTAGTCAAATCAGATGCATTAGTTTGCTTACCATTTTCATCATACTCTGGTGCAAAATTGTCAATTCCAGCCTTTGCATCACTTACTTTCTCTTTTAAATCTGAAATCGAACCATATTCATCTGAATAATAATCATAATTTTCTTTAGCTATAGCTAAGTTATTATCGTATTTTTTTAAATCTAAGCTATTTTCAATCATAATATCTCTAATGTTATCTAATTTCACTTTAATTTTTCCATCTGTATTATCTGTCACTTTGGTAATGCTAGCATTAGTTTTATTATCTGTAGTTGCAGCATGAGCATAACTTGTATTAAGCAGAGTTACATTAGATGATGAAATCAAAGTCATTATTAAAAATCCTATTAGTTTCTTTTTCAATTGCGAATCCTCCTTAAATTTGTAACATAAATGTTTCTATAATCTTGTTTTAAATAAAAGAATAATAAAGATAATACTATTAATTTCTTAAAATAGATGTTTCTAGTATAGTAAATATTTCTAACTTCATTCTAAAACAAATATAAACAATTTCTAAACGAATGTTAAATTTATGTTAAATTTATTTTTCGCACAGATTCCAAAAACACAAATTAAAGTTATGTGCCCTTATCAAAATCATATGCTTACTTTTAAAAAATAAAAAGAATATTTTTGCAACAGTTTATCCAAAACACAATTTACAAAAACATTCTATAATTTATTAATAAATTCACGCTATATTCAATTTCATCTACTTCTTCACCATAACGAGCAATTCAATAATCACATATTAAATCTATATCCTGCTCCCCATACGGTTTCTATGTATTCAGGATTGCTGCTATCTAATTCAATCTTTTCTCTTATTCGGTTTATGTGTACAGTAACAGTGGAACTATCACCTAGGGATTCTTCTCCCCAAATTCTATCTAGTAATGTATCTTTTGAAAATACAATATTAGGATTCGATGCTAGAAACATTAATAATTCGAATTCCTTATTAGCTAATTTAACTTCTTCTTCTCCAACATAAACTCTTCTTGCTTTTAATAATATTTTAATTCTTCCGATTACTATTGAACTTTTCTCATTTTTAACACTTTTCTCCATGGTTGTGAGTCTTTCATATCGTGATATATGTGCATTTACTCTTGCCACAAGTTCACTTGGGCTAAATGGTTTTACAATATAATCATCTGCTCCAATTCCCAATCCTTGTATTTTATAAATATCCTCTTTTTTTGCAGTTACCATTAGGATAGGTATCTCTTTCACTTCCCGTACTTCTTGACAAATTCTAAACCCATCTTTGCCTGGCAACATAACATCTAATAAAATTAAATCAAACTCCTCACTTAACGCAAGCTCAAGACCTTTATATCCATTTTGAGCTATTTCAGTTTCAAATCCACTTATCTCAAGATAATCTCTTTCTAATTCAGCAATGCTTTCATCATCTTCTATAATTAATATTTTTTTCACTTATTCTCCTCCAAACCATAGAATCAATTTATAATATATATTTACTCATTATTATTTTTATAAACTGAAATTTCATTTATGTTAACTACATTTTTAAATACACTTAACTATTTAGATAATTTCTAATTACGATTATTATAATTCTTAGGAAATGTTATTTTTATTGTAAGGCCATTCCTATTACAAGCTGTAATTTTCCCACCATGTGCTTCAATGATATGTTTAGATATGGCTAGTCCAAGTCCACTTCCTTCATTAGGTTTTGTACGAGAGGCATCTCCCCTATAAAATCTCAAAAACAACTTTGAAAGATCTTCTTCTGGCACTCCTATTCCATTATCACTTATTTCTAATATAACTAAATTTTCTTTTTCATATAAATATATTTGAATTTTAACCTTTCTATTTTTATTATATTTTACACTATTATTCAATATATTTAAAAGAACTCTGTTAATTTCTTGAGGATCAAGCTTTACCATAGTTGAATCATCACATGTGCTGTCAAAGAATATTTCTACATCTAAGCCGAGAAATTCTTCCTTTGCACATTCGTAAAACTTCTTTATATGCCCATTAATACTCACTATGTTAAATTTAAACGGAAATTGTCCTGTATCTAATTTAGAAAATAAGAATAAGCTATCAACTAATCCATCCATATCACAGGCCTTCGTATAAATAGTATCTAAATATTTTTTTTGCTTTTCTGGTGTATTTGCTACTCCATCCCTAAGTCCTTCAACATAGCCTTTAATTGCAGTTAATGGAGTACGCAAATCATGTGATATTCCTACAACTAACTCTTTTCTATTTTCTTCATATTTTAGCTGCATATCTATAGAATCCTTTAAACGCATTCTCATTTCATCAAAATCGCCGCAGACTTGTTTAAACTCATCATCACTATCGTAATTCATTTCAAAATCTAAATTTCCGTTTTTAATTTGTTCAGCTCCATAGCTTAAAAGCTCTAAAGGTATAATCAGCTTTTTATAAATTTTACTTGATAATATGATGTTAGTTATGGTTACTACTATTAATGATATAATAATAACGATAATAATATAGCTAATTACAAATGTTGACATTTCACTTTTCATATCAAACCTTATTGGTTTGTAATCAGAATTTATTGCTATAATATTTACAATTTTATCATCTTTTTTAAAACTGTTTTTAACTAATGATGTTGAATTCATTTCTAATACTAACGAATTAGATTGAAAAATCATATTATCACCAATGTTTGAAAGTGCTTCTTGGTCTTTGTCAGTAATATTAGATGACATTATTGTTCCATCATATGTAATTATTAAATGATATCCTTTAGGCTCAAGAAATTTCTGTAAGTTTTGTGTCAAATTTTGAATATCATCTTTATTTTGAATTTTTCTCATATCTGGTCTTAGATTCTGTTGAATGAAATATGGGTTTTGATCCACTTCTCTATCGCTTTCAAATTTTCTTTCATATGCTGCTGAAAATGGTATATTCATTACACCTGCGATAATAAAAATAATAACCACTGGAACAATTAGCATAAGAATATTTGAAATTGTTAATCTCTTTTTTATTTTCATAATAATTCCTCGACTAAAGTCTTATCTACGAGCAAATTTGATAAGTCTATTTTTTCTGGATTAGTAAGTAAAGAATAATCCTTAATCCATAGAATTTCATCAACTATTCTGCATTCACTAATTGCAATATTAGGTTCTTCATCATAAACCTCTTCTAATTCTTTATTCTTAGTAAGAACTGCAATTCTTCTGCACGGTTCCTCATTCATATCATATATATTAAAAAAGCTATTATATGAATCAAAGTTTTTTACTGATGTAACAACCTTTAAAAATAAGTTATACTTTTCAGCCGCTTCCTTTGCATTAATATACTCTCTATTCATCTTATCTCTCCTCGTATGTTAATATTTAAATAATTATCTCATAAGGCTATACTCATTTCAATATTGAGTTTAACATAAACTCACATGATATAATTTTATATACAATTCATTTTTAAGTACTCATTCTCCAATAAATTTCAATTCACTTTTAAGGCTTACAAGTTCATCCTTTTTAAGATATCTCCATTTACCAATTTCTATATTATCTATAGTAATATTCATAATTCTAATTCTCTCAAGCTTTATTACTTTATATCCTAAAGCACCACACATTTTACGAATCTGCCTATTTAGCCCTTGAGTTAGAACTATTTTAAATGTATCTTTATTAACCCTATTGACCTTGCAGGCTCTAGTCATTATCTTAGTTTTTTTATCTTCTTTTATTATACTTAACTCTTTTAAAGGAATGGTTTCACAATCCTTTATCCTAGACTTGCAACTTGAAAATTCCTTATATTTAGAATTTTTATATATGCCTAATGTATCTGATATTCTTTTAACACCTGAACTTTGTTCTCCTGATATTTCAATTCCTGACGCCATTACTTCAAGAAACTTTTCATCAAAACTTCTATCAACCTGTACAAGATATTCTTTCTCATGCATATTATCAGACTCTAGAATTCCATTAGCTAATTCTCCGTCGTTAGTCATAATTATAAGTCCTTGAGATTCCTTATCCAATCTCCCAACTGGAAAAATATATTCAGGATAATTCATAAAATCAATTATATTTCCTTGCACCTTTTCAGCGGTGCACATAATATCAACTGGTTTATTAAGTGCAATATATACTTTTTCTCTTCTTGAAATTGGTTTATCATCAAGAAGAATTTCATCACTTTCCTCTACCCACTGACCTAAAACGCAGTTTTTCCCATTTACCTTAATCCGCGCTTCTTCTATTAATTTATTTGTTTCCTTTCTAGAGCAAATTCCATAATTACTAAATAATTTATTAATCCGCATTTTGATATTTATCCTTTCAAGTTAACATTATTTTATTCATATGAAGATAGAGAAACTATAAATTAGACTTATATATAGAATAGTTATCTATCAAATATTAGGCTTTTCACAATTGCAAAAGCTTCTCTCGTATAGGTTATAGGAATTAAATACCATACTGTTGTACTTGAGTAATTATCAAATTTTACATAACCATTTCTTTTAGCTAAAATACTGCTTCTTAAAGCATGAAAATCTGTTGTAATTATTTTAACACTAATTTCATTCAATGTTTTTCCACTTAATTCTTCTATTTTCTCCTTAGAAAACTTGAAGTTTTC
Source organism: Clostridium sp. DL-VIII (assembly GCF_000230835.1). Taxonomy (NCBI): domain Bacteria; kingdom Bacillati; phylum Bacillota; class Clostridia; order Eubacteriales; family Clostridiaceae; genus Clostridium; species Clostridium sp. DL-VIII. Next base: position 3,859,960 of record NZ_CM001240.1, read on the forward strand.
ATTTGTATTTTGAGATTTATCTTCAATTAGTATTTTATTTTTATCTATTCCTCTATCTTGCAAATATATACTCATAGCATGCGCTTCTGGCAAATCTTCATCATTTCCCTTTCCACCAGACAAAACAATATAAGCATCTTCATTTTGCTTTAAGCACTTTATTGCTGCCTCAAGCCTTCCTTGAAGTATTAAACTTGGTATTTTTCCATTTGAAAGTCCCGCCCCCAGCACTAAAATGTAATCAGTGTTTTGAATATTGCTTTTTGGATAACTTATTATTGCAACTTCTATTCCTAAAAAGCAAACGAGGAAAATACACATAATCACTTTAGCAGTTTGAAATATTTTCAATAAAGCTAATTTATCTTTAATAAAATGATATACTACCATAATAATACCTAAAGCTACAACTGGATAGCTAAATGCAATTTTTGTACTGCTTATTAAGTTCACATCTATCACATATAAAATTAATAAGCCTCCCAATAAAATATCCCAATATCTTCTCATAACTCTCCCCCATAAATTTATTAATTGCAACGAATATAAAATATGACTTTAGGCACATAAAAACAAATAACAGGTCCAAGGTTGCCTTGAATATTATCGGGCAAAGATATAAATTAACTTCATAGCTGGTCTATTAGATCAATTTGCCAAAGTAGTATGCTGAAGATTTATACGTCAAATGGACTTGTTATTTATTGGATTGTGCCTTAATGTTATTGTACCTTAAAAATAATCAAAATAAAGGACATATATTTATTATTATAGGAATTTTAGTTTAATCTTCTAAAATTCATACATCCTTAATAAAATACATGCCCTCTTTTCATTGATTTAAATTTTATTACTTATTATTTAATAATTTACCTATTTCTTCATTTGTGAACTCATATTTTGTGTTACAGAAATTACATACAATCTCTTCTGTTTTATTGTCATCATATATTTCTTGAAGTGTCTCTCTTCCAACAGAAATTAAAGCTTTTTCAACTCTATCTCTAGAACAGTCACACTTATACTCAGGGTTTAAGGAATCTAATATTTTTAAATCCATTCCATCAAAAATGTACTCTAAAATTTCCTCTACAGTTTTTCCCTCGCTTATTATAGTAGTTATAGGTGGAATTTCTTCCAATCTATAAGTTATAACATCTGCTAAAAGCTCATCTGCACCTGGCATCATTTGAACTATAAAGCCTCCTGCAGCTTTTATAGATAAATCTCTGTCAACTAATACACCAAGTGATACTGCGGATGGTGTTTGCTCAGATACAGTGAAATAATAAGCAAAATCGTCTCCTATCTCACCAGTTTGTATCGGTACTTGTCCTACATAAGGATCTTTTAATCCTAAATCTTTTATTACATATAAAATTCCATCTGTTCCAATAGCTCCACCAACATCTAATTTTCCTTTTTCATTTAGAGGTCTATCAATATATGGATTTCCAATAAATCCTTTAACAAAACCTTTGCTATTGCCTGTTACTGTAATTCCTTTAGCTTCTCCCTTTCCGTCTATCTTTAATGTTATTGATTCCTTTTGATTTTTTAAAGTAGTTCCTATTAACACTCCGGCAGTTAACATTCTTCCAAACGCTGCTGCTGCCACTGGTGTACAATCATGTATCTTACATCCTTCATTTACCAAATTAGTGGTAATACCAGCGATTATTCGTACCATTCCACCTTTAGCCGTTGCTCTAACTATTTTATCTTGCATAATTAATTCATCTCCTAATTCATTTAAATTAAAGTTATTTTATCCATTTAAATTCTTTTACTGAATCTAATCAATTTAACATTATTTTGTTACAACATAAAGTATTCTTTCACTATTTTCCTTTACATTTTCATCTGAATATCCTTCAAATTTATTGATAATATTAAACTTACATTTTTTTAAAGCTTCTTCTATATATTCTTCAGTGTAAGCTCTTTCAAAATGTTCTTCCTCGAATTTTTCATACAAATCATTTTCTGATTTAACAAAGAAAGTTAAAAACATATTTAGCACATCATCTTCGAATGAATTTTCCCATGTATAAAAAATTTCTTCTGAACTATAAGTATATATATTATTTCCAAGAACCGTAGATAATTTATAATATGAATTTATATCAAAAATAAATAATCCATCATCTTTTAAATGTTCATATACACTAGAAAAATAATCAAATAAATCTTCATCTTCTGTTATGTAATTAGTAGAATCTAAAACAGAAGTTATAAGATTAAATTTTCTATTCAAATTTAACTCACTCATATCCTGACGTATTACTTTTGCTTTGACTTTATTTTTCTTAAATTTATCAAAAGCTATATTTAGCATATCATCTGATAAATCCACTGCATATATATTTTTAAAATATTTTGCTACCCTTACCGCTACATTACCTGTTCCGCAGGCTAAATCTAAATAATCTTCAAAGTTTATATTATTCTCATTACATAATTTTATAACTTTTTCTGCAACTTTATCATAATTAATATCCTCATATATTAATTCATCATATATATTTGCAAATTCTTTATATGCCATGTAGTTTATCACGCCCTTACTTTAACTTACTAATTCATCTAGTATATTATATCGTAATTATTTTCTTAGTCAAATTAGTAATTACTTTCCAAAGGCTTATTGTATACTTCCCTTCTTTCGTTTAGCCATTATCCCACCGATTCGCCCAGTTTCTTCAGATGATAAGCCTCCCCAGCCTTCTCTATTAACCTTATCAATTAATCCAAGTTCTTCCGCTATTTCATACTTAACTTTTTCCCTCATTTTTTCAGCCTCAGTAAGTTCTTTGTTTGCTTTTATTTTAGCCTTTATTATCTTTTTTAAAGATTTATCGCTCATTTTTTATTATCACCAACCTTAAATTTTTTTCATTAGGCACATGAAAATAAATAACAAGTCCAAAGTTGCCACGGATATTTTTCATCAGGCAAGAAGACAAATTTCCCTCATAGCGGGCTATTAGGTCAATTTGTCGCCGTAGGATGATGGAAAATAGGCTGACAAATGGACTTATTATTTATTTGATTGTGCCTTACTATTATTTCCGTCTATTTCATTACTATTCCTATAAAATATATTTCATAAAAAGCAGCTTATTTTTATTATTAGCTAGTAACTAATTTATAAAAATATACGCTTTATTTTTAATTGCGCATATGAATAAATATTCATGTTAAATTCAACGGTTTTACAATATTCAGGATATTTTTAGACAATGAATAGTTTTTTTCAACTTATTTTGCTCATTGACTTGATATTTATTCAATATTTATCTATAGTAGTTGTATATATAAAATTATTAATAAATTTAGGAGGGATTATTGTGTATAATGTTGCAATAGTTGGGGCTACTGGAAATGTAGGCAGAAAGTTTTTAGAAATCTTAGAAGAAAGAAATTTTCCAGTAAAAAATTTATATGTTTTCGCATCAAAAAGATCAGAAGGTTCTACTTTATCTTTTAAAGGAAAGGATTATGTGGTTGAAGAAACCTGCGAAAAAAATATAAAAGATAAAAAAATAGATTATGCACTATTCTCAGCTGGTGGAGATGCTAGTAAAGAATTTGCACCTGTTTTTGCAAAATATGGGGCTGTAGTTATTGATAATAGTAGCGCTTGGAGAATGGATCCCGAGGTACCACTCGTAGTACCAGAAGTTAATCCTGAAGACATAAAACTTCATAAAGGAATAATCGCAAATCCAAATTGTTCAACAATTCAAGCAATGGCAATAATGAAAGCTTTAAATGACAAATATGGAATAAAGAGAATTGTTTACTCTACATACCAAGCAGTATCAGGGGCAGGTATTCAAGGTATCAGAGATTTAGAGGATGGAATCAAAGGCGTTCCACCTAAAAAATTCCCTTATCCTATAGCTGGTAATGTATTACCTCATATAGATGTTTTCTTAGAAGACGGCTATACTAAAGAAGAGGAAAAAATGATTAAAGAGACAAGAAAAATACTTCATGAACCAGATTTAAGAATTACAGCTACTACTGCAAGAGTTCCTGTTTTAAATGCTCACAGTGAAAGTATAAATGTTGAGCTTAACTCTGAATTTGATATAAAAGATATTTTCGAATTATTAGGAAACACAAAAGGTGTAACTGTATATGATAACTTAGAAGAGTTAAAATATCCTACTGCACTTGAAGTTTCAGGAAAAGATGATGTTTATGTTGGAAGAATCAGAAGAGACTTCAGCGTAGATAATGGATTAAACTTATGGGTTGTTGGTGATAACATAAGAAAAGGAGCAGCTCTTAATGCTATTCAAATTGCTGAAATAATGATAAAGGACAACAAATAGTTTATAGTAATTTAAGTTGGAGGAATCTAAATGTCAATATTTCAAGGCTCAGCTGTAGCAATAGTAACTCCTTTTAATGAAAATGGAGTTAACTTCGAAAAACTTAAGACCCTATTAGAGTGGCACATTAAAGAAGGTACAGATGCCATTGTAATTTGCGGAACTACAGGTGAAGCTACCACTATGACTGAAAAAGAGATAAAAGATACAATTAAGTTTACAGTTGATGTAATAAGCAAAAGAATTCCTGTAATTGCTGGTACAGGCTCAAACAACACCGCTTCTGCTATTTCAATGAGTAAATATGCAGAAAGCGTTGGTGCTGATGGACTTCTTGTTATTACTCCATATTATAATAAAACTTCTCAAAATGGTTTAATAAAGCATTTTAAAGCTATAAATGATGAAGTCAAAACTCCAATTATTCTCTATAATGTTCCAAGCAGAACTGGAGTCAATATTGCTCCTAAAACTTTGCTTAAACTTTCTGAATTGAGTAATATTACTGCTATTAAAGAAGCAAGTGGTAATATCAGTCAGATTGTTCAAATGAAAGCATTATGCAGAGATTCAATTGATATTTATTCTGGTAATGATGATCAGGTTATTTCAATAATGTCTCTCGGCGGTATAGGAGTAATCTCTGTTTTAGCTAATATACTTCCTAAAGAAGTTCATGAAATGGCTCAAAAATGCTTAACCAATAATTTTAAAGAAGCTTTAGATATTCAATTAAACACTTTATCTTTAGCTAATGCTTTATTTATAGAAACAAATCCGATTCCAATTAAAACGGCCATGAATCTTATGGGACTTGAAGTTGGTCCTCTAAGGCTTCCACTTTGTGAAATGGATGAAAATAACGAAGAAATGCTAAAGGCTGCTTTAATTAATAATAAATTAATGTAAGGTGATATATATGGTAAAAATAGTATTAAACGGTTGCTCAGGAAAAATGGGTAAGATGATTACTGAATGTGCTTTAAAATTTAAAGGATTAGAAATAATTGCAGGAATTGATAAATTTCCTAGCATAGCTCCATATCCTATTTTTGAGACTGTACAGGATCTCGATATGGATTATGATGTCTTATTAGATTTTTCAAGAGCTGATGCTCTTAATAGTCTAATAGAATTAACAGAGAAAACTAACAAACCATTAGTAATATGTTCAACAGGGTTTACTCAAGAAGATTTAGCTTTAATAGACGAAAAAAGTAAAACATTAAAGCTATTTAGATCAGCTAACATGTCTCTTGGTATTAATTTAATCAATTCTCTTTTAAAAAAAGTTGCTCCTCTACTTTATGGTAACTATGATATAGAAATTATAGAAAAGCATCATAACCAAAAAGTTGATGCACCTAGTGGTACTGCAATATTACTTGCTGATACTATAAAAAATTCTTTAGAAGATACAACAAAGTATGTATATGGAAGAGAAGGAAATTCTAAAAGAGAGCAAAACGAAATCGGTATTCATGCAATTAGAGGCGGCTCTATTGTAGGTGATCATGATGTTATCTTTGCTGGAACTGGTGAAGTGATAGAATTAACTCACAAAGCTATCTCAAGAGAAGTTTTTGCAGTTGGTGCTCTAAAAGCATGTGAATATATGGCTACTGTAACTAAGTCTGGTTTATACGATATGAATGATGTTATAGGTCTTGAATAGTTAATTATGATTGCTCACATTAATTAGAACTTTACACAGGATATGAAAAATATTTATTTCTATAAATACTTTTATGAAAACTTATGAACAGAAATTAAGCTGATCAAATATAACTTGATCAGCTTAATTTTTATATGGAGTTATATATTTAACTTGTAAATTATTCTTTAATATAAGAACAGCAATAATCCGCTACTTCTTTTACAATTAAATTAAATTTAGAACTTGCAGGGACAGTAAAATTCTCCCCTTCACTATATGTAATAAACTTATCACTTCCTGGTAGTTTTACATCCATTGAACCTCCAAGAATCTCCATTACTTCTTTATCACCTGTGCCAAATTCATAATCACCTGGTAACATTATACCTAAAGTTTTTCGTTCTCCATCTTCAAATATAATAGTTCTACTTGTAACTTTTCCATCAAAATATACATTTGCTTTTTTTACTGCTGTAACATTTTTAAATTCTTTCATTATATTGCCCCCTTATTTGTAACATTATTTATATTAAAGTATCTATATTTAAGTTAGAATTTCTTTATTAGCCTTTGAACATAGATACTCTAATTTTTTGTATTATGATTATTTATTGCCTAATCACCTTACTTTTCTGACAAAAGCTTATTAATACTTACTATTTGTATGCAAGTGCAGAGTATCTCCATTGCCTTTTTAAGTTCAGTAGCAGATGGAAATGATGGTGCAATACGAATATTTCTATCTCTTGGATCGTTGCCATATGGATAGGTAGCTCCTGCAGGTGTTATTATTACTCCAGCCTCAGCTGTCATTTTAACTACTTCCTTAGCACAGCCATCAAGAGTATTTAGGCTAATAAAGTATCCTCCATTAGGCTTATTCCACCAAGCAATATCCTTTCCATCTAGCTCAGAACTAAGGGTATCTAGAACAGCTAAAAATTTAGGCTCAAGAATCTCAGCATGTTTTTTCATATGTGCTTCAATGTTGCACATATCTTTCAAGAACTTTACATGACGAAGCTGATTCATTTTATCAGGACCTATCATTTGAACAGATAATTGTTCTTTAATCTTAACTATATTTGCTTTACTTGCTGCCAAGGCCGCAACCCCTGAACCTGGTAAAGTTACCTTTGAGGTTGAAACATAAATAAATACTCTGTCTTCATTTCCTGCTTCTTTGCAAGCTGTAAGTATATTTTTAAGTTTATCGCCCTTGCCAAAAAGATTATGTATTGCATATGCATTATCCCAAATTATTCTAAAATCCTTCGCCTTAGTTTTCATTTTAGCAAGTCTATCAACAATATGATCTGAATATGTAATTCCATCTGGATTGCTATATTTTGGTACGCACATAATTCCTTTTATAGCTTCGTCACTACCTGCAAGTTTTTCAATAGTTTCTATATCTGGTCCATCAGAATTCATAGCTACAGAAATCATTTCTATGCCAAAAAATTCACATATAGCAAAATGTCTATCATATCCTGGGCTTGGGCATAAAAATTTAACTTTAGGAAGTTTTCCCCATGGAGTTTCACTACCTAATACCCCAAAAGACATTGCACGTGCAATTGTATCATATATCATATTAAGTGCTGAATTTCCGCCTACAATAACTTCATTTAAATCAACACCAATAATTTCTGCAAAAAGTTTTTTTGCATCTAAAATGCCATCAAGACCCCCATAATTTCGACAGTCTACTCCATCAGAACTCGTATATTCTTGAATATCCAACATCTTCATTGATAAATCCAATTGTTCTTTGCACGGTTTACCACGTGACATATCATATTTAAGCTTCATATTTTTAAAAGATTCATATTTTTTTAAAAGTATCTCCCTATTTTCCTCCAATTCTTTTGTCTTCATTTCAGTAACTTTTACCATTAGTTATAGCCCCCTGTTAATTGTTAAAATTATTTATTAAAAAGCTTTCAATTCTATCAAAGGCTTCCTTTAGAACTTCATCGCTATAACAATATGATATTCTCATATAGCCTTCTCCGAGAGCTCCAAATGCTGTTCCTGGAACACAAGCAACCTTTCCTTCATTTAATAATTTCTCACAAAATTCTTCTGAAGGTAGATTGAACTTTTTAATAGATGGAAATATATAAAATGCTCCCTTTGGCTCAGCAACTTCTATATTTAATTTTTTTAATCTATCCATACAATAATTTTTTCTTCTTTCAAAACTTTTTCTCATATCTTCAACATCGTTTAATGAATTTTTAAGCCCCTCAAGAGCACCATATTGAGCTATTGAAGGTGCACAGGATACTCCATACTGATGAACTTTCATTATTTCCTTCATATACTTATCTGAACATGCTACATAGCCAATTCTAAGTCCTGTCATGGAAAACATTTTTGAAAATCCGCTTACATAAATAATTTTATCTTTTATTTCATCTACTTGAGCTACTGAATAATACTCGTCAAAAATTATTGATGCATACATATCATCAGTTACGACTATTATGTCTTTTTCTTTAATTATTGCAGCAAGTTCATCTCTCTGTTTCTTAGATAAAATTGCACCTGTAGGATTTGAAGGAAACGATAATACCAATACTTTTATATCATCTTCATTATTTAATTTTTCTTTTATGGCATCTATATTTAATGTAAAATCTTCATTTAATGAATAGGTTACAACCTCTGCATCTATCATGATTGAAATATTTTCATAAGCAGGATATGCTGGACCAGGAAGTAAGATCTTTTCGCCTGAATTCATAAGCGAAAATAAAACTGAATATAACCCTTCACTTCCACCAACTGTTATACATACTTCATCTTTATTATAATTTATATTAAAATTTTTTAAATACTTACAAATTTCTTCCCTTAGTTCATCTATACCTGCATTGGATGTATAAACAGTTTTATTACTTTTTACAGCATTAACCATTGCTTCTGAAACATTTGCAGGTACTGGAAAATCTGGCTGTCCAATAGTTAAAGAAATTGCCCCCTCTACTTTCTTAACTTTTTCAGCAAATCTTCTAATTCCTGAAATTTGAATTTTTTGCACTTGTCTATTCATTCTAATGTGCCCCCTTTAATTTAGTGATAAGCTATGAGTTATAAGTGAAAAATTTAGGAGGAAAAGCCGCTGGCTTTTCATAAATAAAAGTGTTCTTGGAAACTGCTTTTCTAAAATCTTTTCTTTGATCTTAATTCATAGCTTGTCACTTTTAACTTATTATGTCGCATATAATCACTATACAGCATAACATAAACCTATTTTACAATATTACCAAGGCTTATTCAAACTATTTATACTTTTTTTGCACCTTCCTCTTTTAATTGGGTTCAATCTTTATTATAATAAATTTGATTGCAAAAATAATAGAAGAGGTGATTTAATGTCATATAATTTAACAGATCCTTATGAAATTGCAAGATTTATTAAGGAATCAAAAAAATCCACTCCAGTAAAAGTTTATATAAATGGAGATTTAAGTGAAGCTGACATGAATGATGTAGAATGGTATGGTTCTAACGGATTTTATATACTAATGGGGGAATCTGATTCTATTACTAAAATAGTTTTAGATAATAAACATCTTATTAAGCACTTTAGAATAGAAAATGATAGAAGAAATTCAGCTATTCCTATGCTTGATTTACTTGAAGTAGATGCTAGAATTGAGCCTGGTGCTGTTATAAGAGATAAGGTTACTATTGGTAAGAATGCTGTAATTATGATGGGTGCTGTAATAAACATCGGTGCTGAAATTGGTGACGGAACTATGGTTGATATGAATGCTGTAGTTGGAGCTCGTGGTCAGCTAGGTAAAAATGTTCATTTAGGGGCTGGTGCTGTTGTTGCTGGCGTTTTAGAACCACCAAGTAAAGAACCTTGTAAAATTGGTGACAATGCATTAATTGGCGCTAATTCTGTAATTCTTGAAGGTGTTCAAGTAGGCGCTGGTAGTGTTGTTGCTGCTGGATCTGTTGTAACTGAAGATGTTCCTGCAAATGTTGTTGTTGCTGGTTCACCTGCAAAAATCGTCAAAAACGTAGATGATAAAACAAAAGATAAAACTCAAATTTTAGAAGATTTAAGAAAATAACTTTTTTACTTATTCTTACATAATCTAATTGTAACAGTATACACTAATATATTAGTAATATGATTTTATTTCCAAAACAAAGGGTTTCAATAAATACAAAATTTATTGAAACCTTTTCTTTAAATGCAAAATTATGTGCTACATATCTTATAATATTAATTTATACTGCTCCTTCTTCTCCAGAAATTTCTTCTTTATGAGCTCTTTCCATCTTTGAGATAGAAACTTCATAAGCAACCTTTTTTACAACTTCACTGTCTGAGACTTTTTTTTGATATTCCCTGCTTTGAAGCCTTCCCCAAACTTTAATATTATCACCCACGCTTAATGTTTGACAAAATCTTGAATTTCTTCCCCATGCAATAGTTGGAATATAATCCGATTTATTATATGCTCTATTTACAGCAAGCAACACATCAGCAATCTCTCTTCCAAAAGGTGTTGTTCTATAAATTGGCTCCTTACAGATGTACCCATCTAAAAATATTTCATTAGGATTCTTACTTCTTTCTATACATGGTTCAATATTCCTTGCAAAAACAGTTAATATAAGCTTATTAGATCCGTCTATAAATTTGTTGTATGATCTAAGCTGACCTTCTACAATTATTTCTACTCCCATATCCAGCTTAATATCGTTTAGCAGTCTTTCTGAAACAGTAATGTTTAGTGTATCTACTGAATCACTTAATCTCATTACATCCAAATCAAAAGTATAGAACCCCTCCCCATACATTTCATGACTAAACTCTAATCCAGATGTCACTTTACCTTCAAGGTAAATCTTGTTATTTAGCATTAAATTATCCATTGTTATCCCTCTCTCCATCGGAAATTATTTTATTTTGTGAAATATATGCTCCCACTAGCATATATTACCATTATAATACAAAAGTTAGTTTCTTTTCAATAAATATTAATTAATTTTATCCACTAACCAGCTTTCACTATCAAATTGACATCTGAAGATATTAATTAATGTCACTAGGTTACCAGAAAACATCAATTAAGATTCAGCTTGCTGGATCAAGCTTTACTTTATGTTGAATGCCTTGATTGTCTACGTTATAATCATTAAAATATATCATCTCACCTACTGTTTTAAAGCTATATCCTTTATCTTTTAATTCTTTTATAATTCTTTCTAAATTAGCTGGAGTATTTTTGGCATTATGAAATAGAATAATAGATCCCGGTTTAACATTTTTCATGACCCTATTATATTCTGTTTCTGCTGATCCCTCCTTCCAATCAACAGAATCAACATTCCATTGAATGGCCATATATCCTAGATTCCTCACCTTTGAAAATGCATCTTTATTATAATCTCCACTTGGAAATCTAAATAATTTTGGTCTTTCTCCTGTATATTTTTCAATAGTATCGTTGGTCTTTTCTATCTCTTCTTTCATTCTAGCTAGTCCTATTTTCGTAAAACTAGGATGCTTGTAGCTGTGATTTCCGATTTCATGGCCTCCTTCCTTTATCGCCTTTAATTTATTCACATTATCTTCACTATAATTTACCCAGCCTCCCATAATGAAGAATGTTCCTTTTACATTATATTTATCCAATATTCTTAATATTACATCTAAATTATCTTTCTCTACCCAATTTACATCAAAAGTTAAGCTTACTACTTTATCTGTAGTATCAACACAATATATTGGTTCTTCCTCATGAATATTACCCAAAGCCTGAACGCTTTTACTAATTCCAATAGATATGAAGATTAGAAACATAATTAAAAATATATCTATTCCTATTCTCTTTTTTCTCCACGACACCTTTAAAATGCTCCTTTAAATTTCTAATTTCTTACTTTACTATATTCATTACATATTTATTTATGCACAAGAGAGATAACTTTAAATTATAGCTTTTAAAAATAACTTATATCAGATATCTGAATCAATGCCGCAATTACCAATTTATATAAGTAATTAAGATATTTATCTAAATACTGGAACAACTATTTCAATCTTTTGAAACGTAATAGTGAAAATATGATGGCAGATTAACTTGTTATTTTTTTCATTGTGACTTATAATATAATAAGATTTTCATTAATTATGGAGGTTATTATGTACGAAAACTCATCTGAATTAGCAGAAAATAAATTATTAATGTTATATGTATTAAAATCAATAAAAAAACCTATATCGAATACTCAGCTTACTGAAATAATTCTTGAAAATAACTTTATAAATTATTTTACGCTGCAGCAATATTTATCAGAACTAGAAGAATCTAAGTTTGTTGAATATCACGATATTAACGATAAGAAATTGCTCAGATTAACAGAAAAAGGAGATAATGTCCTTTCTTTGTTTAAAGAAAGAATATCCCCTTCTAAGTTATCTTCTACAAATGAATATATTAAAGAAAAGATTGAATCTATAAAAAAAGAATTGACTATTCATGCTGATTATACTCTTGGACAAACTGATAGCTTTATAGTCGACCTTAAGGCAATTGAAGATGATGCTCTGCTTATGGAGCTAAAACTATCAGTTCCATCAAAGAGCCAAGCCACTTCAATTTGCAGTAAGTGGAAAGAAAATCCTTCAGAAATATACAATAATATAATTAATTTATTAATTAAATAATTATATTATTATCAACTAAAGTCATACTATTAGGTTCCGAACCTATTGATATGGCTTTTATTTTTTTATCTCTAATATTTATAATCTTTAGCAATCCATTTAAATAATCTCCTACAAATAGATTTTCATTCGCCTTAACTATTCCTTTGGGCATGCCACCTATTTCGAATTTATCAATTTCCTTAAGTTCAGATAAACTTATAATACTTACTGTTCCGTCACATAAATTTGAAACATATAAATAATTTACTTCTTGAAACAAATCTACAGGACAATATCCAACTGTTATTTTATCAATCAGTTCCAAAGCTCCTAATTCTATAATCCCTATACTTCCTTTTTTATCTTGACCAAGATAACTCATGCAAACATATAGGTAATCATTATTTTCTGAAACTATCATTTTTATAGGCATACTTTCTACTCTAATTCTCTTTATCTCCTTGTTATTCATATAGTCAATTACCGATATACTGTCGTCCACCATATTGCTTATAAATAAAAGATTTTTTTCCTTTAGTAAGGTTATATTATGAGGAAACCTGCCTGTTGGGATTTCAAAATTAATTCTTTCATTTATTAAATCATATATTATAAGTGAATTAGATTCACCACATAAAACATATACTATATCATCATTCGCAATTATATCGTTTGGATGTGCACCAATATATACATTATCTTCTTCTCTAAAATTGTTATAATTTATAAGAGAAATACTATTATTATAATTATTAGCTACTAAAATTTTACCTTTGTACAATGATAATCCATGGGGACCAAATGGACTTTCACCAATAGATAAAGCTAAACTTTCAATCTTTAGACTTTCAGTATTTATTTTCTTCAAACTATCTGAACCGGTATTGCATAAAATAATATAACTCACCACATTTCCCCCTTTAGATAATCATTCTACTAACTATAATATATTCCGAAACTATATTATTGGCACAAATTATTAGACGTCTTATCTTTATTTCTTGACAGATTTCTTGTATAATTAAAGGAAGTCGACATGCATTAACAATTAATAAATAATAAATATTTCACATTAATTTACTAATTGAAAAACATATTTATTTCTTTAATGTATGATGAATCATATTTTTAAAGTATTTTAATTTAAGGAGAGTGTTTAGAATGTTTTCATATAAAACATCTGGAGTTTGTTCATCAACAATAAATATTGAAATCAACAATAATATTGTTGAAAATGTAGAATTTATAGGAGGATGCGCCGGTAATCTTCTAGGTATTGGCCAACTAGTAAAAGGTATGACTGTTGATGCTGTTATCGCAAAATTAGAAGGTATAGATTGTAGAAGCAAAGGAACATCATGTCCTGACCAACTTTCTAAAGCCTTACTAACTTGGAAAAAAGAAAACGCATCTGCATAATATAGATGTCCAACTTTAAAGTTGGACATCTATTTCTTTAGGCACATAAAAATAAATAGCAAGTCCAAAGCTGCCATATATTTTTTTATCAGGCAATGGACTTGTTATTTATTTGATTATGCATTACTGAAGATATAGTTCTTTTTCTCCAGATAACAGTGATAAAGTACTTGTTATCTCTTCCACTACATCTTTATAGCTTAAATATATTTTAAGTTTTATGCTATTATAATCTTCACTTATTTCTTTTATTTTTCCGTATAAATATTTTCCTTTATCTAACAAATTTTTTAATATAACATTGCTCTCTCTAGGTACATATCCAATTACATATCCATCAATAGTTATAATTTCAATTGAATTTTGATCTTCATAATCATCAGTTTTTCTTTTTAAATACAAAATATCATCTTCAAATATTCTATTGTATACTTCACTCATATCAAAATTGCTTGTTCCTGATACATTAAAAGTAATTAAATATACATCCTTCACATGTGGTTCTATATGCATCTCTTCATTAACAGTTACGTATTTCTTAATTTTATTATTCTGTTCAATTAATAGAGAATTAAGAGAGCGTCTAACATTCATCACCATTTCTGTGCTAATAGCATCATTAATACTCTCCTTATCCAGTGAATCAAATTCTTCTTTAAATATTTGAAGATTTAGAGCAGCCTGAAGCCTTGTTTCTATTAAAGGTGATTTTAATGCTTGAAGATTAATATCCTTATACTCGTTTTTAAATTCCTCATATTTAAAATATTTTATGATTATAAAGAAACAAATTTGTGCTATATCCTCATAAGTTAAATTATCTATTTTTAACTCATCCTGACCGCTTAATACCTTACTCATAGGCAATTTATCCAATCCTAAATTAACAGCACATTTTCTTATAGCTCTCCCACCTACACTAAAAGCATATTTATATAACAATGCATTTGTATAATCTCTTCTCAAGATTGTTTCAAATTCCTTTTTCTTTAGTTTATATTTAGTCTTTTCTGCACAGCCAATTAAAACACTGCTCTCAATTTTTATATTCTCTATTTCATTAGCTATAACTTCGTGCCATATATCTTTTTTGCAAATTTTTTTACAAATATCAATTATTTCTTTATATTCATTATTATATTTATATTGTGTGGAATTATTTTTACTTTTATATTCATCAATTATAACAGCCTCTATTGAATAAATTATTGAAATAACTGCATATAAAGAATAAATTCCTCCATTGATCTTATCTATTATTTCTAATAACTTATTGCAAAGTTTTACTGAATCCTTTACCTCATCTATGCCATAATCAGAAAGCAACGTGCTAAATGATTTAGAAAAAGCTTCGAGTCCTTCTTTATTAAATACAGTATTCTCCAAATATTCAATCATTTCAAGAGATAACATGCTATAAGCTGCTAATTCAGTAGTTCCAACATTATTTTCACATCCATTCTCTATCATCCATTTTCTTATTTCATAAGTAGCTGGTCTTAGATGCATTAGAATAAATACTTTCCCATAGCCTTGAGATCTTTTTGCCATTTCAAAAATAGTATTATTACAATTTCCAATGTACTCATAAGCTTCAATCACGTAGAAAAGATATTCATTATGAATAGAAAATACCTCTAATATTTCACTTATATTTTCAAAATTGCAAATAGCTGCAATAAGTATTCCTAATTTTACTTCTTCAGTGTCTGTACCTTCAAAAAGCATTCTACTTATAATGCCTCTTAATTTCATATTTAAATCCACATTACCTTCCAGAGTCGATTTAAAACTTTTAACAAAATTATCATAATAATTAATTATTGGATTTATACTAATATATTCTTTTACAGTTATTAAATTTTCCTCATTCTTCAACGCCTCTAGGTAAATTTCTACAAGCTTATTTGCCAGTCTGCTCTTTTCATAATCTTGAAGTGGACGTACTTTTTGGGTTATGATTTTAAATTCTTTTATTCCAGCCGTATCGAAGTCTTGATAGCTATACAGCACACCTTTATTTCTATCATGGAACTCTTTTAAATCATGATAGATTGAATTTTCATTATAAGCAGTATTCTCTCTGTATTTCTTCACCATATAACTTCATTACTCCTTTTAAGCTAAATTCCAAACCTATGATTTGGTTATAATTAATTTTCTGCTATCTTGAATTTATAATTTTTCTCATATCTCCTATCATATACAATGAGCCACTTACTAATATTAAATCATCTTCTTCTGCTTCCTTCAATGCTGATTCAAAGGCCTCTTCATAATTTTCCAATGCTACAGTATTTGAATTATACTCTAAAATCTCTTTCTTTAGATCTTCACAAAGCTCTGCTCTATCACTATGAGGAGTTAATGCATATACCTTTTCGGCTATTGGCGTAATTTCTTTCACCATTTCTTTAACCTGCTTATCTGCCAAAATGCCAAGTAATAAATATAATTTTTTATATTTAAAATATTTTTCAACATTCTTTCTAAGTGCTCTGATTCCATCTATATTATGAGCTCCATCAATTACCACAGTAGGCTTTTTTCTTAATACTTCAAGTCTTCCTATCCATTTAACATCTTCTAATGATTTTTCTATCAGTTCCCTATTAATTATAATATTTTCTTTTTCAAATAATGTCTCAATAGTATTTAGTGCTACAGATAAATTTAATATTTGATGCTCGCCAAGTAACGGCAATTTTATATTATAAGTATTTTTAATGCTTTTAACTTCTACATTTTGATATAACTTATCATTATTAATATCAATCAATCTACAATCTTCTTTTTTTAACAAATAAACCTTTGAATTTTTCTCTTTTGCTGCTTTTAACACAACTTCTTCCGCATCTTTTTCCTGAGGGTATAATACAACTGGTACCTTTTCCTTAATTATTCCAGCTTTTTCGCCTGCTATATCTTTTAAACTATCACCTAAGATATTTATATGATCTAAACTTATAGAAGCTATTACTGAGACTTTTGGTGTTATTACGTTAGTTGAATCTAATCTTCCACCTAAACCAACTTCAATTACAGCATAATCTACCTTTTCATTATAAAAATGTAGAAACATAAGTGCAGTTATGATTTCAAATTCAGTTGGATGTTCAAAACCCTCTTCAATTACTTTTTTAATAACAATTTTTACTTGCTCCAGTAAGCTTACTAATTTATCTTTTTCAATATTTTCACCATTTATTTGAATTCTCTCTTCAAACTCTTCTAGGTAAGGAGATGTATACATCCCAACTTTATAACCATATCCTCTCAAAATCTTAGTAATCATAGCAGTAGTTGATCCTTTACCATTAGTTCCTGCTATATGTATCATTTTAAGTTTCTCATGTGGATTTCCAAGTAGTTCTAAAATCCTAAAAGTCCTTTCAAGTCCATAATTAGAACCAAACTTTCCAACACTTGATATATAATTCATTGCTTCATCATAGGTCATGCTCATTTATATTTACCTCTTTATTAATATGTTTTTCTTATATCTCATTAAGCTTATTCACATTCCATTATACTTCAATTTTAAATAAATTCCTAATATAAAAATGTGTAATCTCATATACACAAAAAGCTGCCAAAAAGCAGCTCCTTAAGTCTAAAGTTTTTTATCTATATTATAATCTTCTGCCAATTTTTTAAATATAGGCAATGCATTTTCTATCTGTTCAGTTTGGACACAATATGAAATTCTAACGTGCCCTGGACATCCAAAGTCATCTCCTGGTACTAATAGTAGATCATATTCTTTAGCCTTCTCACAAAAAGCCTTAGCATCAGGTTCTAGTGATTGAGGAAACAAATAGAATGCTCCACCTGGTTCTACACACTTGTATCCCATTTCTATTAATCCATTATATAATATTTCTTTATTCTTCTCATATACTGATATATCTGAAGTTATGCCTGCACATCTGCCTACTACCTTTTGAAATAAACTTGGTGCATTTACATATCCTAAAACTCTTCCTGCACCACATACAGCTGCATAAGTATCATTAAAATTCTCAATTTCATTAGGCACTAATACATATCCTATTCTTTCACCAGGTAATGATAAAGATTTACTATATGAATAACATACAAACGTATTTTCATAGTATTTTGTTAAGTATGGTACCTCAACGCCTTTATACGCAATTTCTCTATATGGTTCATCTGATATTAAGTAAATAGTATGCCCATATTCTGATGATTTTTCTTTTAATATTTTAGTTAACTTTAAAATTGTTTCCTCTGAATAAACTACCCCTGATGGATTATTAGGAGAGTTTACAATAACTGCCTTAGTATTTTTATTGATTTTCTTTTCAAATTCCTCAAAATTAATTTGAAAGTTTTCAATATTAGCACTTATTACTACAAGCTTAGCACCTGTTGCTTCTACAAAACATCTATATTCTGGAAAAAAAGGTGCAAAGGTAATAAATTCATCATCCTTGCAAGATAAAGCTTTAAAACAGATACTGATTGATGCTGCCGCCCCAACTGTCATGTATAAATTATTCTTTGTAAAATTAGTACCAAATCTTTTATTTATTGAATCTGCAATACTTTCCCTTACCTTATCATCACCCTGTGCACTGGTATATCCATGTACCAATGTTGAGTCTTCATTTTCTAAAATATCAAGAATCGCTTCCTTAACTGCTGCCGGAGCTGGAACGTTAGGATTCCCAATACTAAAATCATAAATTTTATCACGTCCAACAATTTCAGCTCTTCTTTTACCAAACTCAAAGATCTCGCGAATAGTTGATCTTTTACTTCCTATTGCAATCATTTCTTTAGATAACATTTATAGTCCCCCTTTATTTCAGTTAGCAAGTAACTGTTTACGTCAAAAACTTCTTTATTATTACTTATCTTGAAAGTTTTAATATTATTTTATGCTTTTTTGCAAAAAAAATCAATTTTACAATCTTGTAAAACTGATTTAAAAATACTATGGATACATTCTTTTTCTTTTATTTGTACTTCTACCACTGAATATCAATGACAACAAAATGCTGCTTAAGAGTATGCTTAATATAACCAATATAGAATTTGTGACTGAAATTTCTATTTCAAAAATCAATATAAGAAGCTTCACACCTGTAAATATTAATATTGCTCCTACTCCATACTTCATAAACCTAAACATATTATTCATTTTAGCTAAAACATAATACATACTTCTAAGTCCAAGTATTGCAAAAATATTAGACGTATAGACTATAAAGGTATCTGTAGTTATTGAAAAAATAGCTGGTATTGAATCAATAGCAAAAATAACATCAGAACCTTCTATTATCAAAAGTGCCGCAAGCAGTGGTGTTGCATAATATGATTTATTGATCTTTGTAAAAAATGAATGCCCATATGTCACATCTGTTACTGGCATTATTTTCTTTAATAATTTAACTAAAAAATTATCTTTAAATTTTATTTCAGTTTCTTTATTACTAAATACCGTGAACCCGCTATATAATAATATTATTCCGAAAATAGGAAGTATAAAATGAAATCTGCTTACCATAGCTACTCCAAGTAAAATAAATATGAGTCTGAGTATCATTGCACCCATTACGCCATATAATAGGACTCTTTCCTGGTATTCTTCTCTTATGCCAAGCTTAGAAAAAACTATTATAAATAGAAATAAATTATCTAAGCTTAGAGACATTTCTACTATATATCCACCAAAAAATTCTGTAGCACTTCTTTCACCTTTTAAATAGTATATAAATATATTAAATACTATAGCCAGGCTTATCCAAAATATTAAATTAATTAGATTCTTCTTTGCTTTCATTTATTCTCTCATCTCCACAGCATTTATAAACTTATAATTATTTCTATAGAAAGACTACTAATTCAACAAAACAAAATTTACATATTGTAGTTTTCCCTTTTATAATTATGTTTCATGTTTTAATATATTAGATATGCCGCTGCCATATTACAATAATATTGAAACTATTATTCACAGTTAATAAATTGAAACAAGGAAATAATTTCCTAACTAAAGTTTTCCTTCCCATTCTGCATAGAATTCTTTTAAATATTCTTCCATAAATTTATGTCTTTTTTCTGCATATCTTTTTCCTGGCTTTGTATTCATTCTATCCTTTAGCAGCAGTAATTTCTCATAAAAGTGGTTAACTGATGTTCCAGTACTATTTTTATATTGTTCAAAGGTCTTATGCTCTTCGTATTTAATATTAGGATTATAAATTTCTCTTCCTGCGTGTCCACCATATGCGAAGGTTCTTGCAATTCCTATTGCCCCAAGTGCATCTAACCTGTCAGCATCTTGAACGATTTTTCCCTCTAAGGTATTCATCTTCGAAGTATCTCCAGAACCTTTAAAGGATATATTTTCAACTATATAAGCTACCTGCTCTATAGTTTTATCATCAACTCCAAGTGAACTTAGAAAATTCCTAGATATATCAGCTCCAATAGTAGTATCTCCGTCATTAAATTTCCAGTCTGCTATATCATGAAGCAAGGCTCCTAATTTTACTATAAATAAATCAACTTCTTCTTTTTCTTCCATACTTAAACTTACTGATATCTTATAAACTCTATAAACATGCCAAAAATCGTGTCCAGATCCCTCTCCTTCTAACTTATTTCTCACAAACTCTATAGTTTTTTCTATTATTTTCTCTTTATCCATTTAAAATATCTCCTCATTTAAAATTACTGTATTATTTTGTATACCCTATATTTTTACTTATAGATACCCAAATCAAAAAGTAAATTTATACATTTGTGCAAGTCTTTTAATTTATAGTTCTTACGTCAATCTATATGTTAAAGTCTTAAATTGTTTATCTATATAGATAAACAAATTATAAACTTGACTTATATATAGGATAATTATCCACTTAAATTAAACTTTTGTGTGTATCTATACTAGAAATCATATACATTTTTGTGAAGCAGGCATTTGAAATTGAGCTGCTGAAAATTCTTAAGTAGTGAACCAAAATCTATGATTTTGTGTGAATCACTTACTCAGCGAACGAAAGTGAGTCGAGTTTCCTCTAGAGCTTGTTCCATTTACTGCTTGTAACGAACTTGTTTCGGGAGCATGCAGAAATGGGTGCATGGCTCACATTTATAACTTTCCAGCGAAAATTTCACAAGTCCTGTGGAATAAAAATGTATGTGATTTCGGCAAGCTACCACATAAGTCTAAGTTCAAAGTTGTATATCTATAAATATAGGATGAGCTTTATTCCTAAAACTCATCCTAATATTTTGCTATTTAATTTATAAGGTAAAAAATATTAATTTAAAGCTTCAATTCTAACTTTAACAGCTTCAAGCATTTCAACGTATTTTACTCTCTTCTCTTTTTCAGCATCTATAACTGCTGCTGGTGCTTTAGCTACAAAACCTTGATTTCCTAATTTCTTATCTATTCTTTCAATTTCGCCTTCTAGCTTTTTAACTTCCTTATTTAATCTTTCTAGTTCTTTATCTTTATCAACTAAGTCAAGTAAAGGCATAAATAATTCTCCACCTTTAACAACTAAAGACACAGCATTAGCTGGAACATTAGCTTTATCATCAATAAATTCTACTTCTGAAGCTGAAGCTAACTTCTCAATATAAGCTACACCTGCATTAAATGCTTTTTTAGCATCTTCTGCAATATAACATATTACTTTAGCTTTTCTTGATGGGGGTACATTCATTTCAGCTCTTACATTTCTTAAGCCTTTTATAGCTTCAATTACAAATGCCATATCAGCCTCAGCTTCTTTATTTACTAAAGCTTCATCAAATACAGGCCAAGCTGAAGTTGTTATAGTTTCTTCATCACTTAAATGAGTGAAGATTTCTTCTGTAATAAATGGCATAGCTGGATGTAATAATTTTAAGCCTGTAATTAATACAGTGTTTAATACATTGTAAGCTATTCCCTTAGCTTTTTCATCATCACCATAGAACACTGGTTTAACAAGTTCTATATACCAGTCACAGAATTCAGTCCACATAAAATCATAAACTTTTTGCATTGCAATTCCAAGCTCGAATTTCTCCATGTTTTCTGTAGCTTCTTTAACTAAAGTGTTCATCTCAGATAATATCCACTTGTCTGCTAAAGAATATTCTTTGCAGTCTTTATATTTGTTCATTATATCTTTATCAAGGTTCATCATTACAAATCTTGATGCATTCCAAATCTTATTAGCAAAGTTTCTTGAAGATTCAACTCTTTCTGGGTAATATCTCATATCATTTCCTGGAGCATTACCTGTAGCTATCATAAATCTTAAAGCATCTGCACCATAAGTTTCAATAACTTCTAATGGATCAACACCATTTCCTAAAGATTTACTCATCTTTCTTCCTTCTGAATCTCTTATTAAACCATGAATAAGCACTGTATTAAATGGAGTTTCACCCATGCAGTGAAGTCCTGAGAATATCATTCTTGCAACCCAGAAGAATATGATATCATGCCCAGTAACCAATGTGCTTGTTGGATAGAAGTAATCTAAATCTTCTGTTTTGTTTGGCCAGCCAAGAGTTGAGAATGGCCAAAGTGCTGAAGAAAACCAAGTATCAAGTACATCATTATCCTGCTCAATGTTAGTACTTCCACATTTAGTACATTTATGTGGCGCTTCCTCAAGTACCATCATTTCACCGCAGTCTTGACAGTAGTAAACTGGTATTCTATGTCCCCACCATAACTGTCTTGAAATACACCAGTCTTGAATGTTTTCCATCCAGTTAAAATATATCTTATCAAATCTTTCAGGAACAAACTTTGTTTTTCCACTCTTTACTACTTCTATAGCTGGCTTTGCAAGATCTTCCATCTTAACATACCATTGTTTAGATATTATAGGCTCTACAGTAGTTCCACATCTATCATGAGTACCAACATTATGAGTATGATCTTTAATTTTAACTAAAAGTCCAGCCTCTTCTAAATCTTTAACTATGGCTTTTCTAGCTTCATATCTATCTAAGCCCTTATATTTTCCACCCTTTTCATTGATAATTCCCTTATCATCCATAACTCTTATGATCTCTAAGTTGTGTCTCTTTCCTACTTCAAAATCATTAGGGTCATGAGCTGGAGTCATCTTAACTGCACCAGTTCCAAATTCTAAATCTACATAATCATCAGAAACTATAGGAATTTCTCTGTTAACAAGTGGAAGTATTACAGTTTTTCCAATAAGGTGTTTATATCTTTCATCATTTGGATTTACAGCTACACCACTGTCTCCAAGCAAGGTTTCAGGTCTTGTTGTTGCAATTTCAAGGAAACCTGATCCATCAGCTAACGGATAATTTATATGCCAGAAATGGCCTGCCTGCTCTTCATATTCAATTTCAGCATCAGATAATGCTGTTTGACAATGTGTACACCAGTTAGTTATTCTATTTCCTTGATAAATTAAACCTTCATTATAAAGCTTAACAAATACATGTTTTACAGCAGCACTAAGATTTTCATCCATAGTAAAAGCTTCTCTTGTAAAATCAGCTGATACTCCAAGTTTTTTAACTTGGTTTCTTATTGTAGCTCTGTATTTGTCACTCCATTCCCATACTTTTTCTAGAAACGCTTCTCTTCCCATTTCCTTCTTATCAAAACCTTCCTCAGCTAGCTTGTTTGCAACTTTAACTTCTGTTGCAATAGAAGCATGATCTTCACCAGGAAGCCATAAAGCAGCGTAACCTTGCATTCTTTTAAATCTAATAAGCATATCTTGAAGAGTATCATCAAAAGCATGCCCTAAGTGAAGCTGACCTGTTATATTTGGGGGCGGCATTATTATAGTATATGGCTTTTTATTTTTATCAATACTTGGCGTAAAATAACCTTTCTCCTCCCAATTCTTATAAATCCTATCTTCAAATTCTTTTGGATCATACGTAGTTGATATATTTTTTATTTCTTCTGACATTTCTATTCCTCCAGACTGTTAATTTACTAAAATATATAATTCACAATGAATAACTATCTTTTGAGCTAAGGTATATAAATAAAGGAAACCCGACTCACATACGTTCGCTGGGGGCTTTCGAATAACCAAATCAAAGATTTGGATTTTCAATGCCAGGAAACCCGACTCACATATGTTCGCTTCGGACTTTCGAATAACCAAATCAAAGATTCAGAGTCTCAATGCCAAAAAGAGCCCTCGTCACAAAAGGACGAAGACTCGCGGTACCACCTTTATTTCCACGCAAGCAAGTATATGCTCTAATGGACTCTTAATTCAAATAACGGCTCAGATAAACCGTCTTTAGCTACTACTATTTCACTAAAGAAGCTCAAAAGCTACCTTCAAAATTTCCTGCATAAGGGTTTCCAGCTATTCCCTCTCTCTTGCTAGTTCTTGCTAGTTCTTGCTAGTTCTTTCTAAATCTATGATTTAGCTAAAGAACTGTACTCCTCAGCTCGTCTGAGTGAGTTTCCTTGCTAAAAGAACCGTACTCCCAAACTCTCCTGAGTTAGTTTCCTTTAATGCGAAAAAATTTCTACTCCTCTTTTTCATTGCTTTTATCTATTAATTTACTTAAAATAATAGCTTATAGTATAAATTTTGTCAATAATAGTTTTTATTATTACTATATAATTCTACTTCTATTAATCTGCAAAGCTTAATCATACAAAATAAATTTAATATTAGAAATAGCATTAAAACAATATAAAATAAACTCTTCTTTCTTATATTTTTAGATGCGTAAATAATGTGGATAATCCCATTAACAGACATTATAAAAATAATAAGAAACATTGAAATAAATCCAGTAACTATAATAAAGCCTATTGTTGCATAAAAGTAAAATGGCAATGTAAAACATCTAGAGCATAACATATGCGAAACCTAATTTATCCGTACAAATAATAATTTAGTACTAACAAATGCTGAAGAAGTTTTTCTTCCATATGCTAAACAATTATTAAGCATACATAATAGAAGAAGAACCTCCTTCATCGAGTATTCTCCTTCATTATTTAATCTTTTAGATTTGTAACTTTTTATAAACTTTTTATAAATATGGCAATGTATTAAAACTATTTTTACCATATTTATAAATTGTATCTTTGTTATAGCTTTCACTATAATTAGTATTTTGGCAAACATCTTGTAATTTATTATCACTATAATTAATTGATAACGTCATGTCAGGAATGTTATTCCAACCTTTATATGACATTTCTTGAATCATACTTGCAAAAGTCTCTTCGCATACCCCTGTATATTGTTTAGGCACATAGGGCTTTCCGCTTTTAGCCATCTCTTCAAGTTTAGAATTAAAAATATCAGTAATGTTTTTCCCATCATCAGTATAATAACTTCCATCTTTCTCTGTTAAACTTCTAATATCAATTCCAGTTACATCTAAAGCCTCATGGTACAAATCATATTTCCTAAATCCATCCTGAGTAAATTGAGTACTCTTTGCTATCCCATATCGTGATGATGAAAGAATATGATTATACAATTCCCTTGAATTATCTCCTGAATTAAGAAGCTCTTCCATTTTTTCCTTTACTCCTTTTTCTTCAGTGCAATTAACAGTCAAATTATAACTATATGGGTCTATAGAAAAAGATAACTTAGTACCTTCTGGAACTTCAATTCCATTTTCTTTAAATAAATTATCCATCTCTGAATTAACCACTTGCCTGTTGAATGTTTTCTGATCTTCGTCTTCCTCATTTGCATTAGGAAAAGTTATTCCCCTAAACAATGAATCTCTCATATTACAGCCATTTATCTTCCCATACTTTAACATATTTATTTCATTATCATATGCAGCTTCTCGTTCTTCATCTGTTAAATCAGATACATAATATAGTGAATTTTCATTGCAATACTTATCCTGAATATAAGCCTCAGGATTTGAATGAGATTTTGCTACTTCAAGAAGTTTGTTATATTTATCATTTAATGCTTCATAACATACATCAGTTTCACTTACATAAGAATTTCTCGATGTTATTTTATCTCCAGCACTTTTAATAGTTTCTGCATTTTTTTCTTTTGCTTTATTAATATAACTTTTGAGGCCAATAGACTCATCTATTCTCCTATTTGATGATGGTCCATTATTTTTACTAACTTGAGACATTTTCTTAGCTGCACCGCTTAGGGTAATAGTATCTGATGACTTGTAGGCTGCTGATCTTTTTACTTTCTGAGCATTAGAAATTCTAAGCATTTCCATATATAATCTTGCTTGCATACCTGCCGTAATTCTCATGAGCTCTCCCTCCTTTCGCACTGTAAACCATGCTGCTAAACTTGACCAACTAAAATTCCATCTGTGATTGAAATATTATGTTATATATCCATATTATTACTATCGTCATAAATTTCAATATCTTTACTTTTCTATATGAATTATCAAAACAATACAAGTATATAGCTCTTCAAACTATATCTATATAAGTTGCGATAATGAAATTACAGCACTATTGTTTACAGAGATGCTAACACAAAATATGCAATGTAAATTCTTGAGTACAACTTATGTAAACATATGATTCCTTGAACAAAAAAGAATGATCTATTAGAGTTTTATAGATCATTCTAAATATTTATTTAAGATAAATGTTGACCGTTAAAATAACTTATTCTATAGCTTCTAAAATTTCTATATTTTCTGCTGAATTTAAAACATGTATCTCAATTCTATCTTTTACTTTTATATTTAATGAACCTTTATTATCCTTAATAAAGATTAACCCTTCTTTATTCATATTTTTTATTTTACTTCTTGAAATTCCAAGTTTATCACTCAAAAGCTTGTCTACTCTAAGCTCTATTAAATACTTGCAAACAATTTCAATAATAAGTTCATTTTCATTAATATAAGATGCTTCTGATTTCTTCTCTATTAATTCATAATTAGGGTCTTCTAGAATAACTTCAGTTTTATTTTTATTATACATACTTAAATTAAAAGCATATTCTTTAACTAGTTCTTCATCATTAGAAAGAAATTTTTCATACTCATATTTATTAATATCATGTGGTTTTACTCTTTCATATATTGCCATATTCCATGTTGACTTACATTTTTCGCATTGATAAATCATCCAAATGTCAATGCTGTTTTTATTTGCATTTACTCTAAATTTTTCACTATTTATATAGCACACTTTTTCATTACATTTAGGGCAATTCCTTCTTACTTTGGGTAAACTTTTAGGGATTAGTTCCCATTGATATTTTTTTAAATAGCTCATTTTGCTCCTCCTAAGTCTTAAGTTGTTTAGGATTTACAAAGGCTATTTCATCATAATGCAATAGCCTCTGCTATGCATAAAAAATATCTATTGTCATAAATAACTCCTCCAATCTTTTTCTATGTATATTTTATCAACACTGCATATTACATAAAACCTCATTTTTGTTTCATAAATAAAAATGCGCCACCTAATACAAATTAGATAGCGTACTTTCTATTATTATATATTCTTTTTTTGTAAAATAATTCTTTGTATAGTTTTGGGTGATAAATAATATGTTTCTGAAAGGTTTTGAATAGATATTCCTGATAAATAATCTTCATATATCTTATTGTTTCTAACCAAAAGTTCTTCTTTACTCTTGGTTAGCTCCCCCCATGCCATTTTATTCTCTTCTTTTTTGGGTATATAAATGCATTCACCATCCACATATTCTTGTATAATTCTCAATATATTTTCAGGGAAAACATCCCGAGCACTCGAATAGCCCATTACCTGCTCCTCCTAAATTTAATACTATTTTAGATTCGAGCAAAGACTATTTCATAATTTAATTATTTACTTTATGCAATAGCCTCTGCTATGCACAAATAACAGGTGTATTCATAAAAGCCATGCCTCCTTTTCCATGTCAATTATATAGATTTTCATTTGAATATGTGTTTTATCACATTTATATTATATACAAATTATACAAAACTCACCATAATGGATTCAGATTTTCGTATTGAGTATATTTTTTTATACTAACACAGAAAAAATTTTCATACTTGTATATTCATTGCTATCTATTATATCATTATTTTGTAAAC
This sequence comes from Clostridium sp. DL-VIII, assembly GCF_000230835.1. Classification (NCBI taxonomy): domain Bacteria; kingdom Bacillati; phylum Bacillota; class Clostridia; order Eubacteriales; family Clostridiaceae; genus Clostridium; species Clostridium sp. DL-VIII. Next base: position 3,888,119 of record NZ_CM001240.1, read on the forward strand.
TACAAATAAGACACTAAAAAGGAGCGGTTATATGAATTTTGAGGAAATAGATTTAAAGACTTTTGACTTTAACCCTTTTACAAAAGTAGAAGATTGGGCTCTTCTAACTGCTGGAACGGAAAACAAATTTAACATGATGACTGTTACTGGTGTAATGTGCGGAAAATTTTTTCTAAAGCCAATGATGCAGGTATATGTCCATCCAGACAGGTATTCCTACCAGTTTTTAAAATTAATTATTTGCCTCTATTATTTCCTTCAATTTAACATTTTGATTAATAAATCTAGCTTTACTTTTTTCCTGCTTAAGACGTATAGCATTCTGTGGACAATGATTAATACATGCTAAACACTTCTCACAATTTCCTTTATAAACAGGTTTAGTATCTACATTAATATTATTTACTGGGCAAACTTTCTCACAAACTTTGCAGCTATTACAGGTATCTTCTACATAGAAATTCTTATCATATTCAAGGTTAGCCTTAGTACTAGAATAAAACTTTTTTAATATTGGTTCAATAGATCTTATAACTGCAGCGTGTCTCTTGATATATACTTTTTCAACCTGGATATCATTAATTATTTTTACAAGATTTTCTTCTATTTTTTTCTTTGGCTCTTTTTTCATCTCTTTAGATATATCAAACACTGGAAGGTAATTGTCAACCATAAGTATTTCGTTAATGTATGAAAATTGGATTTGATTTCTTTTTCCAATTTCTAAAAGCTCAGGTATGACTGCTCCTGAAAAAGATCCAAAAGACACCACCGCAAAAATATACTTACTTTTTAGTTTGACTTTATTTAGAAACTCCTCAACAATTCTAGGAACCCCTCCATAATAACTTGGAAATACAATACCAATCTTTTCATCTTCAAACTCAAATTGTCCTTGTTTCATTAACTTAGGAATAGAATAGCTTTCCCCTCCAATTCTCTTTGCCACATATAAATTGTTGCCAGTTGCTGTAAAATAAAATATTTTCATAACGCTCTCCTCTCAGGTGTTTCACTTGTAACTTCTTATGGAGTACAGTATAATTTGATAAAGTAAATAATTCAAGAGCATATGGGCTAGCTGTTACAAAAGGAGGAAAATTGTTTATGACTAATAAATACAATGCTGAACAGAATAAGATTACAAAAGAAAGTATTTTTAGTGCTCTTATGTCTTTAATGGAGAAAAAAGACTTTAAGAATATTTCTATTACCGAAGTATCGCAAAAAGCTGGTGTATCACGAATGGCTTTTTATCGAAATTACAACATAATGGAGGATATCCTTATTGATCATTTGGATGACATGTTTAAAGAGTATTCAACTCTTTTAAATCATAAAGAAATTAGCAATTATGAAATGACACGTTTATTTTTTTATTATTTTAGACAACATCAAAAATTTATTGAAAACCTACTAAGGTCTAAATTAGCCCACTTAATACTTGAACGGTCTATTGAATTTCTTAATATATACTCCAAAACTATAACATGCACCATGGACTGCTCTCCTGAATTTGAAAAATATAATATTGGATTCATTGCGGGGGGATTTTTCAACGTATTGATGATTTGGTGCAAAAGTGGTATGACAGAGAGTGATGAGAAGATGGCAGAAATGGTTTACGAGCGGCTTTCTAATCATATTGCTGGAATCTCCTTGATATAAAGAGCTGCCTATTCTAAAAAACAAATTGTTTTGTTTATCTATACTTAATACACACACTTAACTCAAAAAAATTAAAACTTAAACCAATGGAATTTATAATATCATTGGTTTAAGTTTTAATAGTAAATAAACAAATATTGAAAATTGCTTTTCCTTTTAAAATTTATAAAATTTCAAAAATCCTGCTCATTCATCGTGCATCTCCATCCTAGCAGTCCCACTGATTTTCCTTCATATCAACATGATTTTCATTTTTAAATGATACGCCTTCTTCTAACAGCAGAAATCGTTGTTCCTGCCACCCCGGTGCCAGCCTTCCAGCATGATTTACCACACGATGGCATGGATATTCCCCATAAAATTCTGCATTGCTAAGAACCTTCCCAACAAGTCGTGCATTTTTGTCTCTACCAATAAGCCCAGCAATTTGTCCATATGTAGCTACTTTCCCTTCAGGTATTTCTTCTACAACTGAAAGTATTTCATAAATTAGTTGTTCATTCATAATCTTTTTCATATATTCACCTGTGATACGAATCCTTACTTTAAGATATTGTGCTTTAAGAATTGAAAAAGTAAATATTATTTAATTTATTATTTCATTGAATTCTTTCTAATAGTTTCTGAAATAAATTGAATCCTTCACTCCAATCACCTATATTGGATTCACTATTTATATGGCCCTTTCTGCCAACAGACATTGTTTCAATACCCCACTGTTTACCTTTTTCTATACAAAACAGAGATGAGGAATATTGATCATTCTCACTATAAACCAGTATTCCAGGCAGCTCCAAGTTAGCTTCTGGCAAATGCTCAAAGGAATCTAAGAAATTTGGAAATTGTTCCTTGTTTGGATCTGGTGGAGCCACTAAGAAGACTGCTTTCAGATATTTTCGTATCTTAGGCATGGCTTTTACAGTAAGCAGGCAGCCGAGGCTGTGCGCAATCAATACTACATCACAGCTCTTTTCTCTTGAAAGGCTTTCTATTAAATTTTTTTCCCATTCTTTATATACAGGATACTCCCATTCCTCTTGAGCTATTCTTTCAAACCCATATTTTTTCTCCCAAATAGTCTGCCAATGCTCTGGTCCAGAGTTATTAAGGCCAGGAACTATCTTTATATTCATTATCAGCACCTCAAATCTATCTAACTTTTTCGAAAAGATTTCATTTTTGTACTTAATTCTAACATACATATATGCTAGTGTAAAATCAGTTACTAACTTTATACTTAGATTATTATACCTTCAAAATGATCCATTTCATGTTGAATTATTTGTGCTGTAAATCCAGTAAAAACTTGCTTTTGCTTCTTAAAGTTTCTATCAAGATACTTAACCTCTATCATTTCATATCTCTTTGTTTTTCTAACGCCAATTAAAGATAAACAACTCTCTTCTGTTTCATAAAGCTTTTCCCTCTTTAATATAACCGGATTTATCATAGGCACAATAAGGCCTCCTACAGTAAACACCAATATACGTTTCTTTACTCCAATCATATTACCAGCCAGCCCAACACAATGCTCTAAGTTTGCTCTTAATGTATCTATTAAATCATCAATTACTGCTATATCATTTTTAGTTGCCTCTTCTGATTTTTGTCCTAAAAACAATACATCTTTTACAATTGGTTTTATCATAATTTATACCTCTTTTTTAGTTATATTTTTTATAAAAAATAAGATATGATTTTAAAATATATCTTATCGCCTAGCATTATTAATATATATCTTCTTGACTATATCTTTTCCCAATAATTAATACATTTTTAATCATCATTAAAAGTTGCCATACCCGATAAAGGAAATATTAATGTTACTTTGGTTCCTTCATTAACTTTAGAGTCAATAGTAATTTTCATTCCCAATTTTGAGCAGAGCTTTTCACATAAATACAAACCCATACCTGTACTTTTGCTAAATCTTCTTCCATTCTCACCAGTGAAGCCTTTTTCAAATACTCTATCTATATCCTTATCTATTATCCCTACTCCATTATCTTCTATAAATAACATTACCGAATTGGCTTTTTTCATTGATGATATATTAATTTGAGGATTCTTATTACCTGAATATTTTATTGAATTTACTATTATCTGATTAATGATAAATTCAGCCCATTTCCCATCGCTATATACAATTTCATCAATGTCTTTTATATTTATTTTTATTTTCTTATGAATGAAATCTCTATAGTTTCTTTTTACTACATTTCTTACTATATCACCTAGATTAATTTGTTTTATAATATAATCTTTATAAGCATCATTACTTCTAGAATAGTAAAGTACCTGTTCAACAAATCTTTCAATTTTATCTATCTGAAAGTCTATTTTATTAGTCACTTCATTTTGATTGTTCTCAATAACAAGCTTTGAAGAAGCTATTGGTGTTTTAATTTCATGAATCCAGACTTCTAGATATTCTCTATAATCTTCCTGCAAATCTTTATAATATTTTACATGCTCATACATATCTCTGCTTAATTCTTTAAGTATAGAGTTGAATTTTTCTCCTTGTATAGATTCGGCTTCCTTTAGCATCTCTGGAATTAAATATTTCTTGTCCAATTTTTCTAACAAACTGTCAATTTCCCCAAAATATTTTTTATGTTTTATATATTCTAAAGTCATATAAGACCCCAACGGAAAAAACCATATACAAAAAACAAACATAACTATAATTAAATTAACATTTATAACAAACATTATTGTTGACAATATAATAAAAAAAAGAGTATTACATAGTATTACAATAGCTTTATCTTTAAGAAATTCACTTATAGTCATGGCATAATGTACCCCATTCCTCTTCTTGTCTCTATTGGATTTTCTATTCCTATTTCTTCAAGCTTCTTTCTTAATCTATTTATATTAACATTTAAAGTGCTGTCATCTACAAAATACTCTGCTTTCCAAAGATACTCTATAAGAGAATCTCTTTTTACTATATTTCCTTTATTATTTATCAAAAATGATAGTATTTTAACCTCATTTTTAGTTAACTCTAAAGACTTATCTTTACAAATAACCGTTGCATTTGAAAGGTTTAAATCAAAATCCCTGTAGCTTAATATATTGCTAATTTTTATGTTTCCATAAGTCCTTTTTAAAATATTTGTTATCCTGGCAAGTAGTATTTCTGTATTATAAGGTTTTGTAATAAAGTCATCCGCCCCCAAATTCATGCTCATAAGCTCATCTATTTCGCTATCTCTACTCGTAACTATTATGATTGGTACCTCTGAAGTCTTGCGTACTTCCCTGCATATATAGTAACCATCATACATAGGCAGATTAATATCTAGCAATATAAGTTCAGCGTTCTCACTTTTAATATAATTTATTATATTATCCATATCTAAAGGAGCCTTCACTTCATATCCATATCTCTCTAAAAAACTTTGCAATTCCTCCCTTATAACTTCATCATCTTCAATAACAATAATTTTTCTCATAACGCTTCCTCTCGTATTACCTTACACTACTTATAATTTATTACAGTCATAACAGAACATTTAGAAATTATTTGTTATAATTAATATCTTAATCAAAACATAAAAAAGTACATAACAAAAGTGTTCATTTGTTGAATTATAGCAAATATACTATTTATAGTCAAACTATCGAAAAAAGTGAGATATATAATGATCTTGTTAAGTTAATAAGTTTTATTTTTTATCGCTTGCACACATTTCTTCAACTTTTTCTCCCCATCATTATTTGCAATATTTTCAGAATTTCTTGAATATTTTATTTCATTTAAACTTATCCTATCACCAATCAATTTTATAAGTTTAAATTGATGTAGTTTATAAATATGATTTAATAATTCTAAATTATCTCTCCCCTCAACAGATAATATAATAAATAACCAACAAACAATATACCCATACCTACTCTGGTTTTCAGTAATTAAATAAGCTGCTATATATCCACAAAATATTAAATAGAGCAAATTTAATTTTGATTCTGCATCAATATTTTTTCTATCTTTCAATCCTAGAAATATCAAAATTAATATAATAATATAAAATAACTCAAAAGGCATTGAACCAAAAGTTGCAATTTTAAATATGATTTGATTTTCAGGTATATCTTTTTGAGTCCATAAGGATCCTCCATAATCTCCTACGCACCACTGAGCAGCAAGTTTTACTACATAGAAAACCACTAATTTAATAGGTGAATTACTAGTTAACCTTAAATAAATTGTTTCTTTGCATTTTTCATCAAGTTCATCATAGTTATTTAAGTATTTTTCTATCATTTGTGCATCTTCAACATTCCACATTCCTAGGTTACTTATATTGGTTCCTTTTAGCACATTTGTTATTTTAGGTTCACTGCCTCTCCATAATTGGTTTTCTGTAATATCCATATTTTTAAGAATATTGCTAACTAAAACCATAATCATTATATAAGGTGTAATAATAAAGAGTATATTTAATACTTTTCTTGATATATTATCCTTTAGGTAAAGTATAATATACAAACTGTAAGCAATTAAAATCACTATAGCAATCATCCTACATAGATTCCCAATTGCTAAAAATGCACTGCTAAAACCAAGAAATTTATATTTATCATTTTTCATACTCTTAAAAAATAAATATACGCTTAATAAATAAAAAGGCATGGCCAAGTTTTCACTACAAAACACTGAAGTATAGGTAACAAGCGGTGGGAATATACTACCTATTAATAATGATAGTAATGCTTTCCTTTTGTCATTGAACAATTCATAACTTATAAAGTATATTAGTACTAACACTAGTAACCCTAAAAATAAGTTTATAACTTTCATCACTAATAAATTATACTGAGGAGATAAATATTCAATTAGTGACATATATAGAACTGTTATCGTTAGATGTGGAAATCTTGCTATATATGAATTTCCTTTAAAGTAGCTGCTATCCCCCTGAGCAAAAGCTTTAGCAGCTTCATACATAACTTTAAAATCAGAAACAGGTGTATTATCAGCATTTAATAACCATAGGATTCTAATTGTTGCTGCCATTAAGATTAATAAACATATTTTTTGTTTATTATTAAGATTAGAATTTATTATTTTATATCCTAAAAATAGTGAACTCATTATAGCAAAAGTAAATACTATAGTGCCTGCATTAAAGTCTAAAATAGTAACAAACAACATACCAACACTTGCTACAATAACAATTGATAATACGATTTTTAATATTGTATTCATAAACTTAGTAAATACTACATTTAATTTATTCATTTTTAACTCCTTTAACTACAAATGTTAAAGAGCTAATCTATAAGTAATAATTACATGTATTGCAATAATAAACTACCTAAAAAACTCCAAGTGTAAGTGAAATCTTAGGTATGTATCTCATAGGATTAATTACAACAGTTATAGCATAATTTTAATTTTAAAAAAACACACTAAAGTTATGTTATAATAATATTTGTAGCGATTATTATATACTTGTAGTTTTAGCTTTTTTGTCACAGATTCTGTTGGTGCAGAACCTTAGTTGGATTATAAATAATCTAACCTTGGCGATCATCTTTAACACTTGTAGCGATAATCATTTTAAAGTTTCTTATTTGTTCTTTGGCGAGAGTAAATAAGAAACTTTTTCATTTACAAAAAACCTTTCTTTACTGTATTTCTTCTATATTATTAAAGTAATGAAATATCATAATTCCATTCTTAGTTAACTACGAGAATTTTTCTTTATAAATACTAATGGTATTTGTATAGCTAAATGCTATTTTTCACTATGTTCTTATAGCCTGTATATGTTGTATAGAAATATCCTGCATATACTACAATAAATATTACAGCCGTCATTAACGCTGAAAATCTAATATCTACTTGATTGAAATTACTTATCTCTTTGTTAACTACAATAATGCCAACAATTGAATGAAATAATGCAAGAATTACTGGAAGGCTGAAATATATTAAGGTTTGAAGAAAGATGGTTTTATTTATCATTTTTTTATTAGCACCAATTCTCTTTAAAGCTTTATATCTTTCTATACTGTCACTAGCTTCTGATAATTGCTGAAGTGATAATACAGCCATACTTGATATCAAAAATATCATACCTAAATATAAACCAAGAAATAATTCAGAAGTTGAAGCTCCCTTTTCCTTAAAATAAATGGCATCCTTTGAATAGGCATCCATATGTGGGACATCTATGCTTTCATACTTACCACCAATCAAAGAATTATTATAAATTTCTTGGTATTTTTCATTGTTTTTTTCTCTATTTTTATCAGTATACATTACATCTATCACGGATTTATAAACTTTACTCTCTGGTAAAAACTCATCATTTATTACTATAGTGCAATAATTTTCTGCCATTATAGAAGTTTCAAGATTTTCTTGTAGTGCCTTGTGATTTTTCGCTATATACCCTTTTCCTTTAATATTAACTTTATTGCTATGCTTTAATTTTTCATTAATTGGATCAGCTAATTTGTTATAATTTGATAAGATTAAAACCTCATCACTATTTAAATTAACTTCTTTTTCACCTTTTAGTTTTAATATTTTATTGTAATCAGATATTTTTACAAAGCTTGCTGTATAACTTTTAAAAGCATCATCTTCAGTTTTAAATAAATCCTTAAGTTCTACTGCTGAAGCATATTCATCATAAGTTGTATATTTTTCATTTTCACTTATTTTAAAATCAATTTTACTAAACACTTCATCTAAAGAAATATTTTTACCCTGAGGGTATATGATCACACTAGCATCAAAAGGTGTTATTTTTTCAAGGCCTGCTTCATAATTTTTCTTAAGACCTATTCCTGTAGATAATACAAGTATTGTAGTAAATAGCATTAAACATATTACTGACATTGATAAAAAATGTGTATTAAACTTGCTATTTACCTGCTTTATAACGAATATGTTCAATCCCTTGAAATATACCTTCTTATTTTTATTTAAAAAATATAATATAACTCCAGATAAACTAAAGAAAAATAGTACTGTACTAATTACACCAATAATTAGTGCTGGCCTAAACATTGGATTCCATGTATCTATCCCTATCTTTAATAGAAATTTATATACAGCTGAAAGAGATATTATACTTAACAAAAATGCTGTCAAATATATATATGGATTTTTAAATTTCATTTTTTCATTTTTTCTATATGCTGAAAGTAAGTCGATTATTTTGTACTTAGAAACAACAAATACATTAAAAATCATTACAAGTAAAAACATTATTCCAAAATATAATATAGTCTTTCCTATAGCATTCATAGAAACTATAAATCTATATTCATTCATAGAAACATCGAACAGCTTTAAGATAAGAGTAGATAAGACCTGTGATGCTGCCATTCCCAATATAAGGCCTGCAACTAAAGATATAGCGCCTACCATGAAAGTTTCTGTTACTAAAATCTTAGATATTTTTCTCTTTCCCATTCCTAAAGTCATATATATACCTAACTCTTTTTTACGTTTTTTTATTAGAAAATTATTAGCATACAATATTAAACTTCCTAGTATTACTGATACAAACATTGAAAAATAAGACATAGTAACTGTTAGTTTTTCTATATAATTAGCATTTGAAGATTTTATATCAAAGAGTGCCTTTTGTGAATCTATAGAATTAAAGCTATAAAATATACAGACAGCTAATATTAATGTTAAGAAGTATATAGTATAATCCTTATAACTCTTTTTTATATTGCCAAAGGCCAGCTTAAAATACATTGTTATCATCACCTCCAAGAACGGATATAACTTCTATGATTTTATTAAAAAATTCTTTTCTTGTGTCCTTACCTCTTATGAGCTCATTGAAGATTCTTCCATCCTTAATAAAAAGTATTCTATGAGCATAGCTTGCTGTAAAAGAATCGTGGGTAACCATAAGTATTGTAGTTTTCAAATTATTATTTAAAATTTCAAACCTTTCAAGAAGCAGCCTCGCTGATTTTGAGTCTAGTGCCCCTGTTGGTTCATCAGCAAGAACTAAAGATGGATTAGTTACAATTGCCCTTGCTGAAGCAACTCTTTGTTTTTGCCCACCTGACATCTCATAAGGATATTTATTAAGTACTTTTCCTATTTCTAAATGTTCTGCTATTGCTTGTATTTCTTTATCTATTTTATAGGTGTCCTCTCCCTTTATTGTTAAGGCTAAAGCAATATTCTCATAAGCTGTAAGTGTATCCAATAAATTAAAGTCCTGAAATATAAAACCTAGCTCATTTTGCCTAAACTTATCTAATTCTTTTGATTTTAACCTTGTAATGTCATTACCATTTATCAATATCTTTCCTGCAGTAACACTATCAATAGTTGATATACAATTAAGAAGGGTAGTTTTGCCACTTCCAGAAGGCCCCATTATTCCAACAAACTCTCCCTCATCTACCTTAAAGCTTATATTATCTATTGCCTTTGTTAAATTCCCTTTATTGCCATAATACTTTTCAATTTTTTCTATATCTAATATGTTTTTCATCTATAAATTCTCCTTTTTCTTTAATCCTCTAAGAATAACAACTTAAAAATTTGATGTATATTTTGTTATGTGTTCTTTGTATCAGAATTGTTGTCATTTAATCTTACTGTTTTATTATTATTTATTTATTTTATAGTTACTCATCTTTTTAACTTCACTTCATATAACTTATTTTATATGATTCTATTTCTTTCATCAATTTAACTGCATTTCATTAAAATTACATTTTTGTTACATTAGTATAAGAATTCTTAATAAATGCTTTTAAGTTTGTTTTGACTATTGCTTTGAATTTTACAAAGCATTACAAAAACTTTTATTCCAAATTATCTAGTACATTCATAAAAATAAAAAAAAGGAATACTCTAAAGCTGTTATGGCTCTATGTATTCCTTTTAATCATCTATAATTCTATCAATATAAATCCTAAAGGTCCAGTTAATGAAATTGTTCTATCAATTGCTATTGCAAATTCTTCATCCATTTGACTTGCTGTTTCTAGTCCTCCTCCTAATTTTTTTATCATAGTCATGTAATAATATATGCTGTCTACTGGATTACTTAATTCTGAATAAGCATTTCCGAGCTACGCTCCATAAGCATATGGTTCAAATCTTTCAATTATATCTGAATTTTCCCTCTTTGTATATTTTAATATATCACTACAATTCTCTATAAATAGGAGAATCTAAAGATTCAAGTCGTGGAAGTGATATCCCTAATCTACGTGCTTCAGCAAGGGTATCGCGTACAAATATCACATTACTTTCAGCTTTTAGATTTTCACTCCCGCTAGCACTTCTCATTATTTTTCTTGGCAGCTTACCTTCAGCCAATGCTAATTTCATTACAAACGCCACAATACCTGCAGGTAGATTCACTGCAATATTTGTTAATAAACTTACCTTAGAGCCTTTAGCATCCATTAATGAAATAAGTTCCCTTAATATAAAAGTAAAATCTTTAAAGGCATCTGCAGAATCAAATAGATTATTAAGTGAACCCACTTTTGATGCTGCAGCCATCATACTTGCATTAGTAATGAAGTGAAACCATAGCCAATTACGCATATCTTTCTTTTCAGAAATACCAAAACCTGCATTTTTAAATAAACTAGTTACCATGCTATATCTAGATTTATTAGTAGTATTATCAATGAAGCCCATAAATATGTTTTTCATGAACCCACCATCTAATGTGTTCTTATTTATAAAAGATCCACCGGCTCCTGGGAATCCCCAAACGACTTGCTCTTTTGGTATTGATCCAATTGAATTTAATGGCTCATCAATAATATTATTAAATATTAAAACAGTTGAATTATTAACAAGTGGTTCTAGCCAATTTATTATATTACTTAATTGATTATGATTTACACTAACCATAATCAAATCAAAATCATGGTTAGATGACAATTCTTCTATCATTTTGATTTTCCAAGCTTTATTTACTAAATCACCTTTTTTATTCTTTCTACCATCTAATATCTTTAAATTCACTATATCGCCATAATGATTGATTCTTCCTGGACGAACATAAAATGTTACATAATTCCCTGCTTGTTCTAAAGCCCACCCATATTGTGTTGAAATTACTCCTCTGCCTATCATTAAAATTTTCATTATATTCCCTCCTATTGTACATGTGTTGTTTAAGATTCAAGTGTATGTTAATATAATATTTGATTACTCATAAAGCTACAACCAATAGATTTTTAACTGTGTTGTGTAAGCAACATTTTATAAAATCTGTTGTGTTAATAAAGGAGATTAAAGATAAATTATGAATGAAAAAGACCCACGAGCAGTAAGAACAAAAAATTTGATTAAAGAATCTTTTGTCAAATTACTTGAGGAAAAAGACTTTAAATATATAACAATTAAGGATATTACAACAAAGGCAACTATAAATAGAGCAACTTTTTATGCTCATTATTTAGATAAGTATATTTTGCTAGAAGAACTTGTTATAGATTGCTTTGAAGAAATGTTACCAATAGAAATTTTAAACGCTACACATTTGAATGAGGGAATTATAAAGGAACTTATTTTATTCCTTTACGAATACAATACCTCATTTTATGAAAAGCGCAAAATTGATTCCACATCTATAGCTTCTACTGTAGATAATTTATTAAAATATAAAATAGAAAATCTTATTGAAAAAATATTAAATAGTATGGCAGTTAGAAATGAAGTCGATTCTAAAGACATAAATATATTAGTCAAACTAATTTCCTCATCAGTATATAGTTGTGCTCAATATTGCTATTTTAATAACGATAATAGAGAATACAATATAAAAAAAACACAAGCCTTTATTATGAACGGGATAAAAGCTGTTAGCTTACACACTTTGATGTAAGCCAACTTACATACTATATATTATAAATTGAGCCTGTAAATTTTCTTATGTTTAATTCAAACACTATCCACATAACGCAAAAAACACGATCACTTGTAAATAGCTATTTAAGCTTCATACAAATAATCGTGGTTTATGGTGGAGAGGCAACAATTTTAATAATACTTATTAGGTGCATCTATTCTAAAGAAATCCAAATCTTTTATCTGGTCTATTTGTCTTATATCATCTAGTACCCATCTCTTCTCTGTTCTTATAAACTTCCAATATTCCTCAAAGTAATCATTTGTTGAGGATTTTTCATCTATTATCTTGTTAGTTTCCTCATTTATTGTATAATCTCTACATTTTGCCTTTATATGAACCCATATATAATCTTTATCAATTCCCCCTAAATCCTGTAGGCCTATAGGTATTGCATCTATCAGAACCGTATTTTCAAGAATGTTTTTTTCTTTTGACAACTTCATTTCTTCAGTTTTAAATTTATGTTTAACATACAAATATTCGCTCACATATTCCTTTGCTAACTCTTGATTTCTTTCTCTCCATGCAATTTGTATCATATAAAAGGCATCCTTTATGTCTTTCATTAAATTGTCATAGTTCCAATGATCATCACATTTAGATAAATTCTCTATTACTGAAATACTTTTATACTTATTTTTAGTTAGCCTTACTTTTCGAATAATTATCGGTACAAAAATAATAATCAAAATTAATATTCCTATAATTATTATAATATCTATAAAATCAGGCCTTTCTGTTGATCTCATAGTTGACCAATGTCTATGAGATGAGCTATCACTATGCGATGTACTGGCATGAGATGTACTACCGTTGGATGAACCTGATCCTCCACCTCCTGCTCTTGCAAATGCAATTGTTTGTCCACTAAATATAAAAACTATTAGTACTACCGCCAATATATTTTTTATAAAATTACCGCACTTAATCTTTTTCATAATTCTCCTATAGATATCCAAAAATAATTTTACCTTATATGTATTATTTTACTAAATATAAGACTAATGTTAAATAGAATTCTAAATTAATTTCATAAAAATAATAGCTACATTACTGTCCTTGAACTTTAATCATCCTTATAATTCCATATATTATGGTAGCAAACATAATCCCTATAATTGCTACCATCATTCCACCACCTACTCCGGTCATTTTTCCCATGGCAGTTAGTATACTTTGCCATGTAAGTATACTAAGCATATATGATATCTCTAAATCAATTAAAAGCATTAGCTGTCTTCCAACCTTATATAAAGCTTCTACATTTTTTTCCGTAACTGAAACACTATAATTATAACACCTAGGAACTTTGGATAATACAGCTAGAAGCAAATGCATACCTACACTTAATCCAATTATTCCAAATAAGCTAGTTTTCTTTCCGAAACTATCTGGAACTCCCGAGAAATTAAAATGAGTCGGAATAATTTCAGGTATACTATTCCAGCTTATTTTTAAATATATTATTACAAATACAATAGGCACTGTTGATATTAAAATTAAAGTTCTATCTTTCCATGTTAATGGAATTTTAAGTTTAGGTCTCTTTTTACTATTCAAATAATTCGCCTCATTACTAATATAATTAATTGTTATCTTTATAAATCTTTTAACTTTATTATCTAGATTGCTCCAGGTAATCCTAATTCTTTAAACAGACTATTCAATCTCTTTTGTTCATTTTGATTTACTTATTTATAACATCTATTTACTGCTTCTAACAATCTTTGCAAGGCAGCTTCAAGCACATTAGACGGACATGCTAAATTAATTCTTTCAAAGCCTCTTCCTTCATCTCCAAACACATAACCCTCGTCAAAAAATAGCATAGCTTCTGTTGTCATAAATTTTTCTAGAGATCTATGGTCTTTCTCTAAATTTCTAAAGTCCAGCCATTGAAGATATGTGCCTTCTAAATTGACAACTTTAATTTCAGGTAAGTGTGTCTTCACAAAATTTTCTACAATCTTTTTATTTCTATCTAAAACCTGGATTAATTCATCAAGCCATTCTTCACATTCATTATAAGCAATTTCACATGCCTTATAACCAAATATATTAAGCCCTGAATTTCCAGAAGCAGTTCTCTTTTCGCTTGCTATTTTATCTTTTATTCTTTTATTTGAAACAATGATATTAGAAGTTTGGAGTCCTGCTAAATTGAAAGTTTTACTTGGTGCAGTGCATATAACGGAATTTTTTGCAAATTCCTCTGAAATACTTGCAAAAACTGTGTGCTTAAAGCCAGGCATTATTAAATCAAAGTGAATTTCATCAGATACTATGAGCACATTATTATCTATGCATATCTTCCCTATCTTTATTAATTCATCTTCACTCCAGACACGTCCAACTGGATTGTGTGGATTACATAAAATCATCAATTTGGTGCTTTCTAATTTTGCCTTTTCTTCTAGATCTTCCAAATCTATCTCATAATGATCCTCACAAAGCATTAACTGACTTTTTACTACCTTTCTTTTATTATCCTCAATTGCCTTGTAAAATGGATAATATACCGGTGTCATAATAAGCACACCATCTTCCTCTTTTGTAAGCGCCCTGACTATTGTATATAATGCTGGAACTACTCCCGAAAATTCTACAATCCATTCCTTTTTTATTTTCCAATCATGCCTCTTTTCCATCCAGTTGCATACTGCTTTATAATATTCATCTGTAGCCTGAGTATATCCCAAAATACTTGAATCTAAATATTTCTTTAATCCATCTATAATTTCTGGTGGATTTTTAAATTCCATATCTGCAACTGAAAATGGCACTATGTCATCAGTAACCTTCTCATTAGTCTTACTCATCAAATTCCACTTACTAGATCCTACATTTTTTCTGCTTACTAAAGTTTCAAAATCGTATTTCATTTATTAACCTCCTCGTATTATGGAGCCAATCTTGTTCTATCCCTTGGTATTAAACTGGCTTCTCTAACATTTTCTAATCCTAAAAGTTTAGCTGTTATTCTTTCAAGTCCTATAGCCAACCCTCCATGTGGCGGCATTCCATACTTAAAGTTTGAAGTATAGCTTATATAATTCTCAGGATTCAATCCCTTGTATTTTATATTTTCTATTAGCATATCATATTCATGTATCCTTTGACCACCTGTTGTAATTTCAACTCCTCTAAATAGTAAATCAAAACTATGAGTTTCATCCTCACCAAAAGGCAAAGTGTACATTGGTCTTTTCTTTCTTGGATAATTAGTTAAAAATATAAAATCACTGTTATAGTTTTCTTTTGCATACTTACAAATTAATTTTTCTCCTTCTGGGTCAATATCTCCATCTAAGCCTGTTTTACCATATTGTTTTTCTAATACTTCAATAGCATCACTAAATTTCATCCTTGGTATTTTTGTTTCAATTTGAGGAACTTCAGCATTTAAAATATCTAAATATTTTTTTCCTTTTTCTAACACGCTTTGCAGTATGAATTTTAATAAATTCTCTTCTAAATTCATCAAATCTTCTTCATCTTTAATAAATCCCATTTCTAAATCCATACTTATATACTCATTTAAATGCCTATTGGTATTATGCTCTTCTGCCCTATAAACATGCCCTATTTCATAAACTCTCTCAAAACCTGCTCCAACCATCATCTGCTTATAAACTTGAGGACTTTGTGCCAAGTATGCTCGTCTTTCAAAATACTCAACCTTAAATAATTCTGTTCCTCCCTCTGCTCCCTCTTCCACAAGCTTTGGAGTAGATATTTCTGTAAAATCTTCATTATTTAAAAATTCTCTAAAACCTTGGGTTATTATATTCTGTACTTTAAATATCGAATTAACTTTAGCATGCCTTAAACTGAGCATTCTATTATTTAGCATTGTATCTAAGTTAACATCAAGGTTTTTATTATTTATTTCAATTGGCAATTCACTTAAAGCGCTGTTAATAACCTCTAATTCTTCAGTATACACCTCAAACATATTAAATTTGTTTTCATTTTCATTGATAGTTCCACTAATTCTTATTACACTTTCCAGCCTGATTTCATTCATTTTAAATTTATCATTATCAATTACACATTGCACTAAGCCGCTTCTGTCTCTCATTATAATGAAGGTTATTAATTTTAATCTTTTTATTCGATACACCCAGCCTTTAATTTCTACTTTTTTATTTATATAATTCTTTAATTCATTTATCATTATTCTTTTCATACATAATTTCTCCTTTATAATACTACTAATTCAAAAAGCCCCTTGAGTCAGCTAAACTCAAGGGGCAAAAATTATTTTCGCGGTACCACCCTTTTTGACTTATTATTAAACCTATAATTTGTGAAGAATAAAATTAAATGGGCCCATTTATTAAAAAAAGCTCCCACTTCATTTTATAGAAGTGAAAGCTATATCTTCACGGTGCCATTCTACTTTGACAAAGGTAAATTACTAAGTCATCTTTAGCCTTTTAACGGAGGAGTCCGGCTTATCCTACTAAAATTTCTTTTTCATGTTTTAATAGATTTCAGATAAGCTTCTTCAGGATGTCTTCAATATAAATTTTCTCATAGAGCTCCCACCAGCCTCTACTCGCTTAAGATACTAATATTATATTTACTCTTCCTTTCATAGAAGTTAAAATTTTCTTTTTTTATATACTACTCTTTATAAAATTAATTGTCAATACATTATATAAATTATCATTATATATTTATTTAAACACACAAATTAAATACAGATACATGATTTAGCTTAACATTTTTTATAACTGTCTAAGATAATATTATATTTGAAGCAATTTTTATGCTAAAATATAAAAAAAACTAAGGAGATTTATTATGATACTGAATTCTATACATCATATTGCAATTATTGCTTCAAATTATGAATTATCAAAGAATTTCTATGTGAATATATTAGGCTTTCAAATTATTCGTGAAAATTATAGAAAAGATAGAGATTCATATAAGTTAGATTTAAAAATAGGCAATAGTGAAATCGAACTTTTTTCAATGCCTAAAGCCCCTAAAAGACCTTCATATCCGGAGGCTTGCGGATTAAGACATCTTGCTTTCCATGTAGAAAACATTGAACATATAATTGAAGAGTTAAATGCCAATGGGATTGAAACAGAGCCAATTAGAATAGATGAATATACTGGTCAAAAATTTACTTTTTTTAGCGATCCTGATGGATTACCATTGGAATTGCATGAATAGCATATTATCATCATATTTATACTAAGTTAAAGAAATAAGAAAAATAATGATAGGAACCAAATCAAATTTTGGTTCTATGTTTATACATTAACTAAAAATTCATATGAATATAAAACTATACTAAATATAATAGGGATGATAGTAAAATCATCCCTATTATGATTATAAGTATTTTATTACATTGCTTTGCCTGGCATTATTGCATCTATTATACCAATAGCTAAGGCTGCCAAGATTGCTCCAATTATAGATACGCTCATAGTTGGAACAAAAAATTGTGCTACATACAGTATAATAGCAGCTATAACAAATCCCTTTATACCTCTTCCAAATGGAGATGCATCAACTCCCATGAAAGCTTCTACTAAATAATCTAATATACTAATTACAAGTGCTGCTATTAAATATGACCACATACCAGAAATACTAAATCCTGGTGTAAAGAATGATACTATTGCTAAAATTACTGCTGTTAGAACTAATCTTCCTATCCAGCTCCAGATACTTTTACTATTAAAATTTTGTTTTGTAGAATGGTCCTTATCATGTACCATAATTAAATACCTCCTTAAATTAGAAATAACTTTTTCTTGGGTACACATATATTGTGCCCCGATAATAAAAATATATGATATTTTTAATTTAATTTAATTTGACATATTGAAATGGTACATAACTTTAATTTCACTTGCAAAAAATACATATGTAATAATTTATATACTTTTAAGCTTTAACTTTCTTTATATTTAGTCTGGCTTTCTCGAATTTAATAAAGTAATACTTAGTATCTCAGGCATATTAAATATTCTTATTAACGGTTTACTATGTCCAATTCCTCTGCTGACAATCATCTTTTTATTATTGTCTTCGTATATGCCACTGCTATATTTAGGGAAAAATTTTCTTTCAGGAGAAAGCAATGCTCCTAAAAAAGGTAATCTAATCATTCCTCCGTGAACATGCCCAGATAAAATTAAATCTACATTATATTTTATATACTTTTCAAAATATAAGGGATTATGCGCAAGTAATATATTATATTCCTCTTCCTTACATCTCTCTAGCACTGGAGCAATTACCTCATTCAAATTTACTAATGGCTTATTTCTTATTTTATAAAACTTAAGAGGAATATCAATTCCATAAATATTTAAATTATCTTTCTTTCGTCTTAGAACTATTTTTTCATCTTTTAATATTTTAATACCTAATTTATTTAATCTATCTAGAATTAGGTTTAAGTCACTTTTTGCTAAACGCTGTTCATGATTTCCTACAATATAATATATCTTATATTTTTTGCTCAATACTTGTGCTAATTCTAAAAATCTGTCAAATTTTTTGTCATACTTATTAACCATGTCTCCTGTCATAACAATAATATCAGGCTTTTGATCTTCAACTTTTTTAACAATTTTATTAGTGTTTCCAATAAATGAATGACTATGAAAATCTGATAAATGAACTATTTTAAAATTATTAAATTCCTTTGGTATTTTATCACTTTTAATTTCATATTTAGATACTCCTATTAGTTTGTTATCTAAATACACTCCTACTATTAATAAAAATAATGCCGCTAATACTGTTAGTCTTTCAATCATTAATTTTTCTTACCTTTCTTAAAATAATAAATATATTTTACCACAAAATAAGAGCTTACTTTATGTAAACTCTTAAAATCACATTTACATTTATATAATTTTTTTATTCTCGCCAGCTTTTATCTTTGCCTCCTCTTTATCAAATTTACCTTTATGCCCTTCAAACCTGCATGTTTCCTATAAATATTTATCTATTTTCCTATAAAAAATTTTTCATATGAAGATATTTTTCTTTATACATATATTCATAGCTAAATATATTAATATAAACAAATTTACATAGAAATATTCAAACATATTTTTATAGCTTTATATGAAGTAATAGAAGCGGAGGCAGACTATAACTTAATCTGCCTTTATAATTTTATATCTATAAAATAACTCTTTTTTTCAAAAGTAAAACCTCAATTTTCAAATCTCATGTCTAAGATCATCAATTAGATTATCAAAGCTTTTTGCTATATTATTTATTAGTTCAATTTCATTCCCATTAAAAAATTTCATCTTTTTTATTATTTCATGTCCAAAACTTTCAATATTGTTCATACTGCCTGAAAAAATTTCCTTAGATCCTTCTTCCTCTATATCAATAAGATCATTCCAAAATAATAATGGCAAGATCAGAATTTCCAATATAGGATATGCTATACTGAAAATGTCTAAGCTTTTCATATCGTTATCATAAGAAAACAATGTTAATACTTCTCCTGCTACCTTCAGCGGATCGTCTTTGTTTTCTTTTTTACATAAAATCAATTCAACTACACTTATGATTTTATTAGTAACAAAACTTTTTACATCTCTTGGTAGGTCAGTTATTACAGCTTCTGAAAATTTATTAATTATTTTTGAAAAATTTGCTTCATTAGTTTCTTTTCTTAATTTTCCATTACCATCTAAAAGTATATTAATCTTATGATAATCAAATGGATTAAGCTGAATTTCTGTTTCAATATAATGCTTTTTCCCTGCAATTGAGTTAAATAAACAGCTTACATAATCGTATTTTGCATTTATAGCTGTTATTTTAAACTTATTCCTATTTATATCCGCCTCATACATCTTTATGAATTCATTGGAAAATCCTTGTCCGTTAACAGATATACATTCACGTACCTTAGGAGACAATATAGCTGCATATTGAGCCTTATTACCTCCCTTTGAATGCCCAGTGATAGTTATATTGTTATATTTAAGTCCATTTATATACTTTAAGGCATCAATTTGCTCCCGTGTTTCATTTTCATATGCTCCCATCCCATTATCCTTCCACTCACTTTTCGATACCGTCCCCTTGAATACAACTGTACTATTACTTTCATCATCTATAAAACATGCATATTTAACTCCATTTTCATCTCGACTAATATCTTTTATTTTTAATTTTCCAAGATTAGGCTTATTTATAATTTGCTCAAATATTTCTATACGTTCACTTTTCTCTAGCTGTATTGAACAATCTCCCATTATCTTAATATTTTCAGGAAAATTCTCAGCATTCATTAAATCATATATTATATTTATAAGAAATTCATCCTCCCCAGAACTCCAATCTA
The DNA here is from genome assembly GCF_000230835.1 of Clostridium sp. DL-VIII. Classification (NCBI taxonomy): domain Bacteria; kingdom Bacillati; phylum Bacillota; class Clostridia; order Eubacteriales; family Clostridiaceae; genus Clostridium; species Clostridium sp. DL-VIII. Next base: position 3,909,023 of record NZ_CM001240.1, read on the forward strand.
AATATATAAAACTATCTAAAAGTATTAATTCATCATAACTTAACTTCCCCACTCTTCCTCCATATTATTATATTAATAGTATTTACATTACCAAGATATTCAATTTCACAAAAAAAGCTAATATATTTAATTTAACTTACCAATTGTAAAATGATTGCATTTCATTATCAATTGATAGTGTGTACTAGCTCTATTTTTCATTGACTTTCACTATTTTTAGGTATATTATAATGTTAATTTGTTTTATCAACTGATAAAGCTTTAATTGAGTTTGGAGGTAGTTTATATGAATTCAAAAGTTAAAGTTGCTAGATTGTCATTGCTTTCAAATAGCACTTTAATAATTCTCAAATTGATTGTCGGACTCACAACTGGTTCAGTAAGCATAATATCAGAAGCTATACATTCAACTATGGATTTACTGGCTGCTATAATAGCTTTCTTTTCTGTAAAGATATCTGATATGCCAGCTGATGATATACATCCCTACGGTCATGGGAAAGTTGAGAATATTTCAGGGGTAATTGAGGCACTTCTCATACTGGCCGCTTCAATTTGGATAATAATTGAAGCAATAAGAAAAATAATTAATCCTGGTGAAATGGAGTCTGTAGGCTTTGGATTTATTGTCATGTTCATTTCTTCTGGTATAAATTATATTGTATCAAGGGAATTATACAAAGTTGCTAAACAAGAAGATTCTATAGCATTGGAAGCTGACGCGCTACATTTAAAAACAGATGTTTATACGTCACTTGGCGTTGGAATTGGATTATTCCTTATATGGATAACCAAATTAAATTATCTAGATCCTATTGTTGCAATTTCAGTTGCAATCTTTATACTAAAAGAAGCCGTTGAATTATTAATCTCTGCATTCAATCCGCTCTTAGATGTAAAACTGTCTAACGATGAAATTGAAATTATAAAGAATAGCATAAACAAATTTTCTGCAGTGTTTTGTAATTATCATGATTTTAAAACAAGAAAATCTGGGCGAATTAGATATGTAGATTTGCATCTTGTATTTCCGGAAAATATGACAATTAAAGATGCTCATGATATATGTGATAAAATTGAAAATGACATAAAAAAATCATTAGCTCATACTGAAATTATGATTCACTTAGAGTCATCGGAAAATAATTCCAATTGCAATCAATGCAATAAGAAGTGTAAATAAAAATTATGTAAAATAGCCTGCAAATTCTCATCTCATAAGAATCTGCAGGCTATTGTTATATTGAAAAAATTTTTTCATCAAATTATTTATTCGAAAATATTATGCAAATAATTTCATTATATATATAATTAATGCTGAAAGGGTTGCTGTAATTGGAATAGTCAAAATCCAAGCCCAAACTATATTTTGAGCAACTCCCCATTTTACTGATTTAAATCTTTTTGATGCTCCAACTCCCATAACTGTTGTTGAAATTATATGGGTTGTACTAACTGGCGCATGGAAAAATGTTGCTAAGAATATAACCGCAGCACCACCAGTTTGAGCTGCAAAACCATTTACTGGTGTTAACTTAGCCATTCCGCTTCCCATAGTTTTAATTATTTTCTTTCCTCCACTTGCTGTTCCAAGAGCCATAGCTATAGCACAACATGCTATAACCCATATGGGAACATCAAATGAACTGATGACTCCACCACTAAGTAATGCCATAGTTATAAGTCCCATAGATTTTTGTGCATCATTACCACCATGATTTAATGCCATAAATGCTCCTGCAAGAATTTGAAGTCTTAAAAATACTTTATTTATTATACCAGGCTTAAATGGTCTTAAAATCCAATTTAACGCTATCATCAAAAAATATCCTACTGTAAATCCTATTACAGGTGCTATAAATATCCATATTATTACCTCATTAAATAGATTATTCCACTTAACCACATTAAAGCTGCAATTATATGCTATTCCTCCACCAACTAGTGCACCAATTAATGCATGTGAAGAACTACTTGGAATACCAAAATACCATGTAATTATGTTCCATATTATTGCCGATATTAATACTCCTAATATAACCCATTGAGGCATATCATTGTGGCTCACAATACTTTCACCTACAGTTTTTGCAACTGCAGTTCCTGAAAATGCTCCAATAAAATTAAATATAGCGCATATAACTATTGCAGTTTTTGGTTTAAGAGCTCTAGTAGTTATGGAAGTAGCTACTGCAGTTGCCGTATCATGAAATCCATTAATAAAGTCAAATATTAATGTCATTATTACTATTAATATTGTTATAGTCATAGTACTAAGCATTCTTTATGACAACTCCCTCTACAATATTTGCAATCTTTTCACATTTATCTATAGTATTCTCTAATAATTGATATACTTCTTTCCATTTAATTATTTCTATTGGATCTTTTTCATTTCTAAATAATTCTCCAACTGTTTTTCTAAAAATGCGATCCGCTTCACTCTCAAGCTTGTTTATAGTTATAACCTTCTCAAGAATATTATTTTTGCTTCCGATTAAGTGAAGTTCACCCATTAATCCTACAATATCTTTTGTGCATTTTATTAGCAAATCTGCTAAAAGCTTAGAACCTTCTGTACCTTCTGTAATGTTAAACATTACAAATCTATGTACAGTTGAATTTATTAAATCCAATATATCGTCTAATCTTTTAATTAGCTTGTATATGTCTTCTCTATCAAATGGAGTTATAAAAGACTCATTTAATTGTTTAACTACAGTACCAACTAATTTATCTCCTATATGCTCCAATTCTTCAATTCTAACAGCATCATTTTCAATATTAGATAAAGAATCTAGACTGCTCCTTAAAGTTTCTGCAGCTGCATCGACATTCTTAGCCGCATCAATAAACATCTTGTAGAATTTATCTTCTTTTGGATTTAAATTAAACATTATTATCACATCTCCCTATAAAATATAACCTTCGACAAATTATTAGTTAACACAATCCTGTACTAGTATATTCTATTTTAATAAAAATTTAAACTATTTTTAATAAAACTTAACCTAAATTTAATATTGCATCCTTTTTATTATAATATATTTCTAACCTATTTTTCCATATAAGTTATTTTATTGTTGCGAAAATAATATTTTACGTTATTTAATTCCAATAAAGTTAATTAGTTCTTAAAATAACAATATATTAACATACAATCTTTATTATTTTATAACTAAAAAACTCATATATTTTTGTTCTAAAAAATATTATTTAGAATAAATAGGTAGTTTTTCATACTTTATTATAATAAAATCCTAAAAATATTATATTTTTTCTCAAAAATATAAGGGTTATCTCAAATTAAAATACTTTCCTGAGATAACCCTTTTCCTTTAAATTTTAAACCTTAAACCTAATCATTACTCTTTTTAATTCTAGGGAAATATCTAGTATGAAGTAATTCATGTGCCTTATTACTTAATGGATGATCTAAATATTTCTCATAAATTGCAATAACTTCAGGATTTTCATTAGATCTTCTAAGAGTTTTAGATCTATCTATATTATTTAATCCCTCTGCTCTTTTTTCTAAAACTTCCTGCTTGTTTTTTCTTATCTTAGGCTGTCCACCGCCACCGATGCAGCCACCGATGCAAGCCATTATTTCTATAGCATGGAAGAATTCTTCACCCGATCTTATTTTATCTAACATCTTAGCAGCTTCTTTAAGACCATGAGCCACACCAATTCTAAGCTTTATATCATCAACTTCAAGTTCACATATTCTAAAACCATCCCAGCCTCGAAGCTGTTCAAATTCTATATTATCTATTCTCTTTTTAGTTATATTTTCAAGAGCGGTTCTTGTAGCAGCTTCTATAACTCCACCTGTTCTACCAAAGATAATTCCAGCTCCAGTATACTCACCCATTACTGTATCTATCTCTTCATCTTCAAGATTTTTTAAATCTATTCCTGAATTTTCAAATATTTTTATAAGTTCTCTTGTTGTAATAACATAATCAACATCATAATTCATATCAACAGAGAATTCTGGTCTTGATGCTTCATATTTTTTTGCTATACAAGGCATAATAGCAACGGATGTTACTTCATCTCTTGAAAGACCTTTTTCTTTCGCCCATATTTCTTTAGCAACTATAGCAAACATCTCCATAGGTGATTTTGCTGAAGAAGGGACCTCTAGCATATCTGCATAATTTTGTTCTATAAACTTAATCCACGATGGGCAACATGAAGTTAAGATTGGAAGTTTAACACTCTCATCCCCAGCTAAATGTCTTTCTAATCTGTCTTGAAGCTCTGCCGCTTCTTCCATTATAGTTAAATCAGCACCCCAAGCAGTATCAAATACATAATTCACACCTAATTTTCTAAGACCTGCTGCTATTTTCTTTTCTACATTGTCTCCTGGTTCAAATCCAAAAGCCTCACCTATAGCAACTCTAACAGCTGGTGCCATTTGAGTTATTACTACTTTATTAGGTGTAGCTAAATCTCTAAGAAATAAAAGTGTATTATCACCAACACTTATAGCATCAACAGGACATGCAGATACACATGCACCACAGTGAGTACATCTATTATAATCTATTACATGTCTCTTCTTTAATTCTCCATCTATGCAGTCAACTGGACATGCTCTTTTACATGCTCCGCAACCAATACATTTACTTGTAATATTTAACTTAACCAAATGACTGCATTGTGATGTATAACATTTCTTTTCTTCTATGTGTTCTTCAATTTCATCATAAAATTTATCAATTATTTCTTCCATTATATTATGTTTTTGATTCATTTTGCTTTTTACTGTTACTGCAAGATTTCTTAAAATATAGATCTCACGCATATCAGATACGCCTTTACTAATTCTATCTAAAATATTAAACATTTCAGTTATGTCTTCTTTAACTATTTCATAATTCTTGTAAGAGCCATCTTTTATTTTTGCAAGAAGATATTGAATATAAAATTTTTCAAATTGAATTATACAATCTTCTTGAGATAAAATAATTATAGTTCTTGCAATATTTTCAGAAAATAATCCGAAGTCGAACTCTTCATCTAAACTCTCTTCTGTTAAAAAACCACCAAAAGGAAGTCCTATTTGAGCTGCCTTAAAACTGCTTTTATTTATAAGTCCCCCGCATAATTCTATTATATCATTAAGTGTAGCCCCTTCTGAAACCTCTATAATTCCAGGATTATTAACTTTTCCGCATATAGCTATTTTTCTGCCACCGCTTAGTTCTTTTAATTCATCATCACTAAAAACAGTAAAAACTGATCCTAATGAACTTTGTATAAATGCTGTTTTTTTATCTTCCATAATACTACTCCTTATCTCTTATGAGTTGTTTTTCCATTCATTATATAATACGCATAAATCAACACTTGTTTGGTATACATTCAAATATTCCAAGTATGTTACTTTAGCATAATAACATAAAGAATCCTATATTATTATATAACACTTTAAATAAAATTTCCTTAATAAAATGACAATATTGAATAAAAAATGACATTAAGGATGTTTTTATTCTTTTTAATTCCTCAAATGCCCTTTTATCTAAACATTCTATCCATTTAATTTTCAAAATATTCTTTAATTTTAAATAGATCTTTAAAACTTCTATTGCAATACTTTAATATTTCATCATCTGCTTTTTTTAAATCCTCAACATGCATTCCAATCATTTTAGCATTGAAAGCTGCTTTAATACCTGCAGCTGAATCTTCAATGACAATACAATTTGAGTAATTTACCGAAAGCTTTTGCGCTGCTTTTAAAAATATTTCTGGATCCGGTTTAGAATTTTTTATGTCATCTCCACAAACTATTACATCAAATTTTTTAATCATTCCAGACATATTTAACTGCCTTAAGGTTCTATCTCTTTTAGCTGAAGTTGCAATAGCTATTTTATATTCATTTTCTTTTAAAAAATTCAATATTTCTTCAGCGCCTGGCTTAACGAGGACTTTACCTTCTTCAATTTCCCGCATGAACATCTCATCTTTCTCTTTATACATTTGTGCTATAGGAAGGTCCTTCCCGTATATCTCAAGAAATGTTTTAATAGCGTTTTTTCTTCCTTTCCCCATTACTGATATGTAAATTTCTTTTGTCATCTCATATCCATACTTTTTAAATATTTTTCTCCAGTTCTCTAAATAAAGCCTTTCTGTATCAAATATTACTCCATCCATGTCAAATATGACTGCTTCAATTTTCCTCATCTTTTCCTCCGATTATAAACGCCAATTCTATATATTTTATAATTAATTTCTTCTAACTAGTTTATAATTAAGTATTATTAATTTATATTTTTATACTTCTGCCGCTTTAATTACTTCCTGTTTAAACTTCTCAATATCGATCCTGTCAATAAAAAATCCCAATTTTTCTCCAGCCTCTGCAAATTCTTTGTAATAGTCAATAATACTGTCAATCAGCTTTAATGCTTGTTTTTCAGTTACATCCTGCGCAATTATATCTGCCATTCTAGGGTTGTATCCACCCGATCCTCCAGCGGCTACTATAAATCCAGTTTTATCAGCAATCACTCCTATATCCTTACTATATACACTTCCACATGCATTTCTGCACCCAGCTACACCTATTTTAGTTCTACACGGCATTTCCATCCACTGATATTTTTTCGAAAGCTTCATACCAGTGCTTATAGTATTAAATTTTGATCTTTTACAGTATCCTGCTGGGCACATCTCAACATTCTTTATTGAATTTTGTGTCCTTACTGCTGGCTCCATCCCAAGCTCATCCCATATGTTAGTCAAGTCTTCCTGTTTTAAGTTAGTTATCAAAATACGTTGACCTGATGTTATTTTTAATATCCCATTATATTTTTTTGTGACATCCACAATTTTTTGCATAATATCTACAGTGATAAATCCACCAGGAATATGCGGTGTTATTCCAAAAGTTCTCTTCCCGTCTCTAATTTTTTGAAGATTTCCAGAACTCATAATCCATCCTCCTATACTGCTTTTTACATTCATTCTAAGTACTTGTTTTACAGCATGTTATTATATAATAATTTTTGTGAGCTTATCTTTATTTCATCACTAGATTTAACATTAATCTATTATAACACTGTTTTGTATAAAATGTTCTACTCTCTATATTTCTTCTAATAGGATTAATAATGATTTGATATTAGAATTAAGGCCACTGAAAAAACTCATTTTCAGCGGCCTCTAAATATAATTAATCTATATGATGTTATTTATTTAAAGCCTCTAATAGTTCATCAAGCTTTAAACCATGTACCATTGCTGCATCTTCAAGACTTTCAGCTTGAGATGATGGACACCCAACGCATCCCATCCCAAAACTCATTAAGATTTGTGGTGCATCATCTTTTATCTGTATAATTTGAGCTAATGTCATTTCTTTAGTAATCATAAATTTTCCTCCTGCTTTCTAATATTATCTATGTTTAGTGAACTAATCATTTCAATAAACTTTATCTTGTTACTATTATATTAAAAAGCATGAATACATACAGTAACAAATGTTACACACGTGGTTGAATTCAAAAAATATGTTTTATATGAGCTTAGTCATTTAGATATCAGTAACTTCTCAAACATTTTCTCCTGCTTTTCTTCATCTTTTATAACTTGAGATAAAATCTTATATATATTGTTATTTACATCATCTATTTTTTCTAATAAGCGTCCTTGTACATCTACCAGAAGACCTATATTGTCCCTTTTAAATTCAACTGTATATTTAATTAAGCCTTGAGTATTTTTAATTTCTGGTAATTTAATATTATGCTTAAATTCAGATAATAATTTTGAAATTCTGTCATATAAATAAAATTCAATAGATTCATCTGACTCATCTGTTAAGCTACTTTTTAATTTTTCATAATACTCAATATGCTTCTTTTCCCGCCTTTTAATCACTTTAATCACTGCATATATTGCTAATGAATTATTCTTAAATATTTCTTCCAGCATTACATATATATTAAAGAAATCTTTTTCAATGTCAATTAGTTTTTGTATTAAATCAGAAAGTGTATAATTCAAGTTAATCCTCCTAATACTAAAAATTTAATCATGCTTTACATGCAATTTTAGTTGATTTTTTTCTTTTGCTTTAAATCCATATAAAGTTAAAATGTTTAAGATGTATTTTTTACAAATGTATATACAATTTACAATAATATAACAAATTTATTCTATAAAAAATCCAGTTTATATAAGCCAAAAGTCATGTAAACCTTTTATCTTTTACTTTTATGATACATGAAATCATTAGATTAAATTATAGCTTTTCATAGCGTTATATAACCCATCATCAAAAATCTTACCTGTTACGTATGATGCTATCTCCTTTAATTCTTCCACTGAATTTCCCATGGCTATACCTACACCCACTGCTTTGAACATTGTTATGTCATTATAGCCATCTCCAAAAGCAAAGGTATCTTCTCTACTTATTCCTAAGAAGTTACTAATATACCTAATGCCATCTGACTTATCAAAATTTCTAAAAGATACATCAGCAGACATATGAGCTCCATGAGTATTAAATATTAAATCATCTTTAAAATAATCTTTGCATCTGTTAAGATGATATTCACTACTATAAAAAATATCTAGTGCATTTACTTGTATACTATCTGATTCCCATGTCCTCACTAAATATGATTCGCCTTTAAATTGAGAATTATACTTTTCCATTTCCTTTTCTTCCATTTTGTATGGATAGCCATTATATTGTCCAACAAAGCTGCACCTTATTCCAAGTTCATCAAACGCACTTTTAAGTTTTGTTATAATTTCTGCATCTACGGTCTTATTATAAATACAATTTCCATCATAGATTATATATGTTCCGTTTGTGCATATATATCCATCAAACATATCTTGACCAAAAATTTGATTAATAAATCTCATTGGCCTTCCACTACATATAAATGCTAAATTTCCATTGTCCCTAAATTTCTTCAAAGCTATCTTGGTGCTATCCGGAATTCTATGCACTTTTCCATCGAATCCATATAAAGTTCCATCTATATCAAAAAATGATACCTTTCCCACTATAAAATTCCTCCGCCCGTATAATATTGTACTTAATAAATACTACCATTTAATATTATAGCTTAATATGATATCTTGTCTAGCATTTTTACGTATTTTTTATCCATAATATTCTGTATTTTCCATCTAATTCTTATGTAATTTTCTTAAATCTTATTTCATTCCACATTTACTATCGCCAGTCAAATGTATACTTTATAATTCAAACTTCTTTCAAATTAAGTAAGGCAGTAACTAAATTCAATCTTAGTTACTGCCTTACATTTCTTTTTTACCATTTTATATTTTCTTTTTTCAATCTCTAGAAAAATATATTGACACCTATATAAATTGCTATTACTTTAACTCGATAACTGAATACTTATAACCTAAATTATCAATATCATAATAAAGTTTATATAGTATAATCTTATTTTCCCAACAATTCTTTAAATACCTTATTATGCTCTATATCTTTACTTAAGGCCTGAATCACTCTTATGACATTTTTTTCATTAATTTCCTTCTTAGAATTTATCGCAATTCCTATAACATAGGTCTTTATTATTCTATAGCTGTTGATCAATGTTTTTAAGCTGTCTGCCAGCTTCTCCCCCTTATTAAAAGGAATTAGATCCTTAAAAATCTGATTAACTAAATAATTTTCAAATATATAATCATATTTTTTTAAGCCTTCAAGATATTCTGGCATGCAGTTTAGATATTCAATTATATCATTATTACTTGAAATTCCGATTGTATATTCTTTCAAGCATTCTTTAAGTTTTATACTTCTTACATTATCAAAGAGTTTCTTGTCTGCAAGAGTATCATAAAATTCTTTTTCTTCTTTGAAAGGGAAACCTTTTGCTGCCTCCAAATTTATTAATTCATCATTATAGTCTGATAATAATTCTTCTAAAGCATCCAATTCCTGCGAATTTTTAAAAGCTTCAATATTTCTATAAAAGTCTTCAAGAATATTTAATCTCTCCTCTATGGAAAATTCTCTTGACTGAATTATGTTTATTGATATAACTCTGATATCCCAAAAATATTGAAGAAGGCTCTCACTCCCTTCAAAGGCCTCGCTATCAATAATTCTTCTTATTTCAATCCCCTCTTCATCAATATTTTCGTAAGTCTCAATAAACTCCATTTTGTCTTTCTTTAATAATGCTTCAAAGCATATTTCTTCACAAGAAGGCAAGCCACTTTTTTCGTAGACTCCATCTACAATATTAAAAACTCGCGGATAACTTTTACATGTAATACATAGATTTTCTTCACCAAATCCACCATGTATATCACATAACATATTAGTATTTAAGAATGGACATTTACTTTCATCTTTAAGTATCATAAATCCATGAGTAAAAACGTCATGTTCTTCTTTGTTTTCAGTAAATTTTCCATCTAAAAGCTTTTTAAAATCACCAATGCTCTTTGAATATTTTTCATAGGTATTCTCATCTATATTAATGTCCCAGCCTGCACAGCATGTATCAGTACACTTTGCATTTATGCATTTAAAATCAGCCATATACTTGGGCATAAAAATTTTAACTTTCATTATTTGCTCCAATCTTTCTTTAGTAACACATGTTTTATCTTTTATATTATATTTATTTATATTACTAATTGCAATTCACGTATTTTCTCTAAAATATCCCTAATCTTAAATCTTGCTATTTCAATAGAGCTTTCATCTATTAATATCTCTGGTTCACTGCTTATTACATAATAATAACATATTCCAAGTTTCCTTCTTATAATTATAATCATATTTTCATTACTTAATTTTGAGTAATTTTTTAATAAAGATGTGGTTATTTCATTAATTTCTTCTAAATTGAAAAATCCAAGATTTATAAGTCTTTCATATACAAATAATGCAAATAACTTACTTTCTTCATATAATTCATTTTTATTTTTAATAACTGATTCAAATCTCTCTAAAATACTAGCTGATACTATATTGTTTTTTAAAAGATATGATCTTTTTAATGTGACATTTCCAACCTTATATGAAAATTGATTTGCAAGATCATCCAGGGAAATGTCATCCTTGAGCTCTAATATCTTATTTATCCTTGCAATAATTTCATCCTTAGGAAAAAAGGTTTCTTGTCCTGTAGAAACACTCTTCTTTATAAACCATTCTTCAGGAATTAACTTTTTTCTTTTCCATCTATATAATTGTCCATAAGATATTTGTAGCTTTTCTAAAAGTTCTTTCTTTGATATTAATTCTTCAGACACGTTTTTTCACCTACTATACTGTTTTTATCTACGGTTAAAGTTCCTGTATATTCAACTTTATCAATTCTGCAATTAGCTAAAATTTTAACATCATGTCCACGCACAATCTTACATTGTGTATTATCTAATTCAATATAATCGCCTTCAATTACATTGGATATAACAATAGACTCTCTTAATGAAAACAAACTTTTCTTTTTAATTATAATTTTACTTCCACCAATCTCATTTATTGTACTAATGCCATTAGGATTTATATATATGTCCTCAGCGCTCAATAATCCATCTATCTCTAATTTTCCTCTGCTATTAAATACATTTCCCTCGCAATCTTTAGATACTTTTATTTCTCCTTTGATATCCATTTCTCCAAAAAATAAATTTTTATTAAATATTCCTTGACCTAAAACTTCAACTTTATTTGCCTTATAGTCTTCCAAAGCCTTTAATTGTCCTAAAATTTCAAGTTTATTATCTGTTGTTACGACTTGCTCGCATATTGCTTCTCCTAAGATTTTCACTTTGTTTGAAATTACTTTTCCTTTTAAGTTACAAGTCCCTATGACATTTAAATAATCGCAGTGAAATTCCTCTAAAGCCACTGCCTCACCTAAAATAGATACTTTTTCATATTCTCCATTGGTTATAGTACCTTTTCCTATAATCTTAATCGAATTTAAATTATTCATCTTCACACATCCTTAAATTATCTCATATAAAGTTACCGTACTGAATATTTTTCTTAATTATTAATAAATATATTTAACTTTCAATGTTTTCTACCAGATTGTTTTTTCCATAATCACAAGTTATAAATGCCTTAAAAGATTCTATAAAATAAAATGGAATGACTAAAATTATAACAATTAAAAACGAAATAGAAATAACGATTTTAATCGAAATGATTCCTCCTAATATCCCACCAAGTGCCATAGCAAAAGGAGTAAGCCCTTGAGTCGTCATACTCATAAAAGCCATAACTTTTCCTCTCATTTCCTGAGGCGTAGCTGCCTGTGCCGTAGATAACAGCATAACATTTACAACTGAATTAAAGAAACCTCCAATGATTAAAAATACTGTCATTATCATAAAAATGGATTGATTCACTGCAACAATAAGTCCAGCATTATACACTATAGCTGATAAAATAAATACTTGCAGTCTTCTGGCAGGTTTAATTGTAACAACAGATGAATATAAAAAACCTGCCATTGCTCCACCAGTAAAGCAGGCCATTGCTATCCCATATCTACCTGCTCCTAAATAAGGTATTGTCTGAAATAAGGGCAAAAAAAGAACTATTGCAATAAATGAAAAGAAATTTAATACTGCTGCCATAAGCAATATATATCTTAACCCTTTTAATTTCCACATAAAAAAAAATCCATCCTTCATATCTTTCCAAAAATTTTCTGCCTTATTATTTTCTACCTTTGGAATATTTACAAAAAGTAGTGAACTTCCAGAAAAAAGATACGATAGTCCATTAAACAAAAACAGTAATGGCGCTCCAAGTATCTGAAAAATAAAACCTCCAGCTATATTACCAATCATTTGTGATCCAGTAGAAGCAATGGCTAATAGAGAATTTGCATTTTGCAATTTTGAACTTGAAACAATATCAGGTACTGAAGAATTTATTCCTGGGCGAAATATAGCTCCCCCAACACTTAATATAATACCAGCTGCAAAAACTTCCCAAATTGCTATTATCCCTTTAAAAGCTGCAATTGAAACAAGAATTATACATATGCCTCTAATCATATCCATTAAAATCAATAAATGCTTTCTATTGTAGCGATCAATCAGCACTCCAGCAAAAGGAGATACTAATACTCCTGGTAATGTCGATGCAGCCATGAGCAATCCCATTAGCGAGGTTGAACCTGTAACCGTGAGTACCCAAAAGCCTAAAGCTACACTATATGCTGCATCTCCCAATGTTGAAACAAGCTGTCCCTGCCATAAAATAAGAAAATCCGAACTCCAAAGCTTATCTGCACTTTTCAACATAATGTCATTCCACCTTTATAAGCATTTCAACATTAGAATTTTTATCAACACTAATTTCACCTGTATATTCTACTCTTTTTATTTTGCAGCCACTCTTTATAGTTATATTTTTTCCTCTAACTATTTCACATTCTGTATTTTCCAGCTCAATAATATCTCCTTCTATAGAATTGCTTGTCAATTTATTAGGCATTAAGATATTATTAATGAAATTTTTTTTATGCTCTAATATAATTATTTCTTCTCCACCTATTTCCTTTACAATGTTTCTTCCCATAGACATGATTTTAATTTTATCTCCGGATAACAATCCTGAAATTTTAATTTTCCCATCAATGGTTATTTCTCTTCCTTGAATATTTCCATTAGCTTTCATTATCCCACTAATTGAAATTTTATCATTAGCTTCAATACTTCCGCATGAATCAAAAGTTCCTTCTACTGAAATATTGTTACAGATTATGCTTCCTTTTGCCTTACATACGCCTTCGCAAATAATTTCTTGGCAGACAACCTCATCTAATATCGTTCCTATTCCTGAGATTTTAATATCCTTGTAACTGCCTCCATTTACTTTCCCTATTCCCTCTAAATTAATATCATATAAATTATTCATATTTTCTCCTTACAGCGTAACATTGTTACGTATAATTATATATTCGCTCTTTAAATTTAGGATCCTAATATTATAATAACGTAACATTGTTTCATTGTAAATAACATTTTATAAATTATCTAAAATAATTTATAAAACAAAGTGTTCTACCAGTGAGTTTTAAAATTAGAATCATTTATTAAGATAATTCTAAATCTCTTATACTTTAGCTCCACAATGAGGGCAATATTTAAAATTAGGGTCAATTTTATTACCACAATTTTTACATATATTTCCTTGGAAATAATTATCAGAATAATATTCTTGATTTATTTCTTGCAAATCCCAATATGTTATATTTATATCCTCGCCACGTTCAATAGCTTTTCCTTTTTCTTTTTCAATACTATATAAAACCTTGCATCTATCGCAAATAATATAATATCTTTCATTCCATTTAAAAATAGGAATAAAAAAGAAATGGAAAAAGTCAAAATTCTTTATTAATTTACCTGTAACTATAGAATTACATTTCTTGCAGCTTATATTTTCTAAAACTTTTATTTCTTTATCTTTATTTTCTATTCCAAATACACCTATAAAAAACATAACCATCTTTCCCTTTTGCATAATACTTTATTTACTTAAATAATTGGTTTACTTGCTTTCATACTATATTTCTTGAAATTCATCAGGTTCAAAATATATAACTAAATTATAACATAGAATTTTAAAAGCGTTGTAAAATATTAATGGCATTCTTAAGTATAGGACTTTGAACTTAGACTTATGTAGTAACTTATCGGAATCACATACATTTTTAATATAGATACACACAAAAGTTTAACTTAAATAGATAATTATTCTATATATACATAAAATTTAGAATTTGTTTATCTATAGCTAAACACAAAAAAAGAAGCTGCTATATTAGTAATTTTAAGCTTCCTAATTTAACAGCTTCTGTTTTATAATAACTTATGGAATAAATTTTCCATGTAGAAAATTCATTCTTATATTAATTATTGTTAGAATCATCATTACTGCTATATTCATAATTATTCTCTTCATGCTTTTCTTCTTCATTCTCGGCATCAACACTATCATTTTCTTCATCATAATTACCATCTTCACCGTTCTCTACGTAATTATCGTCACTGCTTTCATCTTCATTGCTCTCATAAGAATCATCATTAGCGTTGTTATTATCATAACTATACTCTTCTTGAACCTCTCTATTTTCAAGTGGCTCAGAGTCATTATTATTGTCATGTGCTATTGGATTATCGATAAAATTATCTTCTATATTATTAAATTGTGAATCTTCCTTATAATAAGAGTCATTTTCCTTATTAAATAAGTTTTGATTATTAACAACCTGATTAGCCATGTTATGATTGTTTATATCCTGATTATTTACATTGATATTATCCTTAGGAATATTTTCGTAAGTATTGTGATAATAATCTTCCACAACGTTATTAATATTCTTGTTATTATTTTTTTTAGCTCTTATATACATCCCTACACATACACATATTATTATAAGTATAACTAAAGACACATATATTCCCCCTCATCTAGTATATTAATTAATAAAATTTCACATGATATTATTATATTAGGAAAATGCATCAATATAACCATAAAACGGTATATTATATAATTTTTTCTTATGCACTAGGGGATATAGTCTTCTAAATTAATGTATTTAAAAAACTTATTTCTCTGCCTCAAAAGATACCAGTATTTATCAATGATGAAAATTATCTTTGAAAATCAAATTAGTTTTCATCAGCTTTTATAGTATCAAGATATGTAAATTTACCATCTTTAACTACCTTTAAAACTGCATCTTTCACTGCATTATTATTTTCATCTATTGTTATTACTCCAGCTGCACCCGGGAAATTTTTTGTCTTTGCAATTTCATCTCTAATTTTTACCGGATCCGCAGAGTCAGCTCTTTTAATCGCATCCAAAATCAAAATATACGCATCATACCCTAAGGCTGTAGCTGCTGCTGGTTCCTTATTATATTCCTTTCTATATGCGCCGAGAAAAATCTTTGACTCCTCAGTTATAGGTGTTTCAGTTGCAAAGAAAGTTGAGAACACTGTTCCTTCAACATCTTCCTTACCTATATCCAAAAATTCAGGTGTTTCCCATGTGTCAGCTCCAATTATAGGAGTTGTAATCCCAAGCTGCCTTGCCTGCTTTATTAACATAGCACCTTCTGTAAAATTACCTGGAGCAAATATTACATCTGGATTACTGCTTTTTATATTTGTAAGCTGTGCTGTAAAATCTTGATCTCCTGTATTATAATTGGCTTTTGCTACAACTGCATTATTATCACCTGTAAGCTTTTTAAATTCATCACTAAAAAATTTACAAATACCTACTGAATAATCACTCGAAACTTCTTGAAGAATTGCCACCTTTTTAGCATTTAATTTGTTAGCAGCATATTTTGCCATGACAGTTCCTTGGAAAGGATCTATAAAACAAACTCTAAAGTAATAATCATTTCCTGCTGTTACTAAAGGGTTTGTACAAGTAACCCCTACTGCTGGAACCTTAGCTTCTTGTACAACATCACCTGCTGCCATTGAAAATCCACTGCCATAACTTCCTATAATAGCATTAACATGCTCCTGCTCTATTAGATTTGCAGCTGCACTAGCTGCTTCCACTTTATCAGATTTATTGTCTGCAAAAACTAACTCAACCTTTTTTCCAAGAACAGTCGGATAAAGTTTGTTTGCAAGTTTTGCCCCTTCTGTTTCTAGTTGTCCACCTGCAGCATTGGCCCCAGTCATTGGTTCAAATACTCCAATTTTAATTACATCGCTGTCTACATATACTTTTTTGTTTAAATTAGAATTACAACCAGCTAATGTAAAAGAAGTCGTCATTACTAATAATAAAAGCAATGAAATTTTTCTTTTCATAGAAATCTTCCCCCTAATATTTAATTCTTCTTATCTGCACCACATAAAAAATTACAAGTCAACTTACTGTCCTATATGACTTGTAATTTTCCATTATATATAATTTTTTGTATTACAGAGCTTCTCCAAGATATGCCTTTTTAATTTCATCATTAGATAGCAATTCTTTTCCTGATCCGCTTAAGGTTATTTTTCCTGTTTCCATAATATAACCTATATCAGCTATTTTTAAAGCTGCATTAGCGTTTTGCTCTATTAAAAGGACTGTCATACCTTCTTCATTAATTCTTTTAATTATTCCAAATAATTCTTTTACTATTATCGGAGCAAGCCCTAAGGAAGGTTCATCCATCATTATTAATTTTGGTCTAGACATAAGAGCTCTTCCTATAGCTAACATCTGTTGCTCTCCACCAGAAAGAGTACCTGCCAATTGCCAAGTTCTTTCTTTTAACCTCGGGAAAAGCGAGTATACTTTCTCCATATCTTCAGCTATTCCTGCTCGATCTTTCCTTGAATAAGCCCCTATTTTCAAATTTTCTAGTACTGTAAGATCTGCAAATACTCTTCTTCCCTCTGGAACTAAAGCTATACCTTTTTTAACCATAAGTTCAGTATTAAGCTTTGTCAAATCTGTACCTTCATAATCTATGCTTCCACCTTTAGGTTTAACAAGACCTACTATGGATTTTAAGGTAGTACTTTTCCCAGCTCCATTAGCTCCAACTAAAGTTACTATCTTACCACTTGGTACTTCTAAACTTATACCTTTTAAAGCTTCTATTCCACCATAAGCTACTACTAAATCATTAATTTTAATCATCTTCAGATACCCCCAAATATGCATCTATAACTCTCTTGTCATTTTGTATCTCAGAAGGCGTACCTTCAGCTATAGTTATTCCATATTCAAAAACCTGTATTCTATCAGATAAACTCATAACCATATTCATATGATGCTCTATCATAAAAATAGATAGGTTAAACTTTTCTTTAATTTCCTTAACAAAAGCCGTAAGCTCTTCTGTTTCAGTTGGATTCATTCCAGCTGCAGGCTCATCAAGAAGAAGAAGTTTAGGGTTAGTTGCAAGTGCTCTTGCTATTTCTAGCTTTCTTTGCTTACCATATGGAAGCGAGCTTGCTTTTTCATCTTTTAAATCTTCAAGACCTACTTCTTTTAAAAGTTCAAGAGATTTTTTAATCATTTCTTTTTCTTCTTTTCTATATCTAGGAAGCTTCAACATAGCTTCAATAAAGTTTGATTTAATATGAACATGATTTGCAATGAGCACATTATCAAGTACGCTTAAATCTTTAAATAATCTTATATTTTGAAAAGTTCTTGCTATGCCAGATTGAGTTATTTTATCTTGTCTCATCCCCGTAACATTTGCATCATTAAAAATAACTTTACCTTTAGTTGGTGTGTAAACATTTGTTATCATATTAAATGCTGTAGTCTTTCCTGCTCCATTAGGACCAATTAAAGAAATTATTTCTCCTTCATTAATTTGAAGATTAAAGTCTTTTACTGCTGTAAGTCCTCCAAATTGCATTGTTGCATTTTCCACGTTTAGTAATGCCATTACTTGTCCCCTCCTTCTTCTAGAGGTTTTTTACTAGTATATTTAAATAATGCTTTCCATGAAAATTCCTTTGTTCCCATAATTCCTTGTCTAAAGAACAGCACAATAATCATAAGCAGAATTGAAAATACAACCATTCTTAAGCCTGGTATTCCAGTGAATTTTAAAATTCCAAGATCAAATTGCTTCTCCATATCTAAGAATCTTAAAACTTCTCCAAGTATTGTTACAGCAAAAGCTGAAATAACTGTTCCTGTAATACTTCCCATACCACCAATAACTATTATAAGCAGTATATTAAATGTAAGACTAAATTTAAACATGTTAGGATCTATTGTCCCCATTAAATTACCAAGCAAGCCTCCGCCTACTCCAGCAAAGAAAGCACCAATAGCAAAACCTATTGCTTTATGTTTAAATAAACTTATTCCCATACTTTCAGCTGCAATTTCATCTTCTCTAATAGCTTTTAAGGCTCTTCCATAAGAACTATTTATAAGTGAAATTAAGGCTATAATTGTTACAATTGCTATTCCAAAACTCCAATACAAGTTTGTTGCATGCGGAATACCACGAAGACCTAAAGCCCCATTAGTTAAACTTTGAAGATTAGTAATAACTATTCTTATTATTTCTGCAAAACCTAAAGTAACAATAGCCAAATAATCTCCCTTAAGTCTCAAAGCTGGTGCACCAATTAAAACTGCTATAAGTGCTGATAAAAGGCCAGCTATCAGTAATGCCACAACAAATGGAACTGATATATGATTAAGTGGCGACACTAATGGCTCCATAAAGAAATTTTGATTTTTAACTTTTTCAGTCATTGTAAGTAATGCTGTTGTATATGCACCTACTGCTATAAACCCAGCATGTCCCAAAGAAAACAAACCAGTAAATCCATTTATTAAGTTCATACTTAGTCCTAGAACTGTATATATTGCACATAAATTTAAAATTCTGATTTTATATGAGTCTAAGCCACTATTTGCAACAGATAAGAGTAAAAATACAATTGCAATGAGAGCTATATTTAAATATATTTTTTTATTGTTCATTTTTACACCTTCTCTGTCAAATTTTTGCCCATTATTCCTGTAGGCTTAAATAGTAATATTACAATTAAAAGTATAAATGCAAATGCATCTCTATATCCAGTTAAACTTGGAAGGAAACCAACTAACATGATTTCACTTATACCAAGAAGAAATCCTCCAATAACTGCTCCCTTAATATCTCCAATACCACCTATAACGGCTGCTATGAAGCATTTAAGTCCTGGAATTATTCCCATAGTACCGATGATTTGAGGATACTTGGTAGACCACATCATAGCTCCAACACCGGCTAAAGCTGATCCTATCGCAAAGGTAATAGAGATTATTCTATTAACTTTTATTCCCATTAGCTTTGCAGTTTCAACATCTTTAGAAACTGCTCTCATTGCCATACCAACATTTGTATTATTAACCAAATGCACTAATCCAAATAGTAAAATTAATGTTACTATAGGAATTATAAAAGTAAGGTTTTGAACGGATACTCCACCTATAACAAATACATGTGTAAATATTTCAGGTGTTGGAAATGCTTTTGGCATTCCTCCAAATAAAACAACTGCTAAATTTTCAAGTAAGAAAGATACACCTATAGCTGAGATCAAAATTGATATTTTCGGTGCATTTCTAAGTGGTCTGTATGCTGCAAATTCAATAGTCACTCCAAGAACTCCTGTTATAGCTATGGCTATTATAAATGCAAAATACCAAGGAAGTCCAAATGTAGCTACTCCAAAAAATGCGAAGTAAGCTGCCATCATAAATATATCTCCATGAGCAAAGTTTATAAGCTTTAATATTCCATAAACCATAGTATAACCTATAGCTATAAGGGCATATAAACTTCCTAATGAAATTCCATTTGCTAGATATTGCATGAATATACTTAATGTCATAATTTCACCCCTAATTCCCTTCTGCTTTTATAGTATCAAGATAAGTAAATTTACCATCTTTAACTTCTTTTAATACTGCGTCTTTTACTGCATTATTATTTTCATCTATAGTTATTATTCCAGCTGCACCTGGGAAATCTTTAGTCTTAGCAATTTCATCCCTTATTTTTACTGGATCCGCTGAATCAGCTCTCTTTATGGCATCTAAAATTAATATATATGCATCATAAGATAAAGCAGAAACCGCTGCTGGCTCTTTATTGTATTCTTTCCTATATGCATCAAGAAAGATCTTTGATTCTTCTGTTAAAGGAGTTTCGCTTGCAAAGAAGGTTGAAAATACTGTTCCTTCTACCGCATCTTGTCCTATATCTATGAACTCTGGTGTTTCCCAAGTATCTCCTCCAATTATAGGAGTTGTGATACCTAGCTGCCTAGCTTGTTTTATTAACATAGCTCCTTCTGTAAAGTTACCTGGTGCAAATATAACATCTGGATTGCTGCTCTTTAGGTTTGTAAGCTGAGCAGTGAAATCTTGATCGCCTGTATTATAGCTTGCTTTTGCCACAATAGCATTTTTATCTCCTGTAAGTTTTATAAACTCATCACTGAAAAATTTACAAATTCCAACTGAGTAATCACTAGAAACTTCTTGAAGAAGTGCTACCTTTTTAGCCTGCAATTTATTAGCTGCATATTTTGCCATAACTGTACCTTGGAAAGGATCTATAAAGCAAACTCTAAAGTAATAATCATTTCCTGCGGTAACGAGTGGATTTGTAGCTGATGCTGCAACTGCTGGAACCTTCGCATCTTGTACAACATCTCCAGCTGCCATAGAGTTACCACTACCCCAGCTTCCTATAATAGCATTTACATGTTCCTGCTCAACAAGATTTGCAGCTGCACTTGCTGCTTCAACCTTATCAGATTTATTATCTGCGAAAACCAACTCAACTTTTTTTCCATTTACTGTTGGATAAAGTTTGTTTGCAAGCTTAACACCTTCTACTTCCAGCTGCCCTCCTGCTGCATTAGCACCAGTCATAGGCTCAAATACACCAATTTTAATGACATCGCTGTCCACATTTGCTTTTGTATCTGATTTAGAACAGCCCGCTAATGTAAATGTAGTAATCATAGCCAGCGCCAAAAGCAATGAAATTTTTCTCTTCATACATATGCCCCCCATATTAATTTGAGATATAATAAACCTTTAAAATTTGATATATGAATTTCAATATTTATATATTTATAATATCCATGGTTTTTTTATAATTTTAATAGAAATTCTTTAATTTCAGCTGATTTCTTATCTATAAAATCAATAACTATTCAACTAAATGACAATTATCAACAATCTATATACTATCTTATATAATAGAATCTGTCAACCCACGAAAGACATTTGTATTTCTATCAGTGTCAAAAGCTCTTTATATACACTTGAATTTTCATTTTACTTACATATAACAAATTGATTTTCGCGCCCTATTATATGAATTATGGCTAATTTATGAAATAAAAAAGAGAGATAACTTATTGTTATATAATTTCCATAAAAATATGACCTAAGCACTACCTATTGTGATATAAGTCTGCTTTCATATTTTACAAAGCATCTATAACAGAGTTTCCTCTCTTTATACTTCTAATATTTTATTTTAATTTTTTAGAATCCTGCTGATTCTGACTTAGCGCCTGCTTCTTTCATTTCTTGTATTGCTTCTAAATACATACTATTATCTGGAGCAATTTTAGCTGCCTGCTCATAGCAATATAATGCTTTATTTAAATCTTCTAAGTGATAATAGCAGGCTGCTAATTTATTAATTAAATCGCAATTCCTTCTATTAATTTTTAGTGACATTTTATAGTATCTTACTGCAGTTTTATAATTTATGCTATACTTATCTCTTTCAGTGAATTCCACTATATTTTCTCTTTGTAAATAAATATTTCCTATGCATTCATATGTTGCACAAATCAAATTCATATGTTCTTCTTTTTCTTTCTCCGAAAGATTCTTTTCACCTTTTCTAAGATGATCTAATGCATTATCAACATCATTTAATTCTGCATAAGAAATCCCCATATATATGTGTGTTAATGGATCATTAGTCTTATTACAGTATACTTCAAAAGCATCAATAGCTTCCTTTGCCTTATTCAATTCTCTATATATTAAACCTTTTATATAATATGCATAATAATTTTCTTCATTAAATTCTATTGCTTTTTCTGCAAAATGTAGAGCTTTGTCAATTCTGCCTTTATTTAAATCTCCCATTGCTAATTTATTCAAGACTGATGATAATTGCTTTTCACTTTTTATTTCTCCGCCTGTTGTTTTTATATTATTTTCTTCTAAAAATTTATTAATCTTTCCTTGTATATTTTGATTAGATTCCATATCGTATCCTCACTTTACTTCTTTTTATATTACTTTGTGTAATAATTTTCACATAATGCAATTTATTATATCACATTTAAAACCGAATTTAATATAAAATATAACTCTAATATTATTTTCCTTTTTCTATCTCTAACAGTTTTTGTTTTACATCTAGCCCGCCTGCATATCCAACCAATTTACCATTAGTTCCAACAACTCTATGACAAGGAACAATAATAGGTATTGGATTTTTGTTATTAGCCATACCTACTGCGCGAGATGCCTTTTCATTTCCTATTTTTAATGCTATATCTTTATAACTACAAGTTGTTCCATATGGAATTTCACTTAATGCTTTCCAAACCATCTTTTGAAATTCTGTTCCTTCCATCACAAGCGGTAAATCAAATACTTTTCTTTTACCTGAAAAATATTCTTGAAGTTCTTCATTGGCTTTTTTTAGCAGCGGTGTTTCTATAAACTCCGCATCTTTAGGGATTCTATCACCAAAACAAATCTGAGTAACTCCAAAGCCATTTTCGCCAATAACTACATTTCCAATTGAGGTTTTATATAAATACACATTCTTCATAATTGTATCTTCTCCTCTATGAATATTATTTATATATTATTATTTTACTATACACTTCTATATTTCCTCACAAAATAAGAGCTGAAAGTTGTCTCCATTAAAATCCCTTAATTTCTACTGATAAAAATTCATATAATATTCTTCTATATCAACCTAGCAGTAGACTTTACGCTATTCTGATTTAGCATATAAATAAATTTACTTTTGCTTATTTATATTCCCAAAATAATTTTTAGAAATTATATCCTCAGAAATTTTAAATGTATCCTTTAAATGTTGAACTTCTTTATCATCTTTTGGTGTCCCCATAATCTGGCCCTCATTTAAAATAGTAGCATCTCTATTTGTATTTACGAGTACTCTTCCCACCGAATTATTGTCAAACTCACTTCTATCTGATCCTAGCAAGTATAGAATTGTAGGTTTAAAATCTGATTGTCCACCTGCTTTAGATATAACCTCCGGCTTTAAATCTTTAGAATAGATTAAAAATGGAATCTGCCTATGATTATCCTTCCACCAATCTCCTTCTAAAGGCGAGTTTTGTATATCGTCCTCATAAAATTTATGAACGCCACAGTGATCTCCATAAATCATAACAACAGTATTATCCAATAAATGCTGCTCATCCAGTGATTCCATAAACTTACCAATAGCCTCATCAGTATACCTTACTGCTTGGAAATATGCGCCTAACATATTATCATCAAGCTCCTTTGGTAATTTTAAATATTTCTTATCTTCTGGCATATCAAATGGTCCATGACTAGTCAATGTTGTCATAAATGCATAGAACGGCTGTTTTTCGCTTGTAAGCTTTTGCGATATCTGTTTTAAATAAGATTCATCTGATAATCCGAGTCCTATTACTTCATCTTGATTAAATTGGCCTACATCTAGTATTTGCTCGGCCCCATAAGATTTATGCATTTCAGTCCAGTTCCAATTTCCTGGTAGCTCTGCATGAGTAGACATTGTTGTATACCCTTTACCTACTAGTATATTTTGAAGTGAATCATATTTTGTCCAAGGATATGAAAATACTGTTGCACCTTCTCTTATTGGCAGTACAGACGCATTAACTAACAAGTCACAATCGGAACTTGTCCCGTTATTATTTTGTTCATATATATTATTGAAATATAAGCTGTTTGATAATAATTTATTTAAATTAGGTGTAATTTCCTGTCCGTATACTTTTTGGTTAATAACAAAGTTTTCTAACGATTCTACTTGCAGCGCTATTACATTTTTTCCTTTTAGCATTCCTTTATACTCATTATCAGGAATATCTTCCTTATTATCATTGAACCAATTTTGTATATCTTTTTTATCTTCATCCGTTAATGCTTTATTCTTGTCTTTAAAAAAATTTATATCAAACCCATGATATCCTAAGGGACTCATATCACTAAAGGTTTGAAATGGAGCCCAAGACTGGCTTAAGAATCTTCTTCCTTGAAGTGTGTCTTTAACATCTGCACAATAATGAGCTATTCCAATAATAAAGGCACTTAATAAAAATACAGTTACAGCTTTCAAAGATCTTAAAGATAATCTGCTTCTGTCTTCTTTTACCCTCGTAATAAATTTATTAATAACAAAAAGTATAATAAAATCAATAATAAATGATATATCTACTAATCTAATATTAAATAAGCTCTTTCCTGTTGGATTAAATATTTCAGGATGTATAAAATGTCTGATAGATAAAAAAGTACCATTAGAACGGTAATACCATATATCTGCAATAAAAATAATTGTAATTATAACATCGATTACAAGTGCAGCTCTTAATCTGCCTTTCTCTTTAAAGAAAAGTATTGGACTGCAAATCAGCGTTATAATAGCTATATGTGCCCATAATACAGGAGGTCCAAAATAAATTCCTCCTACATCAATACTTGATGAATCTGGTGTTCTAAGCATTGATAAAAGTATCATAGATTTAAGTTGGATTACAACTACCATGAATGCAAATAACCAGTTAATATGTATTAATTGTTTTAGTTTTTCTTTCATTTCTTTTTCTCCATTAATTCTCTAGTTTTTTACTTATATTATTGTAACCCAATCTCATTTTTTTACCAATAGTATTTTTATTAATTTTTTATTACAATAATTAGCCATAATTCCTAAGTTTTCTCGTAAAATCATATTATTAATTCTTCCAACATTTTTATATACAGATAATAATTGAGTTTTTGTCCTTGATATCACATATTATACGGGTATATACTATTAAGATAATGAATTTAATTTAAAGGATGGTCAATTTAATGATTTCAGCTAAAGACAACAACTCTAATTTACTAAAGAATAGCTCACTTCGAAGACTTATGTTAGCACGTGTATCTACTAACTTTTCATATCAAATGTTAACAGTTGCCATAGGATGGCATATGTATTCTCTAACACAATCTGCTTTTTATCTAGGTCTTGTGGGACTAGTTCAATTTTTGCCAATGCTTTTTTTATCACTTTTTGTTGGACACATATCTGACAAATATGATCGTAGAAAAATAATCTCTTTTAGTCAGGTCACTCAAAGTGCTTTTATATTAATTTTAGCATTAGGAAACTTCAGTGGGTGGATTACTAAGGAAAGATTTCTTATAATCATCTTCTTTATTGCCGTTGCTCATTCTTTCGAAGGACCTCCAATGCAGGCTTTACTCCCTAATATTGTTACGAAAGATATCTTTCCAAGAGCTTCTGCTTTGATGTCCTCTGTTTCAGAGTTTGCAGTTATAATTGGTCCTGCTTTTGGAGGTATACTTTATTCCCTTGGAGCAACTTTGGTCTACGGCCTTTCTGCTGCTTTGTACTTTATATCCAGCATTCTTGTATCTCAAATCTCAATGAGAAGGGAAGAATCAAAGCATGAGACAGCAAACATAAAATCACTTTTTGCTGGAATAACTTTTATTAAAAGTAAACCAATTATACTTGGAGCTATTTCCTTAGATTTGTTTGCCGTATTATTTGGAGGAGCTACAGCGCTGCTTCCAATTTACGCCAGCAGCATTTTAATGATAGGTTCCTTTGGTCTTGGAATATTAAGATCAGCCCCTGCAATTGGTGCATTATTAATGTCTGCTTACCTTGCAAGAAATCCATTAAAACATAAGGTTGGAAGAACTATGTTTACAGCAGTAATCTTTTTCGGTTTATCTACTATTGTTTTTGCAGTATCAAAATCTGTTATTCTATCTTTCTTTGCACTTTTTGTGCTAGGTGCTTCTGACGTTGTAAGTGTAGTTATTCGCTCAACTCTTGTACAGCTTGAGACTCCTGATTACATGAGAGGCAGAGTAAGTTCTGTAAATATGATATTTATAGGTACTTCAAATCAACTTGGAGAATTTGAATCAGGTACTACTGCATCTTTACTGGGAACTGTACCTGCCGCACTTGTTGGCGGAATAGGAACCATAGTAGTTGTATTGCTTTGGATGAAATTATTTCCTTCAATTTTACATGTAGATAAATTTGAAGCTAGCAAAAGCTAGCTTCAAACTTTTCTACGTACTATAGAGATTTTATGTAAAAATTTTTTGATAGTTCCTTAAGTTCTTCTCTCTTTAATATGTATATCTTCCTATTCTCACATTTTATTATTGCCGCTGCCTCTAATTCTTTAAAGGTTCTGCTTAAATGTCTATAAGTCGTACCTAAAAATTGAGAAATTTCTTTATAGGATGAGTCTAAAATTATGCAATTTTCACCTGTCAGGTGCTCAAGTAAATAGCTAGCCAATCTATTAATAAGAGGATATACATAATTATAAGAACTGTTATTTATTGTCCCATCAAGCTTTTCACTTAAGGAATCTATCAAATGATGAAGAAAATTGGTGTTATCCATATAATGTTTTTTAAGAATAGCTGTTGGTATTGCAATTAAATATGTATTTTCTATAGCCTCAACATTGCATTTTATAGGCTCATTTTTTAAAAATTCTAAATCTCCTATATCAACGAAATCTTTATAAAACTTTAAAAACATTGATTTTCCGTTTTCAAAAAGGTATGATATTTTCACTTTTCCATCTACAAGCATATAATAATATTTCAGTTCTGTTTCTGCTTCTAATATAAGCTCTCCCTTTTCATAAAAATTAAGCTGTACATAATTAACTATATTTTTATCAAAAATTCTTTCTATTTCATACTTAATATAATATTTATATAAGAGATCTTTATCTAATATTTTTTTCATAAATCCTCCTTAAAATACGACATTTGTCCTATATAAATTTGCATAACTATGGTAACTTATATATTAAGCAAAGTAAATAACTAAAACTTAGGAGGCCGTTTATGAAATACGAAATTATACTATTTGATGCAGATGAAACATTATTTGATTTTAAGAAATCTGAAAGACAAGCTCTAAAGAATGCAATTCTTGACTTTAATATAGATTATGATGAAAATTATCATCTGAAAATTTATAATGAAGTAAACACAGCTATATGGAAAGAACTTGAAGAAGGTCTTATTACCCAAGAGAAATTAAAAATTGAAAGATTTAAAAGATTTTCTGACAAATTAAATATAAAATTTGATGAGGTTCTATTTTCAAAATTCTATGGAGAGCATTTAGCTAAAGCGTCATTTCTATATGAAGACAGTATATCCTTAGTAGAAAGTCTCAGCAAAGATTACAAGTTAATCATGGTTACTAATGGTCTTAAATATGTACAAGACAATCGAATAGGTAAATCTTCCATAGCAAAGTTTTTTAAAAATATAATCATCTCTGAAGAGGTAGGTGTATCAAAACCCGACCCCAAAATATTTGAACTAGCAGTAAAAGGTATAAATTACACAGATAAAAGTAAACTCCTTATGATTGGAGACAGCTTAACTTCTGATATACAAGGCGGAATTAATTTTAATATTGATACATGTTGGTATAATCCAAAAAAACTTGTAAATAAAACTAACTTCATACCAACCTATGAAATATTTAATCTGCTGGATCTTAAAAATATACTTAATTAAATTTATATGGCATTAACTATAGTATTTTTTTAATTTATGTTAATACGTCGCTTTTGATTCTTATTTTCCAGCTTCAGACCTACTTTCCACGAACAAAACCTTTTAATGTATCATTCATTTTTTGTAAAATTTTCAATACAAATTTTAAGATATATGGTAAAAAGAATGATGTAAGTAACACTAAACCAGCTAAAATCAATATATTATAATTTATAGGTTGTCCTAGCTTAACCTGATATAAGTGTATTGCTCCTGCAGATATAGACCCAACGATTAATATTTTAGTTGCTATCCATGAAATTATATTTATAATCTGGAGTAATAATATTATTACTGATAATACTGCTATTACTGGTAAAGCTAATATTTTAAAGGGCAGCATAAGCAAATTTAATACTGATTTATTATTATTTTTAGAATTTTTTTCAGCTATTTTTTGTCTTCTGCCCTTTTTTTCTTTCTCACCATTTAATTTATTTTTCTTATCTTCTTTTTTTGAAACTCCATCTTTGGTAAAAGTCTCATTTCTTCTACCAGCTCTTCTATCTTTCCTCTTAGAATCATTTACATTTAAATAATTAGGACTTTTATTATTATCCTCTAATTCTTTTTGCACTTCCTGTGGCTTCATAATTAGTGTTGTATTTTCATCCTTTAATATATTTTTTTCAATGCTATTTAAAGCTTCATATGCCTCATCAAATGTCTTTAAAAATTGCTTAAGCCGTTTTTCATTGACTACTTCTTCTTTTATCTTCTTTACCTGTTTTTCATAAGCTTCTTTTATTTCTTCTTTTGATGCATTTTTATCTACACCTAATAATTCATAATAATCTGTCATGTCTTCACTCCATCTAATTAAATCTTAATTGTTACTCTGTTACTTATTAAAATATTATACCGAAAATAAAATTAATTTACAGTATTGCTTTCAAATTATACTATTACAAATTTACTTTTACAAGGAATAAAACAATGTTACCGTTATATTTAAATTTTGTAACTAAACTGTAACATTTCCGTCACTTGGCTGACAAAATTAAAACTTATTATAAGTACATAAAGACAATATTCTTAAAATTGATAATAAAGTACGTCAAGTTAAGGAGCGAATCACATGACTATTGTAAAAAACATTTACAACACCTTTATTCATAATACAAACTATAAAAATCTTATACGGTTTTGTTGTGTTGGATGCTTAAACACTATGTTTGACTTTGGAGTATTTTCCTTGCTAAATAGTTTTTTTGGTATTAACTATGTTATAAGTCAGGTAGTGTCTTATTCCAGTGGTACCTTAAACAGTTATCTCTGTAACAAGTTTTGGACATTCAATGATGCAAAAACAAATAAGAAGACTACAAAGGAAATTATTCAGTTTATTGTTGTTAATTCAGCTTCACTAGGTGTAAGTTTAGTTGGCTTAAGTATATTAATGAAAGATAATTCTATAAATCCTTTTATATCAAAAATTGCTGCAATGATACTAGCTCAAGTAGTTAATTTTTTAGGTTATAGATTTTGGGTTTTTGGGAAATCTGAAAATTTAAAAGCCTGTACTAACAATTTAACCTGATCATTATAAAAACTGTATATCTTTAATTTAGGAGGAAATTATTGTGACAGAAAAATTGAAACATAAAACGGAAAACTTTGGGATAGGAATAATTTTATTGTTATCTATAATATTAAACTTTGCCAATTTAGGTATAGAAGGAAATGCTAATACTTATTACTCTGCAGGTGTAAAGAGTATGATGATGAGCCTTGAAAATTTCTTTTTTGTATCTTCTGACCCTTCTGGTTTTGTAACTATCGATAAGCCACCAGTAGGTTTTTGGCTGCAGACTATATCTGCAAAAATATTTGGCTTTAGTGGATGGAGCGTTATCCTTCCACAAGCACTTGCTGGAGTAATTTCTGTATGGATAATTTATTATCTTGTAAAGAGATCTTTTGGAACTTTAGCTGCATTAGTTGCAGCATTGTGCCTTGCAACTACTCCTATTTTTGTAGCAGCAGGTAGAAATAATACAATTGATAATCTACTTGTTTTATGTCTATTACTTGCATGCGTCGCTATTTCTCGAGGCGCTGAAGAAGGTAAATTTAAATATCTTATATTAAGCTTGGTACTAGTAGGTATTGGCTTTAATATAAAAATGGTTGAGGCTTATATGTTGGCTCCCGCAATCTTTATAACATATTTTCTTTCAACCACAATACCTTATAAAACTAAAATTAAACATCTTTTTGCTGGTGGAATAATTCTTCTTGTAGTATCTCTTTCATGGGCTTTAATTGTAGATTTAGTACCAGCAAGTGATAGACCTTTTATTGGCAGTAGCACCGACAATTCTGTTATGGAGCTAATTATAGGTCATAACGGTTTAGAAAGAATAGGTCTAGGTGGAAGAAATGCTCGTAAAGGTACTGATGATCAATCACAAAAATCAAAAAATCAAGACAGTACCAAACAAGATCAAGACCATGCTTTAGGGAATAAGGAGCTAGCATTACAAAATCAAGATTATGGATCACTAAATCAAAATCGTGCACCACAAAGTCATGATGGTTCATCACAAGATTATTCTGGTACATCGCCCGATCAAATGCCAGCAGGTAGAGGCGGTATGGGCAACAATTCAAAAACCGGTATTACAAGATTATTTACTTATAACAATTTATCAGATCAAATATCTTGGCTTTTACCATTTGCCATAATCGGGGCCATAATTGCAGCACTAGAAGAAAAGATTAGATTATTCCGCTTTGATAATAAAAGAAAGCTATCATTACTATTATGGTTTACATGGTTATTGCCTGAATTTATATACTTCAGTTTTTCAAAAAATGTAACTCATACGTATTACTTAACAACAATGGCTCCATCCATTGCAGCTTTAACTGGAATTGGACTTTCAGCCATGTGGAAACTTTATAATGAAGCAGGCTTAAAAAAATTGATTTTACCAGCAGTATTTGTCGTAAATGGGCTTATAGAAATACTTATTCTATCTCCTAATTATAAAACTTCAAATAGCTATAAAATTACAC
The DNA here is from genome assembly GCF_000230835.1 of Clostridium sp. DL-VIII. Classification (NCBI taxonomy): domain Bacteria; kingdom Bacillati; phylum Bacillota; class Clostridia; order Eubacteriales; family Clostridiaceae; genus Clostridium; species Clostridium sp. DL-VIII. Next base: position 3,940,473 of record NZ_CM001240.1, read on the forward strand.
TTATAACAACAGGAATTTTATGCATAGGGGCATCTATAGCATTGATTATAAATGCTATCATAAGAAGAAAAATTTCTATTCAGCCTGAAAAAACATTTGGAAAAAAATCAAATATAGTACTGACTAGTATTGCTTTTATCGGCATCTTAACTGCACCTTTTGTTTGGTCTTCTACTACTCTATTTTATCCAATGAATGGAAGTAGTCCTGCTGCGGGCTTGGAACTTGCATCAGGACATCAAAATAGGAATTTCGGTAACAGCAGCAATACAAAGCTTATACAATTTTTAGAAAACAATAAACAAAATGAAAAATACCTTGTTGCAGTCCCTTCTGCAATGACTTATGCTTCTGATTTAATACTTAAGACCGGTGAACCTGTTATGACTATAGGCGGATTTAGCGGATCAGATCAAATAATCTCTCTAGAAGAATTTAGGCAATTAGTTGCTGATGGTTCTATAAGATATGCACTAATTAATGGTGGAAATCGTATGGGAGGAGGCTTTGGAGGTTCTAATTCAAATAGCCAAATTACAAACTGGATTGCTGAAAATGGAAAGCTTGTTCCAGATAGTGAGTGGAAAGATTCAACTACTTCAGATATACAAAACAATAATCAAAAATTCGGAGGTTTTGGCGGTGAAGCTGGATCAACTAAACTATATGATTTAAGCGGACAATTTGAAACTTCATCTATCAATTAACTTAATTTAATAGAAACATTTAAATACACAAAAAACACGAAAATATTGTATTTTCAATTGGAGGCAATTTTATGAACGATACATTATACCTAGTAATTCCCTGTTATAACGAAGAAGAGGTTTTACATGAAACAGCTAAAAGATTAATAAAAAAAGTTACTACTTTGATGAAGAATGAAGTTATCTCTAAAGATAGTAAAATCCTTTTCGTTAATGATGGTTTAAAAGATAAAACTTGGAATATAATAGAAGAGCTCCATAATCAAAATAATATATTTTCTGGTGTTAATCTTTCTAGAAATAGAGGACATCAAAATGCATTACTTGCGGGACTTATGACCGCTAAAGAATTTGCAGATATGACCATATCACTAGATGCAGATCTTCAAGACGATGTGAATGTTATAGATAAATTTGTGGAACAATACTATGAAGGAAGCGATATTGTTTATGGCGTAAGGTCCTCAAGAGAAACAGATACATTTTTTAAAAGAACAACAGCCTTAATTTTTTATAAATTAATGAATAAACTTGGCGTTGATTCTGTTTATAATCATGCTGACTATCGTCTTATGAGTAGACGTGCTTTAGACGGTTTAAGTCAGTTTAAAGAAGTAAATTTATTTCTCAGAGGTATAGTCCCTTTAATCGGATACAAGTCTTCTATAGTAGAATATGAACGCCATGAAAGATTTGCAGGAGAATCTAAATATCCATTAAAGAAAATGCTCGCTTTTGCTTTAGATGGAATTACCTCTTTAAGCATAAAGCCTATAAGACTAATTACACTTCTTGGATTTTTCATAGTCTTATTTAGTTTTATAGCATTAAGTTATACTTTTATAGTTAAATTTTTCGGGGAAACTGTGCCTGGCTGGACTTCCCTAGCTCTTTCTATTTGGCTTCTTGGCGGTATTCAGCTTTTATCCCTTGGAGTTATAGGAGAATATATTGGTAAAATATATAATGAGACTAAGCAAAGGCCAAGATATATCATTTCCGACAAGTTAATTACTAATGATCAAACAGATATACTATAGGCTGCTACCAATAAGCTAATATACTAGTAAATAATATAATAAAAAAACTATGGGCATGAGCTTTAAATTATATAGGGTTCATGTCCATTTTGTTCCCTGCTGAACTTTTTATAATAGTTCCGAATATAATAGTTTAAATACTCTTTTAAAATTTTCCTTTTAGAAAATCAAAATTATACCAAAGATTAAAAAAGGAGATGTTATACCATGGGGAATAGCCCTAATACCATGTATCCTAAGGCGCCTAATTCTCTAATTATAAAGAGTAGCAACGGAGGCTTCATCGATCTTGAAAATATAAATTACCAGAACATCGTTGTAGCCTTAGACGTTGATTTTAATAACAGAAACTTATCAAATGTTAAGTTAGATTTCATTTGCAATCTATATGTTAATCTTGCAGCAAACGACTGGATTGAATTTGTTCTTTCATTATATCGATATAAGAATGAGGAAAATTTTGAACTATTAACCTCAGTTCCTTATAAGATAATTTTAGGTGAAGAAGTTCCTGAAGACGGAACTTTGGTAAATATATCTTTAGAAAAAAATGATTTTATTACCTTTAGCTATTTTGATAGCAATACACTGCCTAAAAAATATAGATATGTAGTTAAGGTTGAGCTTAATTATATAAGCGTTGAAGCAGCTCAAATTCAATCAAGTACTCTCAGCCTTATTGCTCAATAAAATTATACTCATATACTTTTTCCTTCAATTAATGCATTGATTAAGTATATGAGTATTTTTTTAGTTATATAATTTATATAATATTTCAGTAAAATGTTGAACATGTGTTGCAGTAGCTATTTCTGGCTGCAAACTGAGTTTATGAGTTTTTGGATTAATCTGCATTATAAAATGACCATATACTATTTCTATTACTTTACTAGGACTGTATTTATAGCTTAAAAACTCACTATATTTATTACTTGTCACAGGATTTCCGTTCTTATCCTTATAAGTGAAAGAAACAAATGAACCATTATGAGTATCATAATTTTTGCTTCCCTTTTTTATTCCATAATAGCAAAATACATTTTTACTATCCATTATTTTAGCGTTTATAATTGGACGATGATGGTACTTGGTCTTGAATTTATTGTGGTAAAAATAACTTACATTATAAAAATAATAGGTATCAAATTTGAAAGGTGTACCATTTGCATCAATACAATGATTTACTATATATCCTGGACCATCATTACCTACTATTTTACCATTGTGGATTTTTACATCTCCACCTTCCTTATATAAAACACCTATTTCTTTTCCATAATCGCTCTTCTTAAATACACTATTGGAACTCGCCGCTCCTACTTGAAGCTGTTCTAACTCCTCAGTTTTATCTTCCTTACTTTTTTCTTGCTCCTCCATGATAACTTATCTCCTCATTATGAATTTCTTACTGTACATGATATTCATTGATAAGGAGACCTGTACCACACTGGAGGATTAATCAAACTAGCTTAGGAAGAGTAGTTGCTCCATGAGGCATAAGGTTTACTGTAAGATTTTTATTTTCGCCTTCATAAGCAATTTTAAGTGCATCTTCCAATGTTTTAGTCAAAATAATTTTTGTATTCTTAAGTAAAACCGGATTAATTTCCGAAACTAGAATTAATTTATACTTTTCACCAGTCTCACAGAAAAAGTAACCAACAAACTTTGAAATAGTATAATGTTCTCTAAGATCTTTTTCTCTATCAAGCATATTATCAAAATTTAATATCATATCCTTAATATCTTTAATTTCTCCAATACCTTCACTACATTGAGCAAGTACTATTATAGTGCCCCCATCTACTACTGCTTCTTTTGCATTTATTAAGGTTTTTATAGATTGATAAAGATTTATGTCCTTTGGTGCCCCTCCTGCACTTGCAATGACTATATCAGATTTCTTCTTTATATTAACACCATCAATACTGTCTACTAATTTTCTTCCCGCTTCATGAGCCGTTATATAATTTCCTGAAACTGCGCCAGCTATATTACCATCTGGTCCCATTATTACATTAAACATAAAAGATGGTTTCACCATAGCAGCTGCCTGCATCATATCATCGTGTATAGGATTTTCTATAATATTACCCGAACATACCTTTTCTCTTGTTCCACTTCCAAGTCCTTCATTTAAAGAAAGTGAATGATTCATAGATATTGTCTTAAATGAGGAAATCCCAGGAAGTATTGACTTTTTCCCTCCTGACCAACCTACAAGGAAATGATAAACAATCGCCCCTGTAATAACTATATGATCACAGTTAACAGCTTTTTTATTTACTTTAACAGGTGTTCCATAGGTTGTATCCCCTAGATATACCATGTTCTCTTCATCAAAACAATCATGATCATAAACTTCAAACCTTTTTGAAAGATTTTCCCCAAGAAGTATTTCATGTTCTTCCTTTGTTTGTTTCCTATGTGTGCCCTGAGCAGATAGAAATACAATATCTTCATCCTTAACTCCGCCTGCATTTAACTCCTCTACAATTTTATATAAAAATTTATGTGGCTTTTGCCAGCTTCTTGTAATATCTGAAATTATTACACAAACGGTCTCCCCTTCATGAACTATATCTTTAAGCCTATTACTGTCAATAGGATTGCATAGTGCCTCTGAAATAATTTCATCCTCTGTCTTATCTTTTTTAAATGAGTTGCTTTCAATTACCTCAAGAATATTTTTTTCTTCAATAAAAGCCTTCATATCGCCTTGTCCATATTTCATATTAATTTCTTTCATTTATAGCCCTCCAATAATCAAATTATCACTTTTTTTAAATATATATTGATAATTTTATAAGTTTTTTTGCTTATTTTTAATATAATACAATATATAGCCATAGTCAATAAATGCATCTATTTATATCTGCATTCACAATTAAACCTTTATTACATAGTATATAATGATATATTTTGCAGGAGTGATTTTATGTATAATATACAAGCTCAACCATATGATTTTAGATCAGTTCAAGGAATATCAATGAAACAACTTAATGAACATTACAAGCTTTATACAGGTTATATAAATAAATTAAATGAAATTTGGAATACTCCCTATACGCCTGATGATTACACTGGCAGCAATGCAACATATTCAAAAATGCGCTGCTTAAAACTTGGAGAAACATATGCACTAGATGGCGTAAAACTTCATCAGCTTTATTTTGAAAACATGATCGGAGGTAATAATACTCCTAGTGGTCCTATACTTAATTCTATACTAAAACAGTTTTCTTCTTATGATAATTTTATATCCTATCTTACAGATGTGGGCTTATCTATGAGAGGCTGGGCCGTACTTTCTGTTGATTCTATAGATAATAGTCTTCATATAATAGGAAGTGATGCGCATGATGTTGGCGCTGTATGGCTTTCTTGCCCAATATTAGTTATGGATCTTTATGAACATGCATATTTCATGGATTTTGGTACTGATAAAGGAAAGTATATATCAACATTTATTAGGAACATAAACTGGAACGTTTTAAATGATAGGTTAAGAATACATGGATCTTTAACACCAACTATGACTCCCCAAAGAATTAACTACTATCCTTTTGAATTTTGCAATTTATCATTTATTTAACTTATGTAACTAATATTGGACACACAAAGTTCAACATTGTATGTCCAATATGTTATACTAAGTTTAATTGCTGCACCATTACTATTAAATTTATGTCCATATATACCACTATCATAATTCTATCATCATATGAGAGCTAGTCTATCTTATCTTATTTAAATATTCCGACAGTAATAACTTCTTTTTTAAGCTCTCTCCATATTTTCATTTTTCTAAATCTTTATAGCATTTATCCAATTAAGTATATTGGTGAATATATCAATATTTAATATTTCATTATGAAGAGAATGATATAGTCCTTTCCATAACTTAAAAGTAGTCAAATTAGAAGGTGCTTTTTTTATAAATGTCTCACTTGCAATATGAGAAGTGATTTTATCCGAATCACCATGAAAAAGCAGTAATGGAATGTCAAGATTTGACGCATTTTCTATAGCCCACTCACCGGTCTTATATGCATTAGTAAAAAGCGATGCCGAAACAAAATTATGTACTAAAGGATCCTTCTCCTGATTTGTTGCAATATTAGGATTATGTGATAAATTAGCTCCGTTAACTACATTATCAACAATAAATGAAGGTTTAATCTTACTCATTAAAAATGTGAAATATAATTTTATTCTTGATGGATTAGAATATAGTCTTAACCATGGAGCACTTGCTATAACTCCAGCTATATCCGGATGATATCTAAGCGCATAATTTAATACTTGATTTCCTCCAAAACTATGTCCATATAAAAATATAGGGAATCCTTTAAACTCTTCCTTAGCTATATTTAAAAGCAATGATATATCATTCATTAGAGCTTCATATGAAGAAATATGCCCTCTCTTACCATCTGACTTTCCATGACCTCTTAAGTCAAAAGCTAAAATGGCAAAATTATTGTTGGCAAAGAATCTCACTAACTCTTTAAACCATCCGCTATGATCCCCCAATCCATGAACTAAACATATTACACCTTGTACATGGCCTTCAGGCACAACTTCTCTAAAAAATAACTTAATTTTATCATCTGATATATGAAAAAATTCACGTTCTGTCATTTAAGATCCCCCTTATAATTAAATTCATTTCATAGTAACCCTATATGTTTTGTTGTCATTATAGCATTCCTATCTCTTGCTGTCTATAATTTATATCTTATAATAAATAATTTCTTATTTGTAGTTGACAAAATAAATAAAAGGCACTATATTTAATTTATAGTATTTCTATCGGATTTATAAGGTTATAAAATATTAAAATTTTAGTACATAAACATGATATAAAAAACTCCAATTTTAAAAGTTATATATTCAAAAATATAGTTGATAAGGAGGTAAAAGAATGCTATGAAAATTATGATAGTTGGCGGGGATAATATCAAGATGATAAGTTTCCATCTTTATGAAGAAGGCTTTTATATTGTTAAACATATAAGTGGAAGAAAAAATAATCATAAATGTGCAGAAATACCTGTGAATATTGATATAATAATAATTTTTATTGATTATGTTAATCATAAACTATCTGAACATATAAAAAAAGAAGCAAAAAAGCTTGGGATAAAAACCGTCTATTCAAAAAGAGCCTGGTCTAATGTAGCAAGCGCATTAATATAACATTGTTTATGAGGTTTATAGTCTTTCACATATATTCATGTAAAAAAACTAATGGGACTTCAAAATCTTAAACGCATAAAATACATCCTCTACCTTAGACCAGTACAGTTAATTACCTTTCACTTAATATGTTCTCAATCATGATTTTTAAATTTTTACCTTCTTCAAAATCTGAATCTAAACTCAAAGATTTTTCTGTATATTCAAGGGCTCTATCAATTTCTTGTAAGTTATAATAACAAAGTGCAATTTCATAATTAGTTTCCGGGCACTCTCCATAAAATTCCAAGGAAGTTTCAAAAAACTTTAAGGCATCCTCATCGCGTCCTAAATAACCTAATATGGATCCAAAGTAATATCCTAAATCTCCCTCTTCACCAATAGGAAAATAATATTCGAAAACCTTATTGATAGAATCAATTAGTTCAGCCTTGGGGAAGTTTTCTTCAACCTCTATTCTTTCAAGCAATATATTATATAATTCAAGTAAAGTTCTTGCATCCCATACTGTAAACCTAAGGAATGTTAAAAGTTCTCTTGTAGTTAAAGACTTACTTAAAGGCATAACTGCTTTTTTCATGTTATAGAAATCATCTGGCCCTATAGTTTCAATAACCTCGTTATAAGCCATTGAAGTCTCTATAAACTCATGCTTACTCTCGCTAAATAAAAACAGTGATACATTTATATTTTCATGTTCATATAAACTATGTATTGCTTTTCCACCTAGATCTTTAAAATATAACTCTATAGCATGGAAATTAACTGTCATAGAAATACATCCATGCTTTGATAAAAATGGATGATAATTTTTATACATAGCCTCTTCATTTTTATAACCTTTGTCAGCAGATATTAGAATTATGTCACCATTAAATAACCTTCTTAATCTTGAAATACACCTTAAACCAATTATTGGCATATAAAATGCTGTATCTTCTAAAGAATTTTTATAATATAAAAGCACATTATTAAAATTTTCATCTTCATAATAATCATTTCCTTCAATTTTCTTATCTGAATAATAATAATCCAAACCTGAAAGAATTGATTTATCTTCAGGATCACCCTTTTCCTCTGGCGACGTTACTGTAATTAGTCCTTCAAAAAGTTCTCCAGAGTTCACATAAAAAGTATCTTGAGGAAGACTATCAAAGGTATAATTTGCAAATAAAATCAAAGGATTTTTCATTTTTCCACTTGATAAGGTTTCCCCACTATATCTAAGCTTAACCTCATCATCTTTAGCTATGTCAAAAGTTGCACAGTCAAGTACTCCCGATTCAAAATAAGGCTTTAAAAAGCTGTGACTTTGCCAATATTCAATATTCCTCTCTGCAAAATCAGTTACAATATATTTAAACTTTATACCTCTTAATGAAGAATTTTCAATCATGTGTAAAAATCTTTTTAAAAAAGTATACGTAAACCTTCCAACTCCTGCCGCAAGCTCCATTATGTATATTACACTATCTTTATTTATATCTTCTCTCGAAGCATAATCTCTCAAATATCCAAAAACAGTTTTGGCATATTGATTTGCAATATATGTGTTTGTTGTTATGTATTGAGGTACTATTCCTTTAATCCATGCCTCTGGACCTTGATTCTCAAAAAAATCCGACTGCAATTTCCATAGCATTGACTTAGATAATGGCATTTCTGACTCAACTATAACTCCCGGCTTCTCCTTATCTTTCAAATTATCAAGCCTTGTGATGTTATATTTCTTATTTTTTTCTACCAAAATAATTTCCTCCTAAAGTATAAATAATAACTATATTATAAATTTCTGTACCATTTCATTAAGCCTTTTGCAACCTCTGTGGCTGTTAGGCCACTTATTCAAGAGCTTTTTTAGTTTTTGTAATGATTTTACCCTAATTTGTGCTATTTTTCAACAATCACTAGATAATTTCTTTACATTGTACTTTCTTCTACTGATAAGGCTAATTATAAAATGGTAATTTAACATTGTAATTCATGAATTTAACATATTTCCCTGAACTAGTTTCTTATTTTATGGTAGAATAAGTTATATACTTAGTAAATTTGGAAGGATCTTAAAATAATAATGAAAATATATGCATTAAATATTAGTAAAAATATTTCACCTTTGCTATTTAATAAATTTATATCTTTTGTATCAGTAGAAAGACGTGAGAAAACAAACAAATTTATGAGAAAAGAAGATGCTGATAGATCTCTAGCTGCGGAGATTTTAGTTAGACATGCTTTAATCGAAAATATGAAAATAAAAAATGAGGATATATTATTTGGCTATAATACATATGGAAAACCCTATTTTGCGCATACTCCGCCTATTTACTTTAACCTTTCCCATTCCGGAAACTGGGTAGTATGTGCCATTAGTGAGCATGAAGTAGGTATTGATGTAGAAAAAATTGATGAAATTGATTTAGATATTGTAAAATCTTTCTTTGCCAAAAAAGAATATTCTGATCTTATGGAAAAGGATGATTCAGAAAAGAAGGAGTATTTTTATGTATTATGGACACTAAAGGAAAGCTATATTAAAGCTCGTGGCAGAGGTTTAAGTTTAGATTTACGTTCTTTTTCTATTAGTATGAATAATGATGATAATATTATATTTGAAGCTCCAAATGACTGTGAGAAGTATTTCTTTAAGCAATATGATATAGATAAAAATTATAAATTATCTGTATGCACATCTCATGATGCTTTCCCTAACGAAATTATTTTTAAGACCTTAGATGACTTACTTATATATTAATATTTTTAAAATTAGGAGATGATACTTATGAAAAAATTTAAACTCTTTTGCTTTTCTTATGCAGGAGGCTCCTCTATAATATATGAAAAATGGAGAAAACTACTTTCCCCTTCAATTGAATTAATACCTATAGAATATTCTGGAAGAGGAAGAAGATTTACCTCTCCTATATACGATAATATAAATGAAATAGTTGAAGATGCCTTCCAAAGTATTAAGACTCATTTAGATGGAACAAGCTTTTCATTTTTTGGACATAGTATGGGAACCATTGTAGCATACGAACTCAGCCATAAATTAAAACAATTAGATTATCCTGCTCCTAGGCATATATTTTTTTCAGGCAGGCTAGCACCTCATGCGATAAATCCCTATAAAACTCTTCATGTTTTAAATGATATAGAATTTAAAGAAGAACTTTTAAAGTTAGGTGGAACACCTTTAGAAGCATTAGAAAACAAAGAGTGGATGAGCATTTTTCTTCCAATATTACGATCTGATTTTAAAGCTGTTGAGTCATATAATTATTCTAAAAAAGATGATATCCTTGATTGTGAATTCACAATTTTGTATGGGGACGATGACTATTTAATAAATGATAATATCTATGAATGGCAAAGACATACAAAAAATAAGTGCACTTTCTTAAATTTTACTGGAGGACACTTTTTCATAGCTGAACATACTGCTGAAATTGTACATACAATTAATAAGACTCTTATTTCTAAACTTTAACTTTATATGAGTTGAATTCCTCTTCAATAAAGGCATTATTTATCTCTTGTGCAAGATGCACTTCTCTTTTTATTTGCAGCATCATCTCTCTAAACATAATTCTCCTCTTTGTTTCACTATTTTCTAAAAGAATCGTTAATAACTTTTCTTTTAGAATTCCAATCGGCAGCTTTAAATTACTTTTTTTCTTATGATTAATATTTAATTTATCTTTAATCTGGTTATATTGGCTTCCACTCATTTCAATCATATTAAACAAATAAATCATTGCGTAAAAGTCTTGCTCAATGGTTTTCTTCGTTGTACCAGTAAAATTTTCTACTTGAATTTTATCTTTCAAATCATTATACACAGCTTCTTCTCCCCATCTCATAAGAAATAGTTCTATAAAATCTTGAGCTCCTAAATTCTTGTCTAACAAGTTTGTTATTAAAAACTCTCCCTCTGATACTGAAGAAATAAAACGTATTACTCTTACTTTATAAATCCTTTTGTTATGTTCAATCTTAAATATTGGATATTTTTTATTTTCTATAGTTACTTTATTTAAATCTGTTTTTGATATTCTCATAAGAAATTTAATATTATTTTCTATTAAGAAAGAAAATATTTCTTTAGAATAATGGTTTCTTTCAAATAATATCAAGTCATTCTTATAGCTCTTTTCTAGAATTCCAGAAAGCATATCTATAGTCATGTGCTCTTTTGAGACATCACTCTTATCTATTTTACTGCTTAAAATTATATTATTTACAACATTAAAAATGCAGCAGACTTTTACCACTACAGATGTAGCATTTTGACTTTTATCTTGTCCATATTCATCTCTTAAAGACTCGATATTGGGAATTTCTATAAGGTTTTCATCAAAAGCTAATACTCTATACTTCTTCCAAAGATTTTTACGATTTGGTTCTTCGTAAATAACTTCATTTATAGCATTATTTAGTTCAATAAGAGCCTTAGGATTAATTTTATTTCTAGCTTCTAAAAATGTTTCTTTTGAAATATGATTATCTCCATTTATAATTTTCTCAAAAAAACTATTAAATTCACTTTTTAATGATTTTCCCATCTCTCTAAAATCCATTTTATCATCCCTTATAAAATTATTTGATGCAAATATTGAAACTTTCAAAGTCATCTTATTACACCATATACTTTTTCAACTTACTTTAATATTTTTAAGATTCACCAGACTCAAGAGCATTTTCAATAGCTTTTAAAATTACCTTACTGCTATTTGTTGCTCCTGAAATAGCATCTACCTGCAAACTTTGCTTATTCTTTACATCATCTACAATAACTTCTGCCGGCTTCCCTTTTTCAGTTTTATGATTGAGAAGCTTAATATCTGTAATCTTCTTATCTTTAACTGTAACTTCAACCTCTGCACCTACGAAGATAGCATCGCAGGAACCTGTATATGTTCCATCATGAACATTTGATAAATCAACAGATTTAATGTTTATTTCACTAACTATTTTCTTATAATTATATAAAGAGATTAAATAGTTAATTCCAAAAATCCCTCCAGATAAAGCTGCAATACATATTGCAATTATCACTATCTTTTTTACATTTATCATATCAAGACTCCTTTATCTTTCATATAAATTGAGTTTATTTTAAATGAGAAAGCATTTTGTATCATACCTTTCTGCATGTCCTACATATTTTTTAAGAACATGAAAATAAATAACAAGTCCAAAGTATGGATGTTCTTCATCAGTCAAGTAGACAAATTGCCATCATAGTGAATCTATTAGGTCAATTTGCATCTGTGCATGATACAAAATCTTTAATTTGTTATTTTTCTACACAACCCTTTGCATTAAATAAGATTAATAATTCTTACCTATTTCGCTGCCTTTCTAGATAGTTTACTTTTCTATGTCTATAGCCAGTTGATTAGAAATCGATCTTTTTTCACTATTAGAAAGTGCGTGCTTCATTTCCATCTTTCTTAATCCATTTCTTTGCATCGAAATATAGTCCGCTTCCTTATAAGTTAATTCTTCCTCAAAAGATACTTTATAAGTTTCATTTTCAAATGGATAAGTTGGAAGCATTACTTTCTTTATGTTTCCCTTGAATAATTTACTTGGATTAAATCTAACTCCAAGAGTATATATTTTAGCAAAGGCTGACATAATAGATTTTACTGGATTTCTAGTTATATCCATATTTATCCAGTTAAAGTTTTTATCATCATAAAATTCTTTGTTTTTAATTTCATTAAAGTTGCCCGGATAGATAATCACTTGATTTTTATTAGCGAATACATTTAAACTTTTAATATTTTTATCATCATTTTGAGAAACATTAAATACATCTTCTAAAACTCCTGTTGATGTTAATATAGAACAATTTAAATATACTGCATTTTTATCGCCTTCTAAAACATCATCCTTTTCAGCTCTAATAGTTCCTACTATTTCTTCTAATGCTTGCTTTAAGCTCATTTTTCCAGTCAAAACAGATGCTGCTAAAATTCCTGTTCCTTCTGCAATTATCCCATAAATCTTCATTTCAAAATTACTTAGTAAAACTCCGAAGGCATATTGAACTGCAAAACTCTCAAAATCTAATATTTCTTCATTAGAAATGTTTTTCTCTACGACCTTCAAACACTCTTTATATGCAATGTTGAAAGCATCAAATCGTGAACTTAAGTCTTCTTTACATTTCTCAACTTTTTTCATATTACCATCTAAAATTAAATAAGCTTCTGTTTGCCTATTTGGGTTAGATCGTCCTTTATAAATACATTCACTATCCTCGTTATTTATTAAGTGAGTAAGTATTTCTAACAAGTGCTCCTTTGACTCTACTACAGCTGAATTTTTAGTACTTAATTCTTTTTGATTACTATTTATAGTAAAGCAAATTGAAGCAGTATTTAAGCCTTCATGCCCCTTAACATATTCTTTTAGATTCAATGCTATATTTTTTATAACACTTTGATTCCTACCAGTTAACTGTAATAAATAAGGAAAATCTTCCTCTCCCTTTTCAATATTCTTCTTTTCTGGAGCTTCTTCTAAAATCACATGAACATTTGTCCCTCCAAAGCCAAAACCATTTACCCCTGCTCTTAACGGAGTTACACCACTCCTTTCCCATTCCATCGTTTTTTCAGCTGCTACAAAAAATGGTGAGTTCGCAAAATCTATATTTCTATTAGTTGTTGTCTTGTTATAGTTTATTGTATGTGGTATCTTCTTGTTTTCTAGAGCAAGAACAACTTTGATTAAACTAGTTATTCCAGATGCTGATAACATATGGCCTATTGATGATTTAACTGATCCTATAGCACAGAATCCTTTTTCCGAAGTAAAGGCACGAAATGCTTTAGCCATACCTTCAATTTCAATTGGATCTCCTAAAGGTGTACCAGTCCCGTGAGTTTCTACATATGATACTGTTTCTGGATTAATCTTTGCATCTAAATATGCCTTTATTACTGCATCAGCTTGTCCTTGTGGTCTTGGTGCTGTTATACCTTGAGAATGTCCATCATTATTCATAGCTGAACCTTTAATTACAGCCATTATATTATCGTTATCTGCAATTGCATCCTCCAATGGTTTTAATAAGATTGCACTTGCTCCTTCTGACAGTACCATTCCATCTGCTCTGTCATCAAATGGATAACACGCACCTGTTTTTGATAAAGCTTGAACTCTACTTAATCCAATAAATGGAGTAGGACTAGTATTTAAGTTCACGCCTCCAACTATCGCCATCTTACATTGCCCTGTTCTAATACTTTCGCAAGCTAAATGCAATGCTGAAAGCGAAGATGAACAAGCTGAATTAACTGTTAAACTTGGTCCACTAAGATTTAAACAATGGCTTACTCTAGCTGCCACCTCATTTAGGCTATTTCCAGCTACTGCATCAGGCACCATCTTTGCCGGCTTAAGTACATTTAATATATTAGACATAATTTCACTTTTTTCATTAGACTCCATATTATTGAAGGTTTGATTCTTTAACAGTTTATCTTTTAATTCCATGTAAATTCTATAGTTATTAAAATGCTCTGAATATCCATTTTGCTCACTTCCCACAAAAACTCCAATATTATTTGTGGAATATCTTCCACCATAGCCAGCCTGCTGCATAACCTCCCATGCTATCTCTAAGAAAATTCTCTGTTGTGGATCAGTAACAGTTGCTTCACTTGGAGACATCCCAAAGAACAAAGGATCAAATTCATATGGATTATCTATAAATCCACCGCATTTAGAATATGATGTATAGGCAGAATTCATATCTTCACTATAGTGATCATTTGCAGGCCATCTATCTTCTGGTATTTCTCTTATTACGCATTCTCCATTCTCTAGAATTCTCCAGTATTCATTCAAATTATTTGCACCTGGTATTCTAAGACTAGCACTGATTATTGCAATATCCTTGGACCTTTCAGTTTCAATAACCTCTGTATCCAAATCATTAATTTTACTAACTGCAGCTTCTTCAAATCCTTCTAAATAAGTCATTTCTATATATTCTGCTAAAGCTTGTGGAGTTTGGTATTCAAATATTAAAGTAGGATATAGCTCCATGCCAATACTTGTTCCAAGCATTTCCATAACCTTTACTGCCCCAAGTGAATCTAAACCTAACTCAAGAAAATTCTTTCCAACATCAAAATTATCTTCTTCAACCTTTAACTGTTTTGCTATAACCTTATAAACAATTTCTTTTATATTTTTTAATTTTCTTGAGTTTACTTGAGGCATTTTAATAGTTGAAGATTTCTCAACATCTGAAATCTCAATTTTATCTATTATATGAATAACATTTTGACTTTCAACTGATAAAGCTCTTATAAAGGCTTCTGCCGCTTTTTTAGCAGGAAGAGGATTTAACCCTTGAGCTTTTAAGGCTAGTAAAGCACCGTTTCCAAAATCAGATCCCATTCCAGTTCCTGCCCATAGAGAATAATTTAAAGCAATAGTTTTCCCTGGTGCATTATCAGCTGCTCTATAATAGCTATATGCTGATAAAAAGGCATTCGCAGCTGCATAATCACCAACACCTGCTGACCAAAGCTTTTCTGAACAAGATACTGAAGATAGCATAACAAAAAACTTTAATGGTTCTTTTCTTGTAACTAAATCAGTTATTATACCACCCTTTAGTTTTGGCTCTATAATCTTATTTATGACTTTAATATTCTTATCCAAGAGTTTTAAAGTTTTGGAATCAAAGGTTCCTGCTGCATGAATAACTCCATAGATAGCTCCATATTCATCGGCTATTCTCTCCACTAGAGCTTTCATATCTCCTATTTTTGTTACATCTACAGCTTCATAAATTACATTTGCTCCAAGTTCTTTTAGTTCCATTATTATACTTATCTTTTTAGCATACCTTGTATTATTAGCCAGCTCCTCTTCCCACTTTTCTATTAATGGCAATTCTTCTCTACCTGTTAAAATAAGATTTATTTTAGCTTTTTTTGCAATAACCTTAGCTATTTCAGAGCCTACAGCACTTGCGCCTCCAGTAATTAAATAAGTTTCACCATCATTAAATTTAATCTTAGAAGTTTGATTAAATTTAATAGCATCTGATAATTCTCTTATAAATCTTACTCCACCTCTAATAGCAACTATTCCTTCCTTGCTTAAATCATGCTTTATTTCATCAGATAAAATTTGAGCAATTTCTCTATTAGATTCATATTCTTTTTTATCTACATCGATACAATATGAATCTATAAAAGCATTTTCCTGATCTAAAGCTTGTGCAAGTGTTATAGCACTAGCCTGATGTGGACTTGAAATCTTATTCTCTTCATTTACAGAAACACCATTATTGGTCACTAAAAGTAATTTTGTTTTTTCTATATTTAGTTTTGATAAAGCTTTTCCTATATACAATACACTGTAAATATCCTCATGCATTACCTTATCATCAAATGCGAATTCCAATTTGAAGCTTTCCTTATTTAAGTTCCAAAGATGTATTACTGCACCTACAGGTCCTTGAATAATATTAAAGACTTTAACATAATCCTCTTCTGCTATTGGATTAATTATAAATTTGCTATAATCATCAAATCTATATTCTGTTCCTACTTTAACAACGTAGATTTTGTTTGTCTTAAATATTTCTTCAAACTCATCTTCAATTTCGCTATTATCACTGAATATTACGATATTCCCTTTGATTTCTGAGTCAGCATATTTATGAGGTTCAGGTTTCCAATTCCAGTTATAAAACCATTCGTCAGGAACCCTAATACTCTCGTCTCCAAAATCAGGCTTATAGGTTTTCCTTTCAAAAGGATATGATGGTAATTGAAGTTTATTATAGTAAATTTCACTTTCAAACTTCTCAAAATCTACGTTAAACCCTAATGTAAATAATGAAGAAAGTGCTGCTAAGCATACATCAAAAGACTCCATTTTACGATCTGACAAAGATAGAATTGTTCTAGCACTTTGAGCTTGCACTCCACTTGCCATTCTTGATAATACTCTGTCAGGTCCACATTCAATAAGCACATCTACAGCTTTATAAGACAAATATTTTATACTTTGTTCAAATTTTACAGAAGAAAGAATATGATTTATCCAATATTCTGTATCAAAAGCTTCATCCATTATTTTTCCTGTAACATTTGAAATTACAGGTATTTTAGGAGAATTAAATTTCACTTCTTTAAGCACTTCTCTAAATGCATCTAATATTGGTTCCATAAGCGGTGTATGGAAAGCCTGAGATACCTTTAATTTCTTAAAGCCTATACCTTCTTTAAGTAAATTATTACAGAACTTTTCTACATCTGCCTCATCTCCTGAGATAACCTGATGTGTTCCATTGTAAGCAGCAATCCAGACAGCTCCTTCAAATTCTTTAAATAAAATTTCAAGTTTTTCGCTTGAAGTAAATACTGCACACATACAGCCAGAGGATTTTATGCTGCCCATAAGTTTTCCTCTAGCAGAAACTATTTTAGCTGCGTCTTCTAAAGTTATTACATCTGCAAGACAAGCTGCCGCCCATTCTCCAACGCTATGTCCTAACATATAAGCCGGTTTAATTCCTAAATCTATAAGAAGTCTTCCAAAAGCATAATCCATAGTAAATACTACAGGCTGCGTAATATTAGTTTGAGCTAAAATGCTTTCATCAGCCTTATCGCTATAAATCAAATCAGTTATTTTTTCATTTAGATATGGGTAAAAGACCTCACTGCACTCATCTACATATCCTTTAAAAATAGGAAGTTTATTATATAACTCTCTTCCCATTCCAACATATTGAGAGCCTTGTCCAGTGAACATTAATGCTACTTTATGTTGTGCGTCACTATTAAGTTCTTCTACTTTTATATTTTGAAGTTCATTTATTAAATCTTCTATTGATTCTGAAACAACACTATAACGGTATTTATTAAAGGAAGTTCTTAAGGCATTTTCTGTATAACATATATCTCCCAAGTTATTTTCCTTACTTGTTTTGAGATACTTAACTAAATTATTAATCTTTAACTGTAACGATTTTTCACTATTTGCTGAAAGATTTAAAGCATATTTGTTTCTTGAATAATCTTGGACTTCAACTGCTGGTATAATTTCACTAGGTGCTTCTTCTAATACCATGTGGCAGTTTGTTCCTCCAAAACCAAAGGAATTAACTGCTGCTTTTCTCATTTTTCCTTCTTGAACTTCCCATTTTCTTGCTTCTAGCATTGTATAAAAAGGTGTTTTATCAAATTTAATTGATGGATTAAGTTCATCTAAGTTTACGTTTGGAGGCATAGTTTTATTATTTATTGCTAAAATTACTTTTATAAAGCTCGCTATACCTGCACCATTAAGCAAATGCCCAATATTTGCTTTAACTGATCCTATTGCCATAGAATTACTTTCTGGATTCCATCTCTTAAAGGCATTGCTTAAAGCTCTTACTTCACTTGGATCTCCGATTTTTGTTCCAGTACCATGAGCTTCTATATATTGTATATCTCTTGGATTTATTCCACTTTTAACATACAAAGATTCAATTACTTCACGTTGACCATCTGGATTAGGTGCCATAACGCCTATAGAATGCCCATCATTATTTATAGCACTTGCCTTAATAACCGCAAGGACCTTATCCTTATCTTTTAAAGCTTTTTTAAGAGGTTTTAATAAAACTAAACCTGCGCCTTCTCCTGGTACTAATCCATCAGCTTTAGCATCAAAAACTCTTGATATACCACTTGTTGATAATGCACCTGCATTACTTAAATAAATGTATGGAGTTGGTGTTAATAGAAGATTAATTCCTCCTGCTATAGCTAATTCGCACTCACCTTTTTTTAAAGCTTCACAAGCTAAATGAATTGTCACTAAAGAAGATGAACAAGCAGTATCAACCACCATGCTTGGTCCTTTAAAATTAAATTCTTGAGAAGTTCTTGCTGCGATCATATTAAGAATATTATCAACAAGCAAGTTTGTGTGGAATTCAGTTACACCAAGCTTATTCTTCCATTCTTCTAATATAGATTCTTGAACTTCTTTTGATAATGAGTTAAAGCTGTCGAAATTCTTAAGACTTGACATATTTAATGTGTTAAAGTGATATTCCTGATATGTATTTGTACCAGCGCCAATATACAAGGATATACTTTCCCCACTAACTTTTTTCTTAGAGTATCCTGCTCTTTCAAGTATTTCAAATACTAATTCTAATATAATTCTTTGCTGCGGATCCATGACTGCTGCTTCTTCATCAGATATATTAAAGAATTTGGCATCAAAATCAAATGGTTTATCTATAAATGCACCTGTTTTACAATAGGTTTTTGTAGGATCTCCACTTGTACTATAATATTGATTTACATCCCATCTTTCTTCTGGCACTTCACTAATACTGCATTTACCACTTACGATATTATTCCAAAACTCCTCTGGTGACGAAGCTTCTGGGAAACGGCAGGACATTTCTATTACAGCTATTCCATCTTCTTCTTCCACTTCACCCGATATTTTTTCATCAATATTAGTTAATATGCTATTACTCTCAGAGAAACTTTTAAGATATTCCTCCATCTCATTTATTGTTCTACAATTAATTAAAATATCATGACCTAAGGTTATATCTAATTCATCTTCAAGCACCCCTAAAACTTGGACTGCCTTTATTGAAGTTCCACCTAAAGAAAAGAAGGATTGATTATAGCCTATACTTTGTGCTGGTCTTTCTAATACATCTGCCCAAATTTCTTTTATCTTATCTCTACTTATATTTAAAACTAAAGATTCGTCTTCATCTGCCTCCTCAGCTTTTTCTTCTATATTAAGTAATAATTCTGCAGAAGTTAATGTACTATCTGCAAATTCATTATCTAAGAAGGATTGTACTAACAGGAAACGTCTTACTTTGCCACTAGTGGTTTTTGGAATGGCTTTTACTAAAACTACGAAATCAATATATATTCCGAAGGTTTCACTTATTTTACTAAGCATATTTCCATAAAAACTCTTTAGCTCATCTTCTTTTACACGAAGTGATGAGAAGATTGCAATCTTTTCTCTTCCTTCTTTCTCATCATGCCATCCGCCTACTACGACTTTTCCTGTTTCTACACCTTCTATTTCCTCTAATTTAAACTCTATGTCATGAGCAAAGAAATTTTGTCCATTAACAAAGATTATATCCTTAATACGACCTGTTACACATAATCTTCCATCAATTATAAAGCCAGTATCTCCTGTTTTAAGCCAGTCATCTTGGAAAGACTTCGCTGTAGCCTCTGGATTATTTATGTAGCCTTTTGTAACATTATCACCTTTAATTTGTATTTCACCAAGCACATTCTCTGAAACTATTTCTCCCTCATCATTTACAACACGTACCTGCATCCCTGCAACTGGATAGCCTTCATCTGCTACTTGAAGTGCATCTTTAGCACATTCCTCCACCTCTTCAACTTTTGACTTATTTACAAGACTATTTCTGCTGACAAAATGACTTAGAGGCTTTGAATTTACTGGAGGAAATGCTACAGCTAAGCAAGCTTCTGCCATTCCATAAACCATAAACATACTTGTCTCAGATAAATTACATTCAGATAATTTTTCCATAAACTCATTAACCAAAGGCATTGAAATAGGCTCTGCACCATTAAAAATTAATCTTAAGCTGCTTAAATCCCACTCCTTAAGATGTTTATCTTTAACTTTTCTAAGAAGTAATCTATACCCAAAATTCGGACTAGAGGTCATTGTTATCTTATGCTTCGAAATTAAATCAAACCAAAGAGTAGGTCTCTTTACAAATTTCATAGGATTCATATTTATTTGGAACATTCCTAAGGCAATTAAGGAAATATGAAAACCAATAAGCCCCATATCATGATAATATGGCATCCAAGAAAGCACTCTATCCTCTGAAGTCAAACCTCCACTCTCAATTATTCCTTCTATGTTAGTCAATAAGTTTTTGTGAGTTAATATAACTCCCTTTGGAGTATTTGTACTTCCAGAACTAAATTGTACAAAAGCAGTTTTCTCAATTTCTGATAAATTCATTTTACCCTTTATTGTATTTTCTCTTAAAATTGATATATCAAGCATATTCATCTCTTGACATTCAGAATATAACTCATTGTTCTTCATGCCCTTAATAATACTCGCATCACTTATTATTACAGGCTTCTCTAAAGTATTCCAAACATTTATAAGTTTTTCTAAAGAAGCATTTTTTCCTTTAAAGGCTGAAGGTGTAGAAATTGGAACAACTACAATTCCTCCAAGTACACAAGCCCAGAAACAAATAATGAAATCAATATTATTTTGAAAGGAAATAATCGCAAAATCATCCTGCTTTATACCTTTTTCTTGGAGAGCTCCTAAACAAAGCATTGCCTTTTCAAATATTTCTTCATAGCTCAAAAAGATATCTGAGTCATTCCCCTGCACTAATAATATTCCTTTATCTTTTTTATTTTCTGCAGCTTCTATTAATAAGTTACCTATATTCATCTTATTACAATATTTATTTGTTATAGGTTTTCCGCAAGAAATTGACATTTTTATATTATTATCCTTCATAGTTTCATCTCCTAACAAAATTCTAATACTTATAGATCAAATCCTGATTCTGATTCATATCTGACTTTTTTAAAATACATTACAACAGGAAATGTAATAAATAATAGTAAACATACACTAAAAATATAATTATCTCCAAACATGCTCATAACCGCCGATGAGAGAAGTGGGCCAATAGTTGAGCCTCCACCATAAAAAGAAGTAAATAATGAAGTCCCTGAAGGTATCTCTTCTTTACTCAAATTTTGAACTGATACTGCCATAGCCAATGGATATATAGGCCCAATAATAAATCCTGATAAGAAAGAAAATATCAATCTTAAGATAAAATTATCAAAAATCATTATTCCAGCAATTGTGAATACAGAAACGATAATACTCATTAATAAGACTTTCTCACGCCCGAGCTTATCTGATAGATACGTTATAGGCATAGTCCCTATAATACTTCCAAGTACAAATATACCCAAAGCATATCCAGCAATTCTTAAGTCATACTGTTCATGTATTAAAAAAACTGGGTACAAGGTTGTTAAAGTTGTTTCAGTAAAACCATATAGAAATCCACCTTGAAGTCCTATAGATATTTTCTTAAGTGTATTTATCTTTGGTTTTGTGGAAAACAATAATTTTTCTTTAAAAGTTGCATGTATAACTATTTGACAAATTAGAAGTGCACATATTGGAAATATAAATGGCACCCAATTGTTCCATTCATAAAATACAGGTCCGAGGACAGAAGATAATACAAAACCCACTGCAAAGCATAGTGAATACAAACCACTAATTACACTTCTTGAACTTTCTTCTGTTAAATTTTGAAGCATGGTTTGAACTCCAACCAAATTAAAGCTTAGACCAATACCCATAAATATCATTAAAAAGAGTGAAACAACCAAATTAGATGAAAAGGGGAAAATTCCACAAGCCGTTGCTGAAATTACCGCACCTATTAATATAGTTCCCTTAATATCTTTATTTCTCATTTTTCTATCAACTAAAATAGATCCAATTGACATGAATAAGAAAAACGACGAGGATATGATTCCAATCCATAAGCTATTTACATTATTGGACTTTAAATGTGTTGATGAGAGGGGATTTATAATCCCCATTGCAACACCTATAAGTAAACCTATTACAAAAAGAATCCATTTATTATTAGAAAATAGTGACTGCATTTTCTGTTTTAAAGGCATAAATTCGAATTCCTCCCCCTATTTATTTGATTGTGCCTTAATTGCAGCGTTAATAATTGGAATCTGATGTGCTCCAAACCAGTACATATCTTGATTTCCAAATATTTTAATAGCTTCTCCTGTTATATAATCCGATTTATCCGAAGCTAGGAATACAGCCAAATCAGCAACTTTTTCAGTAGGTATAGCTTTTTTTCTTAGAGCTTCTGGTGTCATATTTGTATCAACAAAAGCTGGACAAATTGCATTTACTTGAATATTGCTTAATTTCAATTCTTCCGACAGAGATTTTGT
Source organism: Clostridium sp. DL-VIII (assembly GCF_000230835.1). Taxonomy (NCBI): domain Bacteria; kingdom Bacillati; phylum Bacillota; class Clostridia; order Eubacteriales; family Clostridiaceae; genus Clostridium; species Clostridium sp. DL-VIII. Next base: position 3,963,480 of record NZ_CM001240.1, read on the forward strand.
AAATCCTATTACTGCGTGTTTTGAAGCTGCATAAGCACTCATTAGAGGGTATCCAATAAAGGACGAATCTGATCCCATATTAATAATCTTTCCTGATCTTTGACTAACTAAATGAGGTGTAACGGCTTTACACATATTATAAGTACCGAACAAATTTACCTCTACAATATTCTTCCACTCATCAGCATCCATACCACTAAATGCTTCTAATTTTGTTATACCTGCATTATTTATTAATACGTCTATTTTCCCATAGGTAGAGATGATTTTATTTACTGCTTCAGAAACTTCACTATAATTGCTTATATCTGCTACTATAGAAATAACTCTGCCTCCTATTTTTTTAATCTCTTGTTCAGTTTCTTTAAGCTCCCATTCTGTTCTAGAAATAATTGCAACTTTAGCATCTTCCCCTGCTGCTTCAATAGCCATTGTTTTTCCTATTCCCCTGCCTCCACCAGTTACAATTACGACTTTATCTGTTAAAACACCTTGCTTTTTATTTTCTTTTACTGGTGCAAGAGGTTTTAAACCACTGCTTACTACTAAATTTTCCTTATTATTTATATAAGAAAGCATTTCAGAAACTGCTTTAATATACTCATTTCCTAAAGTTCTTATGGTAGCTTCTTCATATTTATTTTTAGAATACTCTATTTCTAAAATTAGCTTCCCATCTACTATTGAAAAGAAAAATTCAATTGAAGAAATTCTCTTTTGCTCAGGATGCGAATATCTCCTGTCCATTTCATCCTTTGAAAATTCAAATACATCATACTCATTATTATTTCTGTTTCCTAAGTAATTTGCTCTTATAGAAGTTAATTTTAAATCTGGATACATATACGCTGGTAATTCCTCTGAAATCAAATCATAACTTATACCATTTAGCGGCACCTTATTAATTCCATCTGTAATCTTATTAACTATTTTTCCCCAATTCTCGTCACTATCAATAGAAATTCCTAAAGGATAGTTAATTGCAAAGTTTCCTACAGTATCAAAGAATGTACTGTTATCAAGCATTCTTCCATTCATTCTATGACTGACAACCACCCATTGCTTTCCGTATTTCTTTTGAAGCATCTTATAAAGAGGAGCAAGAATAATTGAATAAAAACTTGTTCCAAAATACTTTTTCCCTGTAGTCTGCAATTTTAAAGTTTCAGCCTTATCTAAAGTAAAAGTTAGTAATTCAGCTGATCCTTCATTATTATTTCCTAAATTCAATTCCTCTTTAATCCTAAAAGAATATGACTCCGAAGGAAATTGCTTCTTATAATACTCTATAAATTCTGCAGCTCTTTTATTTTTCTCTTTATTAACTTCAAGAACAAAATCCTTATATGATTTTGTTTCTTCTATTTTAATATCACCACTATCAGAAATAAGCTCCTTATAAATTTTCCATATTTCTTTAAACAATAATTGATTTGCTATAAGGTCAGAAATTAAATGATGCCCAACTACCGAAATATCATAAGAAGAATCATTTACCCTTATAACAACCACCTTCCAAAGCGGCCATTTATCTACCTCTAAATTCTTAATAACTTCATTAATTAAATTTTTTATTTCTTCATTTCTCTCTTCTTCACTAAGATGAGAACCATCATAATAATCTGCTTCTACTATTTGATCATCTGATACAAATTTCTGCATCCATTTTCCGTCTTTATTAACTAATATACTTCTTAGCGCATCATTATTATTAGCTACTATAGTTAAAGCTTTATTAAACATATCGCAATCTAAAGGCTGCTTATATAAAAATCTTGTATATCCTGTCCATTGATATGGATAATCAAAGTAACTCATTAAAAATTTCTGTGCAGGTGCTAATGGAATCTCTTCTACAATTGAATCTTTCATATTAAGCTTGTTTGTATCAAAGGCTTCAACTTTTTCTCCACTTAGACTCATTTTAGATTTTTCCTTTAAATCCTTTCTATCAAGCTTGCCATTAGGTGTTTTTGGCAAAGCAGCTGTCCATTCAAAATGATGTGGAACCATATAATAAGGTAATTTTTTTAATATAAATTCTTTTAACTCACTATCATCAGTTCTACTCCCTGCCATCCATGCAATTAACTGCTTTTGGCCTTCAATATAATCAATTGCAATTACAGCAACTTCATTTACATTTGGATGGGCACCAAGTACTGCTTCAATCTCTCCAAGTTCAACTCTAAAGCCTCTTATTTTCACTTGATTATCTATCCTTCCGAGATATTCATAACTTCCATCTGGTTTCTTTGTAGTTAAATCTCCAGTTTTATATAAGTATTCTCCCGGAATTTCCTTAAATGGATTTGGTTTGAAAGCTTCCTCTGTTTTTTCCTTATTATTTTTATAGCCTTTAGCAAGTTGAATCCCACCAATCCAAAGCTCACCTATTTCTCCTTCAGGGAGTTCTTTCATATTTTTATCTAAGTTTTTTATAAAAACATTGGCGATAGGCTTTCCTATTGGAATAGTGTTTTCTCCGTCTGCCCCAGGTCTTTTATCAATTTTGTGATAAGTAACATCAATTGATGCCTCTGTAGGTCCATACATGTTTGCAAGACCTACGTCTAATCCATACTTATCTATCCATTTTTGAATTATTGGCATTGGCAGTGCTTCACCACTGAAAATCAACCATCTTAAATCCTTAAAACTATAATCATCATCTTCTAAAGAATTTACAAATTCGCCAAATAAGGATGGTACAAAGTGCATTACGTTTATCTTTGTATCTATTAACCATTCGGCTAAAGCCCATGGATTTTTAACAATATCATTTCTTGCAGGACACACTATGCCTCCATACATTAATGGCCAAAAAAGCTCCCAAACTGAAATATCAAAGCAACAAGAGGTCTTTTGAGCAACACGCTCACCTAATTTTAATTTGAAGGTATCCTGATGCCATTTTAAGCGATTCATATACCCCCTATGTCCAAGCATAACTCCTTTAGGATTTCCTGTTGACCCAGAAGTATATAATACTGTCATCAAATCATCTGGTGAATTTATATATTCAGGAGCAGCATCTGAAACTTCCATCCAGTGTTCTTTTAGCACCTGATTATAATCATCTGCAAAATTCATAGGAGTTCCGTGATCTAAATACATAAGAGTTTGTACATTTGAATCTTTTTCTATTAATCTACTTAAAAATTCCTTTAGACCATGCTCAGTAAGTAAAATCTCTATACCAGCGCTCTTCATTATATATTGAATACGATCAGCTGGATAAACAGGATCTACTGGCACATAAGCTGCACCTGCTTTCATGATACCAAGCATACCAATAAGCATCATAGGCCCTGGATACACCATTATTCCAACAAGAGAGTCTCTTTTAATTCCTTGACTTCTAAGGTAATTAGCAATTTTGTTTGACATTCTATCTAACTCTCTATAAGTTATGTTTTCATCTTTATACAATATTGCTGTTAAATCAGGTGTTTCCCTGCATTGCTTAACAATTTGCATATAAGGTATTTCATCTGCATATTGTGAATTTACTTCTATAATTGATTTATTTTCATGCTTGCTGTTATTATTCTCTATTACTAAAGCCATTTCACTTAAAGTTCTACATTTAAATAAAGAATTTTTATCAATTCCTTTATGAAGCTTAGCTAGTCTTGTTATTATACGTATAAGTTGAAGGGAATCAACTCCAAAGGCTGTTACTAAATCTTTATTAATATCATCTTTGTTAATAGCAGTTACACAAACCTCTTCAGCTATTTCTGTAAGCTCTTCAATTAACCTATTATCTTCTATAATTTTTGACTTAATTTCATCATCTTTTATCTCTATTTGATAACTTGCAAATAATTCAAGATTACTAATAAACGCTTCAACAAGTGTTTTTATATTATCTTCGTTAAAATGTAAACTGTCATAATTAGATGTGATAATAATTTTATTATGGAAAAGCTCAACCAGATTATCTATAGCGCCTGCATTTGTTGAGGTATATGCTTCATAATCAATTACCTTTAAATCTCCGTAAGTTTCTTTAAGCTTAGTATCGCCAACAAAAGATAGATATAGATTTGATTTTAAACTAGAACGTACAATTGAAGCTGTTGTCTTTGGCATCTTTCCATCTTCAAGCATTTCTTGTTCTTTTGCCATTTTAGCAGCTCTGCAAATTTGTGCTCTATCTATTCCTCCAGATATATTTTCTTTTATTTCTTTATCTACTTCTGTTACAAAATCTATTAAATCTTCATCAGAAGCTCTTGTTTTAAAATTTAATGCCATATTCTGAGCAAAGCATCCTATGATTCCTGTTGCATCAATGTTTGGATATACTTTCCCACCCGTTGGTAAGTTTATAATTATCTCATCATTTTCTTTGTCCAATTCTCTTATAGTTTTCAAATATGCAGAAACTATAAGAGTAAATAAAGAGACTCTCCAAATTCTTGACTTTTCTAAAAGTGATTTAGTTAAAGTTTCATTTAACCAATATTTTTGTGCCTTAACTAATGCAAAATCATTATTTGCCTTGTTATTGTTAAAAGGATTAAATTTATGTTTTGCTTTACCATTTACTTGTACATACTTTTCCAAACTTTTATTTTCTTCTGGACTATTCCAATTGTTTATTTCTAAAACTGCATTGTTATATTCATCTCTTGATAATTTTTTTGGAAGATTAATATTTACTCCCTGCATCTTTCCTGAATATATCTCTAGGATTTCTCTAAGAATTTGTTGATTAGAAAGGCCATCAGAGACTAAATGGTTATTCGCAAATATTAATTCATATTGCATGTAACTTGTTTGAATAACCATAAACTTATGAAGTGGAAATTTAAAAATATCAAAAGGATTATTAATTATATCTTCAACTATTTGTCTTATAGTTTGATTTTTAGCTTCTTCAGGCAGATTTCTTATATCCTGCACATTGATTTTAGGTAATAACGGTCTATTATGAATTTTAAGCTTATAATCTTTAAAACTCTTTGAACCTTCTCTGCTTTCAAATCCTGAAGCTAAGCTTGGATTCCTTTTTATTAATTCAAGCCAGCTTTCTTGGAGCAATTCTAAATTTAACTGTCCTTCAAGCTTTACTCCTGAACAGATAGTTAAGGTTCCTACTGACCAATACGATATTAGGAATGGATATTGAGCATTTAAAATCACTAATTCTTCTGCTTCAGTTTTTTCTTTTGCTCCATCCTTAGTTAAAGTTTCTGTATTATAAAATTCTTGAAACATAAAGACAATTTCGCCTATTGTCTGCAGCGACATTAAATAAGTTATTGGATATTTATTATTGAAATTGTCTTGTTCTTCTTTTGGTATAAGCTTCATTAGCTCAGTCATAAGAGTTACCATTTTAATTGAATCGATACCTAAATCACTTTCAAGAAACATCTCTAAATCAAGATCTGCTACTTTATGTCCTGTCACATTTGATATAAGTTCATATACCATTGTTTTAATGTCAATTTTATTTATTGTTTCAACCTTCTTATTTGATACTTCTTCCTCATAAACTTCTTCATTTAATCCTTCTACATTATAAAATTCCTCAAACATAAGAACAATTTCTCCTATTGTCTGCATAGACATTAAATATGTTATAGGATACTTAAAAGTGAAATTCTCTAAATCCTCAGCTGGCACAAGTTTCATTAGTTGATTCATAAGTGTGACCATTTTTATTGAATCAATACCTAAATCACTTTCAAGAAACATTTCTAAGTCAAGATCTACTACTTTGTGACCTGTTACATTTGATACATTTTCAAATATTAATGCTTTAATATCTGTTAGATTTGTTTGATTACCATACATTTTTCTTTTCCCCTTTCATTCTCAAGTTATATGTGTTTTTATACCTACCCATTTAATTTTCTTATGTATTTCACTCATTAGTTTAACTATTGGAAATCTTGTTAAATAACGAGCTTATAATCAAAATACATAACTCTTTCCCTTCAATAAAAATTTTTCTTGTTTATTTTCATACTATATCAAAACATTTTTAGGTTTATCTTAAAATTATGTTAAATATATGCATTACGATTCAATATTGGTAGAATGCATTCTTTATTTCTCATTACTTTATCAATATATTCATTTTTAAATTATTATTATTAAAATTGGAGCTTTGCTTAAAACAGACTTATTCTAATATTTATATATTCTTTTTATAGCTGGAGTTATTTTATTGATTTCTCTTATGATAAATAAAAAAATGAAAGTTTTCTTATGATATGCTTATTTATGACGAACTCATTATGCTTCATTATTTGAAATTTATAGAAAATTTTAAAATCAAAATATATTATAAAAATATATATTTGTGAAATTTGTTCTTAATTGCCTTTATTTTATACACATTTTATATTATATTGAAGATAATGTAAATATACTTTTGAAAAAAATAAAGATAAATGGATAAACTTGTACTATACCGTATAAACTTGTACTATACAGTATAAACTAACTCAGTAAACTATGACATACTAAGGAGGTGTTTTAATGACAAAGGATAGTCAACCAGATAATAAAAAGGCAAGAATGGAGAAATGCAATTATCAAACTCCAATAACTGAGGAAGGTCATAATCATAATCCTAATAGGAAACATAAATCCGTAGAGGATCAAGGAGTTTCAAGTGACCATTTCAACAGATTTGGTAATTAAAACATATGAAATAAAATAGTAGCCCTAAAGTATTAAATAAACGTATATACCCGGCTGCTATTTTCTTATTTTTTGATTTTGCATTAATTAATTAAAAATAACCAAGTGAAAATCCACTTGGTTATATCCTTAATTATTGAATTAGTAAAATAACATAGTATATATTAAACCTCAAATTTTTCTATAAGAGCCTCCAATTTCTGAGCTAAATTATGAAGCTCATCTGCTTGAGTTTTAACATTTTGTATATCATTTAATTGATTAGCTACACTAGCATTTACTTCTTCTGTTGAAGCTGCTGACTGCTCAGATACACATGAAATATTCTGTATATTTGAAGTAAGCAGATTACTATTAACTAACATTGATTCAATATTTTCATTCATTGAAGAAATTTTCTCTATTATACTTGCAATAGATTTATTTAATTTTTCAAAGCTTTGTTCTGTAATAGAAACCGCTGAATTTTGATTTTCTACATCAGATCTTATATTGTCCATATTCACGGCTGCAGTTTTTGTCGTTTCTATAACTTTATTAATTATATTTCTAATATGTTCAGCAGATGAACCAGATTGTTCAGCAAGTACTCTAACCTCTTCTGCAACTACAGCAAATCCCTTTCCAGACTCTCCCGCTCTTGCTGCTTCTATAGCAGCGTTTAAGGCTAATAAATTAGTCTGAGAGGAAATATTTGATATTGTACTTAATATTTGTCCAATGTCTTCAGTTTCTTTCACCAAAACTCCAATACTCTCAGAAATTTGTGAAACTCCATTTATAGTACTTTCATTTTTTGTCTTAAGTTCTTTAAATGCATCCATTGTCCTTTCACTGCTGACTTCCATCTCATGGCTTTCAGTAGTGATTTTGCTATTATATTCCTTAATTTTTGATAAGTTATTATTAAATTCAGTTGCAATATCAGACGCCCTGTCTATTTCAGAAGCTTGTTCTTGAACTCCCTTTGAGATCTCATCGATTACTCTTGATATTTCTTCTGAAGAGGTAGTAACTTCTTCTGCCTGTTTAGTGAGATCTTTAGAGAAATCTAATACATGATCCGCAGAATCCTTAACTGATATAACCAAACTTTTAACACTATCAATCATATTTGAGAATCTTTTTCCCAGCTCTCCAAGCTCATCAGAACTATTTATATTTGTGACTACTCTCAAATCACCAGCTTCACCTTTTTTCATAGCTTCTTTTAAATGATTAATATGATTTGTTAGGTTTTTAGAAATTGATATCCCAACTCCTAAGGCAGCTATAATAAATAAAAGGGAGAATCCGATAAGTATTACAGCATTAGAAATAATTTTAGAATATACCTCACTGGTATCAATCATTCCAATTAATTTCCAACCAGATTTCTCATTATTTAATGAGTAAATAAATTTATTTTTCCCATTAAATTTATCCTGCATAAAATTTGATTTATTTTCTAATATTGATTTCACCCATGATACTTCAGATTTATCCTTAAAAGCATTTTCTACCTTTTGGTCTTGTGTATCAACATTAGTATTCACTCTATCAGGATTTAAATTTTCCCCTGACAACTCTTGATTTTTTGTGGCTAACACTATTCCTGTTTTATCCATTAGTAATATTTCACCAGTGTTTTCAATTTTAGTGTTATTAAACAGCTGTGCTATATTTTCTATATCAATATCTATTCCAGCAACCCCTATCGGATTTCCTGCATCATCTAATATCTGCTTCGTAGCTGTTACTACAGTCTTACCAGTTGCTAAATCTTTATAAGCATCTTGCCAAAGCACCTTACTACTCGAAATTGAGTCTTTATACCACGACTTTCCTGTTGGATCATAGCCTTCTGGAAGAGTTGTTTCAGGATATATATACATGTTTTTATTATTTGTTGCAATATAAACATTTAATATTTGCGGATTGCTTTTAACTATTCCCTTAAGTTCTTTTTTCACCACATCGCCATTGGGATTTGCAAGTGCCGCCTTCGCTATTGAATTCTCAGTTATCTGAGATAACTCCGCTTCATAACTATTATAAGTTTGATCTATAACATTGTTTACCCCTTCTATGGACTTATCTATTGAACTAACATAAGAAGCTTTAAGATTATTATAAAGTATTATATTTGAAATGATACCTGCTGTGCACATAGGCACTAAGATTATTAATAAAAATGTCACACTAAGTCTTTTCTTTATAGATTTAAATTTCATTTATTTGCCCCTCCCAAATACTACAATTGTAGCAGTATAGATGCATATTTCTTAAACCTTAAAAGCAGCTAACAAGTAAATTAGTTTACAATCAAAATTTGCTTCTATTGTAAAGCCTTTTCTTATCCTTCTACTCATGTGGCTTAGTTTCTATGGACATATTACGTGATGATACTTTTATTTTGCAATTTATGTACAATTATTACCTATACTATTTTTTAATGTAATTTAAATTATTAGAATTTTTAAGTATATGTTGTGATTTTAATTTAAGCTATTACTCTGCTAGTCTACTCTTATAAAATCCCTTCTTTCCTTAAGCTTCATAGGATAAATTATTATCATTACTTCTACCTTATTTCACTGTAATTACATTCCATATACTAACTTTTTTTATGTATTTTCCAAACATAATTTTATGCATCAATATATATATTTTAACATTTTATCCTTAATATCTCCAGTTGTACTTGGCTTTTATACCATTTTTATACAGTGTTTTTTAATATTATGCATAAAATATACATAACTTTTATATATAATATATTTTAAAAGCTTTACATGTAACATTCCTATTAAATATCAATTAATTTCTTCTTAATTTCTCAATTTATATATTTTTCTCACATGTAAAAATCCACAACTTTTGTTGTGGATTTTATGGTAAGGTGAAGTGCTATCTTTACGATTCTTTACTTTTCACAAGCCTTCAATTATGACTCCGTTATTCACCATATCTTCTACTATATTTTACTTGTACTTTTATATTTGGATGCTTTTTACAAAACTGACTAATTACAAAATAGCAACTTGGACACGGCTCCCATTTACTATATAAAATAAGTTTCCCTTCATTTTTCAATACTTTTGCTTCTATTTGTTTATGTATTTCCTCAAGTATCTTTTTTTCACTATCGTTAACTCTATCATATCCTATCCCTAATTTACCTAATTTATTAACCTTACTACTTCTAAAAGTTGCTGCACTTTGTGGTGGTGCGATGCAATAATTTGTTATATCATTACTGCCGCTTATTGCTTTAAATTCCTTATTATCAAATACTGCTAATGCTATATTTATAGAATCCTGTAATGTTTTACTTTGATCTATTTTAAACGTTGTTTTTTCTCTTTCATAGGCCTTCATATATTTAGCTATATTCTTTGTTAAACGCTGCATTCTTGGTATATTATTTGTTAAATGCTCATGATACTCTACTGTACCCTTCTTAGGTATAATATAATGATAATTAATCTGCTTAGGTATTTCTATTGATATTGTTTTAATTTTGGTTTTATCATCATATTCCTCTTTTACGTTTTCTTTTTTACTAGAAATCATTTTTTTTAACAATTCAATATCCTTTGCATAAATATATTCCTTCCCTATTTCTTTCTCTAAACTTTCCAATTTTGCTTTTTCTTTTTCTGTTATTATTCCCGATGTAGAGCGTCTTATCTCTTCTATGTCCTTTATGATATGTTCAACGTTCTCCTGATATCTCGGCTCTCTTTCATATTCAATTCTATCTATATGTAGTTTTTTTACTTCACTTATTTTTTTATATAACTTGTTATGTTCATTTTCAAATAATATCATTTTTTCTATATAATCAATAAAATCTCTAATATTATTTGCTCTATATATAACATCAGCATCTTTAATGCACGTATGTAATCTCTCCACAACACTACTATCTATTTTAAAAGTTTGTGTAATTTCTTCTTTAAATTTTTCTTCCTCAAATTCATTTATGTTATACCCTTCTCTTTTTAATGCACATTTAAGCTCATTTAGATTATTAATCTTTAATCTTTCTTTTTTTCGATTCTTTACGGTTATGTTTTTCTGTGTCATATTTACCTCTTATCTTTGGAATATATCACCGTTTTCTCTACAATCTATTTTTACTCCCCTCCTATTATATCTGACAACTCAAATTAATTAAATATTTTTATATAAGTAAACACTCTATTGCACTCTATCATAAATCTTATGATGAAACTTAAGTGTACTAGAGCACTATCTATAAAATTACATACCATTTTCTTATTTAAGTAAAAAGCCTCATAGCATTATAATAAAAATATTACATGCTATGAGACCTTGTTTTTTTACGAGACTCAACTATATTTATAATATAATCTCATACTATATTTAACTAATATATCTTAACGTATCTCTAATTTTATATTGAGCTATTTTTAATTTGTAGGATAATCATTGATAGATTGTTTCATAGTACCAGATTTTACAGTACCACCTGTATTATTTATTACATGTGTTATTTCACCATTACCATTTAAGAATACAGAGCATGCATGGTGTACTTTTACTCCAGAAGCATTTGGAACTTCTATTCCGTTATTCTCAGCCACAACAGCATCTCTAAAGTAAGAGTAAATACCTGATCCATAAAGCTCATGAGAAGTAACTGAATCAGCTACCTTATATGAAGCATAACCATTTTGAGTACCATTGTTGCTCATCCAAGCAGCTTGATTTGGAACATCATATGGCAATTCACTTTGATAGAAGTATACTTTTCCGCCATTACCATTCCATAAAGTTTGGTACTCTTCAAAGTGTTCAACGAACAATCCATACATTGTTACATTATTACCATTTACAATGACACCATTTTTTGCATTATTAACTGTCCAGCCAACACCATCACCATGGTCTGCACGCCATACCCAGAAATCATCACCAATAACATTATTACTATTTATCTTTAAGCTTGTATCAGCATTTCCTACTCCTGCTCCTCCAATTCTAAAGAATAAATCACTAAGGCTTGTAGGATTAGCTGAATGATCAACCGAGCTGCCATCTTGTCCAACTTGTAATAATACTGGTGAATCTTTTGCTCCAGCATCGAAAAGAAGTCCAGAAACTTTTACGCCATCAACATCTGCAATATTCATTGCTGCAGTACCATTGTCTGGGATCAAAGTTGCAAGTCCAAGACCTAAGATAACTGTATTAGCTCGTGTTACATTGATTGCCTGACTTAGATGATATATTCCAGGAGTAAAAATAATGTTCTTCCCTTGGTTAAGCGCTTGATTTATACTTTGAGCTGTAGCAGTATCTGGTTTTGCTATATAGAATTGATCAATAGGTAAAGATGTACCTTGCCCTATTCCATTTGACCAAGTTATTCCTTGAGCATTCTTTCTAAGCTCTGGTACAAAAACTTGATAGTTTCCGCTATCATCAATATAAAGGAATGGCTTTTCTCTAACAGCAGGTGCTTGATTAACAACTGTATTTGGTGTTGATGGGTAAGCATTATCATTTGTAGGTGCACCATTATTACCTACGAAAACCATATTCCAGTTGGCACCATTCCAAGATCCCATTTGACTGTTTCTAGTGAAGAATTGTTGTTGTGATCCAGAAGTAATTGAGCCATCAATTTTTGAATCGGCTATGAATCCTCCGCTAGACCAAGCATAATCATAATTAGTTCCTAATGGATCCCATAATGACATACTACCCTTAACATGAACACGCCTCATTGGTGCAGCTTGCGATACAGCCCAAGTTAAAGTTCCTGCTGGTGCTAAATTGTTTGATGAATAGGTTGGAGTGACAGCAAAATTTTCAGCAGTTCTCCAGAAATTACAAGTTGCATTACCTCCCATCCAATCAGCTTCACTACGAACTGCGCCAGTAATGTTAACATCATCTGGTGTTTTTCCAAGGCCCATTACTGAAGTATAGAATCCTACATTAACATTAACGTTATATGAACCTGGCTTGAATAAAAGTGCGTATCTTTCATCACCAAATTGATTAGTTTCCATTTGGTTAAATACATTATCTACAGTATTTTGTATGCTTGCACTTGACATGGATGGATCAAATATTTTAACATTTGGTCCTAAGTCAACATTACCATCTACTGGTCCAGAATCATCCGGTGTTCCATATACTTCAAATTCCCATAAGGAATAGCCATATATAGTTGTTCTTGATGTTCCATACATTCTTACATATCTTCCTGTTACAGCAGAATTAAAAGTTATATTTTCTACTCCACCTGTTCCACCTGTTTTTGTATATGCATCTACCCAATTTGTATTATCTGTTGATACTTGGATTTTATAATCCTTTGCAGCTGCAGTTTCCCAATTTAATTTTACTCCTGATATACTATAGTTTGCTCCTAAATCTACAGCTATCCACTGAGGATCACTTCCTTGAGTAGATTCCCACCTAGTTCCTGTATTTCCATCAAAAGCTAAAGATGCAGTATTTGCACCTGTAATCGATGATGATGTTGCTGATTTATTCAATGCTATATTAGTTGATACTTCAGCATTCTCTGTAATATTTTTCACAGAGGCTGCTGATCCTGTAGTATTTTCTGCAGAGACTTCTGATGCAACCTTACTGTCCGAGCCTAAATTTCCAGCAGTTTCAGCATTTGTAACAAACGTTGGTACCATAAGCATAGTAGCACATAGGGATAAAGAAAGTGTTAATGATAAAATTTTTTTGTTTCTTCTAATCATTATTAAACTACCTCCTAAAATATAATTTAAGTTCCCTCTTAAAAATATATTTAACCTAAAGATGACTGACTACATTTTAGCCAAACCTCCTTTCTAAGAAATTTTTATATGTTCTGTGCAACAAATAAATTGGTTTACTTAACTACTTTAAAGTTAAGTTCTATATTATCCTTCGATAACGCAAATATAGAAAACATTTTGTAATTGCGTTAGTTAAGGTCAATATCATATTTTCATGTACTAAACCTGAGGCATCAAATTAATAATAATGATAAGTTTTTATGCTTTATTTTTTAATTTAAATGTTTACAAAGCGGCTTTTGCTTACAATATACCTAATATTTAAAAAGTTTGTCCTTAATGCAAACTCAATTTTATTAACTATTCCTTTAGCATATAATAAGTTTTATATTATAAATTTTTGCTCTTAATATTCAACGTTAAGCTAACTTAACTGCACATTTTTATAATCTGATAATAACAAAATAAAAATTTCAAGTACATATCTATTGCTTAAAAGATCCATAATTAAGCTTAAAATTCAACAATTTAATATTCATGATTTAATAGGCAGTTTTCAAGCTCTATAAAAGCCTTGAGCAAAACTAAAAACCATGCATAAACTAGAATACAAATTCCTATGCATGGTTTTATTCTTAAAATTTTTAGCATGATAAAAGGTCTATTAGTTACCTAAGTTAATTTCATTAGGGATTACAACCCAGCCTATAGAATTAAACGCTACATCCATATCGTGATTATTATTTTCCGTAAAAATAAAACCTGTTTTGATGCCCACTTCCTTAAGCTTTGATAAAGAACGATCTAACAATCTTTTTTTAATCTCATTGACTCTATATTGCTCATATATAGCAATATGATATATAAATCCTCTTATACCATCATTTCCACATAATAAAGCTCCAATTATTTTTCCATCATCTGTGCATGCTACAGAACTAGCATCTGGATTTTTTTTCAAGTATACTTCTAACTCCTCTTTTGTAACAGAACTTTCAAGAAACGATTCTCCAAAGATTTCATTCCATAATTTAAGTACTTGATCTATATCCAACTCTCTCATAGCTTGTACTACTATTGCATTTTTCATTCATTTCACCTGCTCTAATTAAATTATTATGTCTATATATTTATATTAACACTGTATTATTTTATTAGATACATAATTTAATATATATTTTCAATCAATTGAGAAGTTTCATAACTTCTGTCTTATTGCTTAATCCATTCTCTATAATTTCTTCAATTATCATCTGTGTCATATTTAAGACAAACCTTATAAATGACTTGCTTGTTATATTCTAAAATATCCATTATACTAATTAATAAGATACCTTATGGGAGGGCTATGTGATGAATACATGCATGAAAGTTGTATGATCCCTTTCCCTGAAATTTGACTTATATAAGTACATTCTTCCCGAATGTACTTATATAAAATCTATTCTATAATCATTTTTAGTGGCTTATTAAATATTTCTCAGCTCCATATATACTTACCGCTCCATCAGCAGCTGCTGTAAGCACCTGCCTTACTTCCTTTGTTCGGATGTCTCCTATTGCAAAAATTCCATCTATATCTGTTCTGCAGCTTTCATCTGCAATAATATAACCATTTTTATCTAAAGCTACTAAATCTTTAACCAATTCAGTTTGAGGTTCACTTCCTATTGCCACAAAAACACCATTGACTTCTAAATCCTTTACCACATCATCTTTAGTGTTTTTAATTTCTAAACCACTCAATTTTTCTTCGCCTTTAAGCTTAGTAACTATGCTATTCCAAATTATTTCTACATTATTTGTTTCAAGTAATTTTTTTTGGGATGCTTTATTAGCTCTTAACAAATCTTTTCTAACAATTACATATACCTTTTCAGCAATTCTTGAAAGATGAAGAGCATCTTCCACTGCTGTATCTCCTCCACCTATAACAGCAACTACTTTTTTTCTATAAAATCCTCCATCACAAGTAGCACAGTAAGATATTCCTCTCCCCAGAAATTCATCTTCTTTATCAATGTTTAATTTCTTTGGCTTTGCACCCATTGATAAAATTACTGCCTTACTTTCATAAGTTTGAGAACCAGTTATAACTTTTTTTATATCACCATCTATTTTTAAGTCAATTACTTCATCATATTTCATGATTCCACCGAATTTTTTTGCATGCTCATACATGATATTAGCAAGCTCTGAACCTGTTATATCTGGAAATCCCGGATAGTTTTCTACTTCATTTGTATTAACTATCTGCCCTCCTTCATATTGTTTTTCAATCATTAATGCATCTAGTCCTGCTCTTCCTGCATACAATGCCGCTGTAAGTGCTGCCGGACCTCCTCCAATAATAATAATATCTTTCATATTACATCACCTCTTCTATTAACAATTTGTATATTTTTTTATAATATACAAGTTATAATATTCCAATTAATAATTCATAATTCATTTATTTTAAAATAAATTTTACTCAATTATATTTTGCTATCTTTTATTTTATAATATTATATTACTCTCAGCTATGAAATTAATCAACTATTTTTTTATAAATAACCTTATTGTTTTAATGATCTTATTCTAAAAATATAAGCATAACAACACTTAATAGTATTCTTATGCCCCTAATACCTCTTGAATTTCTAATTCTGTTAAAACTCTATACTCACCTTTCTTTAAAGAGTCATCTAATGTTAACCCTCCTATAGAAATTCTCTTTAAATATATTACATAGCAACCTACTGCCTTTAGCATACGTTTCACTTGGTGCTTACGGCCTTCTGAAATAGTAAGATAACCAGAAACAACTGGCTGATTATAATGATTGAAGATTACATTCTTCATACTGTTAATATCTATTTCATGCTTTAAGTCTTTGTACGTTCCAAATTTATCTATTTCTATTTTTGCAGGTTTTGTTAATATCTCTTCATCTTGTCCAATGTATATCCCCTGCTCTAATTTTTTTATATCCGCCTCATCTAATGAACCTAACGCCCAAAAGAAATAAGTTTTTTGAATATGCTTTTCTGGATACATAACTTTATGTTCAAATTCACCGTCATTTGTAAGCAATAATAATCCTTCTGTATCCTTATCCAATCGCCCAACATGAAATACTCCACTCATATTATCCTCATAAAAAAAATCAAATACTGTTTTATGAACTTCATCAGTTTTTGCAGTAATGCAGCCAGCAGGTTTATGAAACATATAATATACTTTTCCAGTATATAAAACTGTTTTATTAAGATATTCAATAACATCATAACTTTCATCAATTTCTATTGCAGGCTCAGTAATAATTTCTCCATTTACCTTTACACTACCTTCTTTAATATAAATTCTAACTTTTTTTCTACTTCCAACAGCTGCTGCCGCTAGAAATTTATCTAATCTCATATCTAACTACACCTTTTCCTTTGTAAAATATTTAAGTCTTTATTCTATGGCACGCCACTATAACATAAAAATAATGTACGTAAAAAATGTGCACATTTTAGTATATATATTTCTTAATTATAGTATAAAAATAATATTAATGATATAAAAAACAAAGCTGCCACAGAATGATTAAAAAATCACTCTGAGACAGCTTTGTTTTCAAATCCGTTACAAATGTCTATAGTATTCCCCTTAAATTAACTATTTTTTGTACAATAACCGGATGTCACCGTAATTCTTTACAGCTGCTGCATTAAGTTTGTGCTATAGGGATTTACAACAATTCCATAAAATTCATGATCACCTAAGAATTTACAAAAATAATTACAGCAAAGAATTTCATATAATAAAAACCCCTTTTCCCAATAAATATACCATAAATAATTTATTTATTATATAACTTACTTACACCTATATAATAGCATATTCTTAAGAAATAAGATTGTAAAATATTGCTCACTTTTTGGTAAGGTTTTTTTTATAACTTTGAATAGATACACCCATTAGCTTTTTAAACTGCTTACATAAATGGCTTTGGTCAACTAAACTTAGATTGTGAGCTAAATTCACCTTTGATTCAGAATCATGTATATAGTTTTTTAAAATCCTCATTTTTGCTTGTATATGATATTGGTTAGGTGTTACTCCCATTTCTTTTTTAAAGAGACGAATTAAATGGTACTTTGATAAATGAAACTTTCTTGCAAGTTCATCTAAATCAAATCTTTTATCTGCATTTTTCTTTATGTATTCAGCAATCAATAATATAGTTTCATTTTTAGGAACATTTACATATAAAGAATCTGTTTCTATAGCACTGCTGATTAAATCAAGAATTGACTCTAAAAACTGCTTTTCATTATGGCTGCTTTTAAAGGCTTCACATAAATTCCACATATCTTCAGTTTTTTTCATTTCAATAAAATATTTATTAAATCTAATATTTTCAACTTGCTTTCCCAACTCATTTTTAAAACATATTGTTATATACTCATATTTAGACTCAGTTGTTATTGCTATTCCAGTATTTGATGGTACAATAAAAATCATGTTTTCCTTTAATAAACACCTTGTGTTACTTATAGTAAATAATGCGCTACCTTTAGTAATAGCTCCCACATAAAAACCTTCATGGCTATGAAGCGGAAAGCAATGGTTACTTTCTCCATGCAGAATTTCAATTGATCCTTTTTCATAAAATTTAATATTATTTTTCATGCTTTACATCTCTCCGAATTAAATAATCACACGCAATATTTTATAACATTATACAATAAAAATAAATAGCTACTATATATGTTACAAAGAATAAAATCCCTATAATGTGAACATTTTGTACTGTACACTTTATAGGGATTTCTTTATTTAACCTTACTTACGTTTTTAAAATTTAATATATTTTATTTACTTGGTTAATTAAATTTTTTTCATAGTAATTATAGCTTAAATTTCTGTACCATTTCATTAAGTTTTTGAGCAAGCTCTGCCTGATTTTGTGCAGTTAATGCTACTTGCTCTATAGCTTTTGTAGTTTCATTCATGCTATCTTTTATCATCTCAGCTTCTTCACTTGATTTTTGTGATGTTACAGCCATATTTTGAATAGCTTCACTAACTTGTCCGACTGTAGCTGTAATTTCTTCAGACATGGCAGCAATTTCTTCAGACATGTTACTTACAAAATCCGAATCATTGTAGTACTTATTTCCAACCTCACTATAATCATTAAATTGTTCATGGACATTTTTACTTAAAAACTCTAGCATATCACTACCTGTGCTAATACTGCTATTAAATGCCTGCTGAACTTTAGCAATAGTACTTTGAATATTTACTACTGCGTCAGATGATTGCTCTGCAAGCGTTCTAACTTCTTCTGCTACTACTGCAAAGCCCTTTCCCTGCTCTCCTGCTCTTGCCGCTTCAATTGCAGCATTCAATGCAAGTAAATTTGTTTGTTCTGCTATGCTTCCAATTGTTTCTGCCATAACCTTTATACTATCTACTACTTTCCCTTCTTCGATAGCTTTCTGCATTTTTTCCCGCTTTTCAAGATATATTTCTCTAGTTTGATCAATAGCCTTTTTGCTATTATTTTTAACTTCTATAGATCTTTCCTTAGACTTACCTGCATTATTACTTCCTTCCATGGCCTTAGAAGAGAGTATATTAACACTTGAATCCACTTCTTCAATAGATGCATTTATTTCTTCTGTAACAGCACTAGACTCTTGCATAGAAGATGCAATAGTGTCTACTGCTTCATCTATTGTAACAGCTTTTGATGATATTTCTTCAACAGTCGCTGAAAGTTCTTGTGATGCTGCACTTAAATCCTGTGAATTTTCCATAATAGCCTTTACTAAGCTTTTTACATTTTCTTGTGCTGCATTTAAAGCTTCACCTGTTTGTCCAAACTCATCTTTTCTTGTAAGTTCAATTGCAATTGAAAAATCATATGTTGATAATCTTTGCGCTAACTCTTTTATCTTTCTCAATGGATATAATATATTTTTACTTAATATGTATGCCATAGCAAGAATAATTAAAAATACTACAGCTGTAAATGTTATTATTGTATATCTAACACTAGCAAACTGAGTTTTGTTATTTAAATTAGCTTGCTCCGCAGCTTTTGTATTTGCATCAATACTTTTTTGTATGTTATCAAGTAAAGAATTTTTAATTGTTGTTAAATCACCATTGCTAATTTTAATCGCTTCATCATAGTTACCAGCCTTCGCAAGTTCAATTGATTTATCTCTTACTTCTATGTATTTTGCCAAGTCACTTTTTAAATCACTATAAGTTTGTTTTTCTTCTTGACCTGTAATTAAGCCTCCATATTCATTCATGCTTTGATCATTTTTTTTGTCTAGATCATCAATAACCTTTAAATAGTCATTAAATTTTGTATTATCCTTTTCAAAAACAAGCCTATTATATGTAGCCCTCATATCATTTATATTTCCTTTAATTTCTCCTAAATCCTTAATAGATAGTAAATTACATCTATATAAGATATCTGCATTACTATTTATTTTAGCCGAACTCAATATACCTTCAGTTCCTATTGCAACTATACAAATGCAAATTACAAAAAATACTGCAACAAGTTTTTTCTTAACACTTAAATTAATAAATAATTTCATTTTAACTCTACCCCTTTTATAATATATTTTATGTTTTGTTCATTATTTTTAGTATAAATATGTCAATTTAATAGCTGTAATTAAATGATTACTATACTTTTCAAATACAAATCGCTCAAAATCGACATTTTTCACTATTATAATAACTTTACACTGTTTCCTAAGCTCTTTCAACAATGTTACTAAATAATTTTCTGAATTATTAATAACATTATAGCTTTGCATATTACAAAATTTAATCATATTTTTTACAAAATTCAATGTTATCTACTTTAAATGTATATTTTTTTACACAAAAAGGACACCTCAAAATATCTAAGCTATTACAGAGAATTTTTATATTAATAATTCTTTTTATGCTTAAAATATATATTTTAATGCATTAGATGGTACTTTTATGAATCAAATATACGGATATCTAATAACAAATGGCTAGAATAAAAATTATATTTAATCAGTCTAGATGATATTTTTGTCTCTATATAACTTTATTTTATTTTTTCTTAGGACTCTTATCAAATACGTAACTCCTATTCTTTAATTTTCTCATTCTCCTTCCTCCTTCCCTACCATATAAATATTTCTATATTCTTCTTAAAAATCCTTTATATTTGTATTTATTACATTATCAAACATAATTCGAATCTTATTTTATCCATTAATAATTCTTTTCTTCTGAAAATATAATTTAAAAAATTTCTTAGAATTTAATTTATAGAAAGTGTGTTAAATCAATAATCAATAAAATATTATTATTAAATGAATATAAAAGAGGTAGCTTTAGAGTGATTGAGTGACATTGTGAAAGATAGCAATCATTAGTTAATTATAGATAAGAAGTTTTATAAATCTAGTGAATAAATTTGACTTATTTGGACATTTACAATTGTCTTCTAAAGGAATATATTACTATCTATACCATTTAAACAGAGATATCTCTAAAAAATACAAAAAATTTAGGAGGAAATTTTATGAATTCAGAAACAATATCAATTTTAATTTTTGCAGGTATTGGAATCGTAGGCCTAATTGTAATACTTTATGGCATAGGATTTACAAGTATCGGAACAGATGAAGTAGGCATAGTAGAAAAATGGTGGAGCTTAAAAGGCTCTGTACCCGCTGATGGCTTAATTGCATTAAAAGGTGAAGCTGGTTATCAGCCACAAGTACTTAGAGCTGGTGTTCATTTTAAAACACCATTTAAGTATAAAGTAAAAAAAGTAAGACTTGTAACTATCCCACAAGGGCAAATAGGTTATGTGTTTGCAAGATCTGGTGAAAGCCTTTCAGATGGACAAACTTTAGGAAAAGTTGTCCGAGAGTGCAAATCCTTTCAGGATGTAGTTGCCTTTTTAAATAATGGTGGACAAAAAGGTCCACAAAGGCAGGTTCTTCGTGAAGGTACTTATGCCTTTAATTTAGCTCAGTTTATAATAATTACAAAGGATAAAGTTCACTCAATATTTACATCAAAGGATGAATCAGCACAAATAGAAACCATGCGAAGTGATTTACTAAGAGTTAACGGCTTTCTTCCTGTAGTTATATCAAGTTCAAAAAATCTTGAGCAAGATGAATTCGGAAATACTATTAAAACTAAAGACACAATTGGAATTGTCACTGTTAATGAAGGGCCTACTCCAGATAATGGAGCTATAATTGCTCCATTAGTTGGTGAAGGCATTGCAAATGAATATTACCACAACAACTTTCAAGAACCCGAAAAATTCTTAGCTGCTGGTGGTAGAAAAGGTAAGCAGATGCAGGTATTAACTGATGGTGTTTACTTTATTAATAGATTATTTGCAAATGTGGACATAGTTCCAAAAAGTATCATAAATATCGGCTACGTTGGTGTTGTAGTAAGTTATTTTGGTGACAAAGGTGAAGATGTATCTGGCTCAGACTATTCTCATGGAGAACTTGTTGAACAAGGCAAAAAAGGTATTTGGAAAGAATGTATGATGCCAGGTAAGTATCCCTTCAATACTTATGCAGGTAAAATCATTCCAGTGCCTACTACTAATGTTATACTAAAATGGATTAGTGGTCAGGTTGGAGATCACAAACTAGATGATAACTTAAAAGAAATTAGTTTAATTACTAAAGATGCTTTTGAACCTAATCTTCCACTTACTGTAGTATTTAATATTGATTATAGAAAAGCTTCTTCTGTAATCCAAAGATTTGGTGATATTAAATTACTTATTGAGCAATCCCTTGATCCTATGGTTGCTGGTTATTTTAAAAACATTGGACAAACCAAGACTTTAATTGAATTAGTACAAGATAGAAGTTCTATTCAAGAACAAGCATCACAAGAAATGAAAGAAAAATTTAAGCTATATGATTTAGAATTACAAGAAGTCTTAATAGGTACACCTGCTGCTTCTTCAACAGATAAGAGAATTGATCTTATCCTTACACAACTTCGAGACAGGCAAGTTGCTCTTGAAGAAATTAAAACAAATGAAGCAAAACAAAAATCAGCAGAAAAACAAAGAGAGCTTAATGAAGCAATTGCTAAAAGTGCAGCTCAGGCAGCCCTTACTCAATCAAGTATCGATATAGAAGTTGCCGATAATAAAGGTAAATCTGAATTAAAGCTTGCTGAACAATTAGCATTAAAAACTCAAAAGCTTGCTGAAGCTGATAAATATAAGAGAACTCAAGAAGCTGATGCCTTAAAATATACAAAAGAAGCTGAAGCTGCTGCCAATGCAAAAGCTACTGAGCTTAATGCTGCTGCTAATGCAAAGCAGGTAGAACTGCAAGCTAGTGCTGAAGCCTTCAAGCTTGAAAAAGTAGGTGCCGCTCAAGCTTTAAATATTAAAGCTGTTGCGGAAGCTACTGCAGAACAAGAAACAAAAGTTGGTCTTGCAAAAGGTACTGCTGCCAAAGCTTTAGTTGAAGCTTATGGCGGACCAGAATTACAAGTTCAACAAAGCGTATTAACTGCTTTTGCAGAGGCCCTAAAGATAAATAAATCTCCACTTGTACCTCAAACAGTATTTATGGGTGGTGCTGATGGAAAAACCCCTAATGCTATGGAAGGAATTTTGAGCATGATTTTAGCTAATATGGCAAGTTCTAATGGATCAATAGTAAACATGAGTAAAACTGCCACTTCTCCTCTAACTAATGAAACAAATAATATCTCAACTAATGAGTCAGAAACAACTAAACAAGAAGATAGTATTTCTGCTAAGAAACCAGAAATTTAGATTCATTTTTATGTTTAGTTTATAGATATACAGCTTTAAAATTAAACTAATGTCGTCAACTTAAGGTAATATATAAATAATTAACAAAAAAACACTTCACAATAATTGAAAAAAATCAAACCTCGCTATAGATATTAAATTTATAGTGGGGTTTGATTTTATGACAAAGATTAAATTATTATCCTAACTTTTAAAGAACGCAAATAAATTAATTAATTATTTCCAATGAATCGAGCAAATCTCCTTAAGATTTATTGTTGAGAATGATTGCTATATATTAGTTGACACTAGATTTTAAATTTTTAATCTATTGTTTCTTCATCGTCTATTTTAACTTCAAAATTTTTATGTACTCTTACTATATATCCCATATCATCTATTTCAGCATAAGCTAATACATTTATACATCCCATTGATACTATCCCCTGTGTCTTATCTTTCTCATTTATTAAAGTATAATACCTATATCCATCTCCATCGATCTTATCTTTATAAAAATTACTTAAAGATTCATCTGTTATTTTATCTGGATTATATGTTACTGTCGCTCTCTTATTGCTTTCTATGTCGGGGCCGTTAGCATCAATAATTTCTTCTTTTATATCATTTACATTTATTCCTGTATATTTTGTTCTATCATTATATACTTTCTTAAGCTTCCCTGGAATATCATTGTATCCAATTAACGAAAATAATATTATTACAATCATTAATCTTATAACTATTTTTTTCATATAATTTCCTCCTTGTCCACTAATAAGTTTATATAAATTGTACAACTTGTCAATAAAATTTAAAATATTAATTCTACTATTTAGTTTTCATCATTAATTTCTAATTGTTCCTTTACCCAGTCATTAATACCCTTTAATGAAGGAAGTAACTTTTTGCCATTTTCGGTTAAGGAATATTCCACACGAGGAGGCATTTCTAAGTATTGTACACGATTTATTATTTTATGCTGTTCTAAATCTTGCAAGCAGTTACTTAGTGACATATTAGTAATTCCATCAAGTTCCCTTTTTAACTCATTGAAACGTACTACTCCCTTTTTCATTAATATACATAGTATAGGCAGTTTCCATTTGCCACCAAGTATCTTAAGTAAATATTGTACAGGGGTATTTATAGAATTATCAATTTTTCTGTCGTTCATAATAAATAATCTCCTTTAGTAAATTTTAATATACCTAGTCAAAAAAAATTGCGTACTAGTATATTTTTGATTTAATAATATAATTATATCATGAAATGAATATTAATTTATGTGTGAAGGAGCAGAAGATTTATGAAAATTATTGCTATTAACGGTAGTCCACGTAAAAATTGGAATACAGCGACTTTATTAAAGAAAGCTCTTGAGGGAGCGGCTTCAAAAGGAGCAGAAACTGAACTTATAAACCTATATGATTTAAAATATCGTGGATGTATAAGCTGTTTTGCCTGTAAAAGAAAAAATGGTGAGCATGGTAAATGTGCAATTAAAGATGATTTAACCCCTATTCTTGAAAAATTAGAAACAGCAGATGCTATTATTTTAGGTTCCCCTATTTATTATATGGATATTACTGCTGGAATGATTTCACTTTTAGAACGTTTCTTATTTTCTCATAGCATATATAGCCTAGAAATACCAACAGTTTATCCTAAGAAAACACCAGTTGGATTTATTTATACTATGAATGCAACAGAAAAGCAAATTGATGAATTTGGACTTAAGCAAAGTTTAACTTTACGCGAAAATATGATTGCAAGGACCACAGGAAAACCACTAGAATCATTATATAGCTATAATACTTATCAATTTTCTGATTATGAGAAATTCGAGTCTTCTATGTTCTCTGAAAAAGAAAAAGCAAAACAAAAAGCTGAACAATTTCCTGTTGATTGTGAAAAAGCCTTTGATATGGGGGTAACTCTTATTACAAATGCTTAATATAAAGTCATGACTACCGTGAAAACGTGTGGTCATGACTTATGAATACGTTACATTAATTTGAATCATAAAATAGAGTAGCTTTTACACTGCTCTATAATACTACCTACTTAGTACTTAGTATTTAATATAATTTTACTTGCAGATATACCACGACTAATTAAATATTGTTTTATTTTTTCGCTCTCAACATAAAACACAGCATTATCGCAGCCATAAAATGCTTGATACCCTAAGCTTTCTACGCTATCCGGGATTGTTACACTTGCTAAATTACTACATCAGAAAATGCAGCATTACCTATACTTGTTACACTATTAGGGATTGTTATGTTTATTAAGCTCTTACAATTAACTCCTTCTACATTTAAATGCCATGTATAACGTTTATAATGCAATATATATTTGACATTAAGTACAATATATAGTATAACTAAATTACACAAGGAGGAATGTAAATGAAAAATCTTAAAATGAAATCTGCAAGAGCCTCTATGGATTTATCTCAAGAGCAATTAGCAGATAAAGTAGGCGTAACAAGACAAACAATAGGCATGATAGAAGCCGGAAAATTTAATCCCTCATTGCAATTATGCATTCTTATTTGTAAAGCACTTGGAAAAACATTAAATGATATTTTTTGGGAGGATGGTAATAATGAATAAAAAAATTGATGAGCGTCAAGAACAAGAATTTTATAAATGCGAACATCTAGGATTTAGAGTTATGTTTGGTATATCAGTAATAGTAATTATAGTACAATTGCTATTTATGAAAGCCACTTTAAAGCAAGTGTCTGGTGAAACAATCATACTTGCGTGTGGAGGCCTTTTTACAATTTGGAGCTGTTTAAAAAATGGATTATGGAGTTTTAATAATAATGAACCTTCTATAAAAAGTAATTTAATTTACAGCATTATATCTTCATCAATAGCTACATTATTATTTGCAATTTTACTTTCCATTAGAACAATGGGCAAAGCAATAACACCTATTAAAATTGGTGAATTTTTTCTAGGCATTTTTATTTTAGTATTTATAATTTTAACATTGTTAGGTCAAATATCAAAAGATATGAAAGAGAAAAGAGAAGATAAATACAAAGATATTTAAGTAATATTGTTAATTTTAAATAAATAATTTTGGTAGATTATTATCTAAAGATCTTATGTTTATCTAAGAATGAGGCTAAAGTATATGGATATTGAAAAACTTATTAATGAATTAGGAAAATCTATTGGCAAGATTATCGCTAATAAAAAAGAAGAAAGTAGTATAAAAATTAATATGGATAAGATGGATTCAATAGATCTATTTAAAATAATCTTTACTAAAACTGTTCATGAAAGAAATTACAATAAAGCAGAAGATTTGATTTTTGATGAATTAGAAAAAAATAATTCATTGGAAGTTCATGAAATAGCAATTGAATTTTATAATTCACTCCTGCAAAAAAGTGACGAACACTTAAAGGAAAATAACTTTTCAAGAGAGGAAATCTATCAAGGGTTAAAAGACCTTGAAAAACTTAAGGATAAATTATGATATATAGAAACTTATGTGTTAGCTTCCCGAAATCACATACATTTTTATTCTACAGGACTTATGAAATTTTTGCTGAAAAGTTCTAGGTGAAAGGTTGCACCCATTTCTGCATGCTCTTCAAGCCAGTTGAGGACAAGCATCAACTAGAACAACCTTTCACTAACAACTTTAGAGCAGCTCAATTTCAAATGCCTCTTTCACAAATATGTATGTAATTTCTAGTATAAGCACACGCAAAAGTTTAATAATTATACATGATTATTCTATATAAGCCTAATTGATAAATTGGATATCCATAGATTTCTGAGTAAACAAACTTAGTAAGAAATAAATTAGCCATTCCTTTATGATATAATCAATCTCTCTGAAGAGCATAATACATCTGCACCGCATCCATGATAGTAAACGCAAAATTCACTCTTTATAAAACATGCCATTAAAATATATTTTATCCTTAAGAATTGTTATATTAGTTCCATACTCGCTAGAGATTTTTTTAGACTTCCCTCCACTAGCTCGAACTTTATAAAGATTTTCATTATCTGAATAATTTACATAATACACATATTCTTTGCTTGCATTTATAAATGTAGCTTTGTTATTAGACAATTTAGCTTTCAAAGTTCCATCTCCATTTATTTTATATAACTTATTATCATCGCTCTTATTGCTATAGAATACGGTATCTTCATGCACTGTCATAAATAAAGTTTCATCATCACAAATTTTTGTATTCTCACTGCCATCTAATTTCATTCTATAGATTTTATAGCCATCAGATATATTAGTATAATAAATCCATTCATTACCCACAGTCATATCTTCTGTACCATTAGAATTAAGCTTTATTCTGCAGGTACCATCTAAGGATATCTTGTATATATTATTTAACTCAATTGAATGAGAATTTGTTCTTTTAACATAATATATCCAATTTCCTTCCACAAACATATTACCTGTTGCCTCATTTACTATGCAGGTGTCTTCCGTTCCATCTTTTTTAACTTTATTTATACTATGATGAAAAGGATCCTTCCAATTGCTATAATAAATCCAGTCATCTACAAGATTAAGATTCCATACTCTATTTGGAATTACTTTTGTGTTATAGCTTAAGTCACAAAAATCCTTTCTAGGAAGATCATTTTTCTTTATTTTATATAAATAATCAGGAGCTGCGCCATAAACATCTCCAACCCTGTTTACATAGTATATGTAATCATCATCTTCTACAGCCATTCCGTCATTTACAATATTACCAGATAAATTAGAAACCTTTGAATCATCATTTTTAGGGGCATTTAAACTGCCATAGCAGGTAAAATTAAAATTATATATATTGTCATAAGCTCCATATGAATTTTTATCTAGTCCATTAGATGAAGATTTCTTTACAAAAATCATAACTTTATAGTCACCTTCAGTTAATGGTTTATCATCCTCTATAACAAATTCATTGTATGCAGGAATAGCATTTGAATATCCATTAGTTAATTCTATGTATCCTTTTTCTTCACCCTTAGCTATAAACACTCTATACTGCACTGGATCATAGTTACCATAATCTGAATAACCTCCGTTATATTTGGAGGTCATGTTGATCTTAGCACTGTCACCACTTATAACTGGATAATGGTCAACTCCTGCATATTCAACATATGGATTTTGTTTTTCAACTGCTAAGCCTGAAACAGTGCCAAAATCCGCATGTTCAAAATCGGTTCCTCCTGTATCAGCTTTTACACTCATGTTACATGAAATAAAAATTAATGCCGCAATTGCAGTAAAAGAAACAAACCTATTAATAGTCTTTGTATCTCTCATATATATCCCCACCTCACTCAGTTTTTTCATTAAAATATTTATTTACAGCTCTAAGTGATGCATCTGCGACTTTCTGGCTGTTAATCCTATGCATCATCATCTTTGTATCACCATCATCAGTCAAAACAGTAGTTTCCATAAGCACTGCCGGGCACCATGCTGATGATAACACTGCAAGATTTGGTCTATCCTGAAGTGGATATATATTAGTTTTTATGGTACTAGCTACTTCCCTCACAAGTATAGTAGCAAATTTTCTTCCTGATTTTGGTGCAGTTGAATTATATAGTACCGTAGTTCCTCTAAACATATGAACACACTGCATACTTACGTCTAGCGGAAGTGAATTATTATGTACACAAAAAAATAAATCTGCATTCAAAAGATTTGCAGGATCTGTTCTATTAAGTAATTCTACATTGCTATCATCATCTCTAGTTATATATATACGATATCCTGCTTTTTCAAGATTTTCTTTTATTCTTTTAGATATATCCAAATTCAACTGTTTCTCATAGGTAAAATTAGCTGTTGTTCCAAGCTCTGAGCCACCATGGCCAGGATCAACAATTATTATTTTAGAATTATCTTTAACTTTTTCTTCAAAGTTAACTCCTATAAAAGTTGTAAATTCATATTTATCGTCTCCGAGTGAAGAATATCTCCTTTTTACTGGACTTACTTTAATATCTATTTTTCCAGAGGTCTCAATATTAACTTTTACTGTATTTTCATCAAGCTTATCTAGCTTTATATCACTTATATACTTATTATCTTTTAAAATTGAATTGAAGTTATTTTCTGAATCAGTAACATTAACTTGTGAAATAGTTATTTCAATCTTATTATCCTTAATGGATTCAGAGTACTTAGGCTCTACTGTATATTTTCTAATATCCCCCGCCTCAGACCCTTCACATGAACATGAAATAGGAATTCCTAAAGTTCCTTTATGCTCGACTTGATAGTATTTAAAAGCATTCTGCTGCAATTCATAAATTTTACTATCAGCAGCTTCACTGGTATCCCCAGTGTCTCCATTACAATAAGAAACAGGTATCATAAAAATACAGACTAATACCATTCCAAAGACCATACTCATAAATTTTCTCATAAATACTTATCCTCTCTACATTTTTCCTATACCTTAAATAGATTTTAATTCTATTTTTTCATAAATTGCTTTACACTATTCATTAAGTATATATAGAAAATGTAGTATTAAAGTTACTTGTTATTTAATGCTTTATATTTAAATATAAAAAATATATAATAATATAGATAAATAAATAAATCATAAATTTAACTTATATAGAATATTTATCTATCCAAGTTAAACTTTTGTGCGTATCTATACTAGAAATCATATACATTTTTGTGAAGCAGGCATTTGAAATTGAGCTGCTAAAAGTTCTTAAGTAGTGAACCAAAATCTATGATTTTGTGTGAATCACTTACTCAGGGAACGAATGTGAGTCGAGTTTCCTCTATAGCTTGTTCCATTTGCTGCTTGTCACGAACTTGTTTCGGGAACATGCAGAAATGGGTGCATGCTCACATTTAGAACTTTCAGCGAAAATTTCACAAGTCCTGCGGAATAAAAATGTATGTGATTTCGGTAAGCTACCACATAAGTTTAAAGTTTGATATCTATAGTGCTAAACTTATATGAGTTAAATACTAGCAATTTTAAATTAATAAGAGAATCTATTTAGCTACATTTTTCATGTTGCATTATAATTGATATCTTAACCACGGAGGAAATTTTATGAAAAAAAAACAGCTTTCTAAATCACTAATTTCAGCATTATCAGTTTTACTATTACTTTCTGGGTGTGGTGAAACTGCTAGCCCAAAGCCAAACACACAACCAGAAGATAATAGTCAAACAGGAACTTATTCAACTCAAAAAAATGAAAGCTCAGATGATATTTGGATTAAAGAAATTAATACAGCACAAAAGAGCTTAGATATTGCTGCTTACTTAATTACAAAAGAAGACCTAGCTAATGCCATTTTAGATGCCAAGAAAAGAGGTATTGATGTTAAAGTAATAACAGATTCAGAAAAATCTAATTCCAAAACTCAAAAAGAAATTTTGGACAAGTTTAGACAAAGTGGTATTCCTATAAAAATAAATACTCCTACAGGGTTAACACATTTAAACTTTATTATAATAGATGATACTGAAACTTTAGGAGGCAGCTATAACTACCTAGAAGATGGTGCAAATGAAAATGATGCTTCAACAATTATGAAAAAGCCTGACATAGTTAAAGAATACTCTGTAGGATTTAATTCTATGTGGGACAATGCTAATGATTTTGAGAATTACTAACTATAACAAAAAAATTATTACGAGAGATATATGATTAGTATTAACAAACAAAAATAAATAAATTTATAAAAAATAATAAACTTATAATATTTAATTCTTTTTTAATCTTGTTTATGAAGTTTTTGATAATACTTATTTTCATGTGCATTATCAAAAACTTCAATTATACCCTTTTTTAATTTAACATGTTACCCAAATTTAGAGATTTCAAAAACTATTAGAAGATATTTCCCTAGTAATTGAAATCTTCGGCCTTTAAGTTGTTTACATAACCTAAAACGTCATCTAATTTCTCCGAACAATATAGTGAATCTGTGCCACCTCCATGATAATAAACACAAAATTCACTCTTGTTTAAATAGAAAATATGGTAACTTCTCTCTCCTACTTGTCTTTGCCCTAAGCAAACCTCATCACCACGACCAGCTAAATTTCTCAATATCTTGCTACCTGCATCTACGTTTTTCAGCCCATCTAACTCAGCAAACCTTGTAAAAAACTTAAATTTATCCATAGTTTTCATATATCGCACTCCATTCAAAACTTTTATTAATTAATAATATTCAATAAAACTTAAATATGACAAAGCTTGATATACAATATCATTAAATAATTAAAACTGAGACCCTCTGAATCTAGAAAGCCTCAGCTATTTTTATTATATTATTTACTTATCTTATTTATTAAGCTAATATTTATAACTCAAATTCCGTGATACTCAAAAAGTACGTCCTTCAGATATTACGAAATCATATCCAATATCGTTTTTTCGTCAATTCCATTTTCAGCTGAAATTGAATATGATATGCCGTCTTTTTCCCATACAGCTAAGTTATATTCTTCACTTTTGTTTCCTTCTAAATTCACATTTAGTCCATTTACTTTAACTGTCTTCTTAACTTGGTACACATTATAATCCCCACTTATATTATCAGTGCCTATACCTGCTCTGAAAGTTATATTGCTATTACCATTATTATAGTCTACTTGTATTATTTCATTTGATATAGTGCTTACGTTTTCCATTTCATAACCTTTAGGCACTGTTTTTAATGAATTTACTTTTAAATTTAATGCTTTTTCAGCTTCATCTAAGGTCTTATATTCTTGATTATAATTTACATCTTCAGCTGACATAACTGAGTTCTCTGAAACATTATTATCTGTATTATTTACTCGCATTTTATCCAGCATTGCATCTTCAGATTCTGCTTTTGGCTTTGTGCCTGCTACATTTCTATTTTCCTTTTTATCCCCAGGAGGTGTTTGGGTTTCTGGCCTTGTTACATTACTATTTCCTTTATTATTAACAGCTTCTTCTGTATTTGTTTTTGATGAAATATTTGAATTTCCTGTAGCTTTATTATCATCAGTTGGTGCTGCTTGGCTTTGCACTACCTCTGAGCCTGAGTTTGATTGTGAGTTATACTTGTTTTTTTCTTCTGTTTCTATTTCTGAGCTGGCATTATTCTCTTCTTTTTTAGAACCATCACCACTATTATGATTATTCTTATTCTGATTTAAGGTTTGATCTTCTTTATTATTACCAGAGACTTCTTTGCTATCCTCATTATTAACCACTTCATTATCATCACTGGATTTTAAGTCATTATTTTCATCATCATGATTTTCTGATGCTTCATTCTGTTTTAGACCATCAGGTGCACTTTTTAGAAGCATAGGATAAGCTTTAGCTATACTTAAACATAAAATTACAGTAAATCCTGCTGCAGCTGCCTGCATATTTCTTTTAATATTATTAGATTTTTTTACCTTTGGTAAAGTAGTTTCAACTTTAATATTTTTTTCATCACCATTTTCACTTGCATTCAAGACATTTTGGAGTATTCTTTTTTTCATATCATCATTCATTACTATTTTATTTATTTCTTCATTATATCTCTTACTCAAAATCATACTCCTCCTTTAGCTCTTTTTTTAGCAGGTTTCTTCCTCTGCTAAGTAATGATCTTACTGTTGCTTCTTTCCTATCCACTATATTTGATATTTCAACCGTGGTATATCCTTCATAATAATATAAATGAATGATCTCCCTATATTTCAGTGGGAGCTTTAGAACCTGATTTAAAACATTATTATCTTTATATTCATCGTAATAAGGCATGTCCGTTAATTCTACATGCTTTTTAAACCAAGCTGATTTCAATTTATTTTTGCAGATATTTCGGACGACACAAATAAGCCAATGCTTTTTATGTTCCTCGCTTTCAAATATTTCCATATTTTTAAGCAATTGTATAAAAACATCTTGAACAGCATCTTCTGCATCATATATATTTTTCATATATGAATATGCAAGTCTCAGCAGCATATCTCCATACTGATCCAAATCTTGTGAAATAATTTCATCCGTACGCAATGAAACCTCTTTCATAAAAAACTCATCCTTCCATCCAGCAGCACAATGTATTCCTTACACTTAGACTTATGTGGTAACTTACCGAAATCATAAATATTTTTATTCCGAAAAACTATAAAAATATTTATGATTTCTAGTGAAGAGACCAACTTAGGATCTAACAAGTGTGAATAATTATTCTATATATAAGTTAAGTTTATAAATTGTTTATCTATATAGATAAACAATTCAAGAATTTATATATATTATCTATTTTAGTTAAACTTTTGTGTGTACCTATACTAGAAATTATATACATTTTTATGAAATAGGCATTTGAAATTAAGCTGATGAAAGTTCTTAAGCAGAGAACCCAAATCTGTGATTTGGTGTGAATCGCTTACTCAGTGAACGAATGTGAGTCGAGTTTCCTCTATAGCTTGTTCCATTTACTGCTTGTCACGAACTTGTTTCGGGGGCATGCAGAAATGGATGCAAGCTCGCATTTAGAACTTTCCAGTGAAAATTTCATAAGTCCTATGGAATAAAAATGTATGTAATTTCGATTAATCACCACATAAGTTTAAGTTCAAAGTTGATATCTATGATTAAAATGTGCTTTTTACTATTTTTATTATATCATCTTGAGCCATGCCAGAATTTACTGAAATAGAATATGACATGTTATTTGCACTCCAAGCCGCAACTTTAACTAGATTATCGTCTCCTTTTAGTTTAACATTGCTACCATTTATATTTATTGTACTATTAGTTGTATAGTTATTGTAGTCACCACTTATATCTTCAGTTCCTTGTCCCATTCTAAATAAAATATCACCTTGATTACTTACATAGCATATTTGAAATAACTCTCTTGATATAGTATTTATATACTTGATATTATATTTACCTAATAATTCCTTTGGAACTGTGATTTTATATTTTAATATTTTTTGAGCATCTTCTATAGTGTCATAATTTACGACTGGATTTATTAAATCGTCAACACCTGGAGTCTGAATTCCTTCAGTAGATGCTGGACTACCATCCCATTTACCGCTTTGATCTACTTTATATCCATCTGGAGTCACTGTATTTACAGCCATTTCTCCATCATCTAACAAGTAATACCACACGCCATTAGTTTGAACCCAACCTTTTTGCATTATGCCATTATTATTCATAAAATACCACTTATTATTTATTAACTTCCATCCTGTTGCAAGATCTCCATTAATTGAATAAATCCATTGTCCATCTTTATTCCTTACAAAAAAACTGCCTACTGTTTTTTTATCATTTAATATCTCATTATACAAATTAATTGGTACATATACAACATTATCAATCTTTATAGTTTCCGCACCTAATATATGCATCATCATCACTGACATAGAATTAGGATCATTGTTTAATATAAAATAACCATCTGTTCCTACATAAACATTTACTTTAATTTTACCATTATCTAAGGTTATAGTTTTATCATCATTACCTGCCTCAACTTTAAACCCAAGACTTTCTGCTGTAGTGTTTAGCGGAACCATAATCTTACCTTTATATATTGAAACACCATTTACTCCAAGCTCTATATTTTTCCCGCCTATCGATACCTTGTTGATATCCACATCTTTAGGTGCAGAGTTTGATATTGGAATATCACCTCCGATGATCTGCGCTGGATTAGATTTATGACTAAATGAATCTGCTGCAAATGCTTGAGCTGACATCCCCATAATTGTTACTGCTGTTAATATACCTATCATTAATTTTTTCATAATTTTATCTACTCCTTCTAAGCTCGTATAATCGAGTATTATATTTATTTTTATGTGCTTATATCTTAATTTTTCTTTTTAGACACATGAATGAAAATAACAAGTCCCAAAATTGCCATGAATATATTTATTTCATCAGACAAGAAGACAGATAGCACTCATAGTTGACCGGACATATTAAGTTTATCTGCCTAATCAGCCTGATACAACATAGCCTACTAGAGGGACTAGCAGATGGACTAGCTATTTTTCAATTGTGTCTTCTATTAGTAATACAATCCAACTTAGAGAAGTGTTGCAAAAAATCATAAAATTTTATAAAAAATCTTAAAATCTAAAAACAAGACTTATACTTTACTCAATCAATGATGTCATCTTTCCTAAGTAGTATACGCATAAAATATGGAGTGCTCTGGTACAAGCAGTGTAAATCAAAAGCCTCTCCTCCTCACAATTGTAATTTTCATTTCCTGCATTATATATAAGCACTACATCAAATTCTAATCCTTTAGCAAGATAAGAAGGGATTATCAAGGTATCACTCACATATTCATCATCATCCTTCACTATTACCTTAACGTCAATCTTATCTTTTAAGAAATTATATACCTCATTTGCTTCCTTTGCGGTTCTTGTTATGATACCAATGGATTTATATTTTTTCTCATTATATATTTTTATATCTTCAAGAAGTTTTTCTTTTATTGCATCTTCATCTGAAAATCCAAGAAGTAAAGGCTCTTCTCCACTTCTTTCTACACATTGAGCCTCAATCTCCTTTTTTAGCAGCCTTCTTGAAAACTTAGTAATTTCCATTGTGGATCTGTAGCTTTTAGTTAAATTTATTATGCAGGTACTATCTTCTGTGAATATATGAGAGATATTCTTATAATCGCCTACATTCATGAATGGGTTTATGGATTGATTTAAATCTCCAAGTATAGTCATACTTGCATGGTTAAAGAGCTGATAAAAAATTTCATATTGCAGCGGTGAATAGTCCTGGGCCTCGTCAATAATAACGTATTTAATTTCTGAGGTTTTAGGAAGATCTCCCAGTGCACCTTTTAGATATAAGAGTGGCGGCTGATCCTCATAATTAAGCTTTCGTATCCTTAGGTTTTCTAAAGTATAGCCTTTTATTTCATCAATTTTTTTCTCCTTGTATTCAATATTTAAATCTCTTAAGAAAAACTCTAGGTTCTCAAATAGCTTTTTATAAATATCCAGTAAATTAAACTCTGTCATTCTATTGATTTCATAATAAAGCTGTTTTAGCTCGTCCTTTACTCTAGCTGTACTATGTTTCATAATTTCAATTTTATCCATATACGAATCCGAATTCTTAAGTTCATCAGCTACTTCTTCTATCCGATGTTCTTCATAAGGTTTTAAAAGAAATAAAATTCTCTCCCTTATCTTTTGAAGCCTCCTCTTTAGTGGCAGCTGTACATAATCTTTGAAATACAGTTCTTCTAAATCCCGCGTAGAAATTATCAGCTTGCCTCTAAATGTTATATCTTTAAAGTTTCTATCCATTTTTTCTAGGAAGATTACGTACCTCTTTAATATATCTATAAATTCCATTGAAGCTTTAAATTTTATATTATCGATCCTTATTTGATAAGCTGCTTCCTTCTTTGAGGTTAAAATAGCCTCCATCATTTCGCTATAATTTTCTTTGTTAAGCTCACTGCCTAAGGCTTTGTGCATATACTCCTTAAACGTAGTCTGATTCATATTATCTTCTCCAAGTTCAGGTAATACATTAGAAATATACTCATTGAAAATGTCGTTTGGAGAAAATATCACTATATTTCGAGGAGTTATTTTATCTCTATTCTTATATAAAAGATAGGCAATTCTATGAAGAGCAACAGATGTTTTCCCACTTCCAGCAGGCCCCTGAACAATCAGGTTTTTATACTCATCATTACGAATCACTTTATTCTGCTCTCTTTGTATAGTTGTTACAATAGCCTTCATCTTGCTATCAGTGTTTTTGCTCAAGATATCCTGTAATACTTCGTCATCTATCTTAAGGTTGCTGTCAAACATATACTCAAGTTTACCATTATTAATCTTATACTGCCTTTTAAGGGTGAGTTTCCCATCTACAGTTCCTTCAGGGCATTTATACTCTGCTCCTCCAATTTCATAATCATAAAACATGCTAGAAATTGGAGCTCTCCAGTCATATACTAGAAAGTCAAAATCATCATTAATAAGATTGGATATTCCTATATAGCACTTTTCAGCCCTCTCCTCACCTTTTTCAATAAAATCCATCCTTGCAAAATATGGTGACAAAAGTACTTTTTCGTATTTTTCCTCAAGCTTTCTTGTGAACTCATGGCTTCTCTTCTGTATTTTCATGGTATTAATAGACTGCATGAAACCTACAATTTGTTCTAATCCATTTTCTATAGAAACAGAACCTACATCCTCCCATAACTCCCTTTGCAGTTCAATTGCGTCACTTTTAAATTTTTCTTTGAAATTACGTTTTTCATCAAATTGTTTTTGAGCTTCTTTAAGCACCTCCTGCAGCCATTCATGTTCAAGTTTCCATTCTAAGTCATTATTGTTCATAATGTTTCACTCCTTTAAAAAATAATTTAGTGAAATTATTTCCAAACA
Source organism: Clostridium sp. DL-VIII (assembly GCF_000230835.1). Classification (NCBI taxonomy): domain Bacteria; kingdom Bacillati; phylum Bacillota; class Clostridia; order Eubacteriales; family Clostridiaceae; genus Clostridium; species Clostridium sp. DL-VIII. The sequence goes on from NZ_CM001240.1 coordinate 4,001,146, forward strand.
CTATTGACATCACTTTCTTGAAGATGTATAATATAGTTAGAGAAGTATATTATACATAATAATTTATGCGATATCTAATTCATTGTATCGTTTTTATTTTGTTGTGTCAATAAAAAAGATATTTGTCATTGGATAAATATCTTTTTTTGATGCATTTTAATATTTATCTTTATTCACTCCGTCATATCAAAATCTAAAAATAAAATCATTTCTAAGATTATATATGAAACCTTTTTCTAAATCTATAAAATAAAACCCACAAAAATCCAAAATTCAGATTTTCATGGGTTTTTAGATATGTCTAAAGTAGAAAATTAGTTTATTGTTGCCACTGCAGCTAGACGTTTTAGTTTTATTATTACTTATTCATACAACTACACTCACTCATATCACTGTCATTTATATATTTCTCTTTTCCCAATTGGTCATGTTTTATTTTCCTTATAGTAATATAATACGCAAAAGCAAGTGGAATACATGATCCAAACCATGCTAAAGGATTTGATAAACATACCCCTAAAAATCCAAATGGTCCTGATAACATTATTGCAGCAAAAGTTCTCATTAATAATTCCATAATACCTGCAATAGTTGGAATAAAGCTTTGGCCTAAGCCTTGAAGGGTATATCTATATATAAAAAGCAGCGAAAGTACAAAGTAAAAAATTCCATTAGATGTTAAATATGTTTGTGATAATGAAATAACTTCTTTTTGCTCATCTCCAACAAACATTGCTGTTAGAAAATGGCCTCCAAATATATTAATAATTGCAACAATAACACTGAAGGTTACTGATATAAGAATGCATTTTCTTACTCCTTCTTTTATTCTTTCATATTTTTTAGCACCATAATTTTGAGCTGTATAGGTAGCCATTGTAATACCAAAGGACATCATTGGTTGAATTGCAATACTATCAATTTTTTGAGCTGCTGTATATGCAGCAACAGAAACAGCACCTAAATTATTAAGTGCAAATTGTACTATAAGAGCACCAATTGCTATTATAGATGCTTGGAAGGCCATCGGTAAGGACATCTTTACATGTTCTATAAAAACATCCTTTGATATTTTTAAATCATTCTTTTTTAACTTAAGTATTGGTAAGTTTCTTTTTATGTACCATATGCATAATAAAGCGGAAACTCCTTGTGCTATCACAGTTGCAAGTGCAGCTCCTCTTACCCCCATTTTAAAAATCAAAATAAATCCAAACTCTAAAACTACATTTAAAATACATGCTACCACTAAATATAGTAGTGGCGTTCTACTATCACCTAATGCTCTTATAATGTTTGAGAAAAAATTAAAAAACATTGATGCTATTATTCCAAGAAATATAATAAATACAAAGTTATATGCATCCTCTATAATTTCCACTGGTGTATTCATTACCTCTAATATAGTCCTTGCAAAAATTGTACTTATAACAGTAAGAATTATAGTTACTATCATACTAATTACTATACCTGTAAAATAACTTTCTTTAATTGCCTTTTTATCACCTGCACCAAATTTCTGAGCCGTAATAATTGAAAGACCCGCTGTTAAACCTTGAGCAAAGCCCAAAATCAAAAACATTATACTGCCTGTACAACCAACGGCAGCTAAAGCATTAATACCTATAGTACGTCCAACAATAAATGTGTCAGCTATACTATAAAATTGTTGAAATATATTACCTATTAATAATGGAACAGTAAATAATAATATTAACTTAGCAGGATTACCTTGTGTTAAATTTCTAGTTCCAGCCATAAAATCGCCCCCTAAAATCTTCGTAAAATTTCATTTATAACATCGTAATCATATAAAGTATAATTATATGAAATATACAAGTATTATCAAGATTTATTTTATCAATCATCAAAATACTGCATAGCACTACAAATTATACTCTATCTATTCATAAAATGTTACAATTAATTTTTCCATCATGAAATTTACTTTTAGGTTACATGGATTATAAACACTACCTTATCTTCATACCCTCTCTGTACATTTTCTTTACTTCTCTACCTACCTATAAAGAGCAATAGTGCTTCTAGAAGAGGTCATTTAAGCTGCTTTAACTTTCCCTCTTTATGTTTAAATATAAAAAATATATAATAGTATTATACTTGTACAAACTTAATAAAAGCAATTTTAGATTAATCGCATAAAAAATAATAAGCCGAAGCCCCGACGTATTTTTGGGGATTGTGCCTTACTAGGAGAAATGAGAATTATGAATATTGTTAATCATTTTAAAACTATAACTAATCATAAATTATTAGTTATGAAGTATTGTTTTAAAGCAGGTTTATATAAACAAGGATTACTTCATGATCTGTCTAAATATTCATTTGTGGAGTTTTCAGCTGGAATGAAATATTATCGAGGATATGTAAGTCCTAATAGTATTCAAAAAACTGTGGAAGGATATTCAGCAGCATGGCTACATCATAAAGGCAGAAATAAACATCATTTTGAATATTGGATTGATTATGGAATAAATGAAGAAGATGGCTTAATGGGAATGAAAATGCCTGTTAAGTATGTTGTAGAAATGTTTATAGACAGAGTATGTGCTTCAAAAAATTATTTAAAAGAAAAGTATGACGATAAATGTCCACTCGCCTATTATGAAAAGAGAAAACATTATTATATATTACATAAAGAAGTAAGAGAACTTTTAGAAATCTTACTTAATAAACTTGCCAATGAGGGAGAAGATAAAACTTTTACATACATTAAATTTATATTATCCCATTCCGATGTAGGCAATACCAAATATTAATTACTAATGCGATACATGTGACTGCTATAATTCCAACTGCTATAGGCAATGTTATTTTCCGAGAACTTTTACCGATTATATAAAATATAATCGCATCATTTAATACAACAACTAATACACTTCTAGCAATAAGTTCTTTCAAAACATTCATAGTATCACAACTCCCTTTCATAAAATATCATTATTATGATATTTTATATTCTGGTTAATCTATGCTCTAATTATGTCACCAATTTAAATATTGTTTATATAATTATACAAATAATTGTAATTAATATTTTAGTATTAGTACATGAATACGGTAATATAGCAGTAAAATTAGCAAAAGTATACCAACAAAAATAATAACTCTGTCTAATTTTTTATTATTAACATACTTATTGCTCAAGCTATATAATACCAGTCCAAGAAAGCCTCCAACAGTATTTGTAATTACATCTGTTATGTCTGCCGCTCCAATAGCGAAGATAAATTGAATTAGTTCACAAGTAATGCTAAAAACCAGTATCAAAGTAAGCTTAGATAGAAATCTAACTTTTTTGAAATTGACATTCAAGAGCACACCAAAAGGAATAAAAATTATAATATTGTCTATTAGCTCCCCGAAATTAATACTTCCATTTAACTTTAAAGGAAAAGTAAATGGATCTAAGTTAAGACTTCTATGATGATAATTAAATACTGACAAAATATTGTATTGTAATTTGAATAAGACTAACCAGATTAGTATCCCTAAATATAAAGCTAGCAATCCTCTAGATAACACTTTTCCCATATAATCTCTTCTAATTCTTTTTTGTAAATTTTCTCTAGCTAATTGATTGGATGCTGTCATTTTATCTAATCTCCTTTACCTTTTGTATTACATTTCAAATTTATGTAGAAGCAAAATCTATTTTCTTTTCATATGAGAGAAGCTCTCTTTCTGAAATTACGAAAGCCTACCCGATTTGATAACTTCATTCTATCAAAATGGGATAGGCTTTCTCTAAATAAGTACTTATGAATTTCTTAAGATTTCCTTAAGATGCATCAAATCTTAATCATATTTAAGAACAACAATACCAGAATAATCATTAATATTCTCTTGGTTTAATTCCAGTATATCTTGTTCCTTTACTTTAAGCCCTGAAGCTGATATAAATTTATCAACCTTGGCAAATATGAAACCAAATATTCCCAATGCTTTCGTTCTGTAGTGCATAGGTATAACTACTCTAGGTTTTAGCTGCTTCATTACATTAACTGCATCAACGGCATCAATTGTAGCCATCCCGCCGACTGGAAGAAGCAGTATATCTACATTACCTATTTCCTTTACAATATTAGCATCCAGAGTATGTCCAAGATCTCCACAATGACAAATATTTATTCCATCAACCTTAAAGTTATATATGGTATTTTTGCCCCTCTTAGCTCCTGAAGCTTTGTCATGAAATGTCTGTATACCCTTTATCTCAATCCCATCTTTTGAAAAAGTCCCTAATTCATTTATATGCATAAAGTCACCGCTGACTGCCTTTATATTATTGTGATCACTATGTTCATGACTAGTAGATACTATATTTGCTTCAATTTCAGGCAATTTATACCCCAACATTTTTTTATAAGGATCTGTTAATATTTTTGTTCCATTTTTAGAAGTTATCATAAAACATGATTGTCCAAACCATTTAATCTTCATTTAAATTATCCTCCTCTAAATATTTTCTCTTCTTTCATATATAATTATCTCCTAATTATAATCATGAAAACCCATTTATTCCATGCAATATTTTAATATCCATGGATATTTTTAAGATAAAACTCTAAAGGACTTATGCCTTCAATTTTTTTAAATATCCTGCTAAAGTAAAATTCATCAGTAAAGCCAAGCATTTTAGCTACTTCTTTTATTTTTTTATCATCAGCAATAAGCAATTCTTTAGCTTTATCAACTTTTATTTTATTAAAAAACTCTATAACAGAATATCCTGTAGTCTCCTTAAAAACTTTAGATAAATATTGGGGCGACAAGCTCACTAGCTCAGATAAATCCGTTAAAGTAATTTTATTATCTATATTATTTAGCATATACTCAATTACTTTATCAACCTTTAAGGACACTGAATAATTATTTTTATTATTTTTTATATTTTGGAAAATCTCAAATAATAATTCCCGAAATAAAGTTTTCGTTACGAACTCATAAATTGGAAGTTTTGCCATCCAATTATCTACTAATTTCTTAAATGCATTATTAACCAAATAATAATCCTTTAATTTTTGCACAAAATCTAAAGGCAAAGTATCAACTTTATCTGTAATATTCCATTTATTATTATCAAATCCTACTATTGCATAACTGAAATGTACTGAAAAAAAGTAAATAGGATCCACAGATTCAACTTCTACAGAGTATTGAACATTTGGACAAAGATATAACAAAGTGCCTTCCTTAAGTTGATAGCTTTTATGTGGAGTTCTAATATATCCATTACCCGTAGTAATTAAAATTAATACATGATGCTGAAGTGTTCTATTAATTCTACTTAAATGTTTCATTTCTTCACCTAACTGCTTACAATTACAGTAGTGAATATGAAAAATTAAGTTTTTCATTATATTCATAATTTCCTCCATGATAATCTAAGTTAAATTCAAAAATTAGTATGATTAAGGTAATATTCTCATATTTATTACAATTATAATTTTTGTAAATTAATACTATCTTATAATTATTTATTGGAATCACTAGAATTCTTGTTCTATTTTAACATATCTAACAAAAATATAAATGAAAGTGACATAATTACTACATAGTTCATATAAGTAACATTGAAAGAAGGACTATTTTATTAAACATATTTCAATGAAGTAACACCAACATGCGTGATGTTGAAAGACTTTATCCTTTATCAATACTGTTGTATACAACTAATGCATCAGTAATATTATACTGCTGCGAATGGTGATCGCCTTTTGCACCAGCTGAAATTAAAATATATTCTTGTCCATCCACTTTGGCGAGACTCGCAAGACATAGACCGGCCTCATCGGTATATCCAGTTTTTCCTCCTAAAATTTCTCCGCCAACAATGTTTTGATTTTTGAGTTCTTCAAACATGGTACTGTTAAAGGTTATCCCGCGAGGATGCTTATTCGTAGGTGCTGTGGAATGACGAGATGAAGTAAAAATTTCCCTGAAGGTATCATTCTTCAATGCATAGCTTAGAAGAATAGACAAATCTTTGACTGTTGTATAATGATTTTCATTTTGAAGCCCTGTGGCATTTTCAAAATGAGTGTTTTTCATCCCAAGATCAGCCGCCTTTTTATTCATCATCTTTACAAAATTCTGCTCTGAACCTGCAATTTGATCGGCAAGGCCAATACAGCACTCCGCACCGCTTGGCAGCAGTGCCCCGTATAACAAATCGATTGCCCTAACCTGCTCACCTGGTTTAAAACCTGCCATTGATGCATCTGCTCCATACAGTCCCTGAAACGCAGAATTTGTCAGTTTGATTTCTTCCTTTAGATTAGATAAATTTTCTATGGCAACAATGGCTGTCATCATTTTAGTCAAAGAAGCAGGATAGATTTTTTCTTCACTATTTTTCTGCATTAGGACGGTATGATCTTTTAAACGAATCAGAATTGCATTAGGACTATTCAGCTTGTCAGGAGATATAGGAACAGAAGAATCAAACGATGAAGCCGATGTTATTCTACCGCCATATTCTTTCTCAAAGATGTGCTGATATCCCGAAACAATAATATATTTATAAACAAAAGTAGTAATTCCAGACATCAACAGAACTGCTACATATATTAGTATTTTTGACTTTTTCTTTTCTACTTTTCGTACCATAATAAAACAACCCCTTATTCTGTGCTGATATTATTTAAACACAGAATAAGGAGCTATTTGGGAATTCTATCTTATGAAATTCTTAAGATTTTCTTATGACGGGAGATTTACTGTAAATGTAGTATGCTCTGCGTTGCTTCCCACAGAGATTGTTCCATTGTGTGCCATGACAATTTCTTGTGCGATTGCCAACCCTAACCCTGCTCCGCCGGTATTTGTTGAACGTGCCGAATCTAATCGGTAAAATTTTTCAAAAATAGTTTCAAGCTTTGCCGGCGGGATTGGATTTCCTTGATTAGTAAAAGTTATAACAATATTTTTATCCTGCTGCTTAGCAGAAATGTCAATAACACTGTTTTCATAGCTATAAGCTATGGCATTTTTCAGAATGTTATTGAACACACGTGCCAGTTTGTCTGCGTCTCCAAACAACGTAAGACCGTCAGGTACATTGACTGCCACCTGTTTTCCTTGTGGGTTCAGCATTGGATAGAATTCATCTGCCATCTGCTGGAGCATGAACAGTAAATTGATTTTCTCTTTATTCAAAATAATAGTTTGAAGATTAAATCTTGTAATTTCAAAAAACTCATTTATAAGCTGCTCTAATCGATAAGCTTTTTCTAAGGTAATACCAACATATTTTGCCTTCTGCGCAAGGGGCATATCAGAAGCTTCATCCAAAAGACTTAAGTATCCTATAACAGATGTCAAAGGTGTCTTTATATCATGAGCCAAGTAAACTACCAAATCATTTTTGCGTTGCTCAGCATCAAGTGCAGCCTTCTTTTGCTTTTCCAAATTGTTTTTTATCTGATTTAACTTATTTTCCATAAAATCCAATTCTGGCGATAATGTAATTTCATCATTTGATTCCTCTACAAGTCTATCCATTCCGGCGCTGACTTCATCAAAATATTTTGTAAACCAAGATGAAACAGAAAATAGAAAAAATATAACTAAAAATATTATAATTACAACAAAAAGGATTATATCCATATTGTTGCGAATTACAAGTTGATAGATTATTTGTGCGTCTGAATTGTCAAAATTAAAAGCGCTCACTAAAAATCGAACAATACGATTTCCAATCTGTCCACGCAGGATATAGCGCAATAGATAAACAGTCACGGCAGCGGCCGCTGTAATCAGAAGCATTTGAGAAAATACCTTTCTTTTTAACTTAGAATAGTCATTATTTCTCTCACTTTTCAATTTTATAGCCAACCCCCCATACCGTTTTGATATATTTAGGATGTTCTGTACTATCATGCATTTTTTCTCTTAGATGCCTAATATGAACCATTACAGTATTATTGCTGTTAGTGAAATACTTATCTCCCCATACCTCATGGAACAATTCTTCCGAACTTACCACCCGTCCACGATTGGAGCAAAGAACCCAAAGAATTGAAAACTCTGTAGGTGTTAGAGATAACTTTTTTTCATTCAGCGTACATTCATGGGTATCCATGTCCAATACCAAGCCGGAAAAAGCAATCAAGTGTTCTTCCTGATTTTGCTCAGCAGAATTATACTTCGTAAATCTGCGAAGCTGTGCCTTTACACGAGCAACAAGTTCCAAAGGGCGAAACGGTTTAGTTATGTAATCATCCGCACCTAGTGTCAATCCGGTAATTTTATCAATTTCTTCTTCTTTAGCAGTCAGCATGATAATAGGAAAATTATGATTTCCCCTAATTTTCTGGCAGAGAGTAAAGCCATCAATATCCGGCAGCATGACATCAAGTATCGCAAGCTCTAACTGTTCCGATTCAACACATCTGAGCGCATCTTGACCGTTATAAAATTTGTATATTGTAAAACCCTCATTTTTTAAATAAACTTCAATTAAGTCCGCTATGGACTGCTCATCGTCTACAACCAAAATATTAATACTCATAAATTCTGTCCTTTCTTCCTGATTAAACACTCATTATTATAGTATCTCAAAACAAAAGTTTATATCATAATAATTTTCTTATGAAAACCTTAAGGCTTTATTAACATAGTGCTTTAATCTTTATGTAAGTCATTTAATTATTCATACAATTTCCTAATGCTTCTTTATATGATAGCACACGCATACTATTTAAAACTCTTTTGATATTCTTTATTGTGCTTGAATAAAAACAAATCTTTATTTGATATTCTCATACATAATAGTAAATCAAACGATATTATTTGTCGATATGATAATAAAAATTCAAAAAACCTTCAGGTGAATAGAACTCTGAAGGTTTTTCAAATAAAATATTATATGGAAGTTGTTTTACAAACCACTAATCTATTGTCCCAAATTTACTTTTTCTCCATCACTTAATAAATTTTGGCCTTCAGTAATGACATCCAAGTCTTCCTGCACTTCACCTGTTACTTCTGTAAATTTATCATCTGAAATTCCAATTTCAACCGATACCTTCTTAACCTGACCATTATCAACTGTATAAAGATAATTTACACCATTCTCCATCTTAATTGTTTCATTTGGGACCATCAAGATATTGTCCTTCTTTTCAGCTGGTAAAGATATTTTCGCAAACATACCTGCTTTTATATCATTATTAGAGTTATCAATTTTAACTTTCACCACATAGAAGTTATTTTTAGAACTTGTATTTGGGCTGATATTATCTATTACGCCAACTATTTTGGCATCTGGCAATGCATTTATAGCAACCGGTACAGATAGCCCTACTTGAATTCTCTCAAGCATTTTGTCAGGAATATTTATTTCTGCATTTAAACTACTATCATCTATAACAGTAACAGAACCTGATTGGGTGCTAGCAAGCTGCCCTACTTCTACGGCTTTTTCTGATACAACTCCAGCTATTGGTGCTATAATGGTAGAATTATTTATTTGATTTTGTATAATATCAACTCCTGCCTGTGCTTGTTCCACTGATGCTTCTGCTGCCTTTGTGGCCTCAGGCCCTGACTTACTCTTTAATAGTTCTAAACTATCTTGCGCGTTTTTTAAATCTATGGTTGTAGAATCAAATTGGGATTTTGCGTCATCCAAGTCCTTTTTAGATGCTGCTTGTGCTAAATACAAAGCTTGTGTTCTGTCATAACTGTCTTTTGCAGTATTATATTGAATTTGCAACTTTCCTACTAGCTGTTCCGCTTGCAATAATTGCTGTGTAAACCCTGAGTCGCTTGTTTTTTCTAAGTTAGCACTAGCTACACTAACTCCAGCCTGTGCCTGCTCAAGTTGTGCTGTGTAATCTGTAGTATCCAATGTAAATAATGTCTGACCTACACTAACTTTGTCTCCAACATTTATATCTACAGTTGCAACTCTCCCTCCTGTTTTCGGTAAAACCACTACCTCTTTTTCAGGTTTTAAGTTACTTGCATATTCTACACTTGTAGAAATTGTTCCAGTTGTTATTTTTTCCGTTTTCACATTTTTAACCTCTTGCATTACTTCTACAGGTTTCTTTTTAGCAATGATAGAAATGATTATGATCACAACAACCACTAAAACTATGCCTATTATTAAAAGCTTTTTATTTTTCTTTAAACCCTTAAACTTCATAGGTGCTGCCCCCCTCTAGGTTTTGATTTTTCTTCTTTTTAAAAGATACTACTCCTTTTAAATCATCCATTAGTGTATAAATAATTGGTAATACAATTGGTGAAAGGATTGTTGATGCAACCATCCCTCCAATGATTACTATAGCCATACTCTTTTTCATTTCAGTTCCTTCACCCATAGATAAAGCAACTGGCAACATGGAAACAATCATTGTTGAACTTGTCATTATTATTGGCCTTAACCTAGTAGCACCTGATTCTATAAGAGCATCTCTTAAATTCATCCCTCTTTTCATAAGAGTATTGGTATAATCTATAAGTAATGTACCATTTTTTGATGCTAGTCCTTCTAACATAATTAATCCAATAATGGACATTAAGTTTAGTGTCTGCCCAGTTAGAGCCAATAACCCAAAAGCTCCTATGATAGCACAAGGCAGAGCCATCATTCTTATAAATGGAGTTAGAAATGATTCATAAAGTACTACTAAAATCATATAAACAAGAGCTAAGGATGCACATAAAGCAAGTCCAAGAGAAGAAAAACTCTCTGCCATATCTTTTTGATTCCCTCCGAAGCTTATACTGTATCCATCAGGAACTGAAAGAGCTTTTAGTTTAGCATTAATATCATTTGTAACTTCCCCAAGTACTCTACCTTGAAGATTTGCTTCAACAGTAACCATATCCTGCTTATCTTCTCTAGATATAGAAGGATCGCTATCTATATTTTGAATAGAAGCAACTTGACTAAGTGGAATTTGCTGTCCTAATGAATTTGTAACTTTCAAGGATTTAAGATCCTCAGCACTCTTTATTTGACCATTTTCAAACTTAAGCGTTATATCGTTTTCCTCATTATTTGATCTGTACACTCCCACATTAGTTCCTGCGAGTGCCATTCTAACAACACTACCTATATTAGTAGTAGAAATATTGTACTGAGTAGCTGCAAGGCTGTCTATATTTACCCTGAGTTCACTGCTTCTTGAACTTGAAGAGTTACTTATATCAGTGACTCCAGGAACTGTGTTTAGTAATTTTTCAACTTCATCTGATAATCCTCTTATAGTATCTGAATCATCACCTTTTATTTTAATTGATACAGGCTTACTACTACCACCAGATGAAGAAGACTCTGATACATTAAAATCTACTCCAGACATATTTTTACCAAAGACACGAATCTCACTTGCAAGTTCACTTTGGCTCTTTTTACGTTCACCCTTAGGAATTAAGTTAACGTAAATCTGAGCTATAGATTTATCTGCACTTTCTTGTCCATCATGCCCAATCAACGAAAAATAATTTTTTACCTCTTTTGTTCCCTGTAAGTATTTTTCTACCTCCGAAACTTTCTCGTCCGTTTGTTTTAAAGTAGATCCTGGTGAAAGCTTTAGATTAATGGTAAAAGAACTCTGGTCAGCCATAGGTATAAACTCTGACTTTAGCACTCCAAGTGGAATAAGCGCCACACTAAAAACAACCCCTGCAATAACTATAGCTAAAACTTTTTTCCTGTTATCTAAAGACCATATGAGAGCTTTTTTATATGCCTCTACTAGTCTTTCAAAAGACCATTTTTTATTAGAACTTATTCTACTGAATTTAGAGTTTATTCCACTAAATTTAGAATTCATTCTTCTCAAAAAGTTATTCTTTTCTTTTTTTTCATTTTTCTCTTTATTATTTCTGTTTGTTAATAGCCTTGACGAAAGCATTGGCGTAATTGTAAAAGATACAATTAGTGAAAACATAGTAGCTGCAACTATTGTAAGTCCAAATTCCTTAAACATCTGCCCAACTAAACCTGACACAAGTGAAATTGGAGCAAATACAACAACATCGCATAAACTTATAGCTATTGCTGCCATACCTACTTCCCTACGTCCTTCAATTGCTGCGTCTAGTGGATTTTTCCCCATATCCATATGCCGCTGTATATTTTCTATAACAACTATCGAATCATCCACCAGAGTACCTACAACAAGAGATAACCCCATCAAAGACAGCATGTTTAAGGTAAAGTGCATCTGATACATCATAAAAAACGTAGCAACCAGTGATGTTGGAATTGCAATTAAAACTACTAAAGAAGAACGGAAACTACGGAAGAATAAATAAAGTACAATTGCAGTAGTTATAATTCCTTCTATAAGATTATGTTTTATTTGAGTAAGTGAAGAATTAATAAAAGTAGTAGTATCCATTAGAATATTTACTTCTGTTCCCTTTGGAAGTGTCTTGTTTATATCGGCTAATTCTTTTTTTACAGAATCAGCTACTTCTACTACATTTGAATCACTTTGTTTTCCAATGATCATCGCCATAGTCTTATTGCTATTAAACCTTGTTAACACGGTAGCATCCGGAACCTCTAAATCAATTTTTGCAATGTCACCAAGACGAATATTTACTCCATTACCAGCAGGTATTAAAAGATTTCTTGCATCATCAACGGTATTAAACTGGCCAATAATTCTAACAGATTGATCTAAGTTGTCTTGTTTAATATCCCCAGATGGTATATTAACATTTGACGCTTGCAAGGTTCCTATTAAAGTATCCACATTAACTCCATAATACTCCATAGTTGCTTTGTCAATTTTTATCATCAATTGCTTCTTATCTGCGCCAAGCAATGATATATTTCCGACTCCAGGTATTTTTTCTAACTTTTGTTTTAAAATATCAGATTGATTATAAAGCTCTTCATAACTAGCATCACCATTTACCGAAACTATCATAATAGGTATTGCATTCATATCCATTTTAAACAAAATAGGTTTATCTGCTTCTTTAGGAAGTTTTGCTGAAGCAAGTTCAACAGCTTTTTGAACATCTAAATATGCGGTGTTTATATCTGCGCTCATCTTAAAAGTTATTGTAACAGTACCAGACCCTTCCCCTGAAGTAGAATTAAGAACGTCAACACCACTTATTCCTGATACCGAATCTTCAATTGGTTTTACAACATCTTTTTTAATATCTTCTGCACTGGCGCCATTATATGTTGTCATTATTGATATGACAGGAATATTCATAGAAGGCATTAAATCTGCTCCCATGCTTTTATATCCCATAACTCCAAGTCCAATGAATAAAATTACCGCCATCCACATGGCAGCTGGTCTTTTCACCGATATCTCAGTTATACTCATTTCGTTCCCCCTTATTCCATGTTACTAAATTTTTACTCATTATCTCACTCATTTTTAGTATATCATTATTTGTAAAACTATAAATAATTTTCCAGCACTTAACACAAAAATAGTTAAGTCTAAATAAAACCACTTCTTACATGTATGCTAACTGTACCCTAATTAGAATAGTTTTCTTATTAAAATATGAACTATTTCAAAAGATGAATATGACATTTTTAGCACCATTTTATCTACAAAATGATTACAAAAGTATTTTTTAATGATATTATTTTAGTTAGAAGAATTGTATTATTTTAATTTAAATAAATGTATACTAAGTCAATAATATGAGTGAAGGAGGCTTTATAATGTTAATAGATCCAATTAAAACTTATACCTATAAAGATTATTTGTCTTATGATGAAAATGAGCGAATAGAGATTATAGATGGCGAAATAATTAATTAATAGTAAAAATATAGTACAACCAGATATATCCGTTATATGTGACAAAAATAAATTAACTGATAAAGGCTGTACTGGTTCACCAGATATGATTGTTGAGGTTGTATCGAATTTTAATCCCAGAAATGATTATATAAGAAAGCTAAATCTATATGAACAATTTAAAGTTAAAGAATATTGGATTGTGAACCCTATGAGAAAAAATATATTAGTTTATATCTTAACTAAAAATGGATATGATGCTCCAATAACTTACACATTTACTGATAAAGTTAAAGTTAATATTTATGATACTCTTGAAATAGATTTTAATTCTATTGAAGTATAAGTACTTATCCCAGTTAAATAAGGACTGTCGCCTTAGGAGAATCAACTGCAATATCCTGAATTAAAACTTTAATTCAGGATATTGCAGTTTTTGTTCTTTGAGCGGGCAGCCCTATTTTTTAAAATATTATCTATATTCTATTTTACCATCAGGGTACTTTGCAAATCTTCCTTTTTCTCTTGGATGAACAAAATCATCTCGATCCCATGGCCACCCTCCAAAGCCAGTGCTTCTATAATCAGCAAAAGCATCCCTAATTTCTTTATCAGAGTTCATTACAAAAGGTCCATAACTTACGACAGGTTCACCAATTGGCTCTCCCTCTAAGAGCAGAAGGCAGCTTTCCTTTGAACCATTTTTTATTTCTATTATTTCATCTCCTGCAAGTTTTACACTATGATAATTCTCAATACTTGTTCCTTGGATATTTATTTTATCTCCTTCATAGAAATAAACAGTTCTGTTTAAGGTAGAAGATACTTTAGGAAGCTCTATACTAGCTTCAGGTTCCATGCGGATAAGGCAGATTCTTACATGATTATCCTTTTTACCAGCCCATGAATTAGGCGAGGAATCCAAGCTCTTAATACCATTATAAGAACCGAAAATCAGTCTTATTGTACTTGTTTTTCCATTACCATCTTTAGACTGTATTACTGGTATATCTTCTGCCCAAAGCATTTTATAATGTGGTTCTACAAACTTATCTTTTTTAGGCAGGTTCATCCAAATTTGAAATAGTTCAAGCGGATTATCTTTTTCTATATTAACTAAAGGAAACATTTCTGTATGATTGCAGCCTTTGCCTGCAGTAAGCCACTGTACATCGCCAGCTCCATATCTGCCTGTAGCACCTGCTGAATCTGCATGATCAACATACCCATTTAGAACTATAGTAACTGTTTCAAAACCTCTATGTGGATGCTGTGGAAATCCTGGAATAACATCTCCATGATACATATTCCAGCCATCTACTCCCCTAAAATCATTGCCAATAATTCTGCCTGCTAGAGATGCATCTGGTCCCATTTCATTATTCCCCTTTGGATATGCATCCTTATGGTGTGCCAAAAATAGAAAAGGGTCACTTGTCCCCCATTGAGAACTTAATTTATTTATTTTAATTACATTATTTTTCATCATTTTTACCTCCTTGAATAAGTATTACTTATACTTAACCCATTAAATTTATCTAAATCAACAAACAAAACAATTATTAATTGATAATGATTATCTGATAATTTAATTTTAGCATAACTTTTATTACTTGTATATTGTTTTAGAAGCATCTAGAATATTCATAATAGATTAACTTCTCAATTTATGGTACAATCAAGTGTAAAATTGCATAAAAAACAATCTAAATGATTGTAAATTTTATTTTAGCGCAATATAATACTAACTTGATACTTTTATTAAAGTGATTTAAAATTGGAGGAATATATGAATAACAAAAATATAGAAATGATGAAAAAATTAATAGAAGAAAAGAAACAAAAAGGAAATAACACTAAAAATAATGAAAAACCAAAAAAAGTTATAGGCAGAATGCTGTTGCATAGTGGAAGAACAACTCAATAAGGCACAACAACAAAAACAATTTCATGTGCATAAGACTCTACTTGCAAGTAAGTAACAATGACTGAGCTTATTAATAGTAAGTTCAGTCATTGTTCTTTAAGAAATACCTAATGAGATAAAGCGAGGTAATACCATGATAAAAATAAATAACTTGTCCTACTCATTTCCAAATAAAGATCTCTATCATAATATTTCGTTTACTTTAGAAGAGGATCAGCATTGTGCCTTTATAGGTGCTAGTGGTAGTGGAAAAAGTACACTTATAGATATTATTATGGACCCTGAAAAATACATGTTCGATGGTACTTTAGAGATAGACACAAACTGCAGAATCGGATATGTAAGTCAATTCTATGAACTGGATAAAACAAAGGAAACTACAGTTTTCGAATATCTATGTGAAGATTATATTAAACTACAAAATGAAATAACTTCTATTTGCAGCTTAATGGAAACAGCTTCTGACATTGATGCTTTACTCCTAAAGTACCAAGAAGCATTAGATTCACTTGATGCAATAGGCGGTGATGATTTCGAAAGCAACTTAAGTAAGAAATTAAATCTTGCAAACTTAAGCTCCCTTAAAGATTTAAAATTATCTGAACTTAGTGGTGGAGAGTTTAAGCTTATTCAAGTAATTAAAGAAATGCTTAATGAGCCTAGCTTAATGATTATGGATGAACCTGATGTGTTTTTAGATTTTGAAAACCTTAATTCTCTTAGAAATTTAATTAATTCTCACAAAGGAATGATGCTTGTCATCACTCATAATAGATATCTATTAAATCATTGTTTTAATAAAATTATTCATCTTGAAAATATGGAGCTCCAAGAGTTTGATGGAAGCTATATTGAATATAACTTCTCTTTACTTCAGACTAAAATTGAACTTCAAGAACTGGCTGCTTCCGATGATGAAGAAATTGAGAGAAATGAACGTATAATCAAAAGACTAAGAGATAGAGCGGAAGTTACAGGTGAAACTGCTGCTGGAAGATATCTAAAAGGTAAAATGAAATTTCTAGAAAGATTAGAATCTCGTAGAATAAAAACACCATTTGTAGAAATTAAACAACCTTATATAAGGTTACTTACTAAGAATCCGATTGAAGAAACCATTGCTTTAAAAGTTAGTGATTACAGTGCCAGCTTTGAAGATATCCTTTTAGAAAATGTTAACTTTGAAATAAACTCTACTGATAAAGTAGCTATCGTTGGCTTAAATGGTGCTGGGAAAACTACGCTGCTTAGAGATATTTTCAAAAATAATCATTCAGCTATTGAAATAAATCCTGACATTGAAATAGCATATTTATCACAAAAGCAAGATGAAATACTTAATGAGTCTAATACAATACTTGAAGAATTCCTAAATGCAGGATTTAAAACTTACGAAGATGTAGAAACATATATTTCAAACTATGATTTTGATGAAGAAAGTGTAAAACAAAAAATAGAAGCTTTATCTGGCGGGGAAAAGAATCTGCTTCAATTAGCTAAGATTTCTGCAAGCAATGCAAATATGCTGCTTCTAGATGAACCAATAAGCCATTTAGACACCTATTCTCAATTGGCACTTGAAACTGCCATCCAAAATTATAATGGTGCTATTTTAATGATATCTCATGATTACTATTCTATAATAAACTGCGTAGACTATGTTTTACTCATAGAAGATAAAACAATTAGAAGAATGAATATGCGAAAATTTAGAAAGATGATTTATGAGAAGTATTTTGATAAAGACTACTTAGAAATTGAACAAAAGAAAAGAGATTTGGAAATGAAAATAGCCATCTCTCTTAGAAATACTGATTTTGAACGTGCAAAAACGTTATGTGAAGAGTTAGAGCCACTGATTAAATTGCTTTAAATGTAAGCATCAACATATTTTCTTTACATATGCCTTAATAAATAAACATTACGAGGTAATTTACATGAAAACAATAATACCAGATTATTATAAAGATTTTAAATGCTCTGCTTCAAAATGCACTGATACTTGTTGTGCTGGATGGGAAATTATAATTGATGAAGAAACCTATAAGAAGTATAACGATGTATCTGGTGAATTTGGTGAAAGATTAAAATCTAACTTGACATTATATGAAGATGGAGAGCCTGGTTTTATATTACAAAATGGTAATTGTCCATTTTTAAATACAAATAATCTTTGTGATATCTATACTGAACTTGGAGAAGAAAGTTTATGCTATACTTGCAAGACCTACCCAAGGTTCATAGAAAAATATTGTGATATACGTGAAATAGGAGTTTCTTTATCTTGTCCTGAGGCTGCAAAATTAATTCTTCAAGATTCTAAAACAGTTACTTTTGAAGTTTCAGAGGATGATGAAATAGAAAATACATATGATGATATCAATTTTGATATTTCAGCTCAGCTAATATCAGCTCAGAAAATGGCTATAGATATATTACAAAATCGTTCTATAGCTTTAAATCATAGACTTGCATTAGTACTTAATTTTGCTCACGATATTCAAGAAAAAATAGATGAAAATGAGCTATCAGAAATTGCCGATATAATAAATAAATATTCTAAGGAAGATTTTCAAAAAAAGCTTATTAATGAATTTGATAAGTATAAAACAAAACAAGCTGATAAGTATAATACTATGTTTAAATGTATGAATGTGTATAAAAACCTTAATCCTATTAATGATAACTGGCCTAAAATACTAGAACACGCTATTAACTGTTTTCATAAAAAAGCTGATATCACTTTTTATGAAAAACAATACGATGCTTTTAATGAATATTACAAAAATAAAATCTATGAATATGAACATTTAATGGTATATTTTGTATTTCAATATTTTATGAAAGCTATTTTGGATGAAGAATTATACTCTAAAGTTACACTAGCTGTCATGAGCTATCTTATTATTAAAGAGTTAAATGTGGTGCGTTGGATTAATAATAACTATAACTTTGATATAAATGATCAAATAGATATAACACATATGTATTCTAAGGAAGTAGAAAATTCGGAAAAAACCCTTTATGATCTTGAAGAAATGTTCAATACAAATGAAATATTTGATTTAAAACAATTACTTATTTTAATAATGAATTAAGATTATTCATTTAACTCGCCGAAAGAGAAGTTTCTCTATCACTCGGTTGCTAGAGAAAATGAGACGTACTTAATTGACATATAAGTCTTACAAGTATATAATAAAAGCATAAAGTACGAAGAGGTACATAATGAAAATTATTCATTATGTACCTCTTTTTTATTAATTTTTATAAGAATGAAAACATATTATTTATATTACTTTGATTTTTGAAGAGTAATTGTTAAGGAGGTGCTAACTATGGCTTATGTTATAAATGCTGATGAATGTCAAGCATGTGGAGCTTGTAAAAGTGATTGTCCTACATCTTGCATAAGTATGCAAGGTGGAAGCTACACAATTGATGCTAGTGTTTGCGTAGATTGTGGAACTTGCCTAAATTCGTGTGGTTTTGGTGCTATTTCAGCTGAATAATTTATCATTAAAATGATAAAACTGAGACTATTCCAAGGAAAAGTCTCAGTTTTGTTTATATTTGACCTTCTAAAAAATCATTAGACAGTTATACTTTTTAGCAACCGATGCTCCGAAATCACCAAAGCTGAGAATAAATTTTACCAGTCCAATTGGAGCAGGTATTGTAAATCTCCTTCCGTTGTTAAGTTTTAAATATATCTTCAACCGTATCACTCCTTGTATTTAAGATATATGACGCGTTAGGTAGATTTATTTCTTTTTTAACTGCCAACTTAACAAAACTTTATTCTATAGTAACTTCAACTATATCTCCATTGCTGCTTTTTACATCTACAATTTTTCCTTCTAATCCTGAATCAATAGCTTCCATAATCATTTTTATATCTATTCCCTCTTGATCTGAAATACCTGGTATTTTTACTGTATTAACCGCATTCCCTATAGCCTTTAAAATTTTAACTGGCACATTCACATTTACAGTATCATTTGTTGCAGACAATACTCTAATTTTCAGCATCTTATTTATATTTTCAGATACAGGTGGCTGCTGTATATTAACAGGTTTATTAATAGCTTCAATAAGCTCTGTAGCCTTATCTAAGTCAATTTTCCCCTCTTCAACCATTTTTAAAATCCTTTTAACTTCTTCTTTCATTATATAATCCATCCTTTCAAATTTTAATTTTCTTTAATCATATTCACAGCCTGATCAGGTGATATTTCACCTTTTTCTAGCATGTCAATTATTTCCTTATTACCCACTGTAGGTTTTTTTATAACAGTATAACCAAGAGAAGAAACAACTTCATCCAATTTAGCTCTTACTGTCGGATATGAGATACCGAGTTCCTTTTCAACATCCTTAATATTACCTCTGCACTTTAAAAAAACCTCCATAAAATTAAGTTGTTCTTCTTCTAAATACTCAAACTTAGAAAATTCAAAGTCATTCTCTATGACAGTTCCACATTTACTGCATTTAAGTTTCGCTATCTTCAATTTTGCACTGCATATTGGACATTTGCTAATTACTTTATAACTCATACTGCTCTCTCCTTTACTATATTTCAATTATAATACCGTTGTTTAAATTAACCAATGTTGATATTAAATATTTTAATTATTATATAGTTATATTTAAAAATATTTAATTATTATATTAATTATCTTAATGTAGGTTCTTAAAAATTAATTTTATCTCTTTATCGGCAATATCATTTTTATTTATTTCAAATATAGAATATTTTATCTTTTTAAACTCTACTTACTTAATACATATAATAGGTCTCCTAATAAATTCATTTAGTGCTGCTTTAAATACCTTACATGTAATTTGTGGATAAAATAGGCAATTATACTATAATGTTATTATAATATAATTATTAATCTTAAAATTAAAGGGGTTTAAATTATGAGAAAGAATTTAGCTTTGGCATTATGTTTAAGTTTGATCTTCGTTTTAGTTGGTTGTAATAGTGATAAAAAAATACCTTCAACTATGCAAACCACTAATGAAAATCAAACTTTAGAAGATAGATCAAAAGATACTAATACTCCAATGCAGGCTACTAATGAAAAAAATACTGTTGATGAAAAGAAAGAAACATCGGCAAATACAAATTCTACACCGTCTACTGAAACAAGTTCAAATAACCAAGTAGCAAAAGATAAAAATAATGCCTCTCAAAAAATAACTAAAGTAAATCGTAAAGTTAAATTATATGAAGGAACTTATTGGGATGAGAGATGCTTAGACGATAATATCTTAAATTTAAAAAGCTATTGTGAGGTTGTAATTTCTAATGTAACTAATACGTCTTTTGATTTTACTGTTTATGAAGTAGATAGGCAAACTGAAAATAGAAAGGTTATTTTCCTTACAAATACAGCAGTTTTTATAGCAGATGGAAAGTCGGCTGCTTTTTATGGAAAGGATTATACGCTTAACTTCACCTTTCCTTCTATAACTGAGGTGAAAATCTCTGGCTTTAAGCCATTAGAAGGCAAGACTTACCTTAATAATAAGATACCAGGACATGAATGCTCGTAAAATAAATACTGGATAAGTTCATTTTATAAAAAAGCCATCTAGAATAATCTCTAGATGACCTTTTTTTACATTGAATTTCAAACTATATATCTTTATGAATCTTTATTAGCTAATTAATGAAATGAAGGTATCTCTACCACATATTCCATCTGCAGATAAGCCATTAGCACTTTGAAATGAAGTTATTGCTGTTTTAAGTCCTGAACCAAAAGTTCCTGGATACTCTACACCATTTGGATTATATCCCCTTAACATTACTAGAATTTCAGCTGCTGTAACCATATATTGAGTTTCTCCACTCTTTACATAATGACTTCCTAAAGCATTACTGGATGCAGTTCCCCATACTCCATCTACAGCAAGACCTGCATTATAATCTAAATTCATGGCATGTTGTAAAACCTTAATCCCTGCTTTTTTTGTTTCAGCACCTCTAACGCCATCAGTATCAATGTTACATCCAGCAAACTTATTTGCTTGAACTTGTCCAGCTTGAACATTAGAATTACCAGAAGATGGCGGAGTAGTTCCAGTAACAAGGGTACTATACCATTGTTCAGCCCAAACACCTCTTTGTGGTTGGTTAGAATTAGCAGGTCTTTCATAATTATTTATAAACACTGCTGCTAAATAAGTAGGAGTACTTGTACTTTGAGTAAATTGCTTAAAATTCATTGGATAAGCACTTGTTGCATAAAATTGCTGACCATTTTCAAGTTCCCATTGTATTCTTCTGCATTGTGTATCAACAGTCTTATAATCTAATCCATTTTGACTTGCCCAATTAGTAAGAACAGATTTTGGAGTCCACTGTACTAAACCGTATCCTCCACCTCCGCCGGCTTCATTTTTGTCTGCGATAATCCCTGATTCTCCTTGCATGTTTCCAAGCATTCCACAAATAGAATTACTTGTCCACCCCTTGTTTTTAAAAAATGAATAAATATATTTTGCATTGTCATTCATGTTTTCAGCCATTTTAATGACCCCCTTAATTTATTTTTGAAATTATCAGCGCTGCATAACTTTCACTAATAATAACGATTTGTTATTAAAATCTGTAAACCACGAATAATACGATATTTACAAAACACGCTATAATTAATCATAAGATACAAGGGCATGAATGCTCGTAAGATAACTCTCAGCTAAATTTATCTAAAAAAAGCCATCTAGAATAATCTCTAGATGACCTTTTTTTTACATTGAATTTCAAACTATATATCTTTATGGATCTTTATTAGCTAATCAATGAAATGAAGGTATCTCTACCACATATTCCATCTGCAGATAAGCCATTAGCACTTTGAAATGAAGTTATTGCTGTTTTAAGTCCTGAACCAAAAGTTCCTGGATATTCTACACCATTTGGATTATATCCCCTTAACATTACTAGAATTTCAGCTGCTGTAACCATATATTGAGTTTCTCCACTCTTTACATAATGACTTCCTAAAGCAGTACTGGATGCAGTTCCCCATACTCCATCTACCGCAAGACCTGCATTATAATCTAAATTCATGGCATGTTGTAAAACCTTAATCCCTGCTTTTTTTGTTTCAGTACCTCTAACGCCATCAGTATCAATGTTACATCCAGCAAAATTGTTTGCTTGAACCTGTCCAGCTTGAACATTAGAATTACCAGATGGAGGATTAGGATTACTACTTCCTTCATTATATCTAAGAACATAATCCCAAGGGTAATTATAATAGTTTTCAATACAAATTTCTTTACCTGTTTGATCCCCAGGTTTACCACCTGTTGCTGTGCCATTTTCATTTTCCCTAGCAGCAACAACTTGTCCACTTCCAATAAACATTACAGTATGTGAAGATACATTTAGTAATACATCACCACGTTGTAAGCCAGATCCATTTGATAACACTATAGATGATGTTACATCAGAAAATCCACAATTAAGAAAAACACTTCTCATATTACCAGTATAAGTTGCACCATTAGTTTTTACAGGAACACCTGCAGTCTGCCATGCAGTAATAACTGCAGAAGAACAATCATAATCTCCACGCTCTCCCCATCTATATGTTTGGTCATATCCGTGACTATTATCATTTGCTAAGTTAATCATCCATTGTGTTGCTGTTTCAATCTTTCCCATATTATCATATCCTTTCAAGTAATAATTAAAGTAAATTAGTTTGCAAACTCATTTGCTTTACAATTACTTAAAGGAATTTTTAATAGGTTTTGTAAACCTAAAATTTACGGGCAAATTATTTGTCATAAGAGGTAGTTAATGGTATAATTATAATAACAAATAACAATTATTACTTAATATCTTTAATCAAAAAATAAAATTGGAGGTGAAAATAATGAGTAACTTTTTTATTAATATACTTCTTTTGATTTCAGGAATATTTTTAGGTGGACATTTATCAAAGAATACACCTCTTGAATACAGTTCAAAAGTTTTTACAAAAGTTTTGCTTGGTTTAGGCGGTGGAATTCTCGCAATAGGAATGATGATTTACGCAATAAATATTGAAAGTACAAAAACTTTGGTGGATTTAAGAGTTATAGCATTAATGTTGATATATAATATTAGCGGACTTTTATCTTCATTAGTTACAGGGATAATTATAGTTTTATTTAGATTTTTATATTTTGGAATCAATCAATCATCAATAGTTGCAGTTTTTCAAATTCTAATATTACTATTACTATTTTCAATAGTTGGTAAACTAAAGTTAAATATGATTAAAAAGTGGATAACCATATACTTAATCAATATGCTTTCTATGATTAGTACCTATTATTACTTGTTATCCAATGTAAATAATGTATTTAATATACTTTTAGAGTATTTTATTATATCGGCAGTTGCAACTATACTAGCTTATTATTTATTAAAATATGTTAGGTCATCAAATGAATTATATAGGAGATATAAAAATGAGGCTACTAAAGATTTTTTGACTGGATTAAATAATACAAGGCAATTTGATTTGATATTTAATAAAAGTGCTATAAATGCAAAAGAAAAGGATGAACAATTATCTTGTTTAATGGTTGATATAGATCATTTTAAGCATGTTAATGATACATACGGCCATGCAGTTGGTGATATAGTATTAAGAGAATTAGCAGTTATTTTAAAAAATTCTTGTAGAGTATTTGATGCAGTTTCAAGAGTTGGAGGAGAAGAATTTTGTATCTTACTAATTGACTGTTCTACAGAACGGACAATGGATATAGGAAAAAGGATATGTGATGAAGTAAAGAAGCACGAATTTGAAATTGGTGACGGAAGAAAAATAAGAATCACTGTTTCTGTAGGAATATCTGCTTACCCTGAGTCAACGGATAACATTGAGATGCTAATAAAGCAAGCAGATGACTCCTTATATAAGGCAAAGCAAACTGGAAGAGATAGAGTATGTTCAATCGATACATGTGATACAAATTAACGGTACTGGTAAAAAATACAGATATCATATTAATATTGGATACTAATATGATATCTGTATTTTAAATTTAAATCCTTATTTTCAATTATATATGTTGCAATTAATTTTATGCATTTTACATCTAGATATCTACTTGCCTATAGCCATTATAAATGTAATTTTATTATTGCAGCATATATATATTATCTATATAACTTAATTAGATAATTCCCACTCCTACTAGGTTTTATAAACCTAAAATTTAAGATATAATGTCTTATATGAAAAAACTTATTTAACATATGGAGGAATTATGTTGAAAATTATTATATCACCAGCCAAAAAGATGAATGTAGATACAGAATTTAAGATAAATAACATGCCATGTTTTTTAGATAAGGCTGAATTTTTAATGAAATATATTAAAAATCTAAGCTATACGGAAGCTAAAGCTTTATGGAAATGCAATGATAAAATTGCTAAGACAAGCTTTGAATACTTTTCCAATATGAACCTTACTGAAAGACTAACCCCAGCATTATTAGCTTATGATGGAATTCAATATAAGTATATGGCTCCAAATGTATTTGATATTAAAGAATGGGAATATATCGAAAACCATTTATATCTTATATCTGGCTTTTATGGCATTCTTAAACCACTTGACGGCATAGTACCTTACCGTCTTGAAATGCAGTCAAAAATCATGCTTTCAGGCTATAAAGATTTATATGATTATTGGGGAGATAACATATTTCAGAAACTATATGAGGATACAGATATAGTACTAAATCTTGCATCTAAAGAATATAGTAAATCCATTGAAAATTATCTAAACGATAAAGTGCAATTCATATCATGTACTTTTGGTGAATATAAAGAAGGTAAAATTATAACAAAGGGAACCTTAGCAAAGATGGCTAGAGGTGAGCTTGTCCGTTATATGGCTGAGGAAAAGATTGAGAAAATATCAGAAATAAAAAACTTTAACAGACTTGGTTATAAATATAATATTGACGCATCAAGCAATGAAAATATGGTTTTTTTAAAGGAATAGGCCAAAGGAGAAATATCCAATTTTTTCAGAAAAAGGTGCAGAAGTTATGGGAGTCAGTAAGGATTCTATAGAATCTCACAGAAACATCAGATGAAACTTCAATTACATCCTATAAAGGCTCCATTCTTCTGTACTTAAATTTAACCTTAAATCACAAAGCATTTTCATATTATTTCTTATAATTTCACATGTAAAAGTATATACATAATCTCCACCTATTTTTTCCTTATCCCTCCTCACTAACCTTTCTACATTAATTACATCTACAGCTTCACTATCATCAATGATAAAAAAGCTTAAAGGTTTCACAATACCTGCTCCATCAGTTGTAGTAATTACCTGAACCAACTTATCAACTATTTTCATCAGTGCTCACTCCTATTTTTATATTTGTGCATACATTATATAATTTCATATATATCCATTAATTATACCTAGAAATTTTCCTGCCTCAATCCTAATAATTTATTATTAATCTCATTTTTTAAATTCTCCTTGATGCTTCTTAAAGAATTCATAGAAGCGCCTTACATTCTCCAGCTCGCTCCAGTGAATACATTGGAATCCTTCAAATCCAAACTATGTATCTTGGCAGTTAATGTACCAGTCATAAATGGAAACAACCATGACATATGTATATAATAAAAAGGAGTAGTTTTGATAATTGTAAAATGCATTCTCTCCTATACCTGTCATTACAATATTATCAATTTTATCTGGAATTACTACATTGCTGTCAGTACATACACAGACTACTATTTTACTCTTTGACTTATTTAATTTACAGTATTAATTTTTACATTAGGACTATTATCAAATACATGTGCTGCTATTTTGGTAGTACTAGACACATTTACTGTTGTTAGATTAATACAGTCATTAAATGCTCCCCCTGAAATATATGTCACACTACTTGGTATATCTATTGATGTTAAACCGTTGCACTTTTTAAAAGCTATATTTCCTATAAATGTTACACTATTTGGTATCGTTATGCTTGTTAAGCTTGTACATCCTGTAAAAGCCACCTGTCCTATACTTGTTACCCCATTAGGTATTGTTATATTAGTTAACTGTGTGCAACCATCAAAAGTTGAAGCTTCTATACTTTTAACATTTTGAGGTATATTAACTGTTTTTAAATAATTACACCATTCAAATGCACCTACTCCTATACTTGTTACACTTTCAGGTATTTTTACGCTTGTTATCTGCGTATGATTATTAGATCCAGAGAACGCCCCTACTCCTATTTGGGTTACTGTCACGCCATCAATTTCACTTGGTATAGTTACATCAGTATTACTTCCACTATATCCAACTATGGTACCAGTTGATTTATCAAATTTCAACCCATCGCTTGTTGTTGTTAGATTTATCCAAGCTCCATTAGTATCTAAATAATATCCACCAACAGTTTTATTATGCTCCATATAACCATGTGAATCAAAATAATACCATTTACCATCAATTCTTTCCCAACCAGTCGCCCACGAGTCCCCTTCTTCAAACCACCAGCCTGTTTTATTTTGCTTCCATTCTGCACTTGCTTTTATTGGATTTAATCCTAGTGCTGAAGCTGCTATTAATGACATAGCAATTACTTTTGTTAATTTTGATTTTTTCATAATCCTTAATACCCCTTTTAACTTTTTCTATATTTTCCATTATTAATATATATTATAACATAAATTTACATAAAATAGTTAAAGCTGAGATTTTCTAATTTTAGAAAATCTCAGCTTATTTTTGTTATCTGCTTAAATATATTGTCATTACAGTTAGTACTAGTACAATAATAAATCCATAGTCAAAGGTCTATCTTGTGTGCAGAATAACAGATTTGAGAGCAAATATTGCTGGATTAATCGTGATTGTTCTAAACAAACACCACAAACATTTCCTTTCCTTCATAGTGTATTATTTCTTCTTTATACTCTTTATCTTTATTAAAATTATAAACAACAAGATATCCCTTATCTAACCCTTGAATATCTAAATAGTCCTTAAGCTGATTTAGTCCTTTTTTGTGGTATTCAATTCCTCTCCATATTTTAAGTTCAATTACATACTTACTTGAAAGATAACTAACTACTATATCAAGTCTCTTTTCTTCAGAAATCTGTACTTCTTTGAAATCAAACCCTATGCCATTTATTATTGGTTTTATAAATGCTAGGAAAAGAAGCCTTCCTTCTCGCTTAAGTGACATTCAAAAACTTGTTTTTGGATTATGGAACTTACACCTATGAACGCATGTGAATAGGTGCTTCCTATCTTTTGAGTCAATAGAACTGTATTGTTCTTTAATAAACTGTTGGAATTTTAAAATTATCTTTTCAAAATCTAATCCATTATCAATTATGAAATTTTCTTTGAAATTATAAGTTGACATATCTGTATTATTTTCAAGCTTGGAAGAGAAATAATTATAAAGCATTTGCTCAAATATTCTGTTAGATATTTTTACTCTTCCATCTATATTTTTTAAATATCCGTATATAACTCCTAAATTTATAAGTGGATTATGAATATTAAAAGTCTTTTCCGTACCATTAATTATTAAATCAAATATATAATCTTTAAATTCATTATTATTTTCAATATTTTTTACTAAATCATCAAAAAGTGTATTATTTTCTTGTAGTAATTCTTTTACTGATCTATTAATATTTTCTTCATTCCATAATAATTGGTTTTCATCAATTATCTGACAAAGCCTGCTTACTAAAAAAGGGTAACCGTTTGTATAAAAATGAATTATTTCTGAAATTTCTTTAATATTAATTGTCACATTTTTATCTTCTGAGTATTCTTTTAACATAGTGCTTATTTCATCTGAACTAAAACTCATATCTACATTGAAATTTACTGCTATATTCCAAGGACTATTATACTTTTTTTCATCATCTTGTCTGATTTTAAGCTTCAAATTCTTAATATCATACACTCCAGCTAGAATTACTGAATAAAAGGTTTTATCTTTTCCCTGTTGCCTTAATAAAAATTTATTTCTAAGCATTCCTAAAAAGCTCATAAATAACTGATTATTAGAGCTCTTATCTACTTCATCAATAAACAGTACAATTTCTTTGTTAACAATTCTACAAAAATTTGTGATAGCTTTTGATACAGCATTTAAATCATTAATCTCGTCAGACATTTCATAAAGTTTAGATGAATATTCTTCGTAATTAAACTGTATACTATCTCCAAAGACTTTTAATATTGTTTTAGAAAAGGTTTTTTCTTCCTCAAATATTAAGTCTCCTAAACCTTCAAAACTTATGCTTAAAACTAAATATTCATCTTTTAATTCTTGTTCTAGCATATACATTGTAGTAGTTTTTCCATATTGCCTAGGCCTATTTATAACGAAATAATCTCCTCTATAAACCATACTTTTTATTTGCGTCAGCTTATTTGTTATATCAACCATATAATGCAAATGAGGAATGCAAACACCTGTAGTATTAAATCTTCTATTCAAAATCAGCACCTCTTTTCTGTAATTATATTTCATTTTCTACATTCGTCCATTGGGTATTTATATAGTAATTATTATACCATATATAAGGATATAATAACCTGTCATTATCTTAGATGCATACATTTTGAACCAAAATAACACTCCTAATAGCTCAATAATTATAGCCATTACATTTCCTTTAGCTTTTTCAACTGGATATTTCTTTTCATTTAAATACAATGTTTATATATTTAACCTTACACTAAAATTATTATTTTTCAGGTAAATTTTCAAAAGAAAGAATATTCAAAATATTCAGAGTATGGTATAATATTATAAAATACATTAAAGGTGGTATGCTTTATGGAAAAATATAGAGAACATGAAATCATCGTAATACAGAACAATGAAAATCAATACCCATATAAGGCAATTGCAAGGATAGGTGATAATGAAATAAAGCATAAGGGACAAAGTGAGTCCGAAGCAATTTATTTAGTTAAGCAAAGCATCAATAAGTTAAAATCCAAAAATATAATTTAATTGTAGTATATCTAAATCCAAGTGGATAAAAATTGTTATATTTTAAATATTAGGTATCGAAGATACATAAACCCCTCGACTAATGTCAGGGGTTTTGCCTTTTAATTCATAATGGTACAAAAAATTGCAACCTGTCCTTAGCAATTTTATAGCTAAACACGGTTGCAATTTTACTCCTATCTACATTATCTGTGCATATTTAAAATCTATTTATTAATTGCATCTTGATTTAATTTCCTCCGATTAATATATCTATCATACCCCATTTTGATTCCTCCTAAGTTTGTAATACTAAAATCTAACCACTACGTATTATGCTCATTTACATATTTATTCTTATACTTTTAAAAATTTATATAGTATAGATATAATTCTATAAAATATTAATAATGTATATTTTAAGAAAAAACTGATTGTAAACTAAATTTTGTGTCGAATAAAATTTTGAAAATAACTAAATATAGATTATGAAATAACTTTTGTAAACAATACAAATTTTTATAAAAAGGAGGAATATTAATGATACCAACAATAAAGCGCTTAATATTATTAACAATTATTATCACTCTGACAATACCTAATATAGCATATGCGCAAGCACCAACGCAGTCAGTTCCTATTGGTCCTAAAGTAGAGGACTTAAAAAATAAAGAAGAGATTATCAATAGTTTTGAACAAATAAGGGCTATAAGGGAAGATTTAACTGTAATTGATATAAGAGAAGATTCAACGAGCGACGAATTGAGTTCTACATATTCAAATATACAAACTTACCTCCAACAGTTTAGAGAGATTGAATCAATATTAGAGCAACATAAAGTTACATATGCAGATTCTATTCCGGATTTATATTTTTCAGAACTAATTATATCCGTTGCTGATAACTATATTATAAGTTTAAAAGCACAGCAAATATTGATAAGAGCATTACAAAGCAATGTAGATGAAGCAAAAAAACTATTTTATTCAACTTATATGGCAAGATCATATTACTATATTACATCGGGTGATAACACTGTCGCTAATATTTCAACATATTTCACGGTTACTTAAATAATTTAAGTTCTATAAAAGGAGGAGTAATAATGCCCCAAAAATTAAAACGTTTAATACTACTAACAATTTTTATAACTTTAATAATACCTAATATAGCATATGCAGAGGTTCCACTTAAAACTGTACCATTTAACGTTAAAGTAACTGACTTAAAAAATAAAGAAGATATTCTCAATAATTTGGAGCAAATAAAAACTATACGGAAAAATTTGACTACGATTGATATAAGAGCCAGCTCATCGCAGGAACAATTACAAACTGCAGATGAACATCTTAGAAATTACATTCAGCAAATGGAGTCCATTATAGCAAAACTAAAAAATCATATAAATACGTATACAGGTTCACTTTCAGATGAATTTTTTTCAGAACAAGTTATACTTATTGCTCGTGGTTATATTATAAGTTTGAGATATCAACAATTATTGGTAGGAGAATTACAACGCAATACACCAGAAGCAAAAGAACTATCCTATTCAAGTTATCTGATAACAATATATTTCAACATGACAAGAAGTGACCAAATGATAGCTTATATTGATACATATCTAACATATAGTTAAAAAATTTACAGAATGTAAGCAAACAGATATCCTATTAATATTGAATACCAATAGGATATCTGTATTCTAAATTTAAATTCGTATTTTCAATTATATTATCTAGAAACAAGTTTTTTTGTTCTGGTAATTTAAAAGAACTAATGTGAATTAATATATCATCATGAACAGAAGTTGTAATAAAAATATAGTTATCTATACTAATAACTTTTTTTATAGATTCCCATTTATAAGTTTTTTCAGATAAATTTTGAATACTTAAATATACCATAAAATTTATTTTGTTAATCTAAAATTTATTCTAGGATTATTTCTTTATGCAATTCTTCTCTTTCATCAATATCAAGCCAACCTTCATCTTCTGCATAATCAAATATTTTTTCCAGAAGCATATTGTAGTCTTTAGCAAAAACTGCTGGATTTCCTTTATACTGATTAATAGTTTCATTTGTGAAATTATTGTTTCTAATTTCTTCTTCATATATAAGAGCATTTAAATATGTACTTCCTATTAGCTCTCTTATCAAGTTATATCTATAACTTCTTGCACTACAGATATAAAGCCTGCATATTATTGGCCTATCCTCATAAATAGTGCATAGATTGGTTTCTGTTATGAAATTACAGTCCATTTTCTTATTTAATACATACTGATCAAAATCTCTATAATAATTTCTCTTTTTAACTAGCTTTTCATGTATAAAATTTAAAGCTTCCTCATCGTTCCAACTGCTCAATCTATTTACACAGATATTATCCATTTCTACTGACCAAGATTTTTTGCAGCAACTCTCCTCACATTCATTACAATTAAGAGGATTATTGCTTAAAAATATGTCAACTGCATCTAATACATCTTTAACTGTTGTATTCTTATTAATTTTGTCATAATTCACTTTACCTTCAACATCAAATAGTAATTTCATTATATATTCCCTCAACTTTAAATTATTTTTTCTTACACGTTTCATATTTTCGGATTTCGTTAATATTTAAGTTCCTTAAAATAAATAAAATAACCTAAAGTAGAAATTATTTAAAAATACTTTCCACTTTAGGCTAATACTTTAGTTCTTTCAATGTTTAGATAAATTTAGCGATTTTATCTACGAATTTTTGTTTTCCCCAAAAATGCTTCCGAGACACAAAGTGTTGAAGTTACTTTTTCAATAAGCAAAATAGTTTTTTATTATAATCATTAATATTATTGATAAAACTACAATTTATAATCTACTACTTAAACTTTCTTTTTCTAGCTTCTTCTGACTTTTTCTTTCTTTTAACACTTGGTTTTTCATAGTGTTGTCTCTTTTTTGCCTCTGAAAGGATTCCAGATGCTGAGCATTTTCTTTTAAATCTTCTTAATGCTTGCTCAAGAGATTCATTTTCTCCAACTTTAATTTCTGACATACTTTATCCCTCCCCTGCTGGCACTGTACTGTAAATCATAAAATAATTTACAAATATAAACTCATCTTATACTATACAGCATTTACTAAAATGCTGTCAATTATACTAAACTTATTTATTCAATTTTTTGCTTCTTATTTTATAAATAATTAAAGCTGAGATTTTCTGATATCATTTTTTTAATAATTTTTATATTCTCCATGGATTATTTCACAGTTACATTCATTTGCTTCAACAATTTTATCAATAACAATGTAGTATGCTCCTTGCTAATATAACTCCAATTGACATCCAAATTTTACAAGCATATAATAAAAATATAAGGTACAAAGAGGTACATAATGATAGTTCTTCATTATGTGCCTCTTTGTATTTTATCAATTTTTACCTAAAAAACGGAGGCGTATTATGGTTAAAGATATTATTAATTTATCTGTTGTTACTTTTAATTCAGTTTGGGGTGATAAGGAAAAAAATCTCAATAGAATCAAGGGATATATTGAATGTGCAGCTAAAAAAGGCAGTCATTTTGTTGTTTTTCCTGAAATGTGTTTAACTGGTTATGATGATGAATCTGATAAGGATAAAAAGGATAAAATGCAGACATTATTGGCTGAAACAATTCCAGGACCATCAACTAATGAAATAGAAGCTTTAGCAAAAAAATATGATATTTATGTAATCTTTGGAATGCCAGAAAGGGATGCTGATGATTCAACTATAATATACAATGCCTTAGCAATATTCTCTCCTGATGGACTAGTTGGTTCTTATAGAAAAATGCATCTTCCTGCTCCTGAGCCAAATTGGGCAACCAGAGGAGATAAACCATTCATATTAGATACCCCTTGGGGCCCTATAGGTTGTGCTATATGCTATGATTCTTATTGTTTCCCTGAATTAATGCGCTATTATGCATCTAAAGGCTGTAGATTATATATAAACAGTACTGCACTTGCAAAATGTCATGGAAAGGCTCTAGGTACAACAACTCTTGAAGCTGCTGTAATTAGAGAAGGTATTTATATTGCTTCTGCAAATCTTGGTGGTTTAGACGTATATAATTACTTTTGGGGAGGAAGCAGCATAATAGGCCCAAGCAGAAAAACATGGGAACCTTATTATTATGCTGGTCATAAGTTCACTGATGAAATTGCAGATGAATCAGAAATGTTTACTGCAACAATTGATTTATCACTTGCTACAAGATTTTTATTCAAACATAACCCTAGTGTTAATGGTACTGATTGGAGACCTGACAAATATGTTAGTATGTTTGAAGATACCATCAATGATTCAAATTACGGAAAATAGAATGTTTATAATATTATAAGCGACAATTAAAATAATCTTCTGAACACTTATGTACTTAAATAAAGCTGAGATTCCCTAAATATATGAAAATCTCAGCTTATTTTTGTTATCTTATTTATCTATTTTCTCTATATTTCTATTTTTAGCCTATCCATGCTCCATTTGCATCTAATCTATATCCATCAATTGTTGTATTAGCTGCCATTGAACCATCCTCTTTACAGTAGTACCAGGTATCTCCATCATTTACCCAGCCTGTTGACATATATCCATTACTCTTTAGGTAATACCAGTTACCTCCAAGCTGTGCCCAGCCTGTTTGCATAGCTCCAGTTGATGATGACATATAAGTCCAGCCTACATTATCCTTTTGCCATCCTGTTAATGGATCACCTGTTGCATTTACCATGTACCAGTTATTATTAGTTTGTACCCATCCTTGTTTTATTGTATCTGCTGTAGGCATAACTATTGGTGAAGCTACATATGTTGCATTTGCTTGTACAGGTAATGTAATTGCATCTGCTGTTATTAGTGCATCTTGAACTTGTATATATTTACCTAATAAAGGTACATATTTATAAACTGCTGCAACTGGTGCTTGCTCCTTACTTACTGGAATAACTACTTTTGCACTAGGATTTTCTGCTGTTATAACTGCTCCTGTAACCTTACCATCCTTTGTGATTGTAGTTACAGATGCCTTAGCTCCATCTGCTGTAACAACTTCTTTAGTTTGTCCCGCTACTGCACCTGTTCCAATAACTGCTGTTATGTTGCTTACTACTTTAGTTTCAATTGCTTTTACATCTTCTTTTGACATATTGCTTAATGACACTAGTCTAGTTGGATTTGCTATAGCACCTGTTGCCGCTCCTGCATTAGATGTACTGTTTGTTGAACTGCTAGATGAACTACTTGAAGAACTGCTAGACGAACTACTACTTGAGCTATTGTGATGTGAAGAACTAGAACTACTTGGTGAACTTGAAGTTCCTGTTGATCCTGTAGAACCTGAATTTCCTGAAGAACCTGTTCCGCCTGTAGCTTTAATATCATATACGTCGTAGTCTATCCATATGTCATTATGATTTGAATCATTAAGATCTACTGAAAAATAACAATAGCCTGTACCATCTGTATGATATGCTTGTACTCCAGTTGCTTTCATTAAAAAGAAATCACTAATACTAATTTTAACAGTTTCATCATTTACAGCTTTAACTATACCTGCTAATATGTCATCTTCATTCATACTATTTGATGGTTGTAAACCTGCTAAATAATTATTTACTGAATCTCTTATTTTGGCTGTAGCTGCTGTATCAATTTCCATTCCATAATAATAATCTCTGCTTAAATTATTACTAGGATCTACAAGGTTTACTGTAAAGTTAAGATTTCCCACTTGTGTACCCACTGAAGGATATAAGTTAAAATCATTTATTGTCAGCTTCAAATTTTTATCAGTAAGTGCGTTGTTTGCATAATCCTTAACATCATCAATAGTTGTATTATTTGTTATCTTTAATTTATTAATTGCTTTTTCAATGTTATCTAATTCAGCATCTAATTTAGCATATCTTTCATCATACTCATCATCATTTCCAGATGAAGTTCCCTTTAAAACAACTAGATTAAAAGGTATCTTGTCAATAATTTCTTCATTATTATCCTTAACTACAATTATTCCTGTTGCTGAACCTTGTGTAGTATTTGTGGCTGGTGTCATTGTAAATCCATGTATATCCCCATATAAATCCATATCATATATCGCATCTTTTATACATTCATATACATCATATCCAGTAGAATTATTATATAATGTAAGATTCTTAAGAGCATCATTAACTTTACCTTCTGCTTCTGTCACTGTTACTGCTGACCCAGTTGTTGTTTCTTCTCCTGTTGTTGGAGGTGTAACTTCTGATGATGTAGTTGTTACTGGTTTATTGAATGTTAAAGTGTCCAATGTCACCTCTTCTGGAGTAGTCACTACAACTTGTGATGTAGTAGTTTCACCTACTGTAACTGCACTTTCTGTAGTTGCTGTTATATCAATATTAATTCTTGCTTCGCCTGGTGTAGTATATGATATATCTACATTGGTATTGTAAGGTGAGTCTTTCAGCTGATCATTGTAGAGATCTTTTATATCAGTTTCTGTTGTATCCTCTCCTATAGACGTAAGACCATTCATAGCCTCAGTTATTACTGTTTTTACCTGTTCTAAGTCATTTACGGTTTCCGCTGATGCTGGAATTGACGTGGCCCCAATAGCTCCTATTGCGGCTACTGCTACTAAGCCTGATAAGCATTTATTCATTTTTTATTTCCCCTTTTCTTATGATTACTTATAGTGTCTTAATACATTAAACACTAAATAATACCTACATTTTTCCCTAATAAGCACTATTAAAATTTACTGTATTTCAATTTAAAACCAATTTATACACCATAACTACTAAACTGAGTTTTATTTTACTTTATGTATAATTATATCATTAATAGTTAAATATTCGTATATTATTTTTATTTTTTTAATGCTATTTAATAAAGAACACCTAAAACAGAAAATTTTTAATTTAAATTCTACTTTAGGTTATTTTTAGCATTGCATTTTACTCTTCTAAATCAGCTACTTACCTACTGATAAATGTAAAAAAGCCATCCTTTTATGAATGGCTTTTTGCTAATGCTAGCTTTAAAAATATTACTTTAAATTCTTTGTACTGCTTGTACTTGGTAACTTATGAACCTTTGAGGAGTTTCCGAGGTCTGAACGACGGAGGTTGCTACTATATAATAAGGCCGAAGCTCTTCATCAGTCATTTGAGATATTTTTACTATAAATAAACATCTGAAAATTCTAAT
Source organism: Clostridium sp. DL-VIII (assembly GCF_000230835.1). Lineage (NCBI taxonomy): Bacteria > Bacillati > Bacillota > Clostridia > Eubacteriales > Clostridiaceae > Clostridium > Clostridium sp. DL-VIII. The sequence goes on from NZ_CM001240.1 coordinate 4,038,096, forward strand.
CTTATGCGTTCATCCTTGTTTCTAATATTTCTATCATATATCATATTATCCTTAGCTACTGCTCTAGCTGGAAGAGTCACAGTAAACTTACTTCCTTTTCCATATTCACTTTCAACATTTACACTGCCACCATGTAATAGAGCAATAGATTTAACCAGATTCAATCCAATCCCAGTACCTTCCGTATTTCTAGATAAAGATTTATCTACTTGTTCAAATCTATCAAATATAATGTCCAATTTTGTCTCTTCAATACCAATACCATTATCCTTTACTGATATTTCAACCCAGTCATCCATATCCTTAACATTTACAAATATCTCACCATTATCATTTGAAAATTTTGTAGCATTCGAAATAAGGTTTAGCATTATTCTCTCTATTTTTTCTAGATCACATGCAATAATCTTTTCTTCTGTATCCGTATCAAAAGTAATATTTAAGCCTTTAATTTTAACATAATTGGTTACTGACATGACTATTTCTTCTACGACATTAACTATATTCACATTTAATAGATTAAGTTCAAAAAATCCTGCTTCTATTTTTGACGAGTCCACTATGTTGTTAATAAGCTTTGATAACCTATAGGTATTTATCTTTATTGATTTAACATGTTTAATAAGTGTATCCTTTTTATTTATTATTGAATCATTCATATAATACATTTCTAATAACTGAGCCGTTGCAGAAATTACATTTAATGGAGTTTTAAGTTCGTGAGATATATTAACTAATAACTCTTCCTGCGATTTTAATGTCTTTTCCATGATTTTATTCGCCTTTATTTCCGCAGTAACATCCATTTCTAATAACTTATTTTGTTCCTCTAGCATTTTTTCTAAATTTTTTCTTTCTGTAATATCCCTGCTAAATCCTGATATAGATACTAAATCCCCATTTTCATTATATGTAGGAACTAAAAAATCCTCTATCCAGACATAATGCCCATCTTTATGCTTAAATCTTACACAAAAAGCTTTGGAAAAATCCGAGTTTTTATCTACTTTTGATCTTTGTATATTACAATCGTCAGGATGAACAATTCCAAATGCAAAATTAGCGTCAGTATAATATATTTCTAGGTCATACCCTAAAATATCTTTCATTGAAGGGCCAACATATATAAACTTAGATTCTGGTAAAATTTGAAGTGTAAAAAAAACGTCCTTAGTTTTTTCACATGTTTTAATTAGTTGATTATATCTCTCTTCAATGTAAAGATATTTGCTTATATCTATAAGAGATAGGTATGCTCCAACTATTTTAGAACTATCATTAAAAGCAGGTTTAGAGACAACATCAAAAATTAACTGGTTACCATCTTTTTTTAAAACTAAAGTCTCGAAACTTTCACGTGATAATAAATCATCAAAGCTATAACCTAAAAATTTATCAATATTAGTATTTAGAATTTCATTTTGCATAAATCCTAAAATTCTATAACAGTTTTTAGAAATAGATTTAATTACTCCATCTGTATCCACTTTAATAAGTAATTCTCTCTTTATTTCAAAATTATCTGAATCAACATTTAAGTTCATTTTCTATTCTCCTAACAATATATTTATACTAAATTCAAAAGCAAGTATTAATCATTGAAGAGGCTTAATACATACTCTTTTTCTAAAACTACAGCTTCAATTTTCTTAATCCCAATTTGTCTTCTAAAGAAATTAATACTTTCCTTAAAATAATCAGAAAGTGCTTTATCGTCGCACCATATATAACATCCCTTAAGACCTCTTGTCATGAGTATTCTATAAGTATTTTTAATAAATTCATCACTTATCTTGAAAGCTTTATCTTTATCTTCCTTATATAACTTTTAACTTCCCTTTATGGTCCTATCATCTTTTGTAGAAGTCAGTTACTATCTTTCCGTTTTCGAAACGTAAATCCTGTCAAATTATTACCCCGACATATTCAAATTCAAGACCTTGGCAGGTATGGATACACCCACATTCATTAACTGACTCCTTATCTATTGCCAAAGTAGAGCTATTGCTTAAATTCTACTTTATTTTAAAATCATATTCTGGAAATTCTATATCATACTTATTCATATAATTGTGAGAAGTTCTTAGTTGCGATTTTATAATTGTAAAATGATCTTGATTGCAGAAAAGTTCTGTATTGTAGCACAGCTACTCTTTTCATAAGTGCATAGCTGCTTTTATAATTGTGTGTACTTTTTGCTGTTACCTTTAGCTTTTTCTACAGGATATTTCTCTTCGTTTTTATCCATTTTACTATTTATGATTGTTTCCAAATCAACACCTAATGAATCAGACATATGTATGCAGTAAACCATAACATCTGCGAGTTCTTCTAAAACATGTTCTTTATTATAATTATTTTCATCCCATAGGAATTCTTCTAAAAGCTCTCCTGCTTCTATGGATATTGCTTTAGATAGGTTAGCTGGGGTATGAAATTGATCCCAATCACGGTCTGTTCGAAATTTTCTTATTCTGTTTATTGTTTCTTTCATTTTGATCACTCTTTCTGTAATTTTCCAGTTTTTATGTTTATTATAGCATATATTACATAAGGCACATTCAAAAAAATAACAAGTCCATGTGCCTAAAATAAATTTCATAAATATTTCTCAATATTATAAAACTCATTATATTTGAAAATAGATTCTATATACTATAAAATAACCTTGAGGTGTTATTAATGAAAAAAACTATTAATGTTGTTGCTGCAATTATAAGAAATGAAAACGAAGAAATTTTATGTGCTTTACGCTCTCCTATTATGAAATCACCAAATCTCTGGGAGTTTCCAGGTGGTAAAATTGAGAATAATGAAACCCCAAAAGAAGCTATTGAAAGAGAAATTTTTGAAGAATTAAACTGTAAAGTACGATATATTAATATACATAATGAAAATAAACATGAATATGATGATTTTATTGTAAATTTAATAACAACAAATTGCGAATTAGTAAATGGTTATCCCAAAGCCAATGAACATGCAGCTTTATTGTGGCTCAAACCCGAAAGCCTGCTTTCTTTGAAATGGGCTCCTGCAGATATTCCTGCTGTACTGGAACTAGTAAAAAATCATACTATTGTTTAGCATGATTTTTTACATTAGATACATGAAAGAAAATAACAAATCTCAAATGTTATAATTATTTTTCATCAATGGCATTGAAACTGTTATAATTTATTCTTAAATAACAATACTCTTATTAGCCTTATTTATAATTTTAGCCGGTATTTCTTTCTCTAGCTTCCATACAAAGCTTATTGGTTTGTTTCCAGTATGACTAACATATTCGCATAAACCTAAATATGTAAATGGTGCAGTTATTCCATCTCTATCTTTATTTTCTCTAACAAATAAAGCTACTTTACTATTTAGTGCTTTATGTTTTATATATCTCTTTCCTGTGGTACTTTCTACAGAAGTTGTACTTTGACTTTGCCAGTGAAATAAGTTTTCGTTAATCGCATAATCTTCATATAGAGTTGATGGCGAAAAATCTTTATAGCTTTTATTCAAGGTAATAAAGAATATGTCTAAAGCTTTGTCTTCAAAATATTTTACACCTTCTCTAAAAGCAGGCTTTTTATTTTCATTAAAATATCCAAGTGCTGCCATAACTTGATCTCTTGAATATTCACAATGCAAATCTAAAGGGCAAGGGAAACCAAGCTCTACTGTCTCATCAATAAAATCGATATTGTTATAATTATAGGATAATATACTTATGGCTTCCTTAATCATATTTTCATTTTTTAATAAGCTAACGATTCCTTCTTTTGTTGATTTAAAACCTTGCTTTGCTGGTGAATCACTATAAAACGTGTAATACAACATATTTAACATAAGAATTTCTTCTTCATTTAAATCATTATTATAGATATCATTATTGTTAAATACATTTAATATAAAATTTATAAGCCTTCTAGAATTAATATTAAATAAATTCTTTAATTTTTTTGTTATTTCTTTCTCTTGTTCTTCATAAAATTCTTCTTTTAAGCCTGCTATAACCAGCATTCTACTAAAGCTTCTATCACCTGATTTCCCATAAAAGTCTGCTAATGATAAGTGATAATAGTTTAAAAAGTTTTCTAGACTTAATTCCATATCAGTCTCTAATACGAAGTTCTTTAATTTAACTATTAAATTTGCTTTGTTATTAGCTGAGGATTTTATATTTCTTAAAATATATTCTTTTGATTGTTTTTCAAGCTGAATATAACAGCCTTTAGGTAAAGTTAAAAATCCATTTTCTATATAATCTTTTATTGGATGATTAGTTTTACCAATGAGTGCTCTAAACTTTTCTTCAAAATTATAATTCTTATGTGCTTGCCCCACAAAATCTAATACTGTTAAACATTCTTTGCCTTCACTTAATCTTAAACCTCTTCCTAATTGCTGTAAAAATACTGTTAAGCTTTCAGTTGGCCTTAAGAACAAAACTGTATTGATTTCAGGGATATCGACACCTTCATTATATAAATCTACTACAAAAATAAACTTTATTTCACCATTTACTAATTTTCTCTTAGCATCAGCTCTTTCATTATCTTCACTATTACTATGTAAAGCTATTGATGGTATATTATTTTCGTTAAAGCTTTTTGCCATAAATTTAGCATGTTCAACACTAACACAAAATCCAAGTCCGACTATTTCACTTAAATCTGTAACATAATTTTTAAGACTTTGAACTATTTGCTTTACTCTAAGATCATTTTCTGTATAAATGTTACTTAATTCTTTAATATCATAACCTCTTCTTCCCCATTTAAGCGTAGATAAATCAATATTGTCGGTAACAACAAAATATTGAAATGGACTTAGTAGCTTTCTGTTAATAGCTTCACTTAATCTAATTTCAGCACTAATCCTATCATCAAAATATTTAAAAACATCCCCTCCATCTGCTCTTTCAGGTGTTGCTGTAAGACCTAATAAAATCTTAGGCTTATAATATTCTAGCAATCTCTGATATGAAGGAGCTGCTGCATGATGAAACTCATCTACGATAATAAAATCATAATAATCGCATGAGCTCACTTCAAATAAATTTTTGCTATTTAAACTTTGAATAGAAACAAATAAATGCTCAAAAGAAGTAGGAATATTATTTCCAACCATTAAATCTCCAAAATTATTGTCTTTGAGTATAGCCCTAAAAGTATCTCTGCTTTGTTTTAAGATTTCCTCTCTATGAGCTACAAATAGTAATTTATTATTGTTACCCCTATTTTCCTTGCAAAAATCCTTATAATCAAAAGCTGAAATTACAGTCTTTCCAACACCTGTAGCTGCAATTATTAAATTCTTATACTTCTTAAAGATTTGTCTTTCAACTTTAAGTTTTTCAAGTATTTCTTTTTGATAAGAATAAGGTTTTATATCAAAGATAAAATTAAACTCAGTTTCATTAGAATACGTTTCTTTCATTAAAGACTTAGATAAAACTTCCTTATCACTATCAGTTCCTAAATAACTTATAAATTCCGAATCATTCCAGTAACTTTCAAAAGTAGCTTCAAATTTCTTTATAATATCAAAAGAATCTCTTTCTGTAACTTTTATGTTCCATTCAAGTCCAGAAGTTAAAGCAGCATTTGAAAGATTAGATGACCCTATGTAAGCAGTAGTAAATCCTGTTTCTCTTTTAAACATATAAGCTTTTGCATGAAGCCTCGTTCTTTCAGTATCATAAGATATTTTAATTTCCGTATTAGGAAGTTTGCTTAATTCATAAATAGCTTTAGCATCCGTTGCTCCCATATATGAGGTAGTTATTATTCTCAGTTTTTTATCATTGTTAGTTGCTTCCCTTAAACTATCAATAATACACCTAAGACCACTCCACTTAACAAAAGATATAAGTAAATCTATTGAATCACAAGAAAGAATTTCCCTATTTAGCTCACTAAGCATATTAGGTTCCATAATAGAACCAGTAAATAAAGAACTTTGAGAAATTGAAGTCATAGGTCTTACAGCTTTTCCATTACTTAAAGCTCTCTTATTATTTATCTTTAAATAAAGAGAAGTTAAAAGCTCTCCACTTTCATCAATCTTATATTTTTTAATATCTTCCTCATTAGATTCCTTCGCCAAAATATTAATGATCTTATTACAAACTTCAATTTGCTTTAAGAGCTTATCATTATCTTCTTTTTCTTTATCTCTTATATAATTTAGAGATTTTCTTATTACACCTTCAATATACTGAGATAAAATCACTTTTGCTTCTTCGTTATCGATATTTTCTTTTGATATTAAAAGGTTATTTATATCTAAAGCTTCTAATTCATTTATTATTTTATTATTAATTACTTGCTCATAAATTCCTTCTTTCAAAATCCCACCACCATTTTTTAACACTATAAATTGTAAAAATTATGTTTACAATTATTAGTATAACATAATAAAGCTGAGACTTTTTAAATATATAAAATCTCAGCTTAATCATTGTAATCATCTCTTCTTCTAAATTTATACTTATAAAAATATAACCGCTGTACAAATTTAGTTTGTACCTAGTAAAATTATATATTGTATTATTTTCATCATACTCTTCAATCTCTGACATTACTATGCTGTCATCTATTATCTTATTTATTGAATAATATTTAATAATGGGAAATGATTTTTGCCAAAGCATAGCTACTTTTTCCATTCACCTAAATATGGATTATAATTGCACATTTTTCCTTTAGAATAAATATCTCCATTTTCAGTACATATTGGCCTACAGTCATTGCAAACATATTTATATTCACAATCCTTACATTCATTAATAAAGTCTTTTGAGACACTCCAAAATTTTGTAATCAAATAGTCATCAATAATATTATTCATATCATTTATTCTAATATTAAACCTTTTGTCTATAAAATCATTTCCCATTATGCATGGAGAAACATACCCATCACAGGTAATGTTTATCTTTCCCTGCCAACAGCTATTTCCAGAGTAATTTTTTAAAAACTGTGATTCATTTACCGGCTTAAAATTAGGTTTATTTCTAATTCTTTGAAATTTAGTTTCTAATTCCGATGGAATTAAATTTTTTTTAGATATTCCAACATCTCTTACTATGTCTATTTTGCTGCGAACTCCTGTTAATTCATATATGTAATCTTGTATTTCTGAAATATCATTAAAATTATAACTCATTACTGCGCTATTAGCTTTAACATAAACTCCAAATTCTTTCAACTTCTTTATATTTGATATTGTAATATTGAAACTTCCATCTTTTCTAGTTATTTTATCATGAATTTCTGCTTTATTTGAATAAATTGATGTGATTACTTTAACCTTATTTGATACAATGGCTTGTATTATTTTTTCTGTTAATAAAGTCAAATTTGAGTAAAGTATTAATTCTGATTCCGAACATATTTTTTTGCAATAATTTATAATATCTATAATCCCATTAAATAATAGTGGTTCGCCACCAATTAAAATTATTTTTCTAGGTTTAAATTTCTTCAATTGATTGATTATTCTTTTCCAATCCTCAACATTTAATAAATTTAAACCTTTATCGCTGCTACTATTACAATCCATATAACAATGGCAACAATTTAAATTGCAAGCTTTTCGTAATTCAAACCATACAGTAGATAATTTTCTATCAATAACCTTTTCCTTAGTATAATTTCCAGAAACTGTTTTTTCACTGGAATAATACCCCAAGTTTTTACTAATGAGTAAATCCAAATATTTTTTAAATCTATTGTTTTCTTCTGGTGTCAATTCTGCTAAAACCTTTTCCACAGATTCACCATTTAAAAGCCTATTTAGATAATATTTTGAATTGCTATCTATAGAAAAAAGTCTACTGCAATTTAAATCTTGAAGTAAACCACGCTTTGCCCCTTGAATTAATATTACATTTTCATTTAGTACAAAATAGCTTTTCATATCCTAGTATATATCCTCTCCATCATCTGGCTCTGGATCTGGATACCCATTTGGCATACAATCTTGTTCTTCAGTCGGATTACAATCGTCAAAAAAGTCTGGAAAACAAGCTCCACTAACATTATTATCACTAATTTCCACCAATTCAAAATTCATTTTATGTCCCCCTTTATAATTAAAAATTTAAAATGAGTAATCAATATTTACTAATAGATAATTCTATTATATCTTAATTTGATTTATTTTTAAATTGGCTGATAAATGTTTAAGTAATCATATGCCTATACTATAATTATTTCCAATTAGGCAAATAATATATGCACATAAGTTCTTATCTAAATGAAAAAAGCTATCCTTTTCTGGATAGCTTTTTGCGTTTCAAGTTTTTAAGTCTTAATTTTTAAAATTTCTTCCTTGCTAAGCTTTGAATATTTAATTATTTTCTCTATTGGTTCATTATCCTTTAGCATTTCTTTTGCTATTTCTAAGGCTTTTTCTTCCTTACCTTCTTCAATTTTCTCCCTATCTCTTTCTAATAAAGTCATAAATTCCACCTCCATTGAAATATCATTTTTAACTTCTTGCACCCTTTTATGTATGGTTTTCACAAGATTCCCTTTAGCACCTTGTATTGTATCATCTGTTGAATCTTCTACATAAGCAAGGAATTCTAGTAGAATGATTTGATATTTCCATTTTGCTTTCAAGCTTACGCCACTCTTCAATCTCGAGCTTATAGTATAATGTATCATCAGATTTTGGCAGTTCATATATTTCACTTCTTTTCGATAAATACATTTTAACCATGTTTTTTCTAACATGAGAAATCATAAACCTATAATTAAAAAATTATTTCTTGTTCTAATTTTCTATCAAGTTTTATCATCCTTAATAAGACATCACTATACTCTTTATATTCCTTATTTTCTAATAATCTAGTAATCTCACTTACATCATTAACTGTTAGTGGTTTGGCGTAATCAATGTTTTTAAGCAGGGTTTTACTATCCATATTTAGAGTTTTAAATGGTATTTTTGTCTTTTTTATTAAATGAACTAAAATTTTAAAGCCCCCAGCATCAATATCACCAGAATGATAATAATTTATGTAAGGATTTTCAGAATAAATTTTAATTAATAAGTTTTGTCTAACACTATTATGATACCCACCTAAATAGATTACGCCTCCATCTCCATTATAATTATTAAATGATGTTAAATTTTCAATTGTCACTAGCTTATTTCCTAAAACTTTAATCTCTTTAATGTTTTCTATATCTTTTGAGCTTATAGCTATACCTCCAAGAAAATCATTTGCGTTTATGTAACTTTCTTTAAGTTTTAAACTCATATTTCCCTTAAAATAAACATAAGTATAATTCTTCAAAATGTTATAATCATTAAGAAATTCATCACTAGAAAAGTCTTTTATAATCTTAATTATTTTGCCCTCTATAGCTTCATACCTTTTGGAATCTCCATAAACTTTAACTGAAAAATTCCTTCTAAAAATTTCTTCCTTTTGTTTTAGCACTTCATCTATACCTTTCAATATATCTTTACATTCTGATGAATTTTCAATATCTAAATATTTCTTTACAGATCCATTACTTTTAAGTTTATCTGTAATATATTTTGCAAAGTTTCCGAGAACATCTTCCCTTTCTTTATAACTTTCCAATAATAATGAGACTTCATCTTCTTTTTGCTTTTTTTCTTTCCTATTTAAAAATAAATATGCAGCTTCTATGTTTTCAAGATTTAATTGAATCTTTTCTATAATATGGCTTTTGTATCCTTTTCCTTTATATACTTTTATAAGTTTTTCAATTTCTAGCTGATTACAAGCTACATCAATTTCTTCCTTATATTTGTAATTTAGTTCATCAAAATATTCCTTTATACTTTTCAAGTTAAATTTAAAATATATCTGTGTATCTCTTAACGCATCCCCCTTATAAATGACGCTATTTTCATAAGAATCAATTAACTTATCTAATAGTAATTTTTTATAATTTTTCATTTATCATATCCTCTATAATACTGAATTTATCTGCTTTTATTGCAAGAAGCACTGTATTTACATAAGGAGTTATAGGCTCAATTTTTTGTGGTGGTGCTCCTATTAATAATTGCAGCTGAGAATTAAATTTATCATAAAATTCCATCATAGACATAATTCTCGCATCATCCATTTTATCAAAGGCTTCATCAAATAATATAATTCCTATAGATTCTGAAGATGAAGATACCCCTTTGTAAAGCTGTAGAAATGATGCTGCCATTGCAACATAAAATGGAGTTTGAGTTTCTCCTCCACTCTTCTCCCTGCATACTTTAGAAAATAATGATGTAGTATTATCATTATATTTAATCTCTATATCATAGCTCATATAATTTCTATAATCAGTTAATTTAATAAGTTCTGCTTCATTACTCTCATTATCAAAAGTTAACTTATCAAATAATTCATTTAGGAGTTCCTTATGTTTATTTTCATAAGATGTACTAAACAAAGTGAAACCCTCACCTATATTTTCATTATCCATTATCATATCATAATATTCTTTATTTTCCTTGCTTTTCCCAATTTTAAACTCGTATTCTTCATTTCCAAATTTGACATCTTTAAGGCCCTTATTTAATCCCTTAAATTCGGATTTCGCAGTATTAATATTTTCTTGAATTTTAGATAAAAAGTGTTCCTTAAACTCTTCTTCTGCATTTTTCCTTGAAGTTTTAACTTGCTCTTCGTATTCGATAACTTTACTTTTCACAAGATTATCAAGTTCATCTAAGAAAGTATTAATACCATTTATCCCAACCTCTGCTCCGAAATCATAAGTAATATTATATGATCCCTGAAGATTTTTTAAATCTTCTTCAGTTTTTGATAATTTAGTTTTATTTCCTTCCTTACTCACATTAAAATTATTTTTAATGACTTCAAAAGATTTACTTTCAGTTTCTTTAATAAATCTCTCCTCTGCCTCTTTGGCTAAAGAGCCAATTTTACTTTTATTTTCCTCTACCTGCACTTTTTTTATAGAAAGAATTCTTCTTTTGTCATCAATAATATTATTAATTGAAGATAAGTTTCCTTTTTTATTTATCAACTCATTTTCTATCTTCTTCTTACTTAAATTCAAACTTTTAATTTCCTCTTGAACTTCATTAAGTTTTATTTGAAGGGCCATATAGCTGTTATTCTTTTCTAATTCAAGAATCTCTTCCTTAAGTATTGAAACCTTATTACTTATATCTACTATTCTTTTTAAAACATCACACTTTTCCCTTAAGTTTTCAAGCCTAAGCTTATTAATTGTTTTAATTATATTTGTAACTATATTAATATCTTCTTTTAAAACATTAATTTCAGATAATAATATGCTAAGATTATCTTTTGCCTGCTCTAGTTGATATTTATAAGCATCTTCACCTATGTAAGGAGTTTTGTATGTCTTTGGATTTATAGCTCTTGCAACATTATTTTTATACATCATACATGTAGGAGTTATGGATGTTTTATGTTCTTTCAATTCTGAAACATGAGTGCATCTAATTACATTTCCGAGTATCATATTAATATATCTTTTGGCATCAAGGCTTTTAGACACTACTACCTCTGCTAAGGAATTTTCAAGAGGCTTATCATACTTTTCAAGACCTCTGGTGTTTATTATTCCAACTGAATGTAGCCCTTGTGCTTTACTTAATCTCTCATAAATTTTAAGTACTGAGTCAAAATCTTCTTCATCTACAATAAGATAAAATCTCTGAGTATTTAAATACCCTTCAACAGCATTTTTCCAAACTGGATCTATAACTTCCAATAATTCGCACAATATTTTTGGAACAATTTCTCTTCCTAATTTTCTTGTTTCCTTTATGATCTCCTCTTTTAAAAGCATAACTTCCCTGGGATATTGAAGATTTCTCTTTTCAAGTTCAGAAATTTGTTTCTCTATATCCTTTCTATTATCTTCTTTCTGTTTTAATTCATATTCTTTTTCAGCTCTATACTTTTCCTTATTCTGTTTAGTTTTATCAATTACATTTTCAGTATTTATTGATGTTGTTTTATATTCTTCTATATTATTTTCATCTAGTGAAATCATTTTATTGTAAAAGTCACCTATAGTATCCGTATCCAATAGAAGTCTGCTTAATTCTTTAATATAAGATTTTTGTTCACTAAATTGTTTTAAAAATCGATCTTTATTTTCTTTTTCATGTCTATAATCTTTTTCAGCTTGTTCTAAAGAATTCTTCATAGTCTCTAATGCCTTGTATTCAGAATTCGAATATAAATCAGCTCGGATGTTATTAGCAATCTTTGTTTTGTCATTTATTTCATCATAAATAATATTATTCTTATTATTTAAAGCTTCAATATTAACATTCAAAGCAGTAATTTCTTTTATTTTTTGTTCAATTTCTTCTTTTAAAAGCTCTTCTTCTGCTTTTAATACTATGTATTCATGCAGACTTATTGTCCTTGAAATACTTTCATATAAGGAATACTTAGCCTTTATTTCTTCAAGCTTTTTAATTTTTACTTTCACTTCATTTAAGACGTCTTCAAATTCTTTAAAAGTTCGTATATTTTCTCTAAGTTCATCAATATTAACTGATTTCTCTTCTAGTATGTAAGTATATACAAACTCTTTAACATTAGAAATTGGTTTGAATGCTAAAGCCTTTGGAAGCAATTCGAAAAATTTTTCATTTAACCGTCCAAGTCTGTGAGAAAAATCTTTTTTAGCATCTACTATCCTTGTTGATGAAAATGGCATATTTACTTCTTTTCCATATGTTCTAAAATTAGATATATCAGTAGGTTCATTATTAACTATGAAAGTTACATCTTCAAATCTGCATTTTTCTGCTCTATACCAAAGAACCTTTTCTGAAGTTTCAGAAGCTGAATCAATTACGGCCCCAATTATAAAATAATTTTTCTTACTTTCCTCATAAAATTCCAAGGCTACGTGAGCTGAAATATCTCCGTTTCTTTCAAATTCATTGTCTTCTCTTCCTGTTTTAAATCTTACATATCCAGATAAACTTCTTTTGGAATTTTCATTAGCTGCCTTATTAAAATTATTTTTAGAACAAGTTAAGACAAATTGAATAGCATCTAAAATTGTAGACTTTCCTGCTCCATTTTCTCCTGATAAAAGAGTTGAGTTTTTAATTTCAATTGTTTCATCCTTAAATGCATGCCAATTAACTAGCCTAATCCCCGTTAACCTCTTCATCATCTTTTACCCCCTTTCTTTTATAAGTTTCTAATTTTTCATAGATACTAGTTAAATTTTCGCTTCTTACTATCATTTGAATTGTTGGATAAACTATGATTCTCGCATCACTCAAAGTAATATCTCTATCCAATGTTTCGATGATATTAAATTTCCTTAAAGTTCTTATTGCCTGCTTAAGTAATGTTTTATCCATTAACCTATCTTTAAATCCAAGAGCCATAAACCTGCTTTGTATTTCTTCTATTTCCACAATCACAACTTGAGATAAGGATAATTCCTGCATTTTTTCCTGATATAAAATCCTTAGTATTAAAAGAGTAATACTATCAATAAGTTTTAATGAAATCTTATTATTTCCAAATTTATTAATAAGCTGAGCCGCTTTTATAGATTTATTAATTTCAAGTTCAAATCCTAGTGGTTCAAAATATTCATTAATTGCATCTTTATGACCTTCTGCAAAATAATAATCCTTTTTTGTATCTTCCTTTTGCTTGCAAATTAAACAATAACTTAATAGTTTATTACAAACCTTTTTAAATTCATCTTTCTCTTTAATGGACAGTGAATCATATATCAAAGTTACTTCCTCCATATCTCAAAGTTTTTAAAAGTAAATCCATTATTCGAAGCAATAATATCTTTTCTGTTAATAGAATATTTAGCTAAAACATGATTACCATATAACCTTATATAAATTATCTTAATAAAATCATCTACACTATTTATCTCAATTTCACTTGCAAGAACCATCTTTTTATCTCCTAAAAGTTCATCAACTATTTCATTTACCTTCTTAGGAGAATACTGTTTTTCCTGCTTTTTCTTAAATTCATCAATCTTTCTTTGACGTTCTTCCTTTGATAGTGTATCGCTTAAAATCTTACCTGGCTTAAAGGATTTTTTTCCTTCATTTGCAATATATAGAGATGTTTCATCTATATAACCATAAGAATACAAAGTGAATAAGTCTGTAACTTCCTCCAGATAGTCTGATGATAAACCTAATTCAAGTTCTTTATATTCATTACTTATGTACTCCAAAATTCCTTTTACGATACCTGTCATATCTTTAGAATTGTTAAGTAAAAATTTAGCCCTAGTTACAGCTGCTCTTATGTATTTAGCATTCTTACTATCAATATCATGCATAATATCGTCTAATTCATTAAATGCATTTATTATGTTATGAACTATATCCTTAACTTTTTCTATTCCCTCATCTAATGAGCCCAATTCTTCATCTCCTCTGTAAAACTCTCCAGCTTCACTTAAAAATTCACTACTAATTAAACTTTCATTAAGCTTTTCAATAATTTGAGGCCTATACTTTGAGACATTTTCTGAAGTTTTTAATCTATGATATGCTTTGTCAATTACTTCTTTAGTATAGTTTCCAAAGAACTCTTGCATAATCTCCTCAGGTGTTTTTTGTTTAGTTAATCTGTCCATATACTTTTTTATATTTGAATTCAAGTTTTTCAATCCACTTATAATTCCTTTAGTATTTTCAAAAACCTGCTTAATAACAACTCCTGCCTTTTCATTTGAATACAGCATAGAATAAATACTTATTATATTTCCTTGATATTCTAAGGATTCTTTACTTACTATTTTTAAGAAAGCTTCTAAAATAACAATTGCATAATCATGAAAATTTATAATTTGTTTATAGTCATTAGTCTGTTCTGGATAAATCCATCCATAATTAATTAGCTTTCTAATCAAATAATTTGCTTTTTCTCTATTATTATTTAACTGTTCATCTTCTTCATTTTCAATATCATAGTTAATTAATCCCAAATATTCTTCAATTTCATCAACTAATATGTCTTTATCAATACCATAAGACAAACCGTTTTGAACCAATTTATATATTAAAGAAATAATTTTAATATATAGAGTCTTTCCTTGACTGGAAAGTGGAACAAAAAAATTCTCTGGAACTATTTCAAATATATTAATTTCCTTCATTATTCCTCCTTAAATTATCTATTTTACTTATATATTACCATATTTCTTATTAGGATTATATTCAGTAATATAATTAAAGCTGAGACTTTCTAAATATATGAAAATCTCAGCTTATACTATATATTTTCTTAATCAACTCGAAACTCTTGACTTACTATACTCTTAACGTTTGATAAAAGCTAATCTCCATTTAAATCTATACTCTGTATAAAAATAAGGCATACAAAAATTTGTACACCTTTCGTTGATTTATATTTAATTTGAAAATTAGATTTATTTATAATTATCTAAAAAAGCTGAGATTCTCTAAATTTTTCATGTGCCTAATCTAACAGACTTGTATTTCTATTGTTAATTTTTCTAAATTTATTACAGCTCCAAGCTTAATAAGAACATCTAAACCTATTAATCCATTTATTTCTCCACTTTGATCTATTACTCCAAAATCTATATCTATATTACTAATTCCTATACTATCAACTTTTATCTCATCAATGTTTTTAACAAAAGCACTGTGGGTGCTTCCACCAACACCATAATACTCCATTATTCTATCATTCATTTCTGCATATATGCCAATATCATCTACACAGTCAGGTGATATAATAGAACCAGAAGCTCCTGTATCAATAACTACATTATCAATTATCTTTGATTTCTCCTTATACTTAATTTCTATATTTGCAAATAAGAGTCCATCTTTATATTCTAACTTCATTATATTCTACCTCTATAAGCTCTAATATTCTTCACTTCAATAATTATATTTTCATTAGCTGTATGGTACACTACTGTACCTTCACTGCAATTCATAAGTTCTTTTGTTGCACTTTTATTATCATCTATAGCTTTAATAATTGCCATATCATCTATAATTTTATTATTTCCTTCTAAATGCGAATCTAATATTTGGATCTTCACAAAAGTATTAGGATATGTTTTTCTAACTTCATCCCATTTCATAAATACTCACTCCTTTTATCAAACATATAATTTAGCATATAATTTATTTCAACAATTCACCTTTTAATACTGGCTATTCTATATAACTTTTTATAACTCATTTTCTTATCTCGATTATATCATAAACTTGACTTGTGCATCAATTTGAGAAATGTTTCTATGGATATGAATCCATAAATTACTTTGATAAAATTTTATAAAAAAATAGCATAGATGCCTCAAATATGTTAGGTTTAAGTTGCAACACCAAACCTAAGGAGGGTCAATCTATGCTGACAACAATTTCTTTTCTAAGAGCTTGTAAGGTACTATCTTCAACATCCTTTCTTATTAATCTCAATTTAGATTTAAACCAAGTTCTTAGCCCCATTATTCACCTTCAATATAATAGTATATTATATTTTATTTTCATCATAATATAAAAATGCTCAACTTCGGTTTTAATCATTTCCAATCTTACAAACAATATACGTACATAAGTTCCTATTACAAGTAAAAATAACCTAGTATATTCTATCTCACAATAATATACTAGGTTATTTTATTTCTATTTTCTAAGAAGTTCTTTAATACTTTATATGTGTCTTTATAAAAGCCTCTTTAGAAACGTGTATTGGTATGTGCTTAGATATAGCAGCTACAACATTAGACGCATTAATAACCAAATTGCTAATTATTTAAGGCATTTTTTGTAATACTTACCTAAACTTAAAATGAATGAATAACATAAACTTTTTCTACAAATAATAAAAAGTAAAGAAGGTGGTGATATTAATGGGTAATTCCGAACATAGCAATGATAATATGGGTAAGAGTAAAACTGCTCAAAAAAAGAATAGTAATAAAAATAGTAATAAAAATGATTTTAAATAATATATACTTTAAAAAATAGCTTGTTGATTTTAATGAAATTCTAGAGATTCAAAAATAGTCCGTGTTAGGCACAATCAAAAAAACTACGTAAATAACGTAGTTTTTTATATACCTATTTAATGAACATCATTTAGTATTTAATATAATTTTACTTGGGGATATACCATACTTGATTAAATATTGTTTTGTTTTTTCACTATTAACGTAAAACACAGCCTCATCGCACTCATCAAATGCATCACGTCCTATACTTTCCACACTATCTGGAATTATTATCCTTTTCAAACTAACACACCTTTCAAATGCACTAACTCCAATACTAGTTACACTGTCTGGAATTGTTACATCTGTTAAAAACCCACAATTATAAAATCCTCTATTTCCTATGCTTTTTATCTCAATATCTCCTATTTTTCCTGGTATAACTAATGGAATACCAGTTTTTCCTGGACCCCAAGGGACTTTTCTATTAAATTTTACAATTCCGCTAGTTGACTTAAGGATATCAAAATCCCCAGCTTTAATACATTCTATCCCAACTCCATTATCATCTAAATACCAGCCATCTACATCTTGATTCTTTTCCATATATCCAAAAGTACCAAAATAATACCAGTTTCCAGAAATATATCTCCAACCTTTAGCCCATGAATCGCCTTCTGAATACCACCAGCCATTATAATCTTGTTTCCATTCTGCACTTGCACCTATTGGATTTAATAATAATACTGAAGCTACTACTAATACACTAGCTATTACTTTTGTTAATTTTAACTTTTTCATATTCTCCCCCACTTTTTACCCCTTCATTTTAAATTAACATTTTATTATATTTTAACATAATTACCAATAATATTCGACATAATAATAAAATAGGCATTTAATCTATTATATTAAGGATTCCTTCTCCATATTTCTCAACTTTAATTTCACCAAACCCTTTTACTTCTAATAGCTGATCTTTTGTTTTAGGCTTAGCCTTAATTAATTCCTCAATTTGCTCATCTTTAAAAACCATAAATGGTTTTATATTCTCACTCCTAGATGTTTCTGTTCTGAATTTTTTTAATTGTGTTCTTATTTGGTTCTCACGGTCAATATTAAATTCATCATGATTTATCGCCTTCTTATTATTTCTATTTAAAGCATGCTCTTGTATAAGCTTTAAAATATCATTGCCATACTTATTTATCTTTACTTCACCTAGTCCTTTAATTTCAAATAATTGTTCAATTGTTTGCGGTTTCTTTTCTGCAAGATCATTAATTATGCTACTTGAAAAAACAAAATGATATTTTAACCCACTATAACCTTCTTCTTTGGCTTTTTCATTTCTATAAAGTTTTAATTTTT
The DNA here is from genome assembly GCF_000230835.1 of Clostridium sp. DL-VIII. Taxonomy (NCBI): domain Bacteria; kingdom Bacillati; phylum Bacillota; class Clostridia; order Eubacteriales; family Clostridiaceae; genus Clostridium; species Clostridium sp. DL-VIII. The sequence goes on from NZ_CM001240.1 coordinate 4,056,443, forward strand.
CTGCAAGTTCTTCATCACTTTCACTTAGCTCAGTAACTACAGCCATTTTCTCTTCTCTCTTTTTATCTATATCATTTAAATCATCATGACTTATTTCTTTTTCTTTATCAATTACTTCTTTTAGAACTATACTGATTTCTTCTGAAAAATCTTGTTCTACTATTCTAAACTTTGCTTTATAATCTATATTTATCGGTGTATGTTTTTCCTTAAAGTAATTTGCTATTTTAAAGGCTGCTTCTTCTTTAAAAACTGTTTTCTTCAATTCATTATCTAAAGTCTCAATATAGTTTCCTAATTTTTCAGCTCTTATTATTTGATTTTGTATTTCTTCTGGTGCATATTTTTTTCTTATTATTGCTTTTGGATTAGCCATTATAACAAGAGATTTCACTGGTACATTATCACATTCAAAAACTTCTTTAAGAATTCTCTTAATTAAATTAGAATGCTTTTTATTTTGTTCAATGGGACTTGGCATGCACTCTTTATTTTCATACCCATTCTTATTTTTATAAACTCTTATAAAATCTCCATCTTCATTTATATTTACATCTCCTAAAAGCTGTTTTGTTTCAATAACACATATATATTTCTTTGTTATAAGCAAATAATCAATTTGAGAAGTTAACCCTTCATATTCTATTCTAACATCGTGCAAATATAGAAAAGGTAACATACAATTTTTCAATTCAAATTCAACTGCTTTTTCTCCTTGTAGTCCTCTTTTCATTGCTCTTATTTCTTTATTAACTAATTCTTTTTTTCATCATTTTTTAACTTTGATAATAAGTCACCTAAAGCTTTTATGTTATCATTTTCTGTGCTAAATTCTTTAATTGCCGTTGGTTTTGTTATAGTTTTAAATTGCGCGTTTTCCATATTTAATAAATTCGAAATAAATCCCATATTACACCAAACCCTGCTTTCAATAATTTTATTTAATACTCCAACTTATTTTAATCTTCTTAAATTTTATGATAATGTGATTATTATAGAAAATTATAACATATTCATCCTTATTTTCCCATTTTTTTGTAATTATCCACTTTGAATTTTTGTCGTAAAAAATAAATCTAACGCTAGAAATTTTTCTAAGTTAGATTTATTGAACTGTATTTCTAATTATAATCTTAAAATTAAAGGTTAAGAGCTTGAGCTAATTTATTCTTAAGATTCTTTTCTTCTCTATTTCCTCCCTGATATTTAAATACTTGGCTAGAACACTATCTGGACTTATGATTGTCATATATTCAAGGTTGTTACCTCTTTAATTCACAGGTATATATCGACATAAAACGTTTTTGGCACATTACAATTATTCTTTTTTATATACAAAAAAACTACCTTTTTGCGGATAGCTTTTTGTGAATTTTAGCAGTAAAATTAAAATTTTCAAATCTTAATTTTTAATATTTCTTCCCTGCTAAGTTTTGAATATTTAATTATTTTCTCTATTGGTTCGTTATCTTTTAACATTTCTTTCGCTATTTCTAAAGCTTTTTCTTCCTTACCTTCTTCTCGACCTTCCTCAATCTTCTCTCTATCTCTTTCCAATAAAGTCATAAATTCCACCTCCACTGAAATATCATTTTTAACTTCTTGCACCCTTTTATGTATGGTTTTCACAAGATTCCCTTTAGCACCGTGCACTGTATCATCTGTTGAATCTTCTACATAAGCAAGGAATTCTAGCAGCTCTTCACTTAAATCATTCATAATTCCTCTGGTGTTTAACACTATTTTCTGCGCTTCATCATTTAATATTATTTCATTATCTTCTAAGCATACACTTTGAAAAGTATACTTGTGACGACCTTTATTAAACAAATCAAATGTGCAGATAAATATAATATAGCTTTTTGCAAGTTTTCTATAATCTTCACCTTTACTTATTAAATCTAAGTCTATACTTCCTTGATAATATCTTAATCTTTTAGGTAAATTTTTATGCTTTCCTCTTTGCATTTCAACATTGTAGATTGTGCTATTTTCATCTTTAACATAAACATCAAGCCTGATTCCTTTACTTTCAAGCAATAAATCTATTGTTTTCTGCTCTTCAACCATTTCTACTTTTTCTATTTCAATTTCTAAAATCTTTTCTAATAACTCCCTACAAATTTCTTTATCGCTCATAACTTTCGCAAATAAAAAATCATCTTCAAGATTTAATTCCCTTAAAGTTTTATTCATCTTAGTATCCTTACCTTACTTTTTCATCTTTTGTTCTGATTATTAACAACATTATAGCTGATTAAACAACGGTTTTCAATAGTTCTATAGCTCTCAAAAAATTATTGTTATTATGCCTTTTAAAAAATTCCATGATAAATATTACAGACTTATTCAATTCATAGTTCTATCTATTATCTTCTAAGATTCTTTAATCGACTAACCAATAAAATTATTCAAATATAGACATAATACACCAAATTACTTATAATAAAAATGCACAGGAATAGGAGGAAACTTATGTCTCACTTTAATCATATTATACATAATAATATAAACAATTATATTAACACTCTCACTACTGTTTAAACATTGATTAAAATTTCCATTGACAAATTGTACATGGTTACAATTTCATATGTAACCATAAATTTATACATGAAAATAGCCAGTAACCTTTGATTTAATGTAATTACCACAAAAACAATAAACCTAAAGGAGTTTACTGACTACGTGGTTGATTATATCAAATTATTCGATAAAATTATAGGCTTTATTAATTGGGATACTTTAAAACATACAGCATTTAAGTTAAATACTGATAATAAAGTTTCAAAATTTTTCACTAAAGATCATCTAAAATTGATGATTTACCATCATATCTCTCAAAAAGATAGTTTAAGAGATTTAAGCTTTGGTATATCTATGTCTAACAAATTAAAAGAAACCGTAGCAAGCGTTAGCTTGAGTACTTTATCATACCATAATAATAAAAGAAATTATGAAGTGTTTTACCAGTTTTAAACGAACTCATTAATAAAGTTTTAAGTATGGGTTCCGTGAATGAGTCCTTAAAGCGCTTTGGTTCAATTAAACTAATAGATTCTACTACCATAAGTATGAGCTTAAATCTTTACCAATGAGCATTATTTAGATCTACCAAAGCCGGAGTAAAGATTCATACAAGATTTGATTTGAATAAAGGTATTCCTGATGCATTTGTTGTTACAAATGCTGTCGAACATGATAAAACTGCTATGGATTCCTTAATTGATAGTAAACATTGTATCTATGTATTTGATAAGGGTTATTTAGATTATGAAAAGTTTGATCAATACACTAAAGACGAAAAATATTTTGTAACTAGATTAAAACATAATGCGGTAGTTACGGAAATCAAGGACTTAAAAATAAGTCATAGTTATGAACGCCTTTTAGATGTAGGAACTAAAATAATCTGTGACAAAATAGTAAAGCTTGGATCTAAATATACTTATCAAACAAAACAAGAATACCGACTTATAAAAATTGTAGATAAAACAGGTAAAGAGCTTACATTTATAACTAATATTGATGATCTTCTTAGTGAAGAAATTGCATTTCTGTACAAAAAACGTTGGGAAATAGAACTTTTTTTCAAGTGGATAAAACAAAACCTAAAATTTAAAACTTTTGTAGGACGATCATTAAATGCAGTGATGATACAGATAATCACTGGGATTATGACCTTCGCTATATTTAAACTTATAGAACCATTGATTGAAACGAAAACTACATTAATTGAAATTAAAAGAGCTATAAAAGCTAATCTCTTCGAGATTTACGATGCTGATCAATTTAGTTGGCCTCATATTTTCAATAGTTCCTAATTTGAAAATGAAAATATAGCATTAATAAGAAAAAATATCCACAAAAAATTCTGTTTTTATATTTAATTTTACTGGATATATATTCCACATGGCATATTACATAATTTTTAGAAGTAAATGGTAGGCCATAAGTACCTCGTGCCAATTTTAAATTTTTGAGATAATTAATCAAAGCTTTAGAAAACTACAAGTTTTTCAAAGTAACTAAACTAGTTTTTTGGAGGTACCAATGGATAAAACAACTCATAAAATGCGATTAATGCATTGGACATCTATTATAATCGAATGCCGTAGTAGCGGAAAGGGTGTTAGATGTTGGTGTAATGAAAACAATATTAATGAAAAACAATTTTACTATTAGCAGCGCAGTGTTAGAGGACAAGTATTCGAGACACTAAAAAAAACCGAATCTCAGAAACAAACAAATTTTGTTCAACTCCCAGTACCTATTGAATCTTCAATAACTACTCCTTCCTTTAAGTCTGACATTATTATACACGTCGGAAATAACGTGCTAGAAATTTCTAACACTGTTTCGGAAGATTTACTTTCTATGGTTTTTAAGGTGATGTCGAATGTTAAATAATGCATCTGATTTTGAAAAAATCTACATTGCCTGCGGCTACAGCGATTTGAGAAGAGGCATCGACGGCTTTGCCATCATGGTACAACGAGAGTTCAAAATCGATCCATTTACTACTGGAATTCTATTTTTATTTTGTGGAAGGAAGACAGATCGTATAAAAGGACTTTTGTGGGAAGGAGATGGATTTCTTCTTTTATATAAGCGGCTTGAAACTGGAAAGTTTCAATGGCCGCGTAATGAAGCTGAAGTAAAAGCTATTTCACCGCAGCAATATAAATGGTTGATGGAAGGTCTTTCTATTGATCAAAAGAAAGCTATTAAATCTATCGCTCCTGCAAGAATTTTATAGTTAATTTATCCACAATAAAGGCTTTATTTGCAATGCTTTTCCACAGTTTTTATAAATTGTATTTTTTCTATTGCATATAGCTTTTTTATATGGTATTGTGTCCATATGGATAAGATATATACAGAAGCCGAATTAGAAAAACTTAATAAGGAAGATATGATTTCCATTTTTATAACTATGCAAAAACTTGTAGAAAATCTTTCTTTGACTTGTGCTGAACAAAAAGTTCAACTAGAACAAGTAAATCAAAATATGAACTTGATTTTAGAACAACTACGTATTTCAAAAAATAAGCAATTTGGTCGTTCTTCAGAAAAGATAGTTTATGATGGTCAGTTAAAATTGGAATTGTGTTTCGATGAAGCAGAAGCAACTATTGTTAATAAGTATGTTGTAGAACCTTATATGGAGGAAGTCTGCCCAAAACCATACAAAACCATACAAACGCAAAAGAATGAAAGGTCAACGCGAGGAAGATTTGAAGGATATTCCGATTGTAGTGATTAATCATGAATTATCTGATGAGGAGCTTAATAAACGTCTAGGTGATAAATGGAAACGCCTTCCGGATGAAGTTTATAAAAGACTTGCTTTTCACCCAGCCAAATTTGAAGTGGAGGAACATCATGTTGCAGTTTATGCTGGAAATGATAATGAAACTATTATCCGCGGCCATCGCCCAGCTGATCTATTAAGATGTAGCATTCTTACACCTTCATTTGGAGCTGCTATTATGAACAGCAAATATGTAAATGCAATCCCATTATATCGTCTTGAGCAGGAATTTTTAAGAAATGATGTAGTTATTAGAAGACAGGTAATGGCTAATTGGGTAATTCGGTGTGGAGAAAGATATCTTTCGCTAATTTATGATCGACTTCATAAAGAGCTATACAAATGCAAGGTATTGCAAGCTGATGAAACTCCCGTTTGCGTAAGCAAAGATGGGCGGTCTGCTGGTGCCAAAAGTTACATGTGAGTTTATCGTACAGGTAAAATGCATGAAGGCTCTGCGATTGTACTTTATGAATATCAGAAGACACGTAATTCCAGTCATCCGCGTGAATTCTTAAAAAATTATTCTGGAATAGTCGTTACAGATGGATATCAGGTTTATCATAGTTTAGAGAAAGAATTTGAAGATCTTAGAATTGCAGGATGCTGGAGTCACGCTAGGCGACGTTTTGCAAATGTTGTAAAGGCTCTTGGTAAAGAAAATGGCAAAGGAACTCTTGCAAATGATGCATTGAAACAAATAGTCGCTATTTATAAAGTAGAAGGCTTATTAGGTGAGCTCTCATCAGAGGAGCGTCAAAAGCAAAGGCAATTGACTGTAAAACCTCTGGTTGAGGCTTTCTTCACATGGGTAAAAGAACATCAGAATACTGTTCTTCCAAAATCCGAAACCGGAAAATGCTTTACTTATTGTCTCAATCAGGAAAAGTATCTTAAAGTATTTCTTGAAGCTGGAAATGTTCCAGCCGACAATAACGCAGCTGAAGGAAGTATTCGAGGCTTCTGCATCGGAAAACGTAATTGGCATCTTATTGACACTGTTGATGGTGCTAAGACTAGTGCTATTATTTATAGCATTGCAGAAACAGCCAAAGCAAATAATTTGAAACCTTATAATTATTTTGAATTGCTTCTTACAGAAATTCCAAAACATATGGAAGATACTAATCTAGATTTCCTTGAGGACCTTCTTCCGTGGTCAGAAAAACTTCCAATTGAGTGTAAAAAAACAAAATAGATATTTTTTAAGCCGCCATGAATGGCGGCTTTATTTATATAGGTACGCATGATTTACCGTGTACTTTAAAGAAATTATAATTAGCAAAATACTCAATTTAGAAAATATTTCATGCAATCTAAAAAGGAGCTATCGCTAACGGACTTTAATCCGCTAATGCGACAACCCCTTCTCTTTAAAATATTCTACTATTTTATATAATGCTTGCATTGTCAGTCACACTTTAAAACCTTCCACCTTACTAACTTATAATAACTAAAAATATCTAAAAAAGTTTCTAGATGCTTTTAGCTATTAACATTATGTTTATTATACTTGAAATTTTATAATTAATCTTCCACTTCTTCATTTGCATCAACTAAACATTTTACAAATTCCTTATATGGATTATCCTTTTCATCAGGTTTTATTAATAATTCCATATATTTATCAATCAATTTCTCATATGCATGTCTAATTTCATCAGAATGCAATTTCTTTTTGCTGCTTACATAATCTACTAAACAGTTAAAATAATCAGTATTCACCACTTCTTTTTTAAACATACTCTTGTCAAATGAGAGATCCTTCTTAATTGAATCAATTACTTTATCATAATGTTCATCTTTAAATGGTAGCTTAATAATATATTTTAGTCTATAATCTTCAAATTTTTCTATTACCAGATTTTTAAAGTTTTCTAATCCAATCATTTCTCTTTCTTTTTCTTTTGATATTTTCACAAATAAATCTATTAAATATATTTCATCATACATTGGTAAAACTTGATTTTCAGATATTATGAAAGGAGCAAATTCATATAAATTGTAGAATTCATTATTTAATTTTACTATTTTCGAAGCTATGAGTGAATGTGAAATAAGTGAATCTCCATCAAACGTTATACCATTCAAATATTTTTTTACTTCCAATATATTATCAGCAACATCTTTGATATTTATTTTTTCTACTTTTTTATCATCTATTTTATCTAAAAAATCCCTAAATGAATTAGTAACATAATATCTATCCTTTACTGCTTCAATAATCTTATATTTTGCTTTAAATATTTCATCAATTGTTGTATTTAGTTCTATGTGTCCTGGATTATCAAAATTATGACGATAAAATTTCTCAACAAACGAAAATTTCCACAATTTATTTCTATACGTCTCTATAAATTTATCTGTATTAATTCCAAAGAACTTAAATAGCTGATATAGAATTGTTAAATTATACTCTTCTAACTCTATTCTTTTTTCTATTAAATTATTATTAATAGCTTGAAATACATTGATTAAAGTGTGCCTTACTACTTTTGAAAATTCTGTCCTGTAGTTTTCTTTTATAGCATTTCTACTAATTTCTAAAATACTGTCAGCTTTATTATCAAATAAATTTAAAGAAAATTTAAAATACTTCATTTCTTGACGATCAAACATATATTTTGAATCACTGTACAACTCGCATACAAAAACATTCTTATAATACAATTCACATAATTCTCCACTTTTAATGGTGAATTTAAACAATTCTCCTTCTTCCCGATTTTCAATTTCAGGTAATACGAATGCAATTTTGCATAATGATTTGTTTTCTCGCTCAAAATATTCAAATACTAATTTTTCCTGTGAGTTTATCGTCGTAATTTGTAGTTCTCCATTTTCTAAAAAACATCCTAAACTATTATCTGAAAATAGGCTTTTATTTGAAGGTATGTCTTCTTTTTGATTAAATTTATCTATTTTATGTATATTTACATAAAAGTAGTTTTTTATATCGAAGGATGAATCATTTTCACCTAATTCACCTATAAATTGGTTATTTTTAGCTTTACTTAAAATAAGCTCCATAATAAAATCTTTTTTATCCTTAAGTTTAAAACTTAATTCATCAGTTTGAAAATCACTTGCTTCAATCTTTGCTTCATCAATATGAATTTTTACAGTAGTTCCTCTTTCATGTCTATTATTAGGTTCTACTGTTATATAACCTGTATTATTGTTTACATTTTCAAATATTATTTTCTTCCCAGGTTCATCATGAGATTTAGTTATCATTTCAAATTTATCTGAAATAAGAAATATAGATTGTAATCCTAATCCGAATTGTCCTGATGGTTTTAGCCATCCCGGCATTGATTCTATTATATCCCTATCATTTCTTTTATCTTTTTTTGTACCTATATTTGCAATACTTTTTAGTGCAATATTACTGATGCCTGTTCCCTTATCTGACACCTCTATAGTTACTTTGTCCTCCTCATCAAAGTATACTGATACCTCAATTGGATATTCGTTGAATCTTTTTGCTTCTTCTGTTAATTTTTCTTGATATTTTTCATCTACTCTTAAGTTTTCCCAAAAATCAATTATTGCTTCTGTTTTTAAATCACGCTTTCCAATTTCATTGTATTTTTCGCATTTCAAAGTTTCCCTACATATTTTATCACGCTCATTTACCTCTTCAAGCTTCTTTTTTTTCTTTTTAATATCAATATCTTTCCATAATTGAATTAGGGAACTATCCATTGCATTTTGTATAACTTCTCTAATGCATACAAATTTATCTTTGTAAATATTAGCTCCTTGTAATAATTCTAATGCTTTACTTTGATCTATTGTAAATTTTAAATCGGCATATTCATTAAATAAATCGCTTCCTTTTATCAACAATTTTTTGTATGCAATTTTAGGAGGGTTTCCAAAATCATTTGGTGCTATACAACTCCATTTTAGAGTTAAATAATCTATGGTTTCATCTATCCAATGAACCCAATCTCTAGCTACTCTATGAACTTCCATAGAGGGACTATCCATTTCTATTTCTATACCATTGGGCTTTATTAAAAAGTGTTTAAGTGCTCTATGTTTTTCAAGATGTAATTTTGATTCATTAGCCATTGTAGATGCAGCTTCTAATCCATACTTACTAAACCTATTAGTGTCCATATCTAGTAAGTCTCCTAAACAAAGCATTCCTGCAACAAATCTAGGATGAACATAATCTTGAAACAATCCATTTTCTTCATAATGTAAATTTTCAATATTTTTAATATCTTCTTGGTGAGCTATACATACTTTTTTTAGCAATTCTATTATTCTAGGATTTATTAAAGAATATTTTTCATCTAAAAATTCCCCAATATAATCTGCACTTCTCGCAGCATGTCCTTTTCTATAATGTTCTTCTATAATTAATTGGACATCTCTAAATATGTCTAAGGCCTTCCCCTGTATTGGTTTTAGATTATTATTTTCTTTTTCAAAAGTCAGAATTCTCTCTGCTGCTTTTTTAAGTTCTGTATTATTTCCTTCAATTAATTCCTTCAATTCCCCTTTAAATTTTTGCTCTTCAAATGTGTTAACAATGTCATTATATTTTAACGCCATACCTACATCATGTGAATAGAACGCCATTAATAATAACCATACGTCTGTCGGAGATAACTTTCTTATTCTATCTTCTCCTAGAAATCGTTCTATATTATTGCATATTTCTTTAGAATGTGTAGCATTATGTAAACTGAAATGTTGAAAATAGCTGGATACAGTTTCAAGTTTATTACAAAGCTCTTCCTTTATGACCATCCAATTACTATATAATTTACTTCCTTCTCTTTCACTGACTTCCTTTAAATATGATTCTAATGTAATACTCATGTTACCCCCATGTACATATTGATTTGTTTACTTTACAAAATTTTTTATGCATTTTCATTTACAGCATTATCTTGATTGGTTTTATTATCAAATTTATTATTTATCCATTGTTGTCTTTCATTGCAGATAATACTTTCAATTTTCTGCGCAAAGTTACATTCTCTATTTTTATCATTATAAGGTTCACACTTACAGTTAAATAACATACATTCTGTTTTTATAGACTCCACATGTTTTCTATATCTAAACCAAGTATCTTTCATAGTAAATAAAGTCATAAAACTTGTTAGTATAGTTGCTATACTGGAAATAATAGATACAGTTATATCTTTACCAGTAAATCCAATATTCTCAATTCCAATTTCATTTATTATTGGAATCGATGCATTTATTAAAATTAAAACAGCACTAATTCCATAAAATAGCCTTTTATAGGATGCTGCTTTGCGTATATACCAATCTAATATATGTTCAACTCGTCCCTTTAATGCTTCATTCTCTATTCCGACAACATAAATAGGTATTGACTTTAATTCTTTCTTAGTGCTGTTTCGTCCTACTTTTACCATTTCTGATTTATCCCTTCGCTTTATCATTTTAACTCTCCAAATGTAATATATAAAATTACGCACAAACATAAATATAATTGCTCGTTAATGGAATCTTACCTATATCATTATTTAAAACTTGTTTTTCTTCTTTTTCTGTATTAAATGCAATTTCCTTTCTGCCTCTTTTTGAATTACCATCAATTTAAAATTATTTATTTGTATTTTCCTTCTACTATTAGCTTTTCTAACTTTTTTCTCTTCAATATCTGTTGCAGCTTCTTTAACTGCTAGTTTTTCTTCTATTTCCTTATTGCTTTTATTTAATTCCGTATCAATTATTCCTGAATTTACTTTATCTTCTTTATTATCCTCTTCTTTTAGTAAATCTATATAATCTGAAATTAAAGCTTTGTATGTTTCTATAACTCTAGTTTTATAATCTTCATTTTCTTCTCTGAACGTAGCATTTTTAGATACCCAATCTACTAATTCATCGAAATTATGATCCTTTTTTATAAGCTCTATTACTTTCTCTATCTCATAATTAAAAAATTTTATTAATTGATCACAATTCTCTTTAAATGGAGAAATAACATACAGATTTTTTTTTAGACTCGAATATAAGGATAAGTTCTCTATATTTTTGTCACATATAATATTTTTATATAAGAGAACACATTCATCACTATCAGCATCATAACAAACGTAGTCTAATTTTTGCCTAACTTTAATATCTTTATTTAATAACATTTTCAATCTTTCGTTAAATTCCTCCTTGTTTTTAAGGCAATTAACAAAAACTTCAGTATTTAAAATTGTTATTGATTGTTTTCTCTTTTTTAGCCTTAGCATATTAATTGTTCTTGAATTATATTCCCCCCTTAAATTTTTTATTTGCCAAAAATTACAAGATGTATATTTTCTAAATATACCATAAAATCTACCTATGTTTTCTATAAATTTATCTTTTCCCACATACACTTTAAACTCTTTTATCTTTTCTTTCATATCATCTGTGATATTATTATTGTCAAATTCTAATATATATTTACTTTCTAAGAGATCTCCAAACGTATAATTTGCTCCATTACAGATAGATATATTATTTCCCCATTCCTTCATAAAGCTCTCGTCTTTAAATAAAAAACGGTTAAATGCTAATCGCAATTTCAATAATTGTGCACTAGTCGAAATATCCTCACCAATTCCGTTATAAATAGATTTAACATGTGTTTTGTCGCGCTTATCAAAATCTTTATATAAGTATTTTAACGCACCTGGAATCATAATTTCTTCTACTCTTTTTATATATTTCCTGCATATATCTTCTTTTAATTCATCTCTTGATACATCTAATATTTCCTTCGCTTTTCCTTTTTTAATATCAATTATTATATCAAATAATTCTTGATTATCAATTGTTAGTGAATTATTGCACTTAATCTCTTTAAATAGTATTTTAGGAGGCCTAACCCCACTACTATAAGCTCCTATATCATTATTACTTACTATAACGTTGACTATGGTTTCATAAACATTATCTTGTATTTCTATACTCCATTTATTAACAGTTACATTCTCCCCTATAATATTTTCATTATATTGGTCAAGAAATATATAGTACTTTAACCCATCTGGATCTACATATGGTCCATACTTATTTATATTTTTAATTTTTTTACTATTTATTATTTGTTTTTCATCTTTTATTAAGTTTGAACTTATATTAAATATGGTAATATTCTCAACAATCTCTTTTATTTGCTCTCTTAAAACTTCTTCTATTCTTTTTTTCTTATAATCAGGATCAAAGTAATCATAATTATTAAAATAATTTCTGCTTTGTTTTTTCATTAATACTTCAAATCTCGATTCATTTATTCTCAAAGTAATCTTAGTACCTATACTACAAATTTTTTCATCTTTTTTTACTGTTATATATCCATTTTTTCTCCTTGAAACAAAACTTATATTATATCCAACTTCATTATCTGACTTTGTTTCAATTTTCATTTCATCAGTTATTAAAAAAACAGAATGTAATCCAATCCCAAAACTCCCTGTTGGCTGTAACCATCCTGGCATTGACTCTATAAAATCTTGCAACTCATCATCTTGTTCCCAACTGCCTCCGGCATTCTCTATTCTTTGTAGATCCTTTAAACTCATACCACAACCTTTATCTTCAATGGTAAATTTATATATATTTTCTCCTTTATTATCTTTAGATTGTTCATATTCTACATTAATTTTTATTGGATAAAAATCTTTTAAATTTGGTGGTAGCTCTCTTGGAAAACTAAAGTCGTAATCACTTAAATTTTTTTCTTTAAATTCATCACCTATTAAAGCTCCTACATCATCATAGTGCTTATTTTTAATATCCCTCCATATTTTAATTTTAGTAGCATCCATTGCATTTTGTAAAAGTTCCCTTATAAAAACTAACTCATCATTATATATTCCATTTCCCTCAATCAATTCAAAAGCTCTCACTGGATCAATATTAAACCTTAAATTAAGCTGCTCTGTTATATCTTCTGCTCCCTTTATACTTAATTTAATATCCCCTAAGCTTGGTGGACCACCTTGAAAGTCTTTTGGTACAATATCACTCCATTTACTGCTTAAATTTTTCAGCTCATCACTAAGCCAATCAAACCAAGCCCTTGTTTCTCTATATACATTATCATCTTCACATATTGCTGAAACTTCAATTCTTTCTGGTGATACTAAAAAATGAGTAATTGACCTATGTTTCTTTTTATGCACTTTTGAACTTTCAGGTGATGGTGATGTTTTTTCAAAAACTTCATTAAATCTACCATTGTCCAAATCTAATAAATCTCCAAGTCTTATTAAACATGCTATAAATCTTGGATGTATTTTATCAACGCCTATGCCATTTTGAATATGTTCTAAGTTAGCTAATACATCATCAAATTCTCTTCCATGAGCTGTTGCTACCTTTCCAACTATATTCATTATTCTCTCTGGAATAAATTTATTTGCATTTATACTTGCTGCTATTTTTTCTGATTGCTTAAGCCATAATTCACTTCTCGACCCATGACCCTTTCTAAAATATTCAGCAGTAATTAAAATTACTGCATCTCGAACTTCCACAGGCCAATCTCTATTTTTTTCATTAAATTCAGTATATTTATCTTGAATTTCTAATAGATAATTTGCTGCTTTTGTTATATCTTCATCAAATCCATCGGTTGCAATTCTCTTTAAAAAACGCTTAAAACTTGTTTTTTTCCATTCTTCTCTTAATATTTCCGTAGGAATAATCATTCCCAAATCATGTGAAAATGCACTTTCTAATATTAAAAATGTATCTGTTGGACTTAAACTTTTAATTCTTTCTATGCCCAGAAGCATTTCAATTTTATTTATTATACTCAATGAATGACTTGCTTCATGTCTACTATAATGGGGAAAATTTACTGGAATTGCTGATAATGAATTTGTATACACATCTTTATCAGTTGTCCATGCAGCATATAAATGTTTATATTTCTCATTATTTTTACATTTAATTTCCAAGTGCTCTTCTAATGAATATTCTTTTATATTTATATTATCTTTATCTGTGAAACACATTTTTACATCCCTACCCATTTCATATATTTATAATTAATTCAAGTTTTATTTATATATTCTGAATACTCAAGTTTTTATAATCTAAAAACTTCTTTCCTTTCCTCATAATACTTATCAGTCCTATATACAACAGCATCCCCCATATGTTCAACAAACGAATTCTTCCCAATAATGCTTTCCATATTTTCATTTTTTAATTCCATTAAAGCCTTCTTATCCCAGTTAAAGAATATCCCTTCACTCCTAATCAAAGCCCTAACCGGATTCTCCCTAGCCAATCTAACCCACTTCCTCTTATCCCAACTTTCAAAATCTGCCGTCCCCTTATCCCTAAGCATATCCACCTTATTACTACCCTTCCTATAAAACTCATAAAAACTCCTATAAACATCCTCTTCACTAATTTCCATCTTAACCTTTCCTCCATTATAAAATGCAAGAAAAACAGGAATCTTATAACTCTTACTCATCTTTGTAGTTTCAATCATTTTAATAAAGTCATGTCCTATGCTATTAAATAAAGTTTCTTCACTTTTAAATAATTCTCCATTTTCTTTTAAGAAGCTTAAATAATCATTGAAAGGATTTAGTTCACTTTTATTTCTTTTTATAGCCGAATATATTTCATCATCTATATTATTGAAAAATTCAACTCTGCTCGGTCTATGTCCTACTAGCTCTTTTACTCTTAAGAATTCTTCTAAAATCCTATCTTTGATATTCATTTCTTTAGCTGCTAGTCTCTTAAATACATCTATAATTCTAAAATCAAAATCCACTCTGCAATCTTCTGGATATTCATTTTCATTAAGAATTCCTTTTTTTGCTTCAATTCTAGAATAAGCTTTTCCACTTAATAAAAATGGCAAAAGATCAGCTTTTTTATAATTTCCTATGAAATCTAGGACATTTAAATATTTTTTATCTTTATGCTTTCTGAGTCCTCTTCCTAACTGCTGCAAAAATACTGTTGGAGACTGAGTTGGTCTTAGGAACATTACCATATCAATTGCAGGTATATCTAAACCTTCATTAAACATATCTACAGAAAATATAACCTTTATTTCTCCCTTGGTTAATTTATTTACTGCTTCTGTCCTGTTTTCTGAGTATTCTCCATTTTCTCCACTATATACTGCAACTGCGGTCACTCCATTTTCACAAAAATATTTTGCCATATATTCCGCATGTTTTTTAGAGCTGCAAAAGCCTAAAGCCCTACCCGAATTGTATTTTTCATAATGCTTTAAGATTAATTCTCCTCTTTTATCCAGCATTAAAGCTTCTTCTAATTCTCTATCATTGTATTTTCCATTTTTAAATTCTATATTTTCGTAATCTACCATTTGATCATAAATTCCATAATATCTAAAAGGCAAAAGATATCCTTTATTTATGGCATCACTAAGCCTTATTTCATAAACTGTATTGTAATCACAAATAGAAAATACATCCTTTGAATCAAGTCTTTCAGGTGTTGCTGTTAATCCAAGCAAAAATTTGGGTGTAAAATAATCAATAATTTTTCTATAATTACTTGATACTGCATGATGAAATTCATCAATTACTATATACTCAAAGTAATCTCTTTTAAAATACTCTTCATTCAAATATTCATCCTTACCCAAGGTTTGTACCAATGCAAAAATCATTGATTTATCTTTATCCTTAATATTGTTATAAAAATAGCCAATATCCTCAGATTTTCTAACATTTTTAAAGCTTCTAGCTGCCTGTTTAATTATTTCTTCTCTATGAGCAACAAATAAAACTCTTTCAGCTTTTATTGAATCAAAGGCTGCTAAATATGTTTTTCCTACACCTGTAGCTGCTACAACTAAACCTTTATCAAAGCCTTCTTCTCTTGAATTTTCCAATTCATATAAAGCTTCTATCTGTGCTCCCTTTGGTTCAAAAAGTTCTACAACCTTATTACCTTCAATTTCCTTTGGTTCAATTGCAAATTCATCTTCACTAGTTCCATTTTCTTTAGCCTTCTCAAGATCCTTATAAAGCTGTGGTCTTTTCCAGCTTCTTGAGTAATCCTTCATAACTTTATCATTTTTTCTCTTATATTAATTTTTCATCTTTAATTTTCTTAAGGCTGCTCATAAATTTCCCCTCATTTTTCAATTTCTAACATTATACATGAATATTTTACCACATTGGCTAACTTTCTTCCATTGAAATTATGCTGTTTGCATACTTTTATTAATGAAAATAAACACACTGCTTGCATTACTACAAACTGTGTGCTTATAATTCCTTACAGTCTAAAACTTTTTTAAACTATTAACATTAATTTTGAATAAAATGAATTTAATGAAATACACTTCTGCGTAGGTATTTCTACAGTTTTTGTTCTAGGGATTGCTTAGTGTTACGGCACTAAGCATTTCTTATTTATATTATATCAAATATATATTTTAATATTGTTGCTGTAAAAGAACTATAAGCAAACATTACACCTTAGTATTCCTAAAATTGAAACGTCTTCTAATATTTCATAAGAAAATTACTTTTTCTTAATCCCAATATTACTTAACCCACCAATCAAAAATCCCCATAATTTTCTCATCATTCTCTTCAATCTTCTCAAACAATATCTCAAGCATCCCCTTAAATATCCTACATCTATAAGAATTAACATTAGGAGCAAACAAATTGCCATACTGAGCATAATTGCAAACAGGGCATACTCCACAATATGGACTATAGGCACATTGCTCACATCCTGGAATTGCTTCGAGGCATGAAGATACTGCTACTGTTTTACATACTGGACTTTTTATTAAACCTGCTAAGGTATTTTTATATACGTCACCAATCTTAAAGCTTTCATCGCCCATTTCCGAAAGCATCCTTCCTTCATCGCAAGTATATATATTTCCGTCATAATTATAAGCAAGCTGCCCTATGGCACCTCCGCAAGGTGATCTTAATTCCATATAATTTATTGGATCATTATTTAGGATTTTCTTTAATAATATTACTGCATTGGCTTCCCTTATATCTATCCCTTTAGCTGCAAGCTCTATTATGTAATTTAGGACTTTCTTATAGAAGTTTAAATACTCTTCTGCTGTATATCCAATTTCTCCCCAATGCTTTGCTGCATATCCCATTGGTGTTAATGGACGCACAAAAATTGATTTCAATCCTAGTGACACATATTCATCTACAATTTCTTTTGGATAATCTAGGCTAAATTTACTTGTTGTTTGTATAGCTTGTACTGAACTTGAAAAATTAGCTTTCCTATTAATTAGTTCTAGTTTACTTTTTGTTATTTCCAAGCTGTTTCCTTTATTATATTTTCTATTTTTATTATGTAATGTCTCTGGTCCATCAATTGATGTAGATAAGCCTATATTATTTTTAAGAATGAAATTTATCATTTCTTCATTTATTAAGGTTAAATTGGAAACCATTGAATAGCATATATCTTTTCCTAATTCTTTGTTTCTTTCTTTTGAATAACTTACAATATATTTTAATACTTCAAAATTTGCTAGAGGTTCTCCACCTTGAAATTCAAAGGTCAAATTCATAGCTGGAGATTGAAGTGCAATATCAACTGCTCTTTTGGCTATTTCTTTTGTCATAAATTTATGACTATTTTCACAGTTTTCCGCCTTATTGTAAGCAGATGCCTGACAGTATATGCAGCCTAAATTACAGAAAGTAGTAAGAACAAATATATGCAACTGCGTCCCATCATTAAGATAATTTTTCATTTTTCTTAGTTCACTTGAGGCTTTTTCAATAAACTCTTCTTTATCCCTGTAGATAAAATAGTTATCTTCTAATAATTTAAGCTGGCCTCTAGGAATATTAAAATCCTGGTTAAGTATGCTCTTCATATGATTTTTATCAATAAATAAATATCTTCCTAAATCATTAGTGATCAAGAACTTGTCTTTCATTTCTTCAAAATTAAAGTAATTTATCTTGTAATCTGCATTAGTTAAACTCTCCATTATACTATACCTATTCCCTTTAAGTTTTTAAATTTCTTAGTAGAATAAAAGAAGCCTCCACATTTTTCTTTTATGTTGCACTCTTCACACTCTTCCCCATATTTAACTTTGTATTCTGTGATACTTTTTTTAGCAATACTCCAAAACTTTTTATCAATATAGCATAATGGAATATTATAAATATAAGTACGAATTCCGCTAGATAATAAAGTTAGACACGCCTTTTCTAATTGCTCTTTAAAATCTATGAAATCAACCCAGACTTCATCTCGATTTATATATGCATTCCCCAGTATTTCCATAGCCATAAAATTTACTCTGTAACAATTAGGAAATTCTCTAGTAATCATCTTTGCTATATTATTCAACTCTAAATAATTTAGTTTATTTATTACAACCCTTATTTCAACAAGTTGCTTATGGTTTAACAAATTTTTCATTCCATTAACTGTTTGAACATAACTTCCTTTGACCCTTGTAATCTCATCATGCATATATTCCTTATTAGAATGAAGTGGAATACCAACAATTATGTTGTTTGGACAATGCTTTATAAATTCCTTAGTATAGTTTTCATAATAAAAAGTTCTTCCATTAGTTAACATTATAAATTCAGCATTATGAAATTTATCTTTGCATATATCTAAAATGTGAAACAGCTCTTCTTTTAAAAAGGTAGGTTCTCCACCAGTAATGCATATATATTTAGTATTATCATTCATTAATTTGATAGCTGATTTTATAATATTTACATCTGCATTGTGATGAGTACTTCTGATTCCATCTGAATCTGGACACATTATGCAGTTATTATTGCATTGATTAGTTGTTAAAATGACTTGTTCTGAAGAATTAGCTTTATACATAACTTTTAAAGAATTTTTACTCGAGTTTACTTTCACTACATCTCCAGATGTCAATTTGCTTATATTAATTCCACTTATAAATTTAACGTTTTTTTCTAATAAATCTTCTTCTAGTTCTTTAGGAAGTATGTTGCTTTCAAATATATAAGCAAAAAATCCGTATTTAAAATCTTCATAAGCCTTATCTTTTATAACTAATATTAAATTATCTTCCTTTTCTAAATTATCATATGTAACTTTTCCTACTAACTCCATCTAATATACTCCTTATTTATATGATGAAATACAAAATACTTCCAATAGTCCCAAGTGATATAAATGGAGCAAAAGGAATCTGTCTTACAATATAAATGTATTCCTGTCCATATTTACTTTTTGCCCACCTTTTAACACTTTCTGCTTCCTCTAAAGTTATCCTTGAATGAATTGATTCAGATTTAAATGTTGGAAGTCCCTTAACTCTAGAATTGAAAAATCCAACAAAAGTTCCTGCTGAAAGCACCATTCCTTCTTGAACTTCAGTTGTTTTTATTTTTTTATAATTATATCTTGAGCATAGATTTCTGATAATTATAATTATTAAAACAAAAAATAATATTTTATAATCTATAATAAATCCGCTGCTATATCCATTTATATAATAATCAAATGTAGTTGCTAAAACTGCTAAAATGACTGTAATGATACATAGTCCTTTTTTCTTTGCCTTATCTAAGAAGTAGAACATTAGAAGAATAATTAAAAATCTAATTAATAATACATTATTAGTTAAAAATTCACGTGATACTAAACTAATTGTTCTATAAATTATTGTTATAATTGAAAAGGAAAATAACCATTTTATGAAAAATTCTTTTATATTAAATATCTCAAAGAAACTTTCACGTTCTAAAGTTGGAACTTCCTTACAAAAGAAATACAAACTCTCGCCACACAAATATATAAGAGCCACAGTAAAAGTAATAATATAAATCATTAATCCCTGAAAAGCAATAACCCCATTATTTTTTAAAATATTTATTGGAGCTATTAAAAGCATTAAAATCACATATTTTGAATCTCCAGCTCCCCATATATCAAAATAATACAAACAAATTGAAATCAATGCACCAATTAAAAAATTCATTATATATCCGCTAAAATTATAAATTTGTTTTTCATAAAATATAAAATACATACTATATAAAAGCTGAATTATAAGTCCTATTTTCATGAAAAATCTTAAATGTTTATTTAAGATTTTTCCATGCTTAAAGTCAGTAATAAAAGTTATTATACTGATACATATAAGGCATAGTATTAATACTGTTAAATATATGTTGTTTATCATTTACTTTTATACCTCTGCAGCACTTAGAGCTATTATGTAATTTGAAAATTCTTTTGTAATATACTCATCATCAGTTTCAAAAGTAACTATAGCTCTATCTTCTTTAATTTCTATGCTGCTTTTAACTAATTTTTTATACTCATCAAAGCCTTCTTGTATTATACATTTACTATATATTGCTAAACTCATTTCAATTTGTTGCATAATACTACCCCTCATTCTTATCAAACCAGTTAACTAATATATCTAACTCATCCTTTAATTCAGGACTATTTTCATTTACATCTTCCTTAGTATCCTCATATTCAATACATGTATCATATAATGCTCTCCCCATAACTAATTCCCTAATATTTTTAGTATCCTTAGCAACAATGTATCTAATATTCTGCCTCAATAATTCATTATAGAATTCACCTTTATACTTTTTCATTTCTTCACTATTCTTTTGCTCTTTACTTTCTAAAACAACTTCAATATCACTATTTACGTAATTTAATAAAATATAGAAGCCTTCTATAAAATTATAGGCAGCCTTCATTATTGTTTTAACATTATATATATCTTTATTAAGATAAAAAGCTATAGAATTATCATTTTCCTTTGTTAATTTATCACTCATATAATTTCTCTACTTTCTACTAAAAATTAGGTGTTGCATCTGGTATTTTAGGTGTTCCCGGTACTTTTGCAGGCGCTTCAGCTGGCGCATTTGAAGTTCCATTTGAATTTGCTGATGCTGCAGTATTTGAACTTGAAGCAGTTGATGAGTTAGATGCTGCTGAACTTGAATTGCTTGATGACGCAGCATTATAATTACTTTGAGTTGCTCCTGAATTACTTGAACCTGATGTACTAGAATCTGCGCTATAATTATCTGTTCCTGTAGAAGATGATGCATGAGACGCATGTGATTCATGCGATGCATGTCCACTTGGAGCTGCTGATGATGTATGTGAAGCATGTGATGCATGTGAACTATGTCCTGCAAATGCTTTTGATGGTATCATTGCTGCTAAAATAACTAACATTGATCCAATAAATAGTACCTTATCTCTACTTATGTTTCCTTCTTCTTCGTATATAAAATCTTGAATTTTTTTGTTTATTTTAGGATAATTGATTTTCCCCATATGTATCACCTCTTACTTACTTTCTGAAATGCATTTATTGTCTTTCCATGTTCCAGTCAAATTTTTTCCATCTTTATAAGTGTATGTGCCTTTTCCTTCCATTTTGTTGTTATTCCATTCACCAGTATACTTATCTCCTGTATTTTCACCAGAGCCAAAATCATAAACGCCTTGTCCAGTCATCGCATCTGCTTTCCAGTCACCAGTATATGTATCTTGACTTTCTTTCCATGTAAATGTTCCTTTTCCTGACCTTAATCCGTTTTCATAAGTTCCTGAATAAACATCTCCATTTGCATAATTTAAAGTTCCTTGACCATTCATTTTATCATCTTTCCAGTCACCTTTATAACTATCCCCATTCGCTGCTGTGAATGTTCCAGTACCTTCTCTTTTTCCATTCTTAAGTGTTCCCGTATATTTTCCACTGTTGATTGTTTTGTCTGTTACATTACCATCATTTTGTTCTTGCTGAGCTTGTGCCTGTACTGCCTTAGTATCATTCGCATGTGGTACAGTTATTCCAAACAAAATGAATGATATTACAAATGTTGCTGCTAATGCTTTTAATATTTTTAATAGTTTCTCTGGTTTATATTTGAAATCTTTTTTCTTTTTTGAATAAATAAATAATGGTATTATTCCTATACACCCTAAGAAACTAAAAAATACAATCATTGTCAGTAAAGTCGCCATTATTATCCCCCCGCTTTCCATTTAATACATAATTAGCTACATTATAATTATATTACCTAAGTTTATAATATAAAAATCTTGAATCTATTGTTTTAGCTATATATAAGAGAAATCGAGTAATTTTACATAAATTTACTCGATTTCTCTCATATTCTAAATAAATTTTTCCAGCACTCCAAACCCCTGATTTACAGCCACCCCATAAACCGGTCCAATCTCCGGCTTAAGTTTCTTTATAAATTCTTCTTCTCTATTTTCCTTAACGAACTTTTTAGCATTTTCTATTTTTAAAACTTCCCTATATTCATCAATTTGATTTCTTTTATTCTCATTAACTACGTAATTAAAGACTTCATATTGCATTTTACAGAACTTGTCTATATATAAATCAAAAGGAAGCAAATTATCATTTTTCTTACTATTTATATTTTTAAAGGTTGGTATTAGATTCCACATTTGATTATGAAGAACAAAGCTCCAAGGAACGAAATGATCTATACTTAACACTCCATGTTCATCGTAATTTTCTTTTGTAAAATCTAAGCCTGTATATAAATCTTTTATGTGCTTTCTTTCTATGACATTTTCCCATATTTTTGTTTGTTCTCTTAAAGAATCTCTATTTTTAGGAGCTTCTAATTTCATTGCTATTCCAGGTACATTGGGGTTACATTTTTGCATATTAATTTTTTAAATTCAATTTCACTTTTCCTTTCAGAAATCTCATCTAGCAAAGCTAAAAGCCAATACAGCTTATAGCTTGCAACTGTATCATTTAATACTCTAGAAAATATCCTATAATCAACTTCACTGCTATAAGGCACATCACCAATTTCTTTTGGTGATATTGAAAGTTTATCTGTTGTATAAATTCCATTCATTTTAATTTCACCTAGCAAAATACAATATAGATATATTCTACCATAAAAATAAGAGCTTATATTACATAAACTCTTAATAAAATCCAATATTTTCAAATAATGTATCTGTATATACTTAAAACTAGTTGCAATTATAACCAAAAGGAACTCTTGTCCCCAATGTTTCTTTCCACCAAGATTCTCTACTTAAAATAATTTGTTTATCAACTCTTGAATTATAATTTTCTAGAATTGAATATTGAAAATATTTCTTCATGTAATCAAAGCCTTGAGTGTTTAAAATGTCCAGAAGCTCTTTATTACCCCCATGCCCATTGCTGACATAGCTTTTCCATCTTTGCAGCAGCATTCCATTTTCACCTGTAGCTGATCCTACATATAATTTTCCGTTATTTGTGTCCCTGATTAAATAAACAGCCTTTTGATTTTCTAAGGCAGATATCCAATCCTTCTTATTTCGTGAAATAATTGTTTCAAGCTATTCAAAAGATAAACGTACCTTTTCATATCCTGGAAAGTCATCACCATCAAATACTGTTGGTAGTATTTGCAGAACTTCAAGCTGATCGAAAATATCTTCAACATATCTAACTTGTGTTTGAAAATCTTTATGAAACTTTATAAGTACTCTTCCGAAAAAAGGCTTATATTTCTCTAATTCTTCACCTTCATAATTGACATCATTTTTTACATCAAATTCTTTTGTTACACGTTTAATTGTAGTAAGAAGCCACACGTCATCATTTATTTTAAGTAAACAAATAACTATCTGATTTACATCAAAATTTCTTCTTTCTGTTCTCCAAAAAAGCCATCTATCATTTACAACATCAGGATTTTTCTTATATTCTTCCATTGGATCACTTTCACCATTAAACTGATTGAATTTAATTTTTATATTACTTAAATCCTCAAATGCTAATAAGTCATTTAGATATAATGCTGCGCTGCTCATTAATTACTCCCCTTAACTTTATTATTCTATGGTTCATTTTACCATACTCATTGACTTATTAATTCATTATTTTCCTCAAGCTCCATTAAAACTGAAGGACTTATACTCAAAAAGCCTCTCCCATTATTGCAAATACCAGCCTAATCTAAAACTGCATAAATCATAAAGCCTGGACTATGCTAATAGTTTCCACAACAGCAAAAATCATTTTGTACTTTTAAGCACAATCCCCTCCTTAAATCCCCCACGTTCTTTAAGATTCTTATCTCTAGCCTTTTTTAATAAGTTTAGCATTATTAGAACTAACTCTAATAATATCAATTTTTTTATCTAAGAATATAGAGAACTTAGTAACTCCGCTTTTCTTAATCACTATATTTAAATTTGGAATAACGTTGGATAACTCTTTTTTAAGCTCACCAATATTCATCGTTGATACTTTCTTTTTATTAAATATCACAACTATTTTATTTTCAATTTCTTTAATATTTTCTGGCATAATATTTTTTAGAGTAACCCAGTATTTGTTTTCTTTATTACTTAGTGAAAGGCTATCAAACTCCTTTAATAGTTCGGATAATTTTGTATAATGATAATTTCTAACATCAAAATCTGGGAACATATTATTTATCCTTTGTCCTATTTCTCCAAGGGCCATAGAATCCGTATTGCTATCCAAAATCATATCAATAATAGCATTTTCTATAATACTTTTTGTAGAAGATTTTTCACTAATTTCATTATTCTTAGATACTGTATCTAGTTTCTCATCTTCAAGTTCCGTCTCTTCATTTATAATATCTAAAGAAATAAATTTTTCACATGAAGCTCTAAATGCTGCTGGTGTTTTTTGTTCTCCAATGCCAATTACTAAGTTTCCAGACTCACGTAATCTTTTTGCCAATTTATTAAAATCAGCATCACTTGACACAATGCAAAAACCATTTACCTTCCCTGAATATAATATATCCATGGCATCAATAACAAGTCCTATATCTGATGCATTCTTTCTAGAAGTATCATTTGATTGCATTATAGGGGTAAGTGAAAACTGTGAAGATTTCTCTAACCAAGATTTTAACCTTTCCTGTGTCCAATCACCATACATTCGCCTTATTGTAACCCTTCCATACTTTGTAAGCTCACCTAAAATACTTTCAATATGCTTAGCTCCAATATTATCTGCATCTATCAATAAAGCAATTGTTAATTCTTCCATAATTATATCTCCTTACTATTCTCTAATTAATTATTTTTACTTTCCCCAAGCTCCATCAAAAATGAAGGCTTTATAGTTAAAAACCCTTTTTCATTATTACATATACCTGCCCAATCTAAAATTGCAAAAATTACAAAGCCTGGACCAAATGCACTTTGTCCTTCTTTTACTCCATGAACCTTATGTGCAATATAACCTTCCACTGAATTCATTGGTAAAAGTTCATTTCCAAGTCTAGCTCCCTTTGATCTGGCGCTACCTTTTGGTGCCTTTCCTCCGTTATTTATTACAACTTCTACAGCAGCATCAAATACCTCCCAGGTTAATTGATCTGGAACTGGTATTTTAGGAGAAACAAGCCCACTTTCATTTGAATCGTAACTTATTTCACAAGAATCACCTCTAAATAGTTTAATAGACGCATGTCCATCAGATTCGTCTAACTTTTCTCTAATTTTTTCTGTAACAAGATTCCCTATATATACATCATTTTTATTTATATCTAAAATTACTTTATCCTGCTTTTTAGCAACCTCAATTACATTATTAATTTCTTTAACTTCTTTTCCCACTAATTTAATTTCTTTTGCATTATTAATAATTTCTCTATTAACATTTTTACTTTTATTTTTAGTATTAATTTCTGAAACTTGTATCTCTTCAATCTGATTTATATGTTTTGCCTTCATCTCTTCACTAACGCAAGTATGAGACTTTAATTCATAATATAGCTCAATAATCTCACCTGCTTCAAATACCTTTGGAGAATTATTTATAAGCTGCTCTATTGTTTTATTTAAAGCATATCTATTAATAACTTTCACATTTTCCGAATGAACTTCCATTTTCTTTATGACGCATCTTTCACTAAAAACTATAATTGACTTTACTAATTTTTCATCAACTTTTAATAATTTTATTAGATATTTTATATGAGTATTGTTTTGCCTTATTGGATTATAAAACTTTTTCTTCTGTTTATTCTTTAAGATCTGCATCCAATACTTACTTTTCTCATCTCCAAAGATCCATCCGCTATAATTTTTTGATTCTAAAACATAAATCCCTGTTTCATGTAAATATATTAAATCAACTTCTGTAGTTTCTCCATTTTCTTTAGGCAAATATACATTAGTAAGTATTCTATGTTCCCCTTTTATTTTTTCTAAAATATTAAACGATAAATACTCTCCATATTTCCCTTTGTCCATCATTACTCCAAAGAAACCATTCCCTGATTCTTTTTTATAATTGCTTTTATCATACTTACTCTTTTTTAATGCAATTGCAATTACAATCACTAAAATTATAATAATGTATAACCCTACCATATAAATTCTCTCCCTTTACCTTTAACTCATCAATTAAATTATATATTTTATACATAGTAACTATATTTTAACATAAATAGTTAATACTTATAAAGATTTACAAAACAAAAAGCAGTTAAGTTTTCATAACTGCTGACTAATATTACATATATTTACCATAGTCGATCAATACATAAAAGATGAGTATTGAAATGATACTTTAAAGAAAATTCTCTAAAACTCCAAACCCCTGATTTACCGCCACTCCATAAACCGGCCCAATCTCCTGTTTCAACCTTTTAACAAATTCATCTTCCCTGTTTTCCGTTTTAAATTTCTTAAGATTATCAACCTTAAGTACTTGTCCATATTCATCAATCTGATTTTTCTTGTCTTCATCAACTACGAAACAAAATGCTTCATACTGCATTTCACAAAACTTATCAATATATCTATCATAATGAAGCAGATTATCACTTTTCTTACTATTAATATTCTTAAAAGTAGGCACCAAATTCCATATTTGATCATGAAGCACAAAACTCCAAGGAATAAAGTGATCTATACTTAAAACTCCGTATTCCTTATAATTCTCTTCCGTGAATGCTAAGCCCGTATATAAATCTTTTATGTGTTTTCTTTCTATGACATTT